>CANQQV010000001.1 GCA_947626095.1 uncultured Bacilli bacterium
CAAAAAAATCAACCCGAACGGATTGATTATATGTTAAGTTCAAACTATAAAAGTTCGAACAGAAACGTCACTGGAGCGGGTGATGGGAATCGAACCCACGTTATCAGCTTGGAAGGCTGAAGCTCTACCATTAAACTACACCCGCAAAATTAAGTAGGCAATATTAATTATAACAGATTTTTCTTAAATTGCAAGAGTTTAAGCCTACTTTATTTATTTTATGTTGATTTTCATTTGGAAGTCCGTTTTTAATAAAAAAACGGAAATAAGTCTGATTATAGTATAATAAATCATGTTTCTATGCAGATGAAGGAGGATTTGAAATTATAATGAAAACATGGAAACATATAAATTTGGAACAAAGAAAAGTTATATCATCTGGCATTGCCCATAATGATAAATTAATTGAAATTAGTGAAAGACTATCACTAGACCCTAGAAGTATTTCTAGAGAAGTCAGAAGAAATAGAATACCAATTGATTATTCACCAAATATTAAACCAAACTGTCCCAAACTTGATAGATGGCCTTTAGTTTGCACTAAATGCAAATTAAGATATTCTAATAATTGTCATCATGTTAAGTTTAAATATGATGCTCAAAAAGCTCAAAATAATGCTGATTATAATCTAATTAATTCTAGAAAAGGAATCGATATTGATTCTGAAGAATTCAATAAATTAGATTTTATCATAAAAAAGGGAACAGACGAAAATAAATCAATTTATCAAATTAAAATTGAAAATAACAATGAAATTGATAAATCCATTACTACCTTATATAGATATATTAATAAAGGATACTTAACTACAAAAAGAATTGATCTGCCTTCTGCTGTTAAATATAAAAAAAGAAAACATAATAAAAAGTATGACTATTCTAACACCACAATTGATAGAACTGGTCATACCTATTTAGACTATCTGTCATACATTCACAAAAACCCACGTGCTAATGTATGGCAACTAGATTTTCTAGGAGCCATTAAAACAGATAGTAAATGTATTTTATCATTTATTTTACCAGAAATCCACTTTACTTTATTAGACATCATCACTAATCCTAATTCTTGCAAAGTTGTAAATTTTTTTGATGAATTAGAAGAAAAAATTGGAACTGAAAACTTTATTGAATTGATACCAATTATACTAACAGATAGAGATCCTTGTTTTACTGATATTGATGGTATTTGTTTTTCTAAAATTACTGGTGAAGAAAGATGTAAATTATTTTTTTGTGATCCTTATGTATCTAATCAAAAACCTAATGTAGAAAATATCAACAAGCAAATAAGAAAATTTTTTCCAAAAGGAAAATCAATTGGTTGTTTATCTAAACAAGATGTTTTTAAAAAAAACATTATTTTACTTAATACTCCTTTGAAATCTTTAGATGGTTATACTCCAAAAGAAACTTTTCAAGTTGTTTATGGTGAAGATTTATTTTTGAAAATATTTGATGTTGTCAATGACGAACGTAAGTGAGTTTATTTTAATCATTGACAACATATAGGTTATTTTAAAATATTTTAGCAAATAAAGTTTATCTTTATTTGTTACTAATCACATATATTTGCATAGAAACAAAAGCGACAATAAGTTTAAAAAACGGACTTTAGTCTGTTATTTTCGTCATGGGAAAATTTCAAATTAACAAATCTGTTTCTTTTATTTTATCAACCTTATTTCCGTTTATTCTCTTAAAAGCGGCATTTAATCTAGGAAAAATTAAAATCCGTTAAAAAACGGACTTTAGTTTAAAAATTTGCGACTTTATTTATTTTAATGAGAATTAATATATTTTCTAACTTCTTCTGCATCATCTAGATGTATTTTTTCATGTCCTATTATTTGATAATCCTCATGTCCTTTACCTAGGATTAAAACTACATCATCTTTCTTTATCATATCTAAAGCTTTAACTATCGCTTTTCTTCTATCAAGTTCTACTTCAAAATTATTAGTTTTAACCCCAGCTAAAATATCATTCATAATCATTTGTGGATCTTCTGTACGTGGATTATCACTTGTATAAATAACATAATCAGAGTTTTCTGCAGCTATTCTACCCATAATTGGTCTTTTCTTAGGATCTCTATCTCCTCCACAACCAACTAAAGTAATTACTCTCCCCTTTTTATTTTCTGTAAATGCATTAATAATCTTTTCTACGGCATCAGGTGTATGAGCATAATCAATAACTGCTTCTCCATCTTTAACTTTAATTTGTTCACATCTACCTTTAGGTGGATATACATCTTTAGTTACTTTGATAATCTCCTCTACATCATAACCTAAAGAATTAATTAAAGATAAAGCTGTTAAATAATTATATACATTAAATGTACTTCTTAAATTAGTATCTACTTCATATTCCTTACCATCTACACTAAACTTAATATGTGTACCATGTTCTGTATCATTATATGAAATAATCTTATAATTATCACCCTTTTTACCTAATGTTTTAACGTTATTATAATCTAACCACTTATCTCCATAACTATCATCCATATTAACAATCATAGGACCTTCTAGTTGCTTTAAAATTAACTTCTTAGCTGCTAAATAATTATCCATTGTTATATGATAATCTAAGTGATCTTGCGTTAAATTAGTAAAAGCTGCTACTTTATAATTTATTCCTTTAACTCTTTCTTGATGTAATGCATGAGAACTAACTTCCATCATTACGTTCTTACAACCCTTTTCTTTAGCTGTTAACATTAATTCATATAAATCTAATATATTAGGTGTTGTATTAGGTAATTCAATAAAATCTTCATCAGGTAAATAAAAACCTATTGTACCTATATATCCTGTCTTACTACCTAACTTATTTAATATCTGATAAGTAAGATAAGCCGTAGTTGTCTTACCATTAGTCCCAGTAACTCCTATTATATTCATTTCATTAACTTCATCTGCATAAGTATTAGCTACATAATCAGTCAACCATTTATTAGTATCTTCTACTATTTCTTGTTCTATTTTACTATCTACTTTATGTTCTACTATTGCTTTAACTGCCCCTAGTTCATAAGCTTTTTCAACATAATCATGACCATCAACAGTTGTACCTGGTATCGCAACAAACGTATCACCAGGTTTTATTTTACGAGAATCGATTTTAATATTAATCATAATTATTCACCTCTAGTAATATCATATTAATTTTATTAAAAATATACAATTATATATAATCCACAATATTTATTTTATAATATTAAAAATCCACATTTATATAAATTATATTAATTTAAAAAACTCTTGCATTTTAATTTAAGTTATATTATTATTTTCTAAAGGGTGTAGAGAAGTGACAAAAGTTTTAAATGTTAAAAATCAAATAATTAAACATCTTACTACAAACAGAACTTGTCGTGTTGCTGATTCTGTCATTGCTTTTGTTATTTCATTTTTAAAGTTAAATATTTTTGTTAATTAAGAAGATTTTCCTTTATAGGATATCTTCTTTTATTTTGCTTTCTACATTCAATTAGAGGAGGAGTTTTATGGAAAAGAAAAAAATGTTAATTGACATCGATGAAAAGCCAAGTATCGGTAAATGGATAGTTCTAGCTATACAACACGTCTTTGCCATGTTTGGTGCTACAATTCTTGTTCCAATCTTAGTTAACCAAGCAGCTGGTGAAGAAGTATTAACTATTCCCGTTGCTTTAGTTGCATCTGGTATTGGAACACTTATTTATATTTTATGTACGAAAGGAAAATCACCTGTTTACTTAGGTAGTTCATTTGCTTTTATCTCACCTATCGCTGCTGCCTTCTTAGTTGGTGGTATGGGTGGTGCCATGACAGGTATCATGGCTGTAGGTCTAATCTACATTATCGTCGCCCTTATTATCAAGTTTGTTGGTAAAGACTGGTTAGATAAACTACTACCACCGATTATTATAGGACCAATGATTATGGTTATTGGTTTCAGTTTAGCACCAAGTGCTATATCAAGTATTGGTATTGATGGAACAACTGCTCTTGAGTGGAAAGGTTTAGTTGTTGCTTTAGTATCATTCTTAGTAACAGCTTTAGTAATGACTAGAGCTAAAGGATTCTTAAAAGTAATACCATTCTTAGTCGGTATTGTATCAGGTTATATTGTTGCTATTTGTTTTGGTTTAGTAGACTTCACTGGTTTTAAAGAAGCTGCCTTCTTTAGTCTACCTGCCTTCAAATTACCATTTATTCATTATGATTTAAATTTTGCTGCTTTAATTACTATCGCCCCTATTGCTTTAGTAACAATGTGTGAACATATTGGTGACCACACTGCTCTAGGTAATATTATTGGTAAAGATTTAATTAAAGATCCAGGTCTAGATCGTACTTTACTTGGTGATGGTCTTGCAACATTTGTTGCCGGTTTAATCGGCGGACCTGCTAATACAACATATGGTGAAAATACTTCCGTTGTTGGTATGACTAAAGTTGCCTCTGTATGGGTAATTGGTCTTGCTGCAATATTCGCTATCGTTATTGGATTCTTAGGTAAATTTACTGCTTTAGTTAGTTCAATACCTAACCCAGTACTTGGTGGTGTATCACTTCTATTATATGGCTTTATTGGTATAAACGGACTTAAAGTCTTAATGGCTAATAAAGTTGATTTTGAAAATCCAAAAAATGTTTTAATCGCATCTACAATGTTAGTTTTAGGATTAGGAGGAGCTGTTATTTCTATTACTAGTGGAGACTTAAATGTTCCTATTAAAGGTATGAGTCTTGCTGCTATCTTTGGTATCTTATTAAACTTAATAATCCCAGATTCACCTGTTGAAGAAGTTGAAGAAGACGCTGAAAAAAAAATAATAGTAGAAGAACCTAAAACTAAAAAAACAACAAAAAAAGTAGTTAAAGAAACTAAATCTTCTAAAACTACAACTAAAAAAACAAATACGAAAAAAAGCTAAAAAGTAATTAATATAAAACTGGAGGAATATTATGAAAGCTATAGAATTAAATCATCCCTTAATTGAACATAAATTAGCTATATTAAGAGATAAAAATACTGGAACTAAAGAATTTAGAGAATTAATCAAAGAAATTGGTATGTTTCTTTGTTATGAAGCAATGAAAGATGCTACTTTAGAAGAAGTAGAAATCGAAACCCCAATTAAAAAAATGAAAACTGGTAAATTAAATGAAGATAAATATGCCTTTGTTCCTATTTTAAGAGCTGGTATGGGTTTACTAGAAGGAGTAACTAGTGTAATACCTAATGCTAAAATCGGTCATATTGGTATGTATCGTAATGAAGAAACATTTGAACCAGTTAACTACTTTTTTAAAGTCCCTAAAGGTATTGAAGAAAGAGAAGTTATTATTCTTGATCCGATGTTAGCAACTGGTGGTTCAGCCTTAGATGCAATTGATTTATTAAAAAGTAAAGGTGTTAAAAAGATTAAATTCATTTGTATTATAGCTGCTCCTGAAGGAATTATTAAAGTCGAAGAAAAGCATCCAGATGTTCAAATATATTGTGCACATATTGATGAATATCTAAACGAAAACAAATATATTGTTCCAGGTCTAGGAGATGCTGGTGATCGTATATTTGGTACAAAATAAGTCGATTTATATCGACTTTTTTTAATGAAAAAAGAAGCTTTTAAGCTTCTTTAAAAAATTGTTCATACCATACTAAGAATGTATATATATTCCAAACTTTTTTATAACAATCTTTCTTACCAGATTTATGATTTTCTAATAGCTTATTTATTCTTTTAACATCAAAGAACTTATTTGCTATATCTGAATTAAACTTATCTTTTATTTCCTTATATAAATCATCTTCTCTTATCCACTCTCTAAGTGGTACTGGAAAACCTAATTTTTTCTTTTTATAAGCTTCATTAGGTATTACTTCTTTAGCTGCCATTCTTAAAGCTGGTTTAGTCGTTTCTTTATTTACTTTAGCATATACTGGTAACTTACTAGCTACTTTATATACTTCCTTATCTAAGAATGGTGTTCTAGCTTCTAAACCAAACATCATCGTATTACGATCTACAGCATGTAAGAAATCTCTAACTAACCAAAAATAGAAATCTATTACTTGTCTTTTAACCATATTTGAATTATCTTTATATGTTTCATAGAATGGTGCAACTATATCTTTCGTATGTAATTGGTTCTTATTCTTACATATTTTAATTGCTTCTTCATCTCTAAATACTCTACCTAAACCGATATTATAATTTTCTAGTTTTTGTCCACGACGCCATACAAAGTTAAATCCTCTTACTTCAGGGAATATTCCTGCTACCATCGATAAACCATGTCTAATAAAGTAAGGTATCTTCATATACCATTCTTGATCTACTTCTTCTTTATATGTGTTGTAGCCGCCAAATAACTCATCTGCCCCTTCACCCGATAATACAACTTTAACATCTTTAGAAGCTATTTCTGCTACAAAGTATAAAGCTATTGCTGAAGGATCAGCAAGTGGCTCATCCATATGATACATTATCTTAGGAAAAGCTTTTATATACTCTTCTTTAGTTATTTTTTTTGCCTTATTAGTTATTCCTAATTTACTAGTTAAATCTTTAGCATAAGCTATTTCATCATACTTAGGATTATCATAACCAACGGTATACGTTTTATCTGGTCTCGCAATTGATACTAAATAAGAAGAATCAATTCCGCTTGACAAGAATGATCCAACTTCTACATCAGCAATCTCATGGTGTTTAACTGAATCTCTCATTGCTTTATCTATATCTTTAACTATATCTTCCATTGAATCATTAGTTTCATTAAATTCTAACTCAAAGAATTTCTCAATTTTTATTTTATTATCTTTTAATATTAACTGATGCCCTGGTTCTAAACGATAAACTCCTTTAAAGAATGTTTCTTCCGTTGGTGTTGAATTAAAACATAAATAAGCTGATAATATTTCTTCATTAAATTCTTTTTTAAAATCAGGATGATCTAAGAAGGCTTTTATTTCTGAAGCAAACATAAACGTTTTATCATTTTGGTAATAATAGAAAGGTTTAATCCCCCATCCATCTCTTGCACAGAACAATTCTTTTTTATTACTGTCCCAAATCGCAAAAGCAAACATTCCACGTAGTTTTTTTGTTAAACTATGTCCCCACTCTTCATAACCATGAACTAATACTTCCGTATCAGAAGAAGTAACAAATTTATGTTTACTTTTCTTTAATTCTTCTCTTAATTCAAGATAATTATAAATTTCCCCATTAAAAACAATTACAATGCTTTTATCTTCATTATAAATAGGTTGATCACCTGTACTTAAATCGATAATAGATAATCTTCGATGTCCTAAAGCACAATTATCATCTAAATAGAATCCTTCAGCATCTGGTCCTCTATGTTCAATACGATCAGTCATTGCTTTTAAAACTTTTTTTGTTGGTTTCTTATCACTAACATATCCTGCTATACCACACATCGTAATCACTCACTTCCTAATACGTATGTATAATAATTAGTATCAACTATCATTTTACTTATACTAAAGTAATTCGCTACTTTATTATTAATTCTCTTTATATATTCTTGTTCTGTAATACCTTCTAATTCTTTCTTAGCTATATATTCTTTGGTTGAAGCATTATAAGTACCATAATCAGTCGTCCAACTTCGATTAGAGAATATTGCTATTCCTTCACTATCACTTAATACATCTTTACCAAGAATTAATCTTGAATCATAATCTACCCCAAATAAATTTAATAATGTTGGTAAGACATCTATCTGACTACCTACTTTATTTACTTCAACTGGTTTTTCTATTTTATTATTCCAAAGAATAAAATTACTTTTATTTACTTCTACTATATCATCTTTTTCATAAGTTGCAACTTCATTCATTTGATCTATTGACAATGTATAAGGATAATGGTCACCTACTAAAGCAATTACCGTATCATCCAATTTACCTGTTTCTGCTAATTTATTTACTAATGTTTCTAACATTTTATCTAGTTCCATCTGAGCTGCCAAATAATATTTAACATTTTTATCATACTCTAAATCTTCTATATATTCTTTATAATGTTGGGCTATATTATCTCCCGCTTCATATGGTGCATGTCCACTAACCGTTACATAATACGTTGCAAATGGTTTATCACTATTCATATAATCTTCATAAGTAACATTAACCATTTCTGAATCAAATGGCAACCAATCACAGTTCATTCGTTCTTCTAATCCATTACCACAACCAGTATAATTATTAAACCCTAATGTTTCCATTGTTTTATTTCGCTTATAATAGGTATAAGTCCAATCATGATAACTTTGTACTTGGTAACCTATCCTACCAAAACTATTACCTATAGCATAAGCTATAGTTGGTTGTTCTTTTTTCCAAGTTCCAAGAATATCTTGAGTAGGTATTAAACCTGTCGTTGCTTGAAATTCTCCCCCCGTCGTACTTAAAAATACTGGCGAATAAAAATTATTAAAAACAAATCCCCCATTTATCATTTTATAAAGGGTTGGCGTTCTTTCTTTATCTACTGCTACTTCATTAAATCCTTCAGCTAAAATAAAGATTAAGTTTTTCCCTCTAAACATTCCAGTATACTTCGTTTTATTACTAGCTTGTTGTTTCGCCATATAATTATTTAATGAATTAATCATCTTATTATTAGAAGTTAACTTACTAAAATCAATATCTAAACTATTAAAGCCATAATCTATTTCTTCTTCATTTACTTTAGGTTCCTCAATAGGTATTTCATCTTCTATAACAATTTTAGCTTCATACCCAAATAACTGTCTTTTAATATCTATTTTAGTATAAGTAAGCATCCCAAAAGTATCTATCAGTGATACTTGATCATCTATATTATAATAAAGTTCTTTAGCATATTTAGTATCATCATTAAAAGGAATAAAAAGCATATATGTTGATAAGTAAGACATTATTAACATAATAAAAAGAGTAATAATACTTTCTTTATGATATCTCGTTGTATCTAAAAATTTATTAAAGATTAAACCTAATATTAAAGGTACTAAGAACAAAATAAAAATAAATAGATGAGATATTATTGCATCTTTAATAATATTCGTAAAATCTAATGCTTGATTAGCTAAACTAATTGTCGAAAAAGAAAAAGGTGTTGAAAACAAATTAAAAAAGATATATTGTATTTCAAAATATACAGTTATTATAAATACTATCAACAAACAAATTATTTTATTAACTCTTTTATTAAAAGCTTTAGCAAGTACTGTTAATAACAAAACAAATGGTAAACTAAAGATAAGCATATAAATAAGATTGCTATTTATAAAGTGTTTAGCAATAACTATCTTAGTTAGTAATTCTAAATATAAAATCGTTATAAAAAAGTACGCAAAAGGATGTATTTTAATTTTATTCATGCCAACACTTCTTTCATAAACTTTCGTTAGTTATTATACCACAAATTGCCATATATTATTTATTTTAAAGACCAGAAAAAAAGATATTTACGTCATATCTTTTTTAGTTTTTAAGTAATGTTAATTGAACTTTTTGTTTCGCTAAATCAATATTATCAACATAACAAGTTATAATATCACCAACATGTAATATATCATTTGGATTTTTAACAAAAGACTTACTCATTTTAGAAATATGTATTAAACCATCATCATGTAAACCAATATCCACAAAAGCCCCAAATGATGCAACATTTCTTACTGTCCCTTGTAATTCCATTCCTACTTTTAAATCTTCAATATGTAAGACATCACTTTTTAATATTGGTGCTTCTAATTCGTCACGTGGATCTAATCCTGGATTTAATAATTCTTTTATAATATCTTCAATTGTATATATATCCGATTTTAATTCACTAGCTAATTTAGAAGCATTTTGTTTCTTTAATTTTTCTTTAAATTCTTCACTATTAATATCTTTAATATCTAAGTTTAATTTCTTAAGTAAATTATTAGTAACTTCATAACTTTCAGGGTGAATACCTGTTTTATCTAAAGGATTAGTTCCATCAGGTATACGTAAAAATCCTATTGATTGTTCATATACTTTATCACTCATCCCTTTAATTTTTTTAATTTCTTCACGGGAAGTAATCTTCTTTTCTTCTTTATACTTATATATATTATCAATAACTGATTTAGTTAAACCAGATACATATTTTAAAATACTTTTAGAAGCTGTATTAATATTAACTCCAACACTATTAACTACTTTAGATGTAGTAAAATCTAAAGCTTCTCCTAGTTGCTTTTGATTAACATCATATTGGTATTCTCCAACCCCAATACTTTTAGGATCTATTTTAACTAATTCTGATAGTGGATCTTGTAATCTACGCCCTATTGATACTGCACTTCTTTTTTCTACCGCTAAATCAGGAAACTCTTCAATTGCTAATTTAGAAGCACTATATATAGAAGCTCCTGCTTCCGAAGTAATAATATACTTACAAGGTAATTTATAATCATTAATTAATTCGGCACAGAACTTTTCTGATTCTCTTGAAGCAGTTCCATTACCTATAGATATTATATCTACTTTATACTTTTCAATTAAATTCTTCACAATAATCTTACTTTGTTCAATATATTTATCTTGGTTACTACCATTTATAAAAGGTTTAATAACTGTTGAATCTAAATACTTACCAGAAGGATCAACTACAGCTAACTTACAACCATTAACATACCCAGGATCAAAACCTAATACCGTCATTCCTTTAATCGGTCTCGTTAAAAGTAAATGTTCTAAGTTAGTCCCAAATGTTTCAATTGCAATTGTCTCCGCTTTCTCTGTTAACTCTGCTCTTATTTCTCTTTCAATACTAGGTAATATTAATCTCTTTAAAGAATCTTTAATACTATTCTTAACTAATTCTACAACAAAAGAATCTTTATTCTTTATTAATTTACCCTCTAAATAAGACTCTATAGCGTCATTATCCATGTCAATTGATACAGTTAATACCTTTTCACTTTCACCTCTATTTAGAGCTAAAACACGGTAATGCTTAATATATTTAACACGATCAGTAAACTCATAATACATCTCATATACTTTATTTGGATCTTCAGCATTCTTTTTTACTTTAGAACTAATCATTCCATTACTAAAAACATTATATCTAATCCATTTACGATATGAAGCATTATCACTTATCCATTCGGCAATTATATAACCTGCTCCTTCTAACGCACTATTAGTATCTTTAACATTCTCATTAATAAACTTTTTCGCCATTTCTTCTAATGACCCCGTAACTGGAAAAGCCATAATCATCTTCGCTAAAGGTTCTAACCCATTCTTAATCGCTTCTGAAGCTTTAGTCTTTTTCTTTTCTTTATATGGACGATATAAATCTTCTACTTCCGTTAACTTATTACATTTCATAATACTATCTTTAAGTTCTGGTGTTAATAAACCCTTTTCATCAATTAATCTAATAACATCTTCTTTTCTATTTAAAAGATTCTCTTGATATTTATATTGTTCTTCTATCGCTCTTATTTGGTCTTCATTTAAATTACCTGTTCTATCTTTACGATATCTAGCTATAAAAGGAATTGTTGCTCCTTCACTTAACATACTTAATACTTCTTTTATTTGTCTTTCTTCTAGTCCTAATGAAGAAACTAGAAAACTAATTACTTCTTCCATTTTTATCACCAATGTTTATTATATCTAAATTTACTATTTATTTCCATAGAAAAAAGAGAACTTAATTCTCTTTATCATCTATTTTCTTTTTACTCTTTTTCTTCTTTTCACTAATTGTTTGTTCTTCCATAATAGGGGCACTATTAGCTGATTCTTCTTTTAATTTATTAATTTCCATAACCCCTGTTTTTTCCATCTCTTCATGATAATTCATCGCCATACCTATAACTAAGATATATGAAAGTAAATAAGTCCATAACATCAAAATAACGATATTAGCTAAACTACCATAAAAGACTGAATAATTAGCATAATGAGCTATGTAATATGAATAAGCTGCTGTAACAAGTATCCAACCAACTGTTGTAAACACTGCTCCCCCATTTACATTACGACTAGGTATCTTTTTATCTGGTGCCATCGTATATATCGTCTTAATAAAGAAGAAGATAATCACCCATGATAATGGTCCACTCATAAAATGTAATGTTTTAACTACCATCGAGGTTGTCTCGGCATCTAAATTAAAATAATGAATTAAACTAATTAAACTTTGTCCAAGTAAGGGGAAAACTAAAATAAATAGAAATAATATAACGATTACTAACTCCATAATAATAGCTTTTAATCTTCTTTTAAAGAATCCAGAATCTTGAATATTATAAATTGTATTCGAAGCCACTATAATCGAAGCCATTCCATTACTTGCGATAAAATAACCAACACCTAAAGTAATAAAGAAAGTTGGTGTTATCTTTGTTGCTGTAAGAATTGGTGTTACTAAGTTAGCTACATCTCCACCCAAAACATTAGATATTAACGATTGTACTATATCATTAGATAATTTCAAGTAAGAACAAGCATACCCAATAAGTGTAATAGTTGGTACCATTGATAAGAAGATAAAAAATGCTATTTGTCCCGGTAAGATAAGCATCTCTGGACGCCAGAATGCTTCCCAAAACCTTTGAAAAAAGTTTTTACGATTCTTTCTTTTCATCTGAACCATCTTCTAATTCTTCTTTTTTCGTACGCATATCTTCTACTGACTCATTAATTGAATCTTCAATTGTCTTCATATCATTTAATATCATACTATAACCAATAGCAGCCCCATACTCAAATGGTAAATTCTTAAATTCTTTATATAATTTTCTTATATAACTAACTACTTGTTTCTCTTGATAACCAACTAAGTATATTAAGAACTCATTACCATCAGTACGCATAATATCAGTATTATCAAGTTGCGTCTTAATTAAAACATTAGCAGCTGCTTTAATCTGCGCATCACCTTGTTCATAACCTAATGTATCATTAATCTTTTGTACTTCATTTAAATCAATAATAATTGTTGCTTGTGGATAAATTGTATTCTTATTCCAACTATTAATATTTTCATTTAAATAATTACGATTCTTTAATGAAGTTAATTGATCAATATACTTCATCTTATCTTCTTTTTTAATCTTCTTAGCTATCTTAATCTTCTTCGTTGAACGATAAGCTAAATAAAGAATAATAATAAAGACAATAATAACAATAACTGAGTATTTAGCCACTTGACCTAATACTGTACCAGAATTCATCGTATAAGTATGATTATAAGTACCTTTAACTATCACTTCATTAGGATCTAAAGTCTCAATATATCTATTAAATAATAAACTAAAGATATCATTTTCTCTAACATAAAAATTATATGTATCAGATAATGTATTACTATATCTAACTGTATATTCACTTAAAATTGATTTCTTATAATAATTATATACTTCACGATCTATTAATAATATCTTTTCATTACGTATAGCTTTCTTTAATTCTTTCTCATTACTATAAGTCTTTACTTCAACATTACCCATATTAGAAAGATATTTATCTAAAATACTATTAGCACTTACATATACTTCTTCCCCATTTAACGAAGTAATAGCATTAATAATTAAAGAATTCTTTTCTGGTGCTACTACTACAAATGATACGTTCATTAATGAATCAATTGCTTGATACTTCGTATCTAAATTATAATAATTATAGAAAATATCTACTTTATTATTAGCAATAGCTTCTGTAAATTTAGCAAAGTTCTTATATTTAACTGGATTTATTTCTGTTTTACTAAAGTCCATAAACCTCGTTAAATACTCACTTACTATTCCCCCATAAGAACCACTAATTAATACTTCATATGGACTATTATTAATAAAACCATACGTATATCTCTTAGCTTGCATATTAGCTAATTCTTTATCTGAAATAGATAAAGCACTAGTAAATGTTAACAACTCATTTTCATTAATTGATACATTTAGATCTTCTTCTTTATATTCCGCAAAAGTCTTTTTAATTATATCACTAAAAGTATCATTTTCTTTAACTCTAAAAACCATATATTTATTTAAATCACTAATATGATAATCAATATTATAATTAGATGTTAAAATAGACGTTAAATTCTCTTCTAATGGTAAGACAGCATAATCAATATCTTCATTAGTTTCTAACGCATTAAGTAAATCCGTTGATGTCTCATAAGGATTTACTACCACATTAGATGTATCTACTAAGTACTTAGATACTAAACTTTCATCTGGTGCTAAAACACCTAAACGACTATCAGATAATTGCGCCAAAGAACTAATATTTTGTTTCTCTTTACTTACTACTACATAATGTTCTGTATAAAACAAAACATCACTATCTAAAAGATCATAAGTGATCATAAAAGCACGATCACTTACTTCTTCACCAACATTATAAGTAATTGGATTTATATCAATTCCATATTTTTCTTCAACATATCCTACATAATCAAAGAAAACCCCAGTTCCATTTTTCCCAAATACATCAAGATTAACTGGTACATAAACACTATGAACTTGATTAATATTCTGCGTAATCCATTCCTTTTCTTCTACTGTTAATTTATCTTCATCATTTAATATCTTATAAGTTATAATTCCTAAAGTAGCAATAGCTATAATACTTATTAAGACGATAAAAATGACTTTCTTATACGATTTACCTTTTTTCATAACTATTCACCATCAGTAGTCGTAGTTGTTACTTCACGATTATTGTCCCAAACCATTCCTGTACCATTACTATTATGAGCTCCTTCAACAAAGAATCCGTCACTAGTAGAAGTAGCTTTCTTCTCTAAATCAATATTAAAATCATAGAATCCTTGTTCATCTTCCGTAAAACTTTCTAATGATTTAGCCGCAATACTCTTTGCTTCTTCTAAAGAACAATTCTCTTCATAAGTAACTTTTATATAAATTATTTTACCTTCAATAGTTAAATTAACTGCTTTTACTTTTTCATTATTAGCTAAATTAACTTTATAATCACTAATTTTACTTTCACTGATTTGATGATCTTCAATACCATCTAAACGATCACCATATTTATCTTTACCTTTTCCAATATAAAAACATTGAATAAGTATGGTTGTAATAATAACTACACAAACTAATATAACTGCCATTAAAATCGTAAATATACGATGATCCCTATAAAACTTTTTTATTCTTTTCATTTATATCCCACCTCTTTTAATAGGTATTTAAATTATACTACATTATGCCATTATAAGCAATCAAACGAACTAAAAAAAAAGAAATTATAGTGAATCTATAACTTCTTTAAATTTCTCTTCATTCCATATTTCAATTCCTAGTTCTAAAGCCTTATCATACTTACTACCAGGAGCTTCTCCAACTATTACAACATCCGTCTTTTTACTTACCGAATCCACTGTAATACCATCATACTTTTCTAATAACTCTTTTATCTCATTACGTCCCATAAAACTTATTGTTCCTGTAATAACAAACTTCTTATTAGATATTAACGGATTATTAATAGTCTTCTCTCCCTTGTATTCCATATTTATCCCTAGTTCTTTTAAGTTATTAATTAACTCTTGATTCTTCGGTTCACTAAAATACGAAACAATACTATTTGCTAGAATATCCCCAATATCTTTAATATTAGTTAATTCTTCTAAAGAAGCCTTCATTAAATTATCTAAATTAAGATATTTCTTAGCTAATACTTTAGCTGTTTTAGCTCCTATACCAGGTATTCCTATTGCAAATAATAATCTTTCAACCGAATTACTCTTACTAGTTTCAATTGAATTAATTAAGTTATCAACACTCTTATTACCAAAGCCTTCTAACTCAATAATATCTTCTCTTTTATCTTTAAGATTATATATATCTTCAATACGTTTAATAATCCCCATA
Source organism: uncultured Bacilli bacterium (assembly GCA_947626095.1). Classification (GTDB taxonomy): domain Bacteria; phylum Bacillota_I; class Bacilli_A; order RF39; family UBA660; genus Coprovivens. The sequence goes on from CANQQV010000001.1 coordinate 15,912, forward strand.
TTATAGAAATCTTCAATTATCGCATCCCCTAAACCATCTATATTCATTGCTGGTCTTGATACAAAGTGTACTAATCCTTCTATCTTACGTGCTGGACAATGTTCATTAGGGCAAAAATGATTAGCATCTTTTCTAATTAATGGTGTATCACACATAGGACACCTATCAATCATAACAAAGTCTTTAACGTCATCTGTCCTACGATCTAATTTAACTTCTACAACTTCAGGTATTACATCACCAGCTTTACGGATTGAAATAACATCTCCTACACGAATATCTTTTTCTATACAATAATCATAATTATGTAACGTTGCCTTAGATACTAATGAACCATCAACATGTACGGGATGAAAGATTGCATTAGGTGTAATCTTACCAGTTCTACCTACTGTAAACTTAATCTCTCTTAAGACTGTTAATACTTCTTCAGCAGGAAACTTATAAGCAATGCCCCATCTTGGAACACGTGAAGTAAAACCTAGGACTTTCTCATCATTTAAATCATCTACTTTTAAAACTACCCCATCGATATTATAAGGTAAATCAGGTCTTTTCTTTCCTAAATCTTCAATATATTTTAAGATATCTTCGACATTTTTTGCATGTCCATTTAACTTATAATTAGTTACAAAACCTAACTTTCTTAAATAAGCTAATGACTCACTTTGCGTTTTAAGTCCATAATCTTCCGGATTAGGAATAAAATAAGCCATAAAATCTAAATTTCGTTTAGCTGTTATTTTACTATCTAATTGTCTTACTGAACCAGCTGCTGCATTACGAGGATTAGCAAATTCATTTTCATTATTATTACGACGATCTTCATTAGCTTTCATAAAAGCTTCTTTACTCATATATATTTCGCCACGTACTTCAATATCAATTGGTTCAGTTAAACGCAAAGGAATTGATTTAATAGTCTTAATATTCGTTGTAATATCTTCACCAACTACTCCGTCACCTCTAGTTGCTCCTCTTACTAAAACACCATTTTCATATAATAATGAACCAGATAAACCATCCATTTTAGGTTCTAAAGAATAAGTTGGATTACTAACACTCTTTTTAATACGTTCATCAAAAGCTCTAATTTCTTCTTCATTAAAAATATCATCAAAAGATAACATCGGATGTGCATGTGTTACTTTATCAAATTTATCTACCGCATCTCCTCCAACTCTATTAGTTGGCGAATCAGCTCTCTTAAGTTCTGGATACTTTTCTTCTAAGCTTAATAACTCTTTATAATAATCATCATACTCTTGATCAGTTAAAGTCGGATTATCAAGAATATAATATTCATAACTAGCATGATTAATCTTATTAATTAAATCATCTATTCTCTCTTGTGGACTCATAATTACCTCCATAACTTATTAGGATATTCCCCTTTATTAATTAACTCTAAAATAGCTGCTTTTAAATCATCTTTATCTTCTTTATATGTAACACCTCGCCAAGTAGCATCCGTAGTAATAACATATACATCCGCAAATCCTTCATTATAAGCTTCACTTAATAACTCCGAAATATATATTTCACATTTATCTAAATTATTAGCATTTTGTTTAAAGAACTCCGTAATCTTCTTTTCTAAGTATGTAAAAATAGATAAGTCAAAAGCCATTAAATTAACCGAAGCTATTGTATCATCGTATATCTTATATTTACTTCCTCCATTAAGTGGTGTTCCTATAATTTCACCATCAACTTGTTCAATCAAACTTTCAGTTATTGTTACTAATCTACCATTTTCATCGCCTTTAGTAACACCTCTTGTTACTGAACCATTTTTCGTTAATGTGTTAACTACTTTATAACAAATTGTCGCATATTCATGACTACGTTCTTTTTCTAAAAACTCTTTAGCAGCGATAAATGCATCCCTTCCATAAAAATCATCAGAATTAATTACCAAGAATGGCTCTGTAACCACCTTTCTCGCGGCATATAAAGCTTGTCCTGTTCCCCAAGGTTTAACTCTATTCTTTGGTACTTGAACAAAACTAGGTACATCTTCCATCTTTTGAAATACATATTCCACAGGAATATATTTTTCAACTCTCTTACCAATCGTTTCTTTAAATATTTCATAATTTTCTTCTTTAATAATAAATATAACTTTTGAAAATCCCGTTTTAATAGCATCATAAATCGAATAATCAATGATAAACTCGCCATTTGGACCAATTGGTTCAATTTGTTTTAATCCGCCAAAACGACTTCCCATACCAGCTGCTAATATTAATAATTGCATTTAAATTCTCCCTTTATTTTATATTTTCTTTATACTCTTATGATTCTTCATTAACTTTTTAATTCCATAATTCTTAGCAAAAGCTACCGTTAAGAAATCACCCTTAACTTCTATAACTACACCTCGACCATATATCATATGCATAATAACATCCCCATCTTTAAAGTCAACATCCATATTATTATGATATAACTCTTCACGATTAATCTTTTCTTCATCAAGCATCTTTTCATTTTGAATATCTAATAAATTATCATCTATTTCTTTTATAAATCTACTAGGTGGATTAATAACATCTTTACCATATAACATTCTTCGCTTAGCATTAGTAATATATAGTTTTTCTTTAGCTCTTGTAATTCCTACATAGCATAATCTTCTTTCCTCTTCTAAGCCTCCCTCTTCTGTAAAAGAGTTTTGATGAGGAAATATTCCATCTTCCATACCTATTAAAAAGACAACCGCAAATTCTAATCCTTTTGCACTATGAATCGTCATCAAAGTAACAACATCGTTATCTTCTTCTTGATGTTCCGTAATATCAGCAATTAAACTTATTTCTTCTAAGAAATCTGCTAAACTAACTGACCCCGTTTGTTCTTCAAATGTCTTAGTAATAGATTTAAACTCTTCCAAGTTATCTAATCTTAATTCACTCTCTAAAGTATTATCATTTTGATACTCTTCTCTTATCCCTGTTTCATCTAAGATAATATCAATTAACTCGGTTAAAGAATGATTATCAGCTTCTTCAGTTAAATGTAAGATTAACTCTTTAAATACTTGCTCTTTCCCTTTACTAATTACACTAAACATCGAAGTATTATTATCTCTAGCTTCTTGTTCTAATTTTGTTAAAGTAGCTTCCCCAATCCCTCTTTTAGGTACATTAATAACTCTTCTTAAACTAATTTCATCATTATTATTTAGTATTAACCTTAAATAACAAATTAAATCTTTAATTTCTTTACGGGAATAGAAATAATAACTACCTACTACTTTATATGGTACATTAGCTTTTAAAAACATTTCTTCAACTAAACGTGCTTGCGCATTAGTACGATACAATACCGCGATATCTTTCTTATGATACCCATCATCAACTAATCTCTTTATTTCATCTAATACCATTTGGATTTCATGTTTATCATCATAAGCTCTTAAATACTTCGTCTTACTACCTTCTCCATTACTACTCCATAAATTCTTTTCTTTTCTTTCTTTATTATTTCTAATAACTGAGTTAGCAGTATCTAAGATATTTTTCGTTGAACGATAATTCTCTTCCAAAGGAATAACTACCGCATCTTTATAATCTTTTTCAAAATTTAATATATTACGAAAATTAGCTCCTCTAAACATATATATTGATTGATCAGGATCACCAACTATAAATATATTTTTATACTTTCTTGCTAATAACTTCGATAATTTATATTGTACTTCATTTGTATCTTGATACTCATCTATTAAAATATACTTAAATTTATCTTGATAACTTTCAAGTATATCTTTATTTTCCATAAATAACTTAACTGGTAATCTTAGTAAATCATCAAAATCTACTGAATTATTTTTAGCTAATACATCCATATATTCATAATATACTTTAATAGCTACTTTATCCTGCGCTGTATTAAATAATCTATTTATTTCATCATCTGTAAGCATTTCATTCTTTATGGTACTAATTTTATTTCTAATATAAGCTGGAGTCGTTAACTTAGGATCATAGTCATTATCTTTCATAATCTTTTTGATAATTGTTAATACATCATCACTATCGACAATCGAAAAATTACGATCTAATCCTAGTATTGGCGCATTCTCCCTAATAATTCTAACTCCCAATGAATGGAAAGTCCCTACAAAAGCATTATTATTAGGTAATAATTTATCTAGTCTTTCTCTCATTTCTTTCGCTGCTTTATTAGTAAATGTTATCGCTAAAATATTATATGAAGGGATTCCCTTATTAATTAAATTAGCAATTCTAGTCGTTAACACTCTAGTCTTCCCACTACCAGCTCCCGCTAAGACTAAGCAAGGTCCATCTATATGATTTACTGCTTCTAATTGTTTATCATTAAGTCCGTTTAAAAAATCCATGTTGCATCCTGCTTTCTTTTTTTTATTATAACATGTATGCCAATTTATTGATAGCATTTTTAATCCTAAAAGCGAACTTTTATTTGCGGTTTAAAGCAAAAGAAAAAAGGGAATAAATCCCTTTTATAGATATTCCATTATTGCAACATTTTTTTCTAACTTAACAATTAAATCTTCATTATCATATTTAGAAAAAATATCATCAAATGTCTTTGTATCTATTAAAAACATATTATAAAAACTAGCAAAAGCATCAACATAATTTGTAATACCTAAATTCTTTAAGCAATTAATATTAGTTGTAACTACTTCTTCATTCTTCTTAAGCTCTTCAATAACTACTTCTGGAATATTTCTATTTAATACCTCTACTATATCTTCAGGAAAACCTAAATTAACTAAATAATTCATTAAGCTTCGCCTCCATCTTTAGTAGATTCACTACCATAAGCATCTATTATTTGTTTTAATACATCCTCAGTTTGTCTTAAATTATATAATACAGCACTTAGTATTAATTCTTTTTCCTTACCTTCTACTGTATCTCTACCTTTAACTAATACAGCTAAGTTTCTTTCTACTTTATTCTTAGAAACAGGAACATCATTAACTAAATATGTATATTCTCCATAAGCTACAACATTTAACTTATTATTAAATATTTCTTTCAAACTATTTAACATTTCTTTTTCTTGATCAGTTAACTCTATATCTTTAAATAATGTCGTACTATCATAATAGTTATCTAATACTTCAACCATTTCTTTAGAACCATCTAATAAAGTTGCTATTGAAGCATTAACTTCTTTTCTATCACGAGGCATATACTCATTAACATCTTGATGATAAGTTCTATAGAACTTAAGTCCATCAACAATATTTTTATTTATAATACCTTCTTCTTCATCTTCAAAAATAGATTCATTATTAGCACTAGCATATCTAGTTCTAGCAATTAAAGCATCTACACGATTAGAAAGAACTTCTGGAGTTTCAAATAAATCTTCTAATTTAGCTTCAACTAAATCATCAATATCAAATAATAATTCTTTAGAATTTTTAAAGAAAGTTCCTAAAGCATATTTTCCATTTTTTCTTTGAATAGAAAGTAAATAATTCTTTAATACTTCAACATCTTCTTTAACATTATCTGACTTATATAATACAGCTTGATAATTTCTTAAATCTTTTTCATCAATTTCAAAGCCATTATCAACTAAAATCTTAATATTATCATTGTACTTACTTACATCTAAAGCTATTAAATGAACATTTTCATCACTAAGTTTATCATTAGTTTCTTCAATAGTCTTAATACGTTCTTCTAATACTGAATATTCTACTTCTAAACCACTATCTTCAGTTTCTATTAATTCTTTTAATTTGTGTTCATTAATTCCTTTAGCTCTTAACAAAGTAACTTTCTTATTTAATTCTTTATCAACTAAATAACTATGATTATTTCTTACTTCATATATTACTTTATCATCTACATTTATACTTCTAAGTATTTCATAATTTTCTTCAACATGTTTAATATCACAATTACTTAATTCTTCTAATAATTCTTTATTATCTTCTACATATTCTAAATTTAATCCTATATTCTCTAAATTACTCTTAAGTTCCTTATAAGGGTCTTCCTCTTTTGGTTCTTCTGCAACAACAGTAACCTCTGGTTCTTCTTCCTTAGGTTCTTCATCTATAGCAGTTTCTTCTTCTAATTCAGATTCTGTTGGATTTTCTTCCTTTACTTCACTAGATAAAACAATTGGTTCTTCTTGTAAATTAAATTCTGGTAATTTAGCTTCTTCATTAGTTATATCTTGAAATTCTTCTTCAGTATTTTCTTGCTCTTCACTTCTATTTAAACTAGTAATATCTAATATCTGTGTAGGTTCGTCATCTATTACAGAATTTAAATTTTGATAAGTTTGTGAAGTTAAATCTTCGTTTTCAGGCTCCTCATTTAAATATGCCTCTAAATTAACTTCGCTATTATCTTCTTTAACTGGTTCTTGAACTACTTCTACTTCCTCTTGTGGTTCTTCAGTTTTTTCTTCAACAACTGGTGGAACAATAACTATTTCAGAATCATTATCCTTTTCTTCTTTAGTTTCTTCAACTTCTTCTTGTGGTTTACTAAAATCTGGATGTTCTCTATCATCGTAAGTTTCATCAAATTCAATTAAACCATCTTCTGGGAATAAAATAACTTTTGCTAAAGCAGAAACTTCTCTTGAGTTAAATACACCAAATCTTTCAATTATATCTTTAGCATCTTTAATCGTTAAAGATTCTCTTTCTGCTGCATTAGCAGATAAACTTTGTTCTAATAAACCAATCAAATCATTTCTATCTTCTTTAGCTGATTCTAATCTTTCATTTAAATTATTTAATTCATTACTAAGGGTTTCTCTGGCATGTTTAGCATCTTCAATCGCTCTACCAGCTTTATCAATCTTTTCATTTAATTCATCACAATATAAAGGAGCTTTTTCATTAATAGTATCTAACATATTAGTAATATCTAGATTAATACCTATTTCATTTAAAGCACTAAAAGTATCATTACCAATTCCAGTAAATGTTGAACAGAACGCCTCTTTTTGCGTCATAAAAATAGAAAGTTGACTTTCCATTTCAACCTTAGATAATTCATTATTAGATTGCTTAGATGTTTCTTCTGCAATATTGTCTTCTACTCTCTGAATATCGCCTTTAATTTGTGAAATAATAACATTGTTTTCACCCTTAAGATTATATAATCTTTCCAACAATTCAGCTAAGTCTTGTGTCATTTTCATCACACTACACACCCTCTTATTATAATTAAAATTATAGCAAAAAAGTTATATAGTGTAAATCTTTTTTTCTGAAAATTTCGCCTACGCACGATAAACTCGCACACAGAATATAATAATATTGAAAGTAGGAGGGATTTTTTTTGAAAAAAATTATTGTTATTACAACGAGTCTTATACTCATTATTTTCTTAGGATTACTTATGATAAATAATAAAGATTCTAAGAACAATCTTACTAAAATTAAATTAGCAGAAGTCACCCATAGTATTTTCTATGCACCATTATATGTAGCTATCGAAAATAACTATTTCAAAGACGAAGGACTAGATATAGATCTAATTTTAACTAGTGGAGCTGATAAAGTAAGTGCTGCCGTTTTATCTAATACTATTGATATTGGCTTTGCTGGTCCAGAATCAGCTATCTATGTCTATAAAAATGGTGAAAAAGATTACTTAGTAACCTTCGCTGGTTTAACAAAAAGAGATGGTCAATTTATTGTATCCAGAAAACCAATTGAAAATTTCACTATTGAAGATTTATATGGTAAAGAAATACTACCTGGTCGCCAAGGTGGCATGCCCATTTTAAACTTCTTAAACGGAGTTAAAAACGCCAAAGGTGATATTTCTAAGATAAAAGTTAACTCTAGTATCGACTTTGCTTCTCTATCTGGTTCATTCATCTCTGGTGTTGGCGACTTTGTTAATCTATTTGAACTTAGTGTGTAGATAATCACTCACCTATTAAATAGACTTTTTAGAAAATATTTTGTATGAAATATGATAAGATAGAAAATAAAATATAATATTTAAAACTAAACAAATAATTGGTGAATATTTAAATAGTAATTTTAAATCAACTATATTATATAAATTAGAAAATAATAATAAAATTAAGCTACATATTAATCCAAATACAAAGATAAGTAAAGCTGGTATTATAGTTGATTGCATTCTTCCTTTTTCAACACCCCATTTATATATACAAGGAATATCTGTACACATTAAAAAGGAAGAACTAGTAAAAGCAATAAAACAAATTCTTAGCGCATTTCCTAATCCACTTACATGTCCTCTTACTATAATAGTTATAATAAAGCTGATAATGATACCACTTATAATAGATATAGCTGATGTAAAAAAAGTAAATAAATATTTAGCTATAACAATATCTTTTCTAGTTATGGTTAAAGATAATAAATAATCATCAGATTCAGCATTCTCATCATAAGAAAAGGTCGAAATACTATTCATCCCAAAAAAGATTAAAAAGATTATACTACCTGCAGTAAAGACATCAATTTCAAAAGAAGCTATAGCAATTAAAATAATAACCATGATAAGACTAAAATAAATATTACTTTTATAGTTTTTAAAAACATATAAATCTTTTAACATTAAACCTTTTATCGTGTTCATCATTTATTCTCCTTTAACTAATAAAAGCATAACTTCTTCCAAAGTAGGTTTTCTTAACTTTATTTTTGGATAATTTTTACTAAATGAATTCTTATTATCAGTTAAAACTAAATACTCATTTTTATATTTTAAATATTTAATATAATCTTTTGCTTTTATTTCATGAAAATCATTAGGAGATATTTCAATTAAACCATATTCTTCGTCAAGAATACTTTTAGCAATATCTAAAATAATATTACCATCATCTATAAAAATTATTTCATCAGCTAAATGTTCTAAATCACTAGTTATATGAGTTGTTATTAAAATAGAATTCTCTTTATTACTGACAAACTTGCCAAAAATATCAATTATTTCATAACGAAATATTGGATCTAACCCATTAGTTGGTTCATCAAGAATTAATAATTGTGGTTCATGAGAAATAGCACATATGACTTTTATTTTCATTTTCATACCACTAGAAAATTCTTTGAGTGGTTTATTACAAGGTATTTTAAATTCTTTAATATAATCATAATATATCTTTTCATTCCAATTATGATAAAACTCTTTCATTAACTTATTTATATCATTAACATTTAAGATAGGCGAAAAGAAACTATTATCTAAAACAACACCTATTTTTTCTTTATCTGCCTTTGTTAAAGTATTTTGCTCTTTACCAAATATTTTTATCACACCTTGATCATAATTTATCAGATTTAAAATAGCTTTAATCGTCGTAGTTTTACCACTACCATTTTTACCAATAAAACCAACTATCTTACCAGCTGGTACTTTAATATTTACTTTGTTTAAACTAAAATCAAGATACTTTTTAGTTAAATTTACAACTTCTAATTTATTTTTCATATCAATCATCCAATAAAAGTATAACATGATATCAGTAATAAAAAAACACTAGCTTAGTTAGTGTTTTATGCTGAATCTAAACAAAAAAAGAATACATTTTTGTATTCTTTAAGTTAATTCAATGCTTTTTTCTTCTAACATCTTAGCTAGCAAGTAAGAAATTGAAATTGGAAACAATTCATACTATATCTGTATCTTTTATTTCATCATATAATAAGACAACTGTTGCACAATTTTAACTAGTCATTTGTTCAGCTCATGTAAGGGGTGTAGAACATATGGCATTCCAGCTTTATTGACTTAATTTTTTATGTTTTTCATCCATTATTTTAATTACCATTTTAGCCATATCTGTATATATCATAAATTCATCCCCTTATGCTGGTCCACGGCAGATACTGTTGGATAGTTATCTTCGAACTCTATTTCATCGACTCTTAAATTTCCATATTCGAATTCAGTTATGAAAAAAGGGAATTCTATCCATGCCTTTTTTGTTTCATCAAACTTATAGCTAACATAATTATCATAATCAACTTTAAATATTGTATATGGTGGATGGGGAAGTTTATAGTATTTACATGAATTTTTAGACTCACTATCAAAGAAATGATAACTTTTAATTTTTTCTATATATCCTGGTGAATTTACTTTTTCTTCATATTCTCTAATTGCCTCTATCACATCTTCTTTAGTTACTTCTTTTCCACCTGCTAATAATTTTGTTCCTTCAACTTTTGTGTTATCCTTCATTTTAATCCTCCTATTTATTATGGACTAGGTACCATTTGCGTATAAACATATACTTTTCCTCCAATGTACTCAGATCCTAATATAATTTTTTTATTTCCTTCGCCAGCATTTAATAACCACTCTACCTCTGAATGATGTGAACTTATATCACCTACATATGCCCCTTTGGTTCCTGGTGGACATGATGTTACTTCAATAATTGGCGAAAACCTTGTAAATCCTTGGCCCAATACTGGCGTTGAACTGGCAAAGCCATTATCTCCTATTTCATAAACACCGCCACCTAAAGCGTTTATAGCATCAGATAATTTCTTGCCAGTTAATTGAACACCGTTTGCATCTTTTAGTGCATCACTTACTGTTCCAGCGGCAAGCCAGCTAATATCATCAATTCCTCTGTACATTAGTGTTGTTTCATTAAGGTCTGGAGCAGATTCTGATAGATATTTGTATAAAGCGCTAATTTGATCTATATATTCTTGTTTTATGTGTGAAAAATCTCCAGTTCTTAGTGCATTATTCAGTGCTGTATAATCATTACCAGTAAAAAGTTTCATTCCATCTCTTGCAATAGGATCAGCTCCCGTCCAAGCATTATAGCTATTTTTAAACACGGTCTCTTTACATACTCTATTCGCATTTTCCCATGAACCACTACCTGGACAAAAATCTGGATGAGCACTTATAACGTCCTGTGTCGCATCCCTTGCTTTAATTCCTAATTTTGAATAAAAATCGTTAATCCTATCAGTTATTGCTTTTATTCCTGAAGACGAAGTCATACTAACTGCAGTATCAGTAAATGGGAGAGTTTTTAAGTAATATTGAGCCAATGTTCCTCTGGCTGTTACAAATTGGATTGAATTTTCACCATATTTAGAAGCAATATTTTTCAAAATTTCATCAGCTTTTTTGCCATATTGTCTTAAAGCGGCTTCACTATCGATTACGGCATCGGCTGGTAAACCTGTTTTTTTATATTTTATATATCCTTGAGGATATGAATCTATTTGAGCTTCATATGCGTGAACTTCTGGAGCATTAATACCAGCAATCAATTTTTTTGGCTTTGGTGGTTGAGAGACTTGTTTAATGTAATTATCCACAGCATTATTTAAGTCAGTCTTACTATGATAGGCAAAAGTAACATTGTCTGTGTTATAAATTGATTGGTTTAGTACCATAATTTTTTCTGATAAACCTTTTATTTGCGGATCTACATTTGGATTTCTATAAAGTTCATACCAAGAATGATTTCTAAACTCTTTTACGTCAAATGAAGCTTGAGTGTGGAATTGTACTTCAAGATCTATACCTTCCGGACTAGTAAATGTAACATTTAATCCACTATATGATTTATTACTTCCCCAAGCATTATTCATATATCTTATTTGATAGCCATTTTGTTTTATTTTTGCTATTTTCGACAAAACTATATCTTCATAATTACCAGAATCACAAATTAAAGTATATCTTAAACTATCATTTACTTGATCTTCAGCAAAAGTAAGGTCACAATGCAAATTATTTACTAACCTGTATAACTTGCTTTCAATACTTCCTTGTGATTTAAATTTTGCATTAAGACCAATTAAGTGAGCAGAATCATCTTGTAAACTTTCCATTAAACTAGTTACAGCTGGCTCTATTTGAACTGCTTTAGCTCCAATCTCTTGCGCTTTTTGTTGAATTGCAGCACGAAGATTTGGATCTATTTCATCCGCTTGTTTTAAACTATTTATATATTCATCTAAAGTCATTCCCTTTTTATGAATATTTTCCAATAAGTCTACTTGCAACTGATGTTGACGTTTAAGATCCATATTTTTTTGAGCCGCTAATGTATCAGATGGATCTATGCTATTTAATTGTTTTGTATAACTATCTTGTAAATCCGCAAGTTCTTTAGCCATAGCTGCACTTTTATCTAATTCTTTTGCAGCATATTCAAATTGTCCTAGAATCTCATCTGATGTATCAACTGTTCCTGCTGCCACTTGTTTTGGAACGGCGTTTGCTGAATCATCTATGACATCTGCAATTTGTTTTGTAGCTATACCTGCTGTCTCACCAGATACCATTATGGCCGAGGTATCTGCGACTCCTATTGAAGTTGTTGCTTGTTTTGCAGTAGCAGCTGTTGTACCTGAAACTACTGACCTCGCTGAAACATCACCTAATGCTTTTATCTTATCAGCTATCAACTTACCATAATGTGCTACATTGTATTCATATGTTCCAATAGTTATATCTGAAAAGCCTTTTGTTCCTCCGAAGTGGAACTTTACTTCTTTATCAAGATCTTCAATTAATTGCATTGTTGTGGCATCAACAGAATCACTAGCTGATTTAAATGATAACGTACCATCCGTAGCAAATGGATCTGCTACTTGTTGCGTCGCTGTTAAAGCTTTTCTTAATTCTGGTACTTCTGTTAAGAAGCTTATTGCTCCTGCACTTAAGGCCTGAGTTCCTACTGCTCCCCATCCACCATTATATTCAAATAATGCTTGATATTTTTCAGTAAATGATAATTCATCCCATGTCTTATCATTAACTTTTACGCCATTTTCATCATAATTTACTAAATACATTATTTGATCTAAATTATTTTCTGTCGGATTATATAACATTTGCATTAATGGATTTATTAATGCTCCTGATCCGCCATCTACTGTATCTAATGCAACATGGGATCCGGTTGTTATGAGTTGTCCTTTAAATCCAGCTAAACCTGGAAATTTTAGTGCATTAATTTCTGCTCCTAGGAACATTTCTGCTCCTTCCCATAATCCCATTGCTGTTCCATATGTTAATCCATCTGATAATGTCGCCCCATCCGCCCATGCATTTTGCGTATTCTTACCAAAACCTGCTGTTGCTGCAATAACTCCTGATGTTATTGCTTGTTGTGTTATATTTACAGTTGCTACATTACCAACATTTAATGTTGCTAATACCCCTGCACTTGTTCCAGCAGTTGTTGCAGCACCAGTTCCAGCTGCTCCAGCTCCCGCGGCTGCTCCACCTATTCCACATGTAGCTAAAGTTAGTAATATTATTCCACCTATATATCCTACTCCATCAGCTATTTTATATGCTGCGCCTGTCGATTTAAATGGTTCATAAGAATTCTCATCTAACCATTGTCCAACAACATTGTTTTGATGAAATGAATCAAAAGCATCTGTTACATATTTAGTACTTACAAAATCCATTGTTCCTTGCCATGCTTTCTTTGTTACAGATTGCCAATCTTCATTTCCACTTATTTTTCCACCTAGCCATTGAATTCCATCGACTATTCCATATATCGGTGTTGCTGCTGCTTGACCTACTATTGATGCGGTATCCACCAAAGCTTCACCGAATTCTCCAACTCCTTGTACTAATGCTACTGCTGTATTAGCGATAGATGCTCCAGTCTTTTTTAAAGTTTCTATTGGATGCGTTACTGCGTTCCATGCTGACTTACCAACTTCTTGGGCTTTTCCTGTAATCCAGTTAAAAGCCGACTTTGCTTTGGTAGTTGCCTTTGCAGCTGTATTGCTTATCGCATCTCCTACATCATTTACTACTTTACCAATTGTATTTTTAGCTGATTCAAAAAGGTTTGCAACAGCTGACGTCGCTTTGGTTACTACACTTGCCGTAGAATCTTTTATTTCGGAGTCATCCACTATTGAATCGCTTACCTTATCTCCAATTAACGCTCCTATTCCTGCTCCTATAGGTCCTAATACCGATCCTAAAAGAGCTCCTTCTAATGTCCCTATTGCTTTTAAACCTGCGCTTGCTCGATTTTCTACTTTTCTAAAATCTTCAGCCGCTGACGCTATTTGGTCAGATGTTTCATGAATACTAAAATTAACATTATCAATATTAACAGTAATATCATGTAAATCTTTACATACATATAATGATATTAAAGGCTCGACATTATTATTAACTATATTTATATCATTTATTATTTGATTCATTATAGGTTCTGTATTTGTTAAAGTGTCATACGCTTTATCATATGTTTCGGGATCCATTTTTATCGCCATTTAAAATCACTCACTTCTTAGCTTATTTAATTATGATTTAATTATTTTGACACTCTTGACGTCTCTTTAATTCTTTTTCCTGTTGATTTCTTATTTCCTGAGCTTTAGTTCTTATTGTATTAGATATTGCATATAATCGGTTTCGATATGTTTGTAATTTGTTTATATTATCAGAAATTTTTTTACTTATTTTTTTAGAACTGTTAGAACTATTTTTACTGATTTCTGATAAAGCTGTAATATAGTCATTTATTACTTCAGTTATTTCTTTAGCTGTTGTTTCTAATTTTGCTGCTAATTCATTTTCTCTACTAACGTTTATCATACTTTCACCTTACTTTATATTTTATACTATATTAATTATATAAAAAAAAAGCCATTTATTAAAGGCTTTTTTTATTATACTTCTTCTACTTTTGATTTAGCTGTTGTTTCAAGTTTTTCATATGCAGGAGCTACAGTATCAGTAAGATATTTTGCACAATCTGTTATAGCTTGTTCAAATGCAGGTCCTCTTGATTTTATGTTATTAAATGCATCAACTATTTGGTTTGATGCATCAGAATGATAATTATCAGAAACTGAATTAATCAAATCGCCAAATTCTTCAAGTAATTCACCTACTTTTGATGCTGAGTTTTGTAAACTTGATGCTGCTAAATTACATTCTCCACTTGTAAATTTAAATGCCATTTCTTATTCCTCCTACTATAATTCGCTTTCTAGATTTTGATAATCTGTTCCAACTGCATTGATTAGTTCACCAAAGTCTCCCATTATTTTGGCAAATTTTTCAAAATCAGCTTTAAAACTTTCAACATTTTGTGTATATCTAGTTGCTGACTCTCCGGTCCAACTATTTTTTAAATCATCTATTATTCCATATATGGTACTTATTTCTGTTTGAAATTCTGCTGCCTTTGCACTTATTTGAGAACCATCGGAAATTAATTTAGCTGGATCTTGGATTTCAATATTCATATATCATCTTCCTTTTCTATCATTACTACCATTATAACATTAATTATTTTATTAGTATAGTTACATGACACTTTTATTTACAACAATAACAAAATATCTTCGTAATACAAAAAGTTGTAAGATAATCTTACAACTTTTATTAATTATTTATTTAGTAATATCATAAGTTACAACCAACATCTTTATGATTTAAATCGCCAAATAATGCATAAGTTAAACATTTCAATCCACCCTTACAAAATTCAGCATATTCACATTCCTTACAATCGTCTGGTATATCATCATCACGTAAACTTTTTAAAACAGAATTATTCATATATAACTGATACATATTTTCTTTTAATAAATTACCTACTACAATTGGCATTCTTCTACAAGGAACTAAATCACCATTTTCTATAACAGTTAACAATGAAACCCCAGCTGTACAATGATACGGCAAATCATTCGTCATCTGAAATTGCAACGCTCTATACATAGCTATATTCGTTTGACTTTTTTTCAATTTTAAATTTTGTCTTTCTTTCTCCATTATTGCTAAAAATTCTCTTGTTTGTTCTAAACCCATAACAAAATCTTTATCATATTCTGTTCCTAAAGGTATAAATCTGTCAGACCAAACATTATCTACTTTATATTTTTCGGCATATTTTATTACTTTAGGAAATTCTTTATAATTAAGTCTTGTAACTGTAAAAGAAACAGAGACAAAAATATTATATTTTTTTAAACATTTTATTGCTTCTGAAACCTTTTTATAGACACCTTTCCCACGAACATAATCATTAGTTTTTCTTCCACCTTCTAAACTAACTTGAACATATTCCGGATTATACTCACTTATTCGTTTTGCTATTTTATCATCAATCAACGTCCCATTAGTAAGAATTGAAAAACTATATAAGTCACTATCTTTTTTAAATTCATCTAAAATTTTAAAAAAGAAAGGACAGCATAAAGGTTCTCCACCAGTTAGATTTATATGTCCTTTCATATTAAGTTTCTTCAAAAGTTCTCTATATTGATTAAGAATTATCAATAATTCTTCATACTTTAATTGTATAGGTTTATGGTCTTTTTGGTAACAATGTTTACATTTTAAATTACATACTTCACTTAAATGCCACTGCAAAACAAATTTTTTTACCAAGAGCCTCCACCTCCACAAGATGAACAACCTCCACCACAGGAAGAACAACCTCCACCACAAGATGAAGACGATGAAGATGAGGTAGAATGAATTGAATTTGATAAATTATTAAAAGAATAATAATTATAATAATCAAAATTACCTTTATCGAGTCTAGAAATTGAAATGTTTTTAAATTTACCTATCCAAATTTTAGAACACCCTAAAACATAGGCATAAGGTAAAATATCATAGAAATATTTAGGATTATCTTTAACTAATTTTTTAACTTGTTCTTCGCTTACTGTTTCTAGATAATTTGCAAATCCATCTATTTCAGCAATTATTTGTTCACCATATTTATTTTTTCTTTTCATTAAAATAATAAAAATAAATATAACAATTAAAGAAATAAATGCTAATAAGTAAATAAAATTAAACTTAGGATCTAAATCTTCAAAAACACAAAACGCATAACTAAAATAACATACCCCAATAAAGAACATTACACTTACTATAGCCATATTTATATAAGAAGCAGTATCATTTATTTTATCATCTAATTCTTTTTGCAGATTTTCTATTAATTTGTTAAAGTCCATATGAAGAGTTCTACCTTCTGATAAGGTAATAACATCACTATTAGCAAATAACTGATTATATATTATTTCTTCATTTGAAGTCATTTCTGGTTTACCGCGAAATGCTTTTTCTTTTATTTGATTTGCTTTTTCATCAAGTTCCTCTTGCGTATAATTATTAATAGTATCTGAATTAATTCGAATATATCCTTTTTCAACTAATTGTTTAGTATTAGCATAAAAATCATCAAAATCTTCATTAATTACACACGAAGTAGAATTACCTTCAAATAAACTATTCATCAATTTTTCATCAGCACTATTATCTGCTTCTTTTAATTTCGTAATTTTTATTTTTCTATTAATAGCTTTATTAATATCAGTTGAACATAAATTAGTTATTTTTATTTCTTTTTTATCTTCTAACTCATCTATTTCTATAAATCCTTTACTTGCTAACTCTATTATAATAGAAATAACTAATCTAATTCCACTATCACTTTTATAAATATAACCAATATCTGCTGAATCATATCCTTCTGGTGGATAAAACTTAATAGCTTTTTTATCATAACGTTTATTATAATCCTTACCATATATTAACCATTTAATAAAAGCAATTATCGCAAAAATTATTACCAACAAACATAACGTTAAAGATAAATAACCATAATTACTCTTAGCCCCTACAAAATATCCTTCAGGTAACTCAATATCAACCGTAAGTGAGTTTTCCAAATCATAATCAGATGATAAATTGGCATACAAAGTATTTCCTGAAACATAGTAATCAACATAAGGTGTTATATCCTCACTTCTATATTTATCTGCAAAGAAAGTTATTGAATTTTCATCAATAGTTTTTGGCATTGTTATTTCCAAAGAAGCATCATTAATTCTTGTTCCCCAATAATCGCCATATGCATGAAAAATAAATTCATCAAATCCTTCAAATGGATCTTCACCCATATCATATTGATAAGTAATAGTATAAGTTTTTAACCCCGTATCTAAAGTTTCATCAGGTGATCCTATTTTAATTCTATCTTTGCCATTTACTGTATCAATACTATATTTTTCATCTTCTGCTTTTAAATTTTGAACCTCAGAGATACGTGAAGTAGTATTCCCATCTTTTCCCGTATATTCCAACAAACCAGGTACAAATTTATATATACCATGATGTCCTGTTTCATAAAAATCAACAGTTATCATTTCTGTAACATCAACTACATTATTTTCATTTACATTTAATTTAACTTTATATGTTTCTATTGTAAAACCATCAGCAACACTAGAAGAATCTGAAGAATATCTAGAGCTAAGATTTTTTAAATAAGATATTCCAGCTATAAATAGAATAATCCAGCCAAATATCATTAAAACTAAACTAAAATTTTTATGCTTTATAATTTTAGACTTTTGTTTTGCTAATAAATGAGTAAATAACCAAATAATAAATATTGGAACCATTATAAAAAGAGTTAAATATAATACCGCTCTCAAACAACCAGTAATACCATTTAAAATATCCATATTCCACCTACAATTAAATTTTAATATCAGTCTTATAACTTTCTCAAACCTTTAATTTACTTTCTAATCTATAATAGGATTATACCACATCCTTCTTTTTCTATCATTAAATTAATCCTATTTTTTATTACAACTATCTTTTAACCTTTAAAAAAAAGAACTTTATAAGTTCTTCTAACCTAGTTTACTCTAAAATAATTCCATCAATATAAGAAGATAAATAATTTTCCTCTAATATTAACTTTTTATTATCAATAATAAAATTAGAAACAACTGGAATATTAATATTATCGCCTTTTACTTCAATATTTTTTCTATAATAAGTTAATACATTATCATTTATTTCATACGTACCAGTTGAACGTTCAATAGCATAGTAATCACCTTCATCTCTAACGTATACCTGCATTCTTCCCTCAAATACATTACTATCAACACTTATACCAGGTAAAAATGCAACATGTATTTTTTCATCTTCATTTTCATAGTGAAAAAAAGCTAATAATTTGCCTAATTTTTTACCATATTCATTAATCTTTAACATATTACAATAATTCCCATATCTAACATCATAAGTTATTGTATTATATAAGAAATGGTTTTCTACTTGATAATCAACTATTGTAATATTAGATTCTTTATCATAGTAATAAGCTGTATTCTTACAAGTGATATGTTCTAATTTATTAACATAATTTTTCATTTCACTCTTTAAAACGTTACTACCTCTTAAACTCTTAAAAGAATAACTATTCTCATTATATTTCATTAAAAATGAGAACTTAGGTACTCCCAAACTAATCTCTTCATCACCTTTGTTGTACTCTACTGGTATAACATTATAACCAAAAGGTAAAAGCTTAAATAAAGTAATTAAAACTATCAAAGTAATTGGTATCGCAATAATTATATTTCTTCTATTTAACTGCTTCTTTATCTTTACTCTTTCTTCTTCTAATATCTTTTCAATTTTAACATTCCTTTTATTTTCAATTTGCAACAACTCATAAATATCCGTATCTAATATCTCAGCTAGTTTTTCTAAAATAGCAATATCTGGTAAACAGATTCCTCGTTCCCATTTACTTACTGCTTTATCCGTCACAAATAATTTATCTCCTAACTCTTGTTGAGTTAACTTTTTCTTTTTTCTTAGTGTTGCAATATTTAAACCAATCTTTTTTAAATCCATCGCCCTTCACCACTTCTAATTATATACCAATTAATCTCTATTTTATCTCGACTTATGGTTTAGTAAATATTTTTCTAACAAAAAAGTACTCACTTGAGTACTTTAATATTCTTTTACTTCATTCTTAGCTATATCATATACATACGTTTTAATATCATCTTCAAAACCATTAGATCCTACTATAAAAGAATAAAATGAATAATATATTTTACCTTTATAATATAATCTATTATATATATAAGAATAATCTTTAAAACTTATTTTATCTAATACTTTATTATCAAACGAATTATTAATTACTTTAGCATATTCATCATATCTAGTAGTTGAATTTTTATTTAAATTACTAGGTAACAATGAACTAATAAAATAAGCAAATACTTCATCATCATACCATTTAGTATCTTTTTCTTGTTCATATAATTTAATAAGCATATCTATATAATACATTGTTTCTTTATCCGAATTATCATCAATATGAAAACGATCAGTTAATTCATTAAATTTAATAATATCATCATATGTATAACCAGCCTGAGTAAATTTCTTAAATAATGGATATTTACCTTCTCTACCAAAGAATAAGTTTCTAACAAAATCATCTCCATATAAATAACTTAACATATTATACATCATAACTTGTTTAGGATATGTTCCACTAACCATATCATTAAGATAAATAGACGAATTATATTCTGCTCCTCCTTCTACTAAGAAATTAAAATCAAATCCTAATAAAGCTTCTACCTTTTTCTTCTCTGTGCTTGATAATTTTTCATACTCACTTTCTGAAATATAATCACCTAAATACTTATAAACCCCAATCGATGTTAAACTACCTTCTCTATTAATACAATCATCAACAAAATGCGTAAATTCATGATTTATAGTCGAATCATTAACTGGTATTAATAATTCAATATTTATCTTATCATTATAATATACTCCCGCTGTATTTTCTTCTTTCATTTCATAAACATCTTTAATAATTAATTGTTTTAAACGATATAAGAAATAATCTTTATCTAAATGTTCTTTATTAGCAATCACTTCTTGATAACCTAACAAAATATTTCTTTTATAATTCCCTATCCCATTACTATTTTCTACTACATACGCATATTGCTTAAAAAATTCTTGATCTATCTTAATTTCTTCTTTAATACTATCTAACTCATATTTGGTAATTATTTTATCAATATCTATCTTATTATAATCATCTACTTTTGAATGTAATTTTTCTTGATTTAAATAATTACCATCCCCTAATAAAAAGTAATCTATTTTATATGAATCTTCAGCTACAATAGCTTTATCAAATAACTGAATATTATTATATACCGGTTCTATTAATACATTATTCCCATATAATAAACCATATAATCTATCTTTTTCTACATAGCAATAAGATCCATTACATTCTATATCATCATATTTATCTGTTACTAGTTTAAAAGATTCATCTACTAAATACCCAGTATCATCATCATGACATACATACAAGTTATCTTTATAATAAGAAAACCCATTCTGACAAGTATGATCTACTTTTTCATTCTTTTCATTATAAATAGTTAACTCATCAGTATTAGAATCAACATAATATTTACCAACCTTTACTCTTTCTTCTATTTCACCATCAACTAAATAATGCATATCATTATTATCATCTATTATATATAAGTTATCATACGCATCATAATAAACAGATATAAAACACTTATCACTAAGTAACTTATTATCTTTAGCTAATTTAAAACCTTTATTACAAGCTGTAAAATCAAATTGATACCCTTGATAATTAATTTTATCTTCATACTTTATTATATCGGAATTTAAATAAAGATATTTATCACTACCTTGATATAATATTCTTCCTAAGTCACTATCTTCATATTTCGTATATTTATTTAATTCATCTTTTTCTGTATCAAGATAATAATAATTATTTTTAATTTCTATTTCTACATATTTATTCATTTTATAATAGCTTATTATATCTATAACTTCATTAGTCTTTAAATTTATTAGCTTTCCCTTAGTATCATCAGTATATATTACATAAGAGCCATATACATTAAATCTAAAAGAAAATACACTAGTATCTACTCCTTTAAATAAATCTTTATATATTAATTTATTATCTTCATCATATAAACTATTTTCATATACATAATAACTTTTATTATTATGCCAATCATTA
This sequence comes from uncultured Bacilli bacterium, assembly GCA_947626095.1. Lineage (GTDB taxonomy): Bacteria > Bacillota_I > Bacilli_A > RF39 > UBA660 > Coprovivens. Next base: position 37,791 of record CANQQV010000001.1, read on the forward strand.
CTTATCATAATAATATTATTAGATGTTCTAACCAGTTCTCCATTAATATTAAATAGTTTATATTCATCATCTATTTTATAACTATATAACTTAATAATATCCTCTGCTGTAAATTCTATATTTGCTAAATCTTCTTCTTTAATTTCTATTTCAAACTTTTTATTACCTGTTTCTTTATCAAAAGCAATATACTTATTACCATTATTAATATAATAATTAATTTGTTTTACTGAATCATAAGTATAACCAACATATTCTTCTTTACTAACAATATTGTGTTTGAAAAATTGTTCACTATTTGTTTTTTCTAAATTTTGTTCAAAAATTAAAAAACCATCAATACATATTAAAACAACAAATAATAATCCACTGATAATAATAGCTATATCCTTCTTCTTCATTTTCACACCAACTCTTATATAATACGAATATTATAACAAATAAAATACTTCAATACTATTTCTAACTATATTAATTATTAGTTAAATTTTTTTACACCAAAAAACATCTAATACCATTATCTCTATTTTATATGATATAATGAAAAAGAATATAGGTGATGTTTATGAAAAAGAAAAAATATAAATTTTTAATCAACTTAAGTATAATTGTTACCTTTTTACTATTTATTTCTATTTATACATATAATAGTCTTAATTTAACAATTTCTAACTCTGCTACAACTTCTCCTACACCTATAGCAACTAATTCATATACAAGAAAAGAATTACAAAATATGGTAGTAGCTACTGCTAAAAGCTTTTATTATAATGGTAAATACTCTGACTATGAACAACATGGTATGGACAATAAAGTAAAAGTCCCAAGTAGTGCTGATAGTGCTTTTTCTAGTTTCGCTTGGCGAAATTTAAATATAACACCTGAAGCAGTAAGTAGATCAAACCGATATGCTACCGATTGCTCTGGTCTTATCTTTGCGATATATAATTCTACTTTAGGATATGACTTTTATAATTTAATTCAAAATTATATGGTTGAACAAAATAATTATATAAAAACTGATGGTAGTCTATCACATGGTAAAACTAGTCATAACAACTATATAGAATCACTTAATTATGGAATTGGCCCATCAACCTTTAATTTTGTTAATGCTTCTCGTGTCAAAAATTCAGGTGTTAAAACAGATAGCTCAGTAGTTTACTATTATAACTTCTCTTCAACATATTATTATACAGATACTACTAAAACTTATACTAAAGAAAAGAAAACGATAGAAACAGTAGAAAATAATATTCACAACACTCTCCAACCAGGAGACATATATGTTTATCGTCGTAAAAATAACAGTACTGGCGTATATAGTGGTCATGTCGTCATCTATATAGGCAATAATGAATTTGTTCAATCTATCGGCGATGACTATCCAATTAGTACTAGTGGCGTCGTTTCAGACTACAAAAAAATGGTTGAATCTGGTCCTAACCACGATACTTCAGTTGTTTTAAGTACTTGGGATGCTGATAGTAGCAAAAATTCAAGAGGAATTAAAAATTTAAGCCTTCATGATAGTACAACAACTCCTACTGAAGTCGTTATTTTAAGACCGATAAATAACTACTGTAATGGTAATAATTGTACTATTAATACTTTAAATGAAAATGCTAAAGCTAGAGCTCAACTAAGTGATGTTGCCATTGAACAATGGATGAGTGAACTAACACCAATCTCTAAAATTATAACTCAATATAATTCAGTTAATGTTGGTGACAAAGTTGTCTTCTATTTAGAATTTAATAATAAATCTTCTAGTTCTAAAACAATCAGTGAAATAAGTGTTGAAAGACCAAATAATACAGAATTTTCATCTGCAGCAAGTGGTTATTCAGGCAAAGATAAAATAGTATGGAAAAATATAACTATTCCTGCTAATTCTAAAAAACAAATATTCTACGCTGTCAAAATTTCAAAGAATAGTAACATAACTCATCCTGGCTATAAAATAACAGTTAATGGTACTACTTTAAAAATGGCCAGTCTAACAGTCACTGTAAATAATACTATTAATAGCACAAGCGATATTAAACAACTTCAAAATATTGAACCATCAATCACCGCCGATGATGAACTAGAGGCAATTAAAAAAATATATAAAAACGGCTTAAAAATGGATATAGATGAAATTGGCACTTACAGTGATATCCAAAAAGATGTTTTCACTAAATATCAGAATAATTACTTTACAAAAAGTACATCAAACGCAAAAACAAATAAAATGGTTGTTCCAGGTTTATATGGTGGTCGTTTATTAAAAGGTGATACAACCAAAGATCGTGTTAAACTATTTACTTTATCTTCTTTAGAAGCTGGAGATATCATCATAACATGGAAAGGTGACACAACTGCCGCTTTCATGTATAATGGTCAAAATAGTGAACAAAGATTCCAAATAGCTAGATATCTAGCTGATGAAAAAACTGGTCAAGAGAGAATAATGTATTATAACGATAAACAAGATGAAAAAGATAAAAGTAAAATCATTGAAAACGCTAACCAAATATTTAGAGAAATCTTTTCTAAAGACTTATTTGTTGTTTTAAGACCAAGTCGTGTTGTTAGTCTTCCATCTAAAACAACAACGACAAAACCTAGTACAGGTAATAACACTACACCTTCAACTGGTAACAATACAAAACCTTCTACTAACAACAATAACAGCAACAATAACAGCAATAATAATAATAATAGTAGTAACAACAATACTACAAATAATAACAATAATTCTAGTAATCAAGAAAACAATAATTCAGAAAATGAAACTCCAGAAATTGTTAGTGAAAAAATTGAAGTTCAAGCTAAAAAAGGTTCTAAATTACCAAACTTAGAGACTCCAAAAAGAACAGGTTATTCCTTTGAAGGTTATTATTCAGAAACAAATGGTAATGGCACTAAATATTATAATTCTACTGGAACTAGCGATATTATATGGAATCAAAATTCCACAACTGTCTCAATGTATTCCAACTGGACCCCAAACAAATACACCATAACTTATGATTCCAATGGCGGTAAAGGTAATACTACAAATTCTAATCACGTCTACGATTCAAAACAAAAATTAAGTAAAAACACCTATAGCAAAGAAGGCTATACATTCCTTGGTTGGAGTACAGATAAAAATGCTACAACAGCTGAATTTTTAGATGAAGAAGTAATAGTTAATTTAACAAGTAATCCAAATGACAATGTTACATTATATGCTGTTTGGATAGACGATAATGACTTACTACCAAATAAAAATTATATTAATGCTGAAGAGAAAAAAGAAACAGTTAAAGATGCTGGTAGAACAAGTAAAATAATTATAATTTCTATTTTAATCATTATTACTTTAAGCATTTTAGGTTACTCGCTTACCAAACTTCTTAAAAGATAAGAAATCATTCTTATCTTTTTTTAATCAAAATTTGGCAAATTTAAAAATCTTTGTTATATTTTTTATAGGGTGATTAGATGGGTGTTATAACAAAAAGACAATTAACAGCTTTACTAACTGGCACTTTAATAGCTGCTAATACTTTTTCTATGTCTACTCACTACTCTAATCTACATCTTAAAAACGCTTACCAATTAACTTCAACAACTGTATATGCTTCATCATATGATTATGCAAACTATCAAGATTTAATGACTGAAACTAACATTCAAGTTCCAATCTATAATGCCATGGTTCCTCAAGGTTTAACCAAAGTAAACGACAACTTTCTAATGAGTTCATATGATTATAGCAAAACAAGTCCATCAACTATCTATATATATGATAATAATGGCAATCTAGTAAATGAATGTCCTTTAGATAATAAATCTCATGTTGGTGGTATTTCATACGATCAAAAAAATGATTTAATATGGGTTGCAAGTAGTAGCGGCTATATTAATTCCTATCCATGTTCTTCTATCTTCAATTCTTCACAAGAGACTAAATACCAAAATACTTTTAATGTTGGTGAAGGATGTAAAAATTATATTTATCCATGGAAAAATGCCATATCATATTTATCTGTTGATAACAATTATCTATACGTAGGTAGTTTCTCTTTATATAAAAATGGCTTAGTAAAAAAATATTTGATCGAAAACAAAGATGGTGATATTAATTTATCTTTAGTTAATACTTTTAAAGTTCCAACTAAAGTTCAAGGTTTAACTATCTATCATAAAAATGACCAAGACTACTTAATCCTTAGTCGATCTTTTGGTGAAAATAATCCATCTATTCTACAAATATATAAATATCAGGAAGACATAGATGATTATACTAATCCTCAAATAAAGAGCGTATGCTATAAAACAGATGCAATGATGGAACAAATAATTATCGATAACGACTATCTATATGCTGTATTTGAATCATCAGCTTATCCATATCGTTATAGTCCATCAAGCGCTGATCATCTTCAAAAAACCGATATGTCTTTAGTCTTACTACCTAAATAATACCTTTACTTCATAATATACTATATATCTTTTAGTTCCCTTAGTATCAAATCCTCTTTTAAATTCATAATTATCATTCACTTGTTTATTAAAATAATTTAAATAAATATCTAATATTATTTTACTATCTACTTTATCTACTTCTATTCTCTTAAGTAATAAACTAATTACATTCTCTAAAATATTATCTATCTTAACTTTAGCTTCTATTACTTCTTTTAATTTAATAATACTTCTATCTTCTTTATTTAACTCATCTATCTTTTGTTCTAATAACTTTACCTTTTCATTAAATTCATTATTTTTCTTTTTAAATTCTCTATCACTTATAAGCTCATTTATCTTTAAATCTAACAACTTATCTTTCTTTATATTTATTCTATTTATTTCCTTTAATATGTCTTTATCTTTCTTACTATCTCTATTTAACTCTTTATAATAATTAACTAAGATACTAACAACTTCTTTTAAATTAATATCTAACTTTTTTATTATATCTTTAAATATATAATTAAGTTCTGACTCTCTTATATTAGCTGAATCACAATATTCTTTACCATATCTTAAATATTCCGAACAAACCCAAGTAACATCTTTATTACTACATCTAAATATTCGCCGATAATATAAAGTCTTATGCTTCTTACAATATATCTTCGAACTATATAAATATTTATTATGATAACTATTTATCTTTTTCTTTCTTGCTTCTAATCTTTGATTAGCTATCTCCCATAACTTATCATCAATAATTGGTGGTATTTTTTCTTTGTCTTCATACATTATCCATTCATCTTTTTTAAAGTATTTAATTCTTTTTGTCATATAATCTTCTACTTCTATTTTTTTTCCACAATAAAAACCTTTATACTTAGGATTTTCTATCATTCTTGAAATAGTAGCTACTGACCACTTACTACCTTCTCTAGATAATATCTTATCTCTATTTAATCTTTTACCTATTTCTGATAATGATAACTTATCTACCACATACCATTCAAATATCTTTCTTACTACTTTAGCTTCTTCATTTATAATAACTAACTTCTTTGTATTCTTATCTTTTCTATAACCATATAATAAATTATTACCTAGTATTTCTCCTCTTAAAATAGCTCTATTCATCCCAAACTTAACTCTTTCTGATAATCTTCTTATTTCATCCTGTGCCATTGAAGCCATTATTGTAAGTCTTAATTCTGCATCCGGTAAAGCCGTATTAATATTATCATTAAGAAATAAAACAGCTACCCCATAAGAAAGTAATTCTCTTGTATATTTAATACTATCTAAGGTATTTCTAGAAAACCTCGATATTTCTTTAGTAACTATTAAATCAAATTTATTCTTTTTAGCATCTTCTATCATTTTCATAAAGTTATCTCTTTTAATATCACTAGTTCCCGTAATACCTTCATCAATATATCCTGGTATATAAGTCCAATTAGGATTATCTTTAATCATTTCTTCAAAATGTTCTTTTTGATTTATTAATGACTTCTTCTGTTCTATATGATTAGTTGAAACTCTCACATAATCAGTTACTCTTAATTTAATATTAGTAAGTGAAACTCCCATACTTAATTCTTTACGTACTTGATATAAATCCATTATTCTTTTCCTAACTCCCCAAGTATTTTATTTTCAACTATTTTATAATCTTGATAATTTATCATTCCATCTGTGTATAACTCTCTATTTATTAACAAAGCTATTTCTAAATATAATCTATTATTCACAATTCATCACTTACTTAAAGCTATGAATAATAACCATTATTTAGTACTTTCTTACTCTTACATTAAGTGAACCAAATGCAACAAAGTTAGAAAAAGAAGGTTTAGGTTATGTCGTTGGAAGTATTGGTGAATTATCTGGTGAAATGCCATATACTGCTTTCTATGCTCGTCAAAGTTATCTAGATAAAAATGAAGATCTAATAAAAAAATTTAACAATGCTATTAATAAAGGTTTAGATTATGTTAAAACGCATAATGAAAAAGAAATTGCAAAAATCATACTACCACAATTTCCAGATACCTCACTTAATGATATTGAAGCAATTGTTAAAAGATATAAAGATGCTGATTCATGGCTTAATAATACAACCATAAGTGAAGAATCATATCGAAATTTAGAGAATATAATGATAGATAATGATTTATTAGATGATTACGTTCCATTTAAAGATTTAGTAATTAATTTAAATGACTAAAATCTTAGAAGTTAAAAATATAAGTAAAAAGTTTAATACTACTAAAGGTGAAATAGAAGCTATTAAAGATATTAGTTTTACTGTTAATGAAGGAGAATTTATTGCCATAGTTGGCACCTCAGGTTGTGGTAAAAGTACCTTACTTTCCATTTTAGCTAATCTAACCAATCAAACTAATGGTTCTATTAAATATTATAAAGATAATCCTATTATTGGTTACATGCTCCAAGAAGATGCTTTATTTGAACATTTAAAGATCATTGATAATGTTTATCTCGGTTTAAAAGTTCAACATAAATTAACCGAAGATAACAAACAATATGCTTTAGACTTATTAAAAAAATATAACTTAGATAAATTCATTAATCAAAAACCAAGCGAATTATCTGGTGGTATGAAACAAAGAGTTGCTTGAATACTACAAACACACTTTCACATAAAAAAACTGATAAAATTATTTATCAGTTTTAATATCTTTAACTTTTTTAGGTTTTATTGCTAAGAAACAAATTGTTCCCGCTATACCTACTAAAGCAACTCCAATAACAATCTCAACTATTTTAGAAATTAAACTATCATCATCTTCTGAATCAGTAGATTCTTCATCACTACCATCTTTATCTTCAGTATCATCATCTGTATCATAGTCATAATCATAATCACCATTATCATTGTTATCATCGTCATCTTGTTTATCATCATCTGTAGACGTTTTATCATCAGAGCTGTTATCATTTTGATTACTACCATTATTTCCTGAATTGTTTGCTGAACTATTATTGTTATTATTTGATCCATTATTAGAACTTCCCGAATTTGAATTATTACCAGAAGATCCATTATTATTTGAACCACTATTATTACCAGAAGATTGATTATTATTTTTATCATCATCTTTACTATCATCTGGTTTACTATCTTCACCAGGTTTCTTATCGTCTTTATCTTCTGTTGTACTACTTACTTTAAAAGTAAATGATTTATCTTTACTTTCTGGAGCAACAGTATTTAATTTCCAAGTATTATCTAGAATCATTAATTTAGTACACTCTAAACTATACTTCACTTCTTTTGTAGTACCATTTTCAAAAATAATGTTACCTATAACTAGTTCTTTATTGATATTTAATAAATTATTTTTATTACTAACTCCACCAGTTGTTACTTTAATGTTTATTGTTTTATTTTTCTCATCATGTGTAACATTTTGTGTATATTCTTTTTTAGTTAGTCCACTATCTAAGTTAATCTGTTTGTATTTAACGTTACCACTATATTTAAGTGTTATATCAATACCACCAACAAATCCATCTTCAAAATGAATAGAAGTTTTAATGTTTCCGTTACTAGTCTCATCAAACACCATTTTAGTAGCAGCTTTAACAGAAGTAAGTGAGATAAAGATGCTTATAAGAAGCAATCCAATAGTTGTAATTATTCTCTTTTGCATCTTTATCATCTCCTATCAGTTATTTGCATTCCTGGTAAATTATCATAAGGAACTAAATTATTAACAGTTTTCGATGTACTAGTTAATCTTTGACCATCATTTGTCTCTGCATCATTGACACGATATAAATATGCGCGAATAGCTTCTGCATCAGTTAGCATTTTTTCATATTCTTCTTTACTCATAATGTATAACCAAGTACCATCAGCAACTTCATATACCGAGCGATCACTATTTAATGTCGCAAATATTAGCTCTTCACCAGCATAAACAATTGTTTCGTTATTAGCTTTACCAATTAGTATTGCATTCAATGCAGGATTACCACGATATGATCCTTGAATTACAACTGAACCAGCTTTTATTACGCCCTTCTTACCTATTACCTTGCCATTTTTATCTACTTCGTCTTTTTCACATTCTTTTTCATCTGTTAAGTAACAATAATCACTTTCTAACTTACCTACAGTGGTAATATCAACATTATCTCCAGGAGGAGCAATGACATCAATCTCTGCTCCAGATAAACTAGTCTTACTATCAGATTCTATCTTGATATAATTAATTTTATTATAAGTCCATAATTGATTCTTGCTATCAGTACCTTCTTTCATAAAGTAAATAGTATCTTCAAGAGTTTCATCACTACCTACTGAAGTGTTAAATGTACCAACAGCTGCTTGTTTCCAACTATTATTTTCACCATCTTCACTTACATAAATCTTATATTTAGTAATTGTATTAGGATCTATTTGTCCATCAGTAACTAAAGCACGATACTTAATACCACTTACAGACATTGGATTATTTAAATTAATAATTACATAAGCATTACCATTATCAGTAGTCATACTAGGTATTTGATTAGCATCATACTTTAATGTTGGAATCTTCTTAGTACCAATAAAACCAGTATTAATATTGCCATCAATTAAGTTATTAACGCTTAATTTAGAATAATCAAAGTCTTTATCTTCATAATCAACTTCTTCATTTTCTGCTTGTACATTTGATGAAATAGTAAATGCATCTTTCTTAACACTACCATCATGAGCTATCTTAACTTCTGGTAGAACTACTTCATTAGTTTTATTTAAATAATAATCATAAGCAACAACTGAATATGTATAAGCACGATTATTTTCTGCTCCTACATTATCAACAAAACTACTTACACCATCTTCATTTTCTACAAAACCAATAGAAACACCATTACGTAATATTTCAAATCCTAAAATTTTATCGCTATCTTTATTTAAATTAAAATTAATAGTTACACGTTTATCTTTACTACTAGCTTCAACAACACTAGCTTCTAGAATTTCAGCTCCTTCGCTAATACTTCCAACTTTAGCTAACTTTTGACGCCATGCATTATCATTTAAATAATAAATAGCTCTAGTTTCTTTTGAAATACCTTCAATTGAATCAATTTCTTTTTTCAATTTATCATTTGTAACTTTTAATCCCCAAGCTTCAAAGAAATCTGTTAAATCCTTTTTCGTTGCCATTGAAGCAAACAAGATTGTTAATTCATCTCTTGAATAATTATTTTCATTTTTATAATTTCTTGCAATTCTATTTACCTTAGCATAGATAGAATTTTCATCTTTAAATGTTTTACCTTCATCATAAGCTAAATGTAATTGCCAATACATACCTAATTGAACAAATACATTTTGTGCTCGACCAGTCGTATGTGATGTAACTTTTTCATAAATCTTATCATAACCTTGATTTTCTAAACGAGATTCATCATGATCATTACTTGTTTGCGCAAGTAAAGCATAAATATTATTTGTAACTTCAGCAAATACTGTATCTTTTAAATTGATTTGGTGTCCAACTTCATGGCTAATTCCCCAACCAAAGTATCCAGTTTTACTATCAGTATTTCTACTAGCTTGAACAAGTCCAGCAATTGAACCATATTCAATACCAACATGGTAACCACCAGCATACATAAATGCTCCATAGAACATTTGCATGTAGCGAATATTAATTCTAGCTTTAGGCATTCTATCAGTCGATTTTGTATCGTCTGTTTCAATAAATCCTTTTTGACGATAGAAGAAATCCATCATTTCGTCAAATGCTTCCATAGATTCATATAATCTATTAACTTTTTGTTCTAATGTAGTATTATCATTTTTTAATGCCTCTTCAACAGCAACACTAGATACAGAAAATAATCCATATTTTGTAACAATTTCTGTTGATCCTAAAACACTAGAAGATTTATCAAATTTACCATCTATTAATTTATTTTCATCAGCATAAACTTTATATTCTGTTCTTAATTTACTATTATATGCTTCTAATTCATTAATATATTCTCTAATTGCATTTTTCTTTTCATCTGTGCTAGTTAGATTAGTTGTATCAACCATTGGTATTTTAGTACCACCACTAACACGTACTCTAATCGGCGTATTAGCATTTGGAGTTGATGTATAACGTATATAAACGCTACCACCACGTTCAGCATCAGATGCAGAACCAATTTGTTGTATCTCAATTACATTTAATCCTCTTTTTAGTTTCCCAGCTGATTTTTGCCATGCAGCAGCTTCAGCATGATATTGTGTATATATTAATTCAGCTGTAACATAACCATTTCTATCAACTGGTGCATCACTAGCAACATAGACATTTAGTTTTTCACCAGGTCTAGCTACTATTCCTAATGGTTGATAATCACTAATTGTCATTGCAAATCTAACATGATTATTATAATAATTTGATATATTTGGATTTAAAGTAATTATATCATCTATTTTTTCATCATTTAAAATCTTTTGTGCATATTCTAAATCTGCTAAAATACTTTCTTTATAAGGATTATCTTCACCATGATCTTGTTCTTCTGCTCTTGCTTTCAACTCGTTTATCTTATTTTGATCTACATTTTCTTTTAATGTTAATCTAAAGTCATCAGCAAATAAAGCAGCCACCTCATCAACTAATGAATCATACTGATAAAATTTAACTTCATCTATTTTTATATCACGTTGATTATTAGCAACAGTTAAACCAAAAGCAACCGCTTTAGCTTCAATAGGATCTTCAAGTTTTAATAAATAATAAGTACGACCTTGTTTATCAGTTTTAGCTGTTAAAGTACCTGGTACTTCTTGACGATCTTTATTATCATAAATATCATGTGCATCAGCCCAATAATGTACTTTAATATCATTACTATTTGGTCCACCACTTTTTAATTTAGCACCATAATTATCTGGAATCGTTAAAACAAATTCATCCATTTTATACTTATTATCTAATACAAATACTGGTGTTCCAGTATTATATCCATTACTAGCTGAAATCGTCCAATCACTATGATACCAATAAGTATTATAGTCATCATCAACCATTGAATACTTATCACCATTAACCATTGTACCTGCTGTATAATGAACTTCTTCAACACGAACTGTCTTACCATCTTTAACTTCATCATTAATTAATTTATATCTAGGTACTATAGCAGCACCTCCAACTAAAGTTCTAGCTTCTACCATTGTATAACTATCACTTTCACCGATTGGATTAACACCTATTACATAAGCTTCATAAACTGTATCAGCATTTAATCCAGTAACAACATAACTATTATTTGTAAGGTTATCCACTAAATTAAACACAGATGTACCTTTTTCACGCCAATATAATTTATAAGATGTTGTATCATCCATTTTTTTCCAAGAATAAGTAATTTTACCATAACCAGGAGTTGCACTAACATTATCTACTTTTGGTGCTTTACCAGAAGCTTTAGGTGTACCTTCATGTTCATCACTCCAGCCACTACGCCATTCTTGATTAGTTGATCTAACTTTTATTTTATAAGTTACATAGTTCTTTAAATCTTCAATCGTAAATTCAGAGAATGTTGTTTGGAATACTACACCATTTTTAGTACCACCATTAATTTCAATTTCATAACCTGTTACATTAGGAACATCTTGAAATTTAATTGTTAATTGTTCACTTTTTGAATCATCAATACGAATATTTTGTGGTGTATAGAATCCCTCTGGTTCTTTTGTTTCTACCTTAACATTATTTAAGAATTCTACTTTAGCTATATCAGCTAAAGTATTTGAAGAAGTCTCAGTAATAACTATTGTTACTTTTTTAACAGCTACTTGACTGCCTAAATCAACTTTAATAGTTCCTTCAGCTACTTCATCAGTAAACTTATGAACTCCTTCTTCAGCCTTAGGTGTTGTATTATCAACCACGTATTCATGAGTCTCACCTTCACTGTCTTCTACATATAATTTCATTTTTTGTGGTACATTATCTTGTCCAACAGCTATTCTTATTTCACTCATTTCAATAGTTTCTGATTGTTTACTACCTAAATCTAAAGCTAACTTAACTGGATTATCTTCTGAAATAGAACCTTCACTATCACTTTTTAGTTGTACTACCTCATTTGAATCAATAAATATATTACTTATGTCACTACCTTCTACAATACTAGTACCTTGTGGTAATTCTACAGCTACATTATCATTACTCATAATTGCACTAGTATCCTCAATTAGTAATTCACCTTTAGAAGAATTCATAACTGCTGTAATATAATTTAAATCAGCTATATCTACAACACCATCTAGATTTAAATCCTTACTAGTATCGTTATTTTCAATAGCTTCAATCATTATTTTTTCATCTGCTTCATTTACTTTATTATCGTGATTAACATCACCTATTTCAAATAAACCAGCCGTATTAGATAAACTAACTCTTTTTGAAAAATCTTTTAATGTTACTGGAACGCTATAAGTAACAAAGTTAGTTCCACTAAATTCTAATGTATATTTACCAGTCTTTAATGAATATAAATTAATACTATAATAAACAATATTATCTTCATTTTCACCAGATATGACATTTCCATTAAAATCACGTTTAGTAATTAAAACACGAATATTTTGTTCTTCACCTATATTAACAGTTGTGTTATAAATACCACTTTGATCTTTTTCAACGTCATCTAATTTTATTGACCCTTTATTATTATTTTCGTCAATAACACTTAAAGTAATATTTGATTTATTTTTATTTCTAATTGGTAAAGCTAATTGAAGTTCAACTTCAATATTTCCTTTAGCTTCAATGTTATCTAACTGTACACTATGGGCGACTTCATTATTTAACCCATCCATCGCCATTACGATTAATGGCGAAAAACTATTAAATAGCATTGCAACTACCAATAAAATTGATAATATTTTGTTCCATATTTTAATCATAATTTCACCTCGCTAATATTATATATTATGACTAAATTTCTGACAATAGAATTTTGCAATTTTTTCCCTAAAATACCCTAAAAAGTTCTATATATTAAATTCTTTAATACAATAATATTAAGTTTTAAAATTTTTATAACTGTTTATAACGATTATATAAATAAAAGGTGAATAAAAAATGTCATATAAAATTATTAATTTATATCAAAATATAAACTCTGAAATTATTAATTATAAACTATCACTTATTCTTAAATTAATGGAGTCAAATAATGATTAAAGTTGGTATATATTTAAGATTATCTAAAGAAGATAAAGATAAAATAAATATTGAAGACAATAGTGAATCTATTAAAAACCAACGTCATCTTCTTTTAGATTACATCTCTAAACATCAAGATTACATCTTAGTAAATGAATATTGTGATGAAGATTTATCTGGTGCCGGTACATATCGTCCTGAATTTACCAGATTAATTAAAGATTGTGAAAACCACAAACTAGATCTTGTCCTTTGTAAAAGTCAATCAAGATTCTCTCGTGATATGGAAGTAATTGAAAAATACTTACATAACAAGTTTAATGAATGGCACATTAGATTTATTAGTTTAGCTGATAATGCTGATACTAATAATCTCGGTAATAAAAAAGCTCGTCAGATAAATGGTTTAGTTAATGAATGGTATTTAGAAGATATTTCAAATAATATCCGTAGTGCTTTTAATATTAAAATGAAACAAGGTGAATATATCTCACCTTTTGCTCCTTATGGTTATGAAATATCTTCTAAAGATAATAATAAACTTATTATTGATCCTATTGCTTCTTACATAGTAAAAGATATTTATACTTTCTACTTAAAAGGTTATAGCTATACAAAAATAGCTAATTACTTAAATAATAAAAATATCCCTAGTCCCTCATACTATAAATATCTAAAAGGTAGTAAATTAAATATCATCAGTAATAAACCTCGTAAAGATATTCTCTGGTCTCCTAATGCTATAAAACATATTTTAACTAATGAAATATATATTGGTAACTTAGTTCAAGGTAAAAGAACAACTATTAGTTATAAAAATCATAAAATAATTACTAAAGAACAAAGTAAATGGATTAAGTCATTAAATACCCATGAACCAATAATAAATAAAGATACTTTTACTAAAGTCCAAGAATTAATTAAGCAAAAAGCAAGACCTCTAAAAAACAACAAAATTATTCACTCTTTTTCTCATAAAGTCTATTGCCTTCATTGTCACCATTTAATGCGTAAGAAAAATTCTCATACTCACGAATATCTTTTCTGTCCTAATCCTAATTGTTCTAACACTTCCATTAGATATGATACTTTAGAACAAATAATCTTATCTAAAATAAATAACTTAGTTAAAAAATACTATAACAAAGATTTACTTAATAAATATCTCAATAACCAAGATCAATTAAATAATTTAATAAAAGAACAAAAAGATTTAGAAACTAAAATAATTAATCACCAAAATATCTTATTTAGTATTTACGAAGATAGATTAAATAAGCTTCTTACTACTACTGAGTTTAAAGACCTAACAACTAACTACCAAAAAAGAAAAACTATCTACCAAAAACAACTAAACCAAATTACAAAGCAAATCTCTTTATATAATCCCCCTTCTCTTAACTTTAAATCATTTACTAAACTAAATTATCTTATAACTAATGAATTTATCTCTAAGATCTTCATTAGTTCAATAAAAAACCAAGTAAGAACAATTAATATTATCTGGAACTTTTAGTGTCTTTACTACTTTCAAAGAGTTGCTTTAATCAGAACACTAGCTATTAAACCTGATATTCTTCTTTTAGACGAACCATTTTCCGCTTTAGATTTTCCAACTAGTCTCGAAGTAAGTAATGATGTCTATAAAATAATTAAAAATGAAAAGAAAACTGCTATTATGGTTACTCATGATATTGCATCAGCCATTAGTATGGCTGATAAGATAATTGTCTTAAGTAAAAGTCCAGCGATAATTAAAAATATCTATGATATAAACTTAGATAATAAAGATATTCCTACCACTAATCGTCAGGATAATAAATTTAATTACTATTATGATTTAATATGGAAAGATCTTGATAACATTGTCTAAAGAACAAAAAGCTTTTTTAAAAAAGTATCATCAAAATAAAAGAATTATTCTTTTAATCCAAATTATCATTATTCTTCTTTTCCTTATTATATGGGAACTACTAAGTAAATACGGTATTATTAATTCTTTTATTTTTAGTCGCCCATCTAAAGTAATTAAAACTATCTATGATTTATATCTTAAACATCAATTATTTAATCATATCGGTATTACTATTTATGAAACATTAATAGCTTTTATTATTAGTTTACTAATCAGTATTATTCTTTCTATACTATTATATCTATATCATAACTTTTACAAAGTAATGGACCCATTCTTAACATGTTTTAATTCCTTACCAAAAGTAGCACTAGGTCCCATGATTATTATTATAGTTGGTGCTAATATTAAAAGTATTATTGTTACAGCTATTTTAATAAATGTTATGGTTAGTACCATTGTTATTACTAATGGCTTTTATAATACTGATAAAACTAAGTTAAAACTTATGTTATCTCTAAAAGCTAATAAGTATCAAATTCTTAAATACTTAGTAATACCTAGTTCTTATAAAATTATTATCTCTTCCTTCAAATTAGGGATAAGTATGAGTTTAATTGGTGTTGTAACTGGGGAATTCTTAGTTAGTCGTGCTGGCTTAGGTTACTTAATTATATATGGTACTCAAGTTTTTAACTTAGATCTTGTAATTAGTGGTATTTTACTTCTCATTATCATCTCTTATATTCTATATAAATTAATTGAATTACTCGAAAAAAAATTATTAAGTTAGAAAGCCAAAGAAGTAAATTAAGATTTACTTCTTTGTTGTAAATAAAAAAATATTAAATTTAGATAATAAAACTAATATGTTATAATTTACATAGTAGGTGGTTAAATGAGTAATGTAAAAAAGGAAAAAGCTTTAGATAATAAGTGTCCTAGTTGTAAGGCCCCTATCTTTTTTAATCCAAGTTTAGGCAAATGGAAATGTGAATATTGTAATAGTGAATTTACTTTAGAAGAAATCCAAGCTAAAACTAACGCTGGCTCACTAGATAATAACGAACTTCCCAAAGTAAAAGATTCTAAAGCAAAAGAACCTGAAGTTGTTGAAGAGGATAACACAAGCTACATTTCTTATCGTTGTGAAAACTGTGGTGCTGAAATTGTTTCTGATGAACAAACTGCAGCTACTTTCTGTTTATACTGTGGTAATACTGCTATCTTAAAAAATAAACTATCTGGTAAATTTGCTCCTAACTATCTGATTCCTTTTAAAGTTGAAAAAGAAAAAGCCATTGAAGCTTTTAAAAATTTATCTAATGGTCGACCATTCGTCCCTAAAGATTTTAATAATGAACAAAATATTGAAAAAATTAAAGGATTATATGTTCCATTCTGGTTATTTGATATAGAAGTATCAGGATCAGTAGATTGTGATGCTACTAATGTTACTAGTTGGACTAGTGGTGATCGTGTCTATACAAAAAAAGATTTCTATAAATTATTTCGAACTGGAAGTATGAAATTTAATAATATTCCTGCTGATGGTTCAACTAGATTTGATGATAAAATAATGAATTCTATCGAACCATTCAATTTTAAAGAATTAGTACCATATAATCACGCTTATCTATCTGGTTTCTTTGCGGAAAAGTACGATACTGAAGCTGATAAAGTATCCAACTTAGCTGCCGATCGTGCTAAAGAAACAGCTAAAGATACAATGTATAACGATAGTCAAGGTTATTCCGTTAAGGTAATAACCAACAATACCTTAGTACCAAATATTATTGAAAATAAATATGTATTATTACCTGTTTGGATGGTTAATGTTAAATATAAAGATAAATATTATATCTTCGCTATGAATGGTCAAACAGGTGAATTTATTGGTGATATACCACTAGATAAAAACAAAGTAGTTCTTTGGTCCATCTTAATGTTTTTAGGTATCTTTGTTCTTGTTATCGTTATTAGTCTTATATTACATATAATGGGTGGTGGTGCATAATGAAAAAAGTAATTCTTACTATTATCTTATTTTTAATAAGTTTCAATATTTGCTATGCATCTACTAATACTTATGAACGTACAGAAGATAATCTACGTGTTAATAAGAAATGGAATATCGACAGCCATAATATCGCTGATGTTTTAAGTACACCAAGTGTCGATGCCAACGAAAAAGTATATGACTTTGCTAATATTCTTACTGATGAAGAAGAAAGAACAATTAAAAATCTAATCGATAATTTTATTGATCATACTGGTTTCGATATGGTCTTTGTCTCTGATAGTTTTAATTATTATACTGATGATAAAAATGAAGAATACGCAACAAACTTCTACGATTATAATGACTTTGGCCTTGACGATAAATATTATAGTGGTATTATTCTTTTCCGTAATGCTAATGAAACTGATCCATATTATGGTGCCTATCTATTTGGCGAAGCTCAACTATATTATCCACCAGAAACACTTGATATCATTCTAGATGACGTATATTATGATTTTAGTCACAAATATTATTCTTCTGGTATTGAACTATTCCTAGATAAAACAGAATCTTATTATGATGATGGAATACCATATAGTATGAGAAATTATTATATTGATGATATGGGCTATTTAAAAAAGAAATACGTTCCACCAATTCTTCTAGGTTTAGTAATATCAGGCATTGCTACAGCAATTATCATAAGTATTCTAGTTAGTAAAAACAAAATGATTGCTCAAGCCACTAAAGCCGCTGAATATCTTGATCAAAATAGTACTCAATATTCTACAAGATTAGATCAATTCCTTACTTCAAATACTACTTCATATGTTAGATCATCAAGTAGTGGCGGTGGTGGTGGAAGCTACCATAGTAGTAGTGGTTCATCTGGTGGTGGACACTCAGGCGGCGGACGACATGGTTAAAAAAAGTTCTCATAACGAGAACTTTTTATTTTGTCTTTTCAATAACAATTAACTTCTTTTTAGGTTTTGGTTTACTCCTATTTACCCTTTTAACACTACGTGGATTTAAATTTAAATTTCGATTCCCTCCACGTCTATTAGACGTTCTATTAGGTCTTCTAACCTTTTTAACATTACGTGGATTTAAATTTAATTGTTTATTGTTACTACTACTATTTTTCTTCTTAGGATTAATATCAACACTATCAGGTCTAGCTATAACTTTACGATTGTTTTCTTTTGGAATAATATCTTCTAACTCTTCATTATTCATCTTTTCTTCATAATCTAAATCAATAATCTGATTAGTTGTTTTTTCTTCTTTAGAACCAACCTTTTTTCTCTTTTTCTTGGCTTCTTCAACCTTCGTAACTTTAATATGTTGTTCCTTTAAGAAATTATCTTCTACTATAACTTCTTCTGGCTTTTCTTCCTCTGTTTCCTCTTCTGTAACTTCTTTACTCATACGTTTAAGTACTTTATCTAACTGGTCTATACGATCATCATATTCCTTTATCCTTGTTGTTAAAGGATCAGTATCTAATACTTCAACATGATCTTCCCTATACTTCGCTATTTCCTCTTCAGTGGTCGGTAAAGGCACTGGATTTAAAGTAGCATTCCTAATTTTTAACTCTTCTTTAATTTTTTCCTTACGTGCTTCTTCATACTCTTCTTGTTGCCTTAAAGCTACATCGCTATTATTTTCTACTACTTCTTTTACCTTATTCTTAATACTAAATAAATTAAATAATTTATATATCTCAATAAACGTATAAATTGATACTGGAATAAGTAATAAGAATAACCAACCCTTTTGATTAGCTATTAAAAATTGAATTTTTCCTAAATAAGGAATAATTAATATTTCTTTACCAATAACTTGATCATAACTAACATACAACTTATCAGGTTCTTTATTATTATCACCCTGTGTACGATATTCGTAGCCACCATCAGGTAACTGATTAACTTCTATAACACGATGTGTAATCGTCATTCCTTCTGAAGTTGAAGCTTTAGATTCATAAGTAATAATATCGCCAACTTTAATATTCTCTGGTTTATCTTCTCTTATATTTATAACAACATCATAAACTTTAATCGCCGGTGTCATACTTGGACTAACGATTGTATAAATAGATACCTTCGGACGATAATCTTCATTATTAATATTCATTTGAGAAGATACAATATAATATAATAAGAATAAGGCAATTAAACATATAAAAGCAATCACTACATAATATAGTAATTTACCAATCATTGAAAATATGTTTTTATTTTGACTACTTGTCATTATTTCCCTCTATTTCTGCTACTGTTCTAATAAGCTAGACTTATTATCTGTTTGTTCAATTATAATAGATGCATGATAATAATTATTCGTTTCTTCCAAAGGAATAGTTCCTTGAAATACCACATTTATCGTATAAGTCTTCGTCTCGTTAGGCCCTAATTTAATATTATCCATAATTACTTTATCCGATAATGGTAATTGTTTAGTACTACTATTCTCTCCATTACTATCAATCGTATAAAATAAATTATTTGAAGATATAAAAGAAGTTTTTATACTAGCTATCTTTATATTAAAAGTAGCTTCTGTATTTCCTTCATTACTAACTTTAATTACTTTAGGGGTATTTAACCTATAACCCGTTACAATATTATTTAACTCCATTTTAGGTCCATTAATATATACAACAACTAACGTTTGATAATATATCTTTTCTGTTTCACTAATATCTTCATGAGCTTTAGTACTACCACGATAAGCCATAAAAGCAAATACCGTACTGACAACAACCGATACTAAAGTTAAAACAAGAATAACCAAAAGAGCTATAAACTGTCTTTTTTCACTGCGTTCTTGTGCTTGGATAAGAATGGTATATTGAGTTTCAAGTTCAGATTTAAAATTTTCATTTTTCTCCATTCTTATCACTTCCTTCTATTCTTTTATTACAACCTTATAAGTTCCAGTAAATGAACCATTTGCCACATTTAATTGATTAGCAATATTACTAACATTTATCTTAAGCGTACATTCATTAGTCTTATTAGTTGCTAATTCTAAATTATCTACAATAACCTCATTCGTTAAAGGCATATCTTTGTTTTCAACCTTTTCCCCATTACTACAATTAAGTGAATAAGTAAATGTATCATTACTATCCTGCCATGAATTAGATACATTCTGCCACTCTATACGATACTTAATTGCATTTGAATTATTATTAGTAATATTAAATTTATACTCTTTATTATAACCAAGATTAATTACTGCTATATTTAATGAATTATTTTCATCATAATTAATAGCTGTTCTTTTATATATATTCTTATTAGCTAAAACCTTATGGCTATTCGCCTCAGTTCTTACTTCATCATTCATAAACACAAAGAAGCTACTAACTACTGAGGATATAAAAGTAAGTACGGAAAAAAAACATAATAGTATCACCCATTTTTTGTCCATTCCAATCACCCTTTATTATATATAATAATAGCAAAATAATGCTTCTTTATCAAGATTATATTTATGTAGATAATATTTAAATATATGCTATAATGATTAATGAGGTGCAATATGAAATTAAGTATTATAATTCCCTGTAAAAACGAAGAAGGTAACGTTTCTAACCTTTATGAAGTAATTTCTAAAGTACTAGGTAAAAAGAAATATGAAATAATTTTTATAGATGATGGTTCTAAGGATAATACCTTAAATGAACTTAAAAAACTATATGAAAAAGATATGCAACATATTAAAGTTTTATCTTTTTCACGAAATTTTATGAAAGAAGCAGCTATTATTGCTGGTTTAGAAGCCAGTAGCGGTGAATATACTTGTATTATCGATGGCGACTTACAACAAAATCCTAAATATTTAATAGATATGATGGATTTCTTAGATGATAATAGTGAATATGACGAAGTAGCCATGGTCATGAGTAAAAGAACAGCTGAATCAAAATTCATGTCATTCTGTAAAAACATGTTTTATAAAACCATGAATAAACTATGTGAAATCAACCTTGAAAATGCCGCATCAGACTTCAGAATGTTTAGAAAAAATGTTAAAGAAGCTTTAATTAGTTTAAGTGAAAGAAATAGATTTTCTAAAGGTTTATTTAGCTGGATTGGTTTTAATATCAAATATATGCCATATGACGTTGAACCACGTAATTCTGGTAATTCATCATTTGGTTTTAAAGCAAGTCTTAACTATGCTATAAATGGTATTATTGCTTTCTCTGATAAACCATTAAAACTCGGTATATCTCTAGGTATATTATCCGTAATATCAAGTTTTATTTACTTAATAACAATTATAGTTTTAATGTTATGTTCTGGCTTTGAAATGACTGCTGTTCATGCTCTTATTATCTTAATTTTATTCTTATTTGGTATTCTATTTATCTTACTTGGTATTATTGGTAAATACTTAGGTACTATTAATTATGAAGTAAGAAAAAGACCATTATATATAGTTAGAGAAAAATTAGGTTTTGATAACGAAACAATACTTTAAGTATTGTTTTTTTAGTCAATGATAATGTCTACTATATTTAAGTTCCCTTGCATAAAGAAAAGAGAAATACTATAATAATCTTAATGGTAGAATAACTATCTTAGTTAAAATTTATTAAATGGAGGTATTAAAATGGGTTTAATTAAAGCTTTAACTAGTTCAACATCTAGTGCTCTAGGTGATCAGTTTAAAGAGTACGTCACTTGTCCTAGTGTTGATAAAAATGTAATGATTGTCAAAGGTACAGTTAACCATGGCGAAGGTAATAAAAATCCTTCTGAAGGAGTTATTTCTAATGGTAGCAAAATTGTTGTTCCTCAAGGATGGGCAATGATGCTAATCGACAATGGTAAAGTTATTGAATTCTCAGCTGAACCTGGTGAATATACTTATGATAACAGTAGTGAACCAAGTATATTCTATGGTGGCTTATGGAAAGGTATTGGAGACACATTTAAAACTATTGGTTCAAGGATTACATATGGTGGTCAAACAGCTAGGGATCAAAGAGTTTACTATGTTAACTTACTTAATGTTTTAGGTAATAAATTTGGTTCACCACAACCTAAAAAAATTACTGATGAAAAATACGGAATTATTGAAGTTACATTCTTTGGCGAATATGCCTATAAAGTAGAAGATCCAATTGCTTTAGTAGCTAATGTAATCGGAGCTAATGCTAAAGACCAAGTAACTTTCGACGAAGTAATGGGTTCACAATTAAAAAATGAATTCGTTGAACAAATAACTAAAGCTATTACTGAAGTAATGAGACTTAAAAAAGTTTCTTTCGGTGATATGGGTATGTATGGTAGCGATATTTCAGATAAGATGAATGAAATATTAAGCTCTTCATGGAAAGAAAAATATGGTATTATCGTAACTGATGTTGCTATGGGTGATATCAACGTTACTGATGAATCAATGGAAAGAATTAACAAGATTGATGATGCAACTATCTTCTCAGATGCTAAATTACAATCTGGTTTATTGGCTAACGCTTCTGCTGAAGCTCTTAAAGCTGCTGCAAGCAATGAAAATGGTGCAATGATGGGCTTCGCTGGATTAAACATGGCTAATAATGCCGGTGCTGTTATGATGGGTGTTGCTAATCAAAATGCTCAAGCTCAAGCTGCTACTAATCCTGCCCCAGCTCCTACTGCTCCTGTAGCTGGTGCTGTAACAGGTACAGCTCCAAAATTCTGCCCTAACTGTGGAACACCAACTAATGGTGGAAACTTCTGTGGTAACTGCGGACAAAAATTAAATTAAAAAAATCTACGAAAGTAGATTTTTTTTTTGCTCTTAAACTTCTAAATACTTATAAAATAAATTAACTAGTTCTTCATAATCAGAGAATAATTTAACATTACCATCTAAATCAACAATTTCATAATCAAAAGAACAACCAATCTCTGTACAAACCATAACCATTGAAAGATCTGTTATATTCTTAACTGATTCAACTAATTCTGGCTTATAATTAGAATCTAACATTTTTTCAATTTGATCATTTCCCGTCGTAACTAAGTATAAATTACCATCACTAGTAATTGCAAATAACATTTCTAAAGCATCTAAGCCATAACTATCAATTTTAAAGATATCAACGACGTTAGCAAGATTTAATTTAATTCCTACTGATCCTGAATCTCCAGGTATATCAACTTTATTAACATCACCCATACTATCTTCATATTCTAAATATAAATTATTATCCGTACCTAAATCGTATATATATCCACTATTATCTGTACCTTTACCAATCGTAAATGTTTTAACCCAACCTTTTCTTCCTTTTGCTATATTAGCTAAATAACTTTTATAACGTTCATTTATCGAAGTTTCCTCAGCTTTAACTTCTTCTTTTTGTTCCAGCACAGTAGGACATTCTTTCTTATTAATAACTTCCGTATTAAGTAAATAACCACCTAATAAAATAACTACTAAACTTAAAACAACAATAACAACATTCTTCATTTAATCTATCCCTTCTCTTTTAATTATAATACATATTACTTTTTTAATCTTTTAAACTTATCCATCATTCTTTTTCTTCTAATTTCTTCTTCATCTAAATCTAATTCATACTTATCATTTCTTAATATTACAATAGAACCTTCTCTATAACCTTTAGGTAATAAAGTAATATCTATTTCTTTTTTTTCTTTATTTTCAATATTCTCTAATACCGCAATATTATTTTCAATACGATCAATACTATATTTCATCTTCTCACCTACCCATTCGTATCTGTTTCAAAACCACTAATTTCTATCTTACTCCCATTACTAGTCAGTAATATAGTTCCTATTTCACTAGTCATATAAATCTTTTTCGTATAATTTCTTATTCTATTTAAAGTATCTTTACTAGGATGTCCATAACTATTTTCTTTAGCTACTGATATAATAGCATACTTAGGTGTTACTTTATCTAAGAATTCCTTAGTACTACTATAAGCTGATCCATGATGTCCTACTTTTAATACATCAACATCAATATTTTTATCTAATAATATCTTTTCTACTTTATCTGTAGCATCCCCCGTAAATAAATAAGAGTATTCACCAAAGATCATCTTTAAAATAATTGACGTATTATTTAAATCCGAATCATCTGTTCCTGTATACATAACTTCTAAGTCAGCTTCCCCTAATTTAAATTTATCTCCTATTTTTGGAACCGTTATTTGTAATCCTTTCTTATCTATCGCATCCAATACATCTTCAAATGTCTTAGTCGTTGTAATAACTTCAGGCATATAAACTGTATCTACATCAAAATTATTTATAATATCATCTAAACCACCAATATGATCTTCATGGGGATGAGTTCCAACAACATAATCAAACTTACTTATTCCTAAATCTTTTTTAAAATACTTAACTAACTTTTCGCCATCTTCATTATTCCCAGCATCAATTAACATATTATGTCCTTGATTAGTTATTAAAATACTATCAGCTTGACCAACATCTATAAAATAAACTTGTAAATCACTACTTACTGTATTTTTATTTGAATAAGTTTCTTCTTGATTATTACATAGAGAGATTAAATAACCAATAACTGCTACTAAAAATATAAAAGTAACTAAATAATTATTCTTTCTTTTTCTTCTTCTACCCATAATAAAAACCTACTTTATATAAATATTATACCATGTATAACATTTAAGTAGGTTATAATTATTCTTTATTATCTTTTGGTTTTAACATTAGTTTCTTTAGTACTTCTTCTTTACCTTCTTTAGCAATTACCTTATCACTAAACGTAATATCATCATACTTATTATTAACATATAAATCTATTAACATATATATAGCATCCATTAAAAATTCACTATCTTGTAATAACATCCTTACTATTTCATCTACTGAATTCTTTTCATATACCTCAATATGTTCTTTTAAAACTTTATTATCTTCAACTAAATTAACTAAATATTTACTAGCTCGATAATCAATTAAAGCTAATTGCAAAATTAATTCTTTAGCATTCTTTTGATCTACTTTAAATAAATTATGCATAAAACCTTCAACACTATAAACAATTCCTTCAGGGAAATTAATCATTATTGTTTGTTTATATAAACGACTTTGTTCTCTAATACTCTTTACTACCTTATCAATTGTTACATCTTCATTATAAGTATCTAAATCTAACTCATGACAAGGAAATATTTCTTTTAATTTTTTATTTTCTGAAGGCGATAATGATCTAACTAAGATAACTTTTCCTAATTCATTTAAATTATAAAAATCATATGAAGCTTTAATCATTGTATTAAATAAACCAATATTAGCACTTATCTCTGCTAATAAATCATTAAAATCAACAATATTCCATAACTGGAAGAATATATCTATATCTTCTTCTGTTGCTATTCCTTCTCTTTGACGATAAGCAAACATCTTATATGCATCTAAATAAACAACACCCATAAAAAATTCACGATATATTTCTAAAGACTTTTCATTAGAATCTTCTAAAGAATATACATAATCCATTATCTTATCTATACCCTCTTTAGTACTAACTCCAACTAATAAATTTTTTTCAACTATACTATTTATTTTTTCTCTAATACTTTGATTAAAATTCATTATTTTATACTCTGTCATAACCATTCCCCCAATGGTTCTTATTGTAGCAAATTTTCTTATATTAAAAAAGAGCAAATTTTATATATAGTCAATTGCTAAAATACCAATTATGTGATTTAATTTTATTAGAGTAAAGGAATGTTAATATGAAAAAACTATCATCGGATAAAGCCTTAGAATTATTAATTAAAGATGTTATTCATCAAAAAGAAGAACTTGAATTACCAAAGAATAAATGGGTTAAACACTGTATATTTACTGCCATCGCCGCTGGACGCATAGCTCGAAAACTTAATTTAGATGAAGACTACGCTAATGCCTTAGGTTATATCCATGATATTGGTCGTAAAATAAGTCATGATAATCATCCAATTTATGGTTACAGATACATGGTTAAAGAAGGTTATGAAGAAGAAGCTAGAAGTTGTATAACTCACTCTTTCATTGATAACGATATCAATCTTACAGCTGGACCTCCTCCAGAAGGAGAAGCTTACGAGTTTATGAGCGATTATCTAGCTAATACTGAATTAACTATCTATGATAACATTGTTCAAATGTGCGATTTATTCTGTTTAGAAACTGGTTTTACTACTGTCGAAAGAAGATTACTAGACATTACTAAAAGAAAAGGTGTATATTCACAATCTGCAGCTCACCTAGAAAGTACCTTTAATTTAAAAGAACGTCTAGAAACCCAAATGGGTTGTTCACTATATTCTCTATTCCCTGAAATAAGTCCAGATATTATTGCTTCTATTGAAACAGATCATCAAGAACTAGTTACATTAATTGAGCAATCTAAACAACAAAACAAAAGATCACTATAGTTTTAAGGAGGTTCATATGGAAAAGAAAAAACCAAATATTATCTTATACACAATTTTAATGTGTATCATCTTTCTTTTTATTACTGAAGGAATTATCTGGGGCTACGGTGGAAGACTAATCTATAGTGCTATTGCTACCCTTCCCCAAGGTCATCTAGTTATTAGTGAAGCAGTATTAGCTGTAATGGTTCTTATCGTTATGCTAATTTTTAAAAATTCCTATGTCTTCACGCAAAAAAAAGAAAAACTATCAACTAGTTTATTTTATGGATTATTCGATATAATTTGTGCCTGCATTTTCACTTTACTATATGGTGTATTAAGTGGTGGTTTATTTAGTGGCCTTGCTGTCATAAACATATTCATTGGTTGTATCCTTGTAGGTATATGTGAAGAATTTCTCTGTCGTGGTTGGTTACTAAACGAATTCCTAGAAAGATTTGGTGACACCAAAAAAGGTATTTGGTATTCAATTATTATAAGTGGTATCATCTTTGGTCTAATGCATATTGGTAATATCTTTACTGTCGGTCAAAGTGTTATTTCCACCATCAGTCAAGTTGTAAATGCCACAGGGGCTGGTATTTTCTATGGCATAATATACTACAAAACTAAAAATATATGGTCCGTAATAATCCTTCATGCCTTTTGGGATTTTTCCTTATTTTTAGGAGATTTAGCTCCAGTAACTGAACTAGTAGAAACGCACCAAACAATAAGTATCATTTCACTTATTTTTACCATCTTAATTGTTTTAGCTCAATTAATTAATATTATTCCCTATCTAAAAGATATTAATAATAAACCTAAAAAAAGCGTAATCATCTACTTAGCAATCCTAAGTACATTCCTATACCTAGTATTTACAATAACTATGGTAGTCTTAACAACTAAAAGTAGTAATACATATGAATTTGGTAATCTTCGCTTAGATAACTATGCTATAACTAGAGATAACTATCAAGAATACAATATCTATTATACTGGTTCGGATAATTACTCGTTCAAAATAAGTAAAACTAACAAAAATAACCTATTAATTACTAACTTAAACACTGAATCATCAGTCGAAATTGAATGTGAACAATTAATTGATTATCTAATTTTAGAACAAGATAAATACTATATTCTAAGTTACCTAGATTATACAGATAGCCAAAACTATTTCTTAAACTACATTTATTTACCTAAGGAAGAATTATCTAATGAAGATGAATACTTAGATCATATTAAGAATGACATGAAGAAATATTTAGTTAACGAAAGTAGTGAACTAGTCGTAATAAGTGACAATGCTAATCACACTTCATATGTTAGTAGTTATAATGTCGATTATGGTTATTACGTTCTTACTAGTGAAGACAGTGTTTCTATCTTAAACCGTGATTAATATGATATAATAACTCCTAGTTAACAAAATTAAGGAGGTTTATATGAAAGCAAGATGTAAAATATTTATTGCTGCCATCCTAAGCTGTGGTATCATTACCAACGTTAGATCATGTTCTGGTAATATTAAAATGTCCAAACCTCCCATTATTAATTATGAACAATATGATATTGAAGATAATCCTATCTTTGCTACATATAGTGAAGGAAAAATATATATAACCGAAAATCCCCAAGATATAACTGACGAACAGGAAAAAGATATCGTCATTGCTGATTATCGTGACATAAAAGAAGATATGCAAATAACATCTTCATATCGTATTAATGACATATCAACTCAATTAAAAATTATTGATTTACTTCTAACATACAATGAACTATATCCTAGTGATACTCCATGGAATAGAACAAAAAACTCCATGTTAAACGAATGGATAGCTCATAACATCGCCTACCTTTGTAATTACGAAAGACAAAGTAGTGAAAGTGTTGATTTTGAAAACAATGAAGAAGAAAGATACAATATCTTAAAATTAATAAAAAAATAAACTAGAATATAAGAACCTATATTCTAGTTTTTATGTAAATATATTATTAAGATATTAAATAACTTATTTTCTTTCTCATATACATCATAGTAGGAAATAATAGTATTAAAAAAACATAACCTATTATTACAATAGAAAACAATAATAAATAACTAACTGGTAAAATCAAATTAAAGTTATATCTAAATAACAAGAATAATAAAGACAAATAAAATATAAAAATACTTAATAATAAACAAATAATAATTTGATAAATATATTCATAATATATAATAAATACTATCTGTGATTTTCTTAAACCAAATATCTGTAAATACCCTATTTCTTTTTTACGATAAAACAAACTAAGTCTTATTTGATTAAAAATAAACAGCAATCCTATTAAACTAATTATAAAAGCAATAATAAATATAACATCAGCAATAGTATTGGCAATACTTGTAACATTTGCTATTTTATTTTCTAATGACAAATAATTACTAAATGGATTATCAATCAAATACTTATAGTATATACTTTCTTTATCATAAATATTATTATCTCCTATATACTTATACATACTCGTATTTTCATCAATAATACTACCAATTATCTTTAACTCATCATACATCATAAAAACAGCCGGTTTATTAATATTTTGATATAAATAATTCCAATCGTATTGAAAGTAAATGTTATTATCATAATTATCTTCAGCCTTACCAACAACACCAACTATTTTATATTTAACATCTTTAATTATTATTTCTCTATTAATAGCTTCCTTGTATGTCATATGTAAAACATCTTCAACATACCTGTAATCAACCAATACCTCCAATTGATTTTCAGGAGTTCTTCCACACTCTAAAACACCTGGTATCTTAAAATTAACAGCATCATAATCATATATAGGATATACATCATATAATTCATCATTAAAAACATAACTATCATATTTTATAAATTCACTAGAATTAATTAATTGTTCAGCTTCTGAATATTGTTCTAAACCAGGAATCATATTATAACTTATATACATATAAGGATAGCTATTTTTAGAATAATTAACATATTCGTTAGGAAAATACATTTTTAAAGATATAGCCAATAATATTAATATTAAAAATACTACAATAATGATTTTAGTAAAGTAGTTATGTTTAATTTTACTACGTGCATATTTACAAAGATACTTCAAATTAAAATTATTTATTTCCTCACTACTTTCAATATATGACTTTGATTCGAATTTATCTTTTTTACGTTTTTCTATCTTACCATAATTCAAATGTACTACTTCTCCATATGCATCAAAAATATCTTTATGAGTAACTAAAATAATTATCCTATCTTTAATTTTAGATAAATATTTAATAAAAATTAAAGAATTTTTAATATCTAAAGCAGATGTCGGTTCATCTAACAAAATAATTTTTCGATTGTTTAACAATGTCCTTATTAAAGCAAAACGTTGTCGTTCTCCACCAGATATTTCATTTGGATATTTATTAAGTAAATGAAAAACACCAAACAATTTAGTATATCTAATAATCTCATTTAGATTATCATTTATGAGCATTAAATTATCTATTAAAGTTAGTGATGAAATAAGTAATGAATTTTGACACATATAACCAATCATACTATGTAATTTTTTGGATGAGATTTTTCGTGTATCCACATCATCTATCAAATATTTTCCTTCATATTCATCAATAATTCCACAAAGAATATTTAGTAAAGTAGTCTTACCACAGCCACTAACACCTTTAATTATATATATATTATTATATTCAAAAGTTATATTTATATCATCTAACACTTTATTTCCATTATAACATTTAGTAATGTTTTTCAAAGTAATCATAATAAATCCCTACCTTTATAACTAACTTTTAACCAACCATCTATCTTTAAATGTCTAAAAGTAATTAAAGTTAATAAAATAGATATTACAAGTATTGATAAAAACATTATAAAAACAAAAGGTACATTACAACTAAATAAAACATAATTAGTAAAATTACATATATTATTTAAAGTATTAAGTACAAAGCTTAATAATATCGACAAAATAAAAGATATAGTAAATAACTTAATAATTTCCACTATATAAACCAATTGCGTGGCTATTCTAATTTTATTTACTTTAAAACCTAAAGAGGCATAAATTCCTAAAATGTATTCATTATATTTTAAATCAATCAATTTATATTGTAGGTAAAAAATAATAACAGTTATAATACTAATTACTATAGCTGGATATAAATAAACAGATAAAGAAGCTAAAAACATTTTTTGATCAACAAAATTTTCTCCTAAAGCATCAACTTCAATATTATCGGTATTAATGTCGCCATCTTCATTAAAATAATCTTTGTAAAATCTCATTAAATCTTTTTCTTCAGTAAAATAAAGTTCTAATGATAATTTATTTAAGTTTAGGTTACTATCAGCAAAATACTTATCAAAATATTTACCATTAATAAAATATAAAGAATTTATTCCCTCAAGATTAGGATATAATCCGCCACCACTAAAATACATGATTTCTTTTTCATTAAGCGAATCCATAATACCGATTATTTCAAATTCTTCAATATCATCAAATAAGTTAATTTTTATTTTTTCGCCAATTAAGTTGCTTGGTTTATTAGAAATTGAAAGAGCTTTATCCTGTGACAATATAACTTGCTTTTCCTTGGTAAAATAACTACCATATTTTATTATACTAGTTAATGGAAAGTTGCTACTTTTAGATGGCAAAGCTGAAATCATGTAATCATAATTTTCATTATAAGGTAAATTAGAAATATTTTCACGATAACTAAATATTACTTCGCTTATATTATATTTTTCTTTAAGTTTTTCCAAATCATAATTCTGTGGAACCCTCACGCTTAAATAATTAACGCTACTCTTCCTTAAAGACGACATAAGCATTTTACCATCTACATCAGAACAAAAATATACTATTAACAAACTTATTACAAAAACAAATATAAGTACAATTTTTGAGAATAAATTATTACGATATGAGTTCTGTTTAAGCACAAATTTATATAAATTAGGTTTTTTAAGTTTAACTGTTTTTTCAGCAACTAACTCAGTATCAACAATTAAAGAATTATTTACCTCAAAGCTAAAATCGGCATATTTTTTAGCATCTTTATCATGGGAAGCAAAAATAATCAACTTATCTTTTCCCATATTTTTCAATAACTTAAAAA
The DNA here is from genome assembly GCA_947626095.1 of uncultured Bacilli bacterium. Classification (GTDB taxonomy): domain Bacteria; phylum Bacillota_I; class Bacilli_A; order RF39; family UBA660; genus Coprovivens. Next base: position 69,897 of record CANQQV010000001.1, read on the forward strand.
GTTCTATTTTATTATTAAAATCTAATGAAGAACTAACTTCATCTAATAAAAATATTTTATTATCCAAAAGTAAAAATTGACATATTATTACTCTTTGCTGTTCACCACCAGATATTTCTGAAGGCATTTTATCTAATATGTTATTAATTTTAAATTTTTTAGCCAATAAAGCTATTTTTTTGCAATCATCAGAACATAATCGCAAATTATCCATAATATTTAAATATTCAATAAGACGACTATCCTGACTTATATAAGCAATCAAGTCTTCTATTTCTTCTTTACATACTCTACCCGAATATGTTTTAGCATTTATTACAATACTCCCTGAATCAAAAGATTCAAAACCATATATAATATTCAAAAGAGTACTCTTACCACTTCCAGAATAACCATATAATAAATAAAATCCATTTTTTCCAAAAGAATAACTAAAATCACTAATAACTGTTCTCTCACCAAAAGATTTAAAAATTTTTTTTAAGACAATAAAGCTTTCCATATTCTATCTCCCAAAATTTTCTAATAAAGCAAAAAGACTATCATATTCTCTTGGTAAATAATCAAAATGTTTAATTGTCTGTTCAATATTATGCTGTAAAATATAATTTTCTATTTTCAAAATCATATTATACATATCTTTATTTTTTGTTTTTCCACTTTCAACATTATCTCTTAACGAACCTGTTTCTGAGTTAATATAATCAATTCTAACTCTCGAAATATACCCATAATCACTCAATAAAGCAACTTGCCAATGATTATTATTTATTTCCACCGATTGTTCCATTCCCCAATATACATCAGGTCCAGGTTCTCTAATATATTCTTTATTAAATACATCATTAAAAAGGTATACCAAATCTTCTTTAGAAAAATGTTCAGTATCTAAGTCATCCAAATCTTTAACAGAAATTTCGCTACTAAAATTCTTATTTTCAAAAAAATCTATTATTTCCAATATTTCCTTAGTATATGTTTTATTATAAATCTTAGAAACCATTGGAATTTCTACTTGATCGATTTCTTCACCAGTATCTCCATCATAAATTGGCATATAATAACCATCCATATGTGGATATTTTAAATTATAAGAATCAAAAGCATAACTACATATATTACCTTTTTCATCTCTTACCATTGTAAACTCATAAACCCAATCATCATCTTTATCCAAATAGCTATTTACATTAAAATATCTTAGGCTATCGTTACTTTCTGAAGGTTGTTCTTTCTTTTCGCAGCCAAAAGAGAGAAATATAATACAGCTTAAAACTAGGGTTAAAGAAAATCGTTTCAAATCAAAAACCTCCTTTTAGCAAAAAAGAGAAAATTACTTTCTCGATTTTACAAACTATATCATATAAACTAAAATATCTATAATACAGATATATTATAAGTAAAGAATGAATTAGTAGCTGAATTTGGATCACCAGCAATTCTCATCAACAAGAACTTTAAATAAAGCTCAACTCCAGAGTCTCCAGCACTATCCAAATTTCCATTATCATTTGTAACTACATCACAGCTCAATATTTTTAACCCACTAAATGGACATGTATATGTCCTAGCAAGTTCATCATCGTTTGGATAAACATCTTGCTCATACAAATAACTAAACAATCTCCTATTGTTATTTGCAACAAAAGTTGAAGGAAGACTAGCTTTATACTTAATATCAGCAGAAACCATATGACCTGTAACACTTGAGCTACTTGGCGAAGTCAAATCATACTTCTCTGTACTATAAAATGAACCAGCTGTTAACTTAGGTCCATTAATTACACCTGTTGAAGATTTTGCACAAACGTTTTTAACACCTAAAACAATTGTTAAAATCAAAAACATAATAACTAATGATTTCTTCATTTTTTACCTCCTTTCTTCTAATATTTTATTAAATCTAAAAATAGAATTAATAACCAAATTACAATTATATATATACACCTTTCATTTGATCAAAAAAATTTAGAATTGTTGTATTATCAAACAAGAATACACCTCCAGCACCTTCTGATGAGATAGTATATCTTTTGCTAATCGATAAAGATATAGTATTTACAGCATGTTGATAACTTGCATAAACTGTTCCGCCTTTAGAAACACGAAAATATTGAGTAATATGCATATCATCGCCATTTGGTATTAATTTAACAGATACTCCAAATCCATTAGAAAAATTAACCATTTCAGTAGAGCGTAAAAAATCTGTAGAATTAGAAACATATGTTACAGGAGTAGAAGTCAAACTTGTATTTACAAAACGTGCTCCAATTAAATCATAACTACGCACAACAGGTGTTTTAAGCCAGTCGACAACAACAGTTACTAAACAGTCAGTGGAACAAGAACTTGCTATTTTTATTGTTTTACTACTAGTTGTATGAGAAGTATCTAATAGAGCATAACTACTATTTGTTGTTATTTTACTATTACTTATATCATCCGAAAAAATATTTATATAATCTTCCTTATTTAACAAATTTTGAAATCCCTCATAAAAAACTTCACTTATAAATTCGTACTCTTCCTTTGTTAAAACAACTCCATTCTCGTTAGTGTAATAAATCTGGGCATTCACTTTTAACGTAAAAATCATAACTAATAAATATAACAAAAACCAACACTTTTTTCTCATAACATTCACCTCATTAAAATCACAATACCATACCCATCTCCAAGAATAAAGTGAATTAAATTCACGTTAGCTTTTATAGTATCAGTGATTTTAGTTCACAAAAAAATAGTGCTTTACTAAGCACTATTCACAGCATTGTTTATAAGGTCAATAAAATAATTAGTTTTCTCTTTCATACTTTTTTCACTGCCACATTGTCCACTTTTGCAAATATATGTTTTATTATAATCAAAACTATATTTTTTATCACTATAATTATTATATGTTAAAGTATTATAATTATAAAAATAGTAAAAATCTTCAACAGCTTGAGTACCATTATAAACAACAACATTAACAGTTCTTTCTGATAAAATATAAACAATTTCAATATTCATATTGTCCTTTTTTAAATGGTAATAATAGTAACCTTTGTTTAATTCATCAAATTTTAATTTCATTTTCTCTTCAACATCTAGTAAATCATCAGTTTTTTCTTTATTAGTATCGTTACTTGTTGAATCTACCGCTACTTTTGGTTTCTTTGAAAAAAACAAACTATCATTAACATAATCTTCAGTAAAAGATAACTTAAAAATTTCATTTGTGTCGTTATAGTAAATTTTAACATACATATTTTCTATAATAGAATTAATATTATTCATATCAAAGTATTCTTCATATCCAACTTTATCAAATAAAAGAATATTTTCATCATAACTTGATACTAAAATTGTTTGTTCATCATCTAAAGTATAATATACTTCAACTTTTTCAATTTTATTAGTTTTATCATAATTCAAACATGAAACATTTCCAAGATTAAAATAAACCTTTTCTTTTGTAATAACAAAAAGTCCACTATTTATTTCAAAATTATCACCTTTACCATGTACAGTATATATATTAATTGATTTGTATAAATTAATAAAATAATATGAAAAAAATAAAAGAAGTGAAAGAATCAAAAGCGTAACTAAAATCGTAATTCTTTTTTTCAAAATAAAACGTTCATTATAAAGCTTTAAGGTGATATTTTCCTTAGGCATCCTTTCGCCAGCAAGTAGTTCATCTATATTTACTGAAAAAATTTCCGAAAGTTTTTGCAAAGAAGATATATCTGGTAAACTTTTTCCATTCTCCCATTTACTAATAGCTTCTCTACCTAAAGGTATTTTAGAAGCTAATTGCTCCTGTGTCCATTTTTTCTCTTCTCTTAGTTTTTTTATAAACTTACCAGTATTATCAAAATTCATATAAGCACCTCAATTTACATAGTTAGTATTATATCACTAAAAAATTAAAAAACATCACCTCATAATTAAATATTACATGTTATAATTATTAAAATAAGAGAGTGTGATTTTATGAATAATAACAATAATAATCAAAATTCTAATAATCAAATAGGTTCTACTCCACCACCAGACTTTAATACAATCTTTGGTATTGCACCAGAACCCGAAACACCACAACCTGTTCAAACAGCAGAAACTCTAGAACCAAGTCCATCACAAAATAAATTTTTTCAAACAGCACCTACAAATAATAACAACCAAGTACCAAACAACGCAACTTTAAATCAATCAATTGAACCACCAATTAATAATTCTATTACCCCACCTACAGAAAATTATAATCAAACACTGCCAAGCAATAGTGATTCTAACAATCTTTCAAACCCAACTACAAATAACATCAATAACATGCCATCTAATACAATCGAATATCAAACTGATTACATCGACGATGATATATTGTTAAGAGCATATATAGGTAATAACTATGAAAAAATAACAACGCAACCTTTTAATATAGCCGGTTTCTTTTTTACAGGTCTCTATATGTTCTATCGTAAAATGTTTCTATATGCTTTAATATTTATTATTGTAAATACGGCCATAACAGCAATAATAAATTCATCTATTATTTCTTTAATAATGTGTGGCCTAGTTGGTTTATTCATTAACAAAATATATATATCATTTGCTAAACAAAAAATAGCAAAAATAAAAGCTACTAACCCAAACAGTACTCAAGAAGAATTAAGAGCGATTTGTACTAGTAAAGGTGGTACAAGTATTTTAAATATTTTCTTAGGTATATTTACCGAAATAATAATTGCTATTATAATCATAATAATATCTGCTTTACTTGGTTTTAGTAGTATTTTAAAGGATTTTGTTAATCCATTTAATTGGAATGTTACCCACGAAGATAGTAATCAAAATAATGATACAGGAACTTTAATTGAAGACGTTACTATTGGTGGTTATATATGTTCTGATAGTGATTGTACTATTACTATTACTGACAAAAACAACAACTCAACTGATTACATGATGAAATCAATTGATACTGATTATATTGAACTATTAGAAAGCTATAATGAATATATTAAAATAAATATCTATTATAAAGAAAAAAATATTACAAGCATTAAGGTATATGTAAAAGAAAGTAATGAAGATATAAGTAGTATTAAAGATGAAAATTCATTAAGAGGAAAATTAGGTTTATACACTCTAGGAACTCATACAGATACTTTTACGTTAACTAAAATTGGATTACCAGGTGCAGGCTTTAATAATAATAGTTCATATACATATAACAGTTATACATTTACTGACAGTAAAAATAGTCAGTATGAAATGAAATACATTAATCCACCAAGTAAGTTAAAATTAAAAGAAGGTCAAAAATATACAGTTACCTTTGAAGTCATAGAAGGAACATTTGATGTTGAATATAATATAAAATCAATAAAATAAAAACTTACAAACAATAATGTTTGTAAGTTTTTTATACCCTTATTAGAAGAAATAACAAATAATAAAAGCTAAATATATGTATGTTACTCGTATGTTATTGAAATGATTTCAAACGATATTTACAAAAAAGCAAAAGAAAACAAACCCAGTAAATAGAAGGGTTTGTTAAAAATCTATATGGAGGGGCCTACCGGATTCGAACCGGTGCTCAGGGAGTTGCAGTCCCTTGCCTTACCGCTTGGCTAAAGCCCCATCATGACATGTCCTAAGACATGTCTTAATTTTATAATAATGATCTTTAAAAGTCAATTATTATTTAACTTCTATTGTATATATTTTATTTCTTATTTTAACTATCATATCTATTTCTACAGACTTAGTTATTGTCCCCGAAACCTCATATACTTTAACATCCTTTAAAGCACTCGGTGTAACATTTTTCATTACTGTTACATTATATTTATCACTACCCAATTCAACTCCTGAAGTAGGTTGATACTTATAACTTAATGTTGCAAAATCTTTATAAAAATCTTTTGTTCCATTTTTATAATAATCAGAAGATTCATCCCATTTTATTTCATCTTCAATTATTACTAACGCATTACCAGCTGATGGTACAATCGTTCCTGTTGCATTAGTACATTTCTTTCCTTCGCAATTTTGTGAATTATAAGTATAATAATTAACAACTTTTAAACTATTTAATTTATATATAGTATCACCAATCATCGAAGTTTTAAATGATACCTCAGAACCTAATTTTATAGTTCCTTTATTTGTTTCAGTTTTTAATAATTTCGTAGGTTTAATGTTAATCTTTTTATATCTTTTAATTAATTTATTACCCTTAGCACTTAATCCATTAAGAATTCTCATCTGATAAGAATTCTTTATTTGATCTTTAGTTAACTCATAAACTAAAACATACTCACCACCAGGATAATCTTTAACATTAGGTATTATTTCTCCTTGATATATTTTACCAACATCTATAAATCTTGATGCTCTATCATAACTAGGATATAGCGACTCATTATCTAAGAATATTCTAAAGTTAGAACTATTAATACTAGCAGCTCTACCATTATTAATAATTCCCAGTTTAATAGCTAAAAAATACTTACCTTCAGCAATTACTCTACCACTATAATCAGTATCAGTTAAATAACTATCTTTTAATGATATTGTAAAGTTTTCCATACTCAATTCTTGATTTATCGAATAAGTTTTATTATATACTTGAAAATTCCATACTAAGGATGTAATAATCGCTATTGTAGCTACAACAGCAAAACAAGTAAATACAAATTTATTCTCTAATACATAATATTTTAATTCTCTAAATAAATGAACTACATTCTTCTTTAAACTATTATCTTCACTACCTATACGTAATTCAATATTCTCATCATCTTTTTCATTAATTATTAACTCAGCGTTATTATCAAATCTTAATGTTCTAACATTAAAACCTGCTCCTTTAGCTAGCCCAACAACAAAGAAAAAATATGAAGGCAACGGACATAAATTAGCACAGTCTCGAACAAAATTAGCAAACGTCTGATCCAATGCTTGCAATTGCATATTTTCCATTGTAACTCTAAAAAATAAAGCAAAAAATAGTAAAATAATATAGTATCCCATTGCTGTTAAAAAGTATAAAACTCTCTTCTTTTTCGACAAACAAATAAAATATAATGCCCCATTAATTATTATCATGAGGAATAATACTAAAAAGGTTAAAGTTGTAACATATTTTACCGCATAATCTGTTTCTGGGGTTGTATAATTAGCTTTAACAAAATCTCTAAAGAAACCACCAATATCACCAAACTTAAAGGCAATATATAGTAATGGAACTAGTAATAATAAGTTTATTATCTTATAATGCTTAGCTATAAAACCATAAGGATTTCTTATTATCATTTAAAGCCCCTCCTACTCTATTAATAATTATATCATATTTTATATCAAGAAAAAAATATGATTACTCATATTTTAATTCTTTTTAACTAATAATTGACCAGGTAATAAGTAAATTGTTTCATTAATATCTATTATCTTATCTTTAGGTTCATTAAACTTTTCACTTACTATATCTAAAGTATCTCCCTCTTTAGTAACATAATAACTATAATTACTTTTAGGAATTAATATCTCTTGATCAGGATATATATAATCTTGACTATCTAACCCATTTAATATTGCTAATAATTCTGGATTTATATTATATTGTCGTCCTATTGCATATAAAGAATCTCCCTTTTTTATTGTATAATATTCAAAGTATTTTTCTTTATTAATAGGTACTATTATCTCTTTGCCTTCTCTTATCATATCAGGAAAAGGTATATTATTTAAATCCATTATAATACTTTCTTTCGTATTAAACTTTTTCGCAATACTACTTATATCATCACCAGGTTGTATTAGGTATTTATCATACATAAAATCACTCCTAATATAACTTATGACTAATTTTAAATTTAGTTATTAATAAATATTAAATTTTGATAATTAAATTCCCACTCACTATATTCTACTAATTTAACTTCACCTTGTTTAATATTATATTTATATAAAGTATTATCTACTAAGTAATATATACTATCATCACTTGTATATACAACATACCTTATATCATTATCAGATACCTTTATTTTATAATCTTTATTCCAGTAATATAAATATAACTTATTATCTTCTACTATATAATTATAATTTGTTTTATAAGTAAAACTTTTATTATCCGTTACTAATGACTTAATATTTATTTTTTCTTCTTCCCCATTCTTATATATAACGCCATTCTTATTTTTTGAAGCTAATATACGCATTTTCTTTTTATGAGGAACTAACTCATATTCTATACCATTCTTTTTATCAACTAAATAAATCGATTTATCATTAATACCTAATATATAACTATCATATGAAATAGTATATTTCATCTTCCAAGTATTAACTTTTAAATCATCTAAATCAATAATATATACTCTATTAAATTCATATTCTTGTTCATAATCAGGTACTACTAAATAATTATTTATCTTTGTTGCTAAAGGTATATCATATATATCTTTATCAAATAATTTAATAAATTCTACATCACTACCATTTAAATAATTAAAGCCTTTATAATTCCATATTAAAACATTATTACTAGTATTATATATTTTATAGTTTTTATAAGCATCATCTTTAATAACTGGTTTATCATAATAATCTTTTAATTCTTCTTGTAACTCACTATTAACTAAATAAAATGATATTTGCTCATTTTCATAACTACATAATGGCATCGAACTAATACTTGTACTATCTATTTCTAAACACGTATACCCATCTTTTTCATGTTTTTTAATATCTTTTATTAACTTCTTATCTTTTTGAAAATCTGTTTCACTTACAAATGTATATTTCATCCCATTATCAGTTATTTCATAATAATACAACTTGTTATCTTTATCATAGTTTTCATTAATTCCATAGTTATCAATATTATATTCTAAACTATAAGACTTACTATCAAATAAAGATACAATAAACCATATCAGTGCTATTATAGCAATTAAGATTAAAATCAGAACGATTTTAGCACTCTTTTTTAATCTATACCTTGTCATATTCTAACTCCAATTATTCAGGTACTCTATTAAAAGATCCATACTTTTTCTTTTCTTTCATCATATATTCTGTAATAGCTGTTTCTACTTCTGGTAAACAATTCTTATCTAAGTTAGTAATAACTACTACTTCTTTAATCGTATCAATAGTTATTTTACCAAATAACAATCCTCTAAATACTTGCATATCATTATATAAATCAGGCGTAATTGAATTTAATGAATAACCATAAAGAATATGATCTTGCCCAATTAAAATACGTTTATTAGTTAAACATACAACACAAGTTGAAAAAACATCTAACATATCATCATTCTTTTGTCCAGCAAAGGTATAAATTGGTTCTTCTCCTGGATTTAAATGTTGTTCTACTACTTTAGCATGTTTTCTAAGTCTCCACCATGTAATAGTTCTTGGAAACTTTGCCTTAAACATACATACTTGATCATATACTTTTCCCATTTTTATTCACCTATTCCTTTTTCTAATATATTTAAATATTCATTTTCAAATGTGGTTAAAGCTAATATCTTACTATCTCTTATTGTTACTATATAATTACTCTTTAATGTTCTAAATCTATCATCCAACCCATAAAAATCTATTTCATTTTTAGTTGACAACTTACTTGTTTCTAATAAATATATATTTATTCCATTGTAATAAGCTAACTTATTAACTACTTCTAAATACTTATTATAAGTATTTGACGAATTATCAATAATTGCCACTATTCTTACTTTATCATCTTTATAATATTTTTTAAACTTACTATAACCAATTTTTATATAATACTCTTTTTCTTTATCATAAGGTCCTTCTACCTTTTCATAAACATATTCTTCATTAGTTACTACATTTTTATTCTTATAACTTTTTCTAATAAAGTATATATTAGTCATAACAAGAACTAAGATAATTCCTATTAAAACAATAAATAGTATAGTGTCTTTTTTACTTTTAAACACCTTAACCACCCTTTACTTATGTTTATTTTATAATGATTTTCCCTTTATTGCAATAAAAAGGGAACTATCACTAGCTCCTCATTTTAAGTATTATATATGCAACTCCAACTGCTATTCCGCATATCAATCCTACTATTGATATCAAAATAGAAGCTATCGTAAATCCTCCACTATCCTTTTCATTTTCAACTGTTAATTTAACACCATCACTATTTTCTTTCTTTTTATTAGCATTAATTGCATCTTTATGATCCTTAGGATTAATTGGATATTTCTTTTGTATTAAATCTAACTTTGTTGTAACTCTAACATTAAGACTTTGAGTGGCCATCGTTCTTTCTACTTTATTAGCTCTTTGACCTTTTTCTTTCTTCGCTTCCATATCATCATAACTCTTAGCTACTTTATTTAAATTAGCTAATATCATATCTTCCAAAACAGAAGCATGAGCAATATCTGTATTGTTATAAATAATTCTACCAATCGCATCAGTATATAACTTCTTAGCATCTGCAACAGCTTGAGCTAATTTATTAATATCTTTTAAATACTTTTCATATAAAACATCCAATAAAGCATCTCTATCTATATATTTATTATTTAAAACATACTCATTATTAGCAATTAACTCTTCTTTACCTAAATTACTATTTATAGATACTGGTGCAAAATAAGCATCTAACCATACTGGTTTACCATTATCATTAACTTTACTAATCAAATAGTAATCAAATCCACGATATTTTTTACCAATTATATAATCAAACAAAATCATTCTTAAATAATTTTTTCTAATTGCTTTACCTGCTTTAGCATCTATTGGTGTTCCCATTTGTAATTCAATTGTCTTATTTAATGAATATATGCCTAAATCAATTATATCAGCTATTTGTTCATGATCTTTAATACAATTTTCTTTTGAACCCGTAGGATATTTAAACACTTTATCAACCCATAATGCTTCCTCAGGATCAACTTGTTTATTATTAATAGCATTGACTATTGCATTAATTGTTGCTGTTCCTGAAATACGTGTTTCAATATCTTTACTATAATTTAATGTTGTAAAAGTCCCAATTGTTTGATCTTCTGTAACAATTCGTCTTGATTCTTCATGATCGATATCAAATAACTCAGCTATATCTGCCTTAATAATTGCATAATCATCTATATACATCGTTTCTGGTTTTAAACTATTAACATTTAAAACCCCAAACGCCATATTATTTAATTGAACAAGTTTTGAACCATCTTTAAAACTATTAAACAATTCAATAGTTACTGGTTCTTCCTTGCGGATTCCATTATCTAAAGATACTATATAATATTGTTCATTTTTATAGTCTTTCTCCATCATAACAGCTCCTTATTCTTATAACAAAATTATAGCAAATAATTATTAAATATGGTAGATATAATTATTTAAAATATCATTTTACTCTCATAAATATAACTATTTATCTATTATACCGCTGAATGTAAAATAAGAATGTTACTTTTTTGTCAATTTTTTACTCGTTATTATAATTTATAATTATATTTAAAAATACTTCAATTTTTTATGTTATAATATTTCTATAATAGAAATGGGGTATTTTAATGGCCACTGCACATATAGAAAGTAACAAAGAGGACATAGCTAAAGTTGTCTTAATGCCTGGTGATCCACTAAGAGCCAAATACATTGCTGAAAAATATTTACAAAACGTTAAACAAGTTAATAAAGTAAGAAATATTTTTGCTTATACTGGTACATACAAAGGAAGAAAAATAACTGTCTTCTCATCAGGTATGGGTAATCCTAGCATGGGTATTTATTCCTACGAATTATTTAAATATTATGATGTCGACTATATAATACGTATCGGAACAGCTGGTGCTTATACTAAAGAATTAAAACTTATGGATTTATTAGTCGTCACAAATTGCTATTCTGAATCATCATATGCTAAAGAATTATATAATGGACAAAGTTCAGTTGCTACTGCTTCTAATGCTGTAGTTCAAACAATCAAAGAAACAGCTTATGCCCAAGAAAAAATATTAAAATATGGTCGAGTTCACTGTTCTGATGCCTTCTATAGTGATAATACTGATATTAGAAAACTTAACGAAGAATATGGTTGTCTAGCCGTCGAAATGGAAACATTCGCCCTATTTAACAATGCCAAATTATTAAAAAAAGATGCTGGCTGTATTTTAACTGTCTCTAATAGTCTAATCACTAATGAAGAAACAACTAGTGAACAACGAGAAAAAGGTTTAGACGATATGATCACCTTAGCCTTAGAAAGTGGTATCAGATTATTATGAGTATTAATTTTAAAACTATACCTAAAGTTGAACTACACTTACATTTAGATGGCTCAGTACCACTAGAGCTATTATCTAATTATATAAATAAGGACGCTTCATCTATCGCTCAAGCTCCAGATAAATGTCAGAATTTAGCTGACTACTTAACTAAATTTGATTTACCAATCGACTATTTAAAACATAAAGTCAATTTAAAGGATGCATCCTATCAACTAAGTAAAGATTTAGAAAATGACGGCGTTATCTACGCTGAAGTCAGATACGCTCCTAATCTTTTATTAAGTAGTGAACTAGATTTAAATGAAACTATTAAAACTATTCTTGAAGGTTTTAGTCTTGGCAATGTCAAAATAAATCTTATCCTTTGTATGATGCGTCATCACTCATATGAAGAAAACCTTGAAGTAATCAATGTAGCTGAAAAATATCTAAATAAAGGTGTATGTGCCATTGATTTAGCTGGTGATGAAGAACATTTCCCAACTAGTAATTTCGAAGAACTATTTAAAATAGCTCAAGAAAAACATATTCCTTATACTATTCATGCTGGAGAAGTAAATTTAAAAGATAGTTTAGCAAGTGCAATAAGCTTTAAAACAACCAGACTAGGACATGGCATTCAAGCTATTAACTATCCTGATCTTCTAGCGCAAATTATAGATAAAAAAATATTATTAGAAATCTGTCCAACTAGCAATATTCAAACTAATGTTATTGATACTTACGATAAGCATCCTATTAAACAATTAGATGAACAAGGTGCCTTAATATCTATTAGTACTGATAATCGTACTGTCTCTAATATTACATTATCAGATGAATACGCTAAACTAAATAAATATTTTAATTATACTATTCAAGATTTCTGTCGTTTTAATCTTAATGCCATCAACAGTTCTTTCTTATCAAATAAAGAAAAACAAGAACTTACTAATATTATTTTAGAATACATGAATAAAAGTATCTAATCAGATACTTTTTTTAGTTGTAACATTTTACATTAAAACAAATGTTTGATATAATTGCTTTTGGAATACTTAGTTAATTTAGGTACTATTCTCCTTTACTTTTTAAAGTGAAAGGAGGTGCAGTTATGAGAAAATCAGAGAGATATCTTTGTACTATCATAATACTCCTTATTATTGTGATTTTAATCATACTAATAAAAATAGTACCAACTATATAAGTCGGTACTAAAGCCAAAATATGGAATAGTATCTAGCTCTTCAAAACTAGGTATTCATTTTTATTATATTCAAGTTTCCTTGACAAATTCATAATATCATAAAAACTACTCTTTATCAAGCCGCTATCTATCTTTACTCGTCTACCACGAGTTTAAAATTCTAATGGTGCCGACTACCGGATTTGAACCAGTGACCTACGCGTTACGAGGGCGTTGCACTACCACTGTGCTAAGTCGGCCTAAGTAAATTATACACATTTTTTAAGAAAATAGAAATATTTTAGAAAAAATTTTTTGATTAATGGTATAATACATTTAGAATAAAGGAGTTGTCTATGATGAATTGTGTTTCTTTAAAAGGTCTTAAACAATTTGAAGTAAAAAAAATAAACGAACCAAAATCTGTTAATGGTTCAGTTGTTATTGATGTTAAAAAATCCGGTATTTGTGGTTCAGATATTCACTATTGGGTAGCAGGTGCTCCCGAAGGTTTAGTAATGGGCCATGAATTTTGTGGTACAGTTATAAATCCTGGCAGTCGTGATGATATTAAAATAGGTGATCGTGTAACTGCTCTACCTATTTCACCTTGTGGTCATTGCCCAGCTTGTCTAAGTGGTAATCCTCAGTATTGCCCAGATACATGGACATATGCTGTCGGTTTATCTCTAACTAATCCTGGGGCTTATGCTGAAAAAACATCTGTCCGCCCTGATTTAGTTATTAAAGTCCCAAGTAATATTACTGATGCTGAAGGTGCCATGGTTGAACCAACTGCAGTTGGCTTACATGCCGTAAACCTAGCTGATATTAAAATCGGTTCTAAAGTCTTAGTAATCGGTGCTGGTATCATTGGTGATATATGTGCTATGTTTGCTAAAATGAATGGTGCCTCTTATGTAGCTGTTAGTGAAACCAACATTGCTCGTGGTGAAAAAGCCGTTAGCTTAAAATGTGCTGATGAATTCTTCAATGCTAAAGATCCTGAATTTATGACTAAAGCTCGTAAAAATTGTCCATATGGATACGACTATGTCTTTGATTGCTCAGGTAACTCAGCAGCTGTTAGTACAGCTTTAGCTATGGCTAAACCAAATGGTACAGTTGTTATGGTTGGTGTCTCAATGGATAGCATTACTATTCCATCAGTTCTAATCGTTATGCACGAATTAAAAGTATATGGTGCAATTGGTTATACAGTTGAAGAATTTAAAGAATGCGTTGATTTAATGTCTACAAGAAAAATTGATATGTTAAAATTCGTTGATGACATTGTTGGTCTAGATGGTGTTCAACATGCTTATGAAAGATTAACATCTGGTACTGATGATGCTATCAAAATCTTAATTGAACCACAAAAATAATGCTTAAAAAGCATTGTTTTTTAATTGTTTAAATAATATAAATAAGATATAATTTTATTATTATAGGGTGGTTTAAATGGAAAAAAATAAAGAAAAGTTAGAATATCAAAGAAAAAAATTTATGAATAGATATACTATCGAAAAATTAAAAAACAATCCTGCCAAAAAAAGAGTAATAGCTATCATGTTAGATTTACAAGGTACTATTGACGATATGACTGATGAAACAACTCAAATATTTATGGAACAATTAACTAAACTAAAAACCAAATTTAACGTTCATCAAGTTTTATTAAATATCTCTACTCATACCGATCTACCATCACCTACTTTAGACAAATATATGTCTATTCTTGCTAACAATCTTAAACCTCATATTATTTTAGATGAGGCAACTTACTTATTCGGTACATATAACTTTTATACCAAAGAATGCAATCCCCTACCTAATCAGCAAAATAACTATAACAAAACTGAAGTTTTTGAATCGCGATACTTAGATAATCCTCAATACGATGTTATTTGGTTTGGACTAGTTGATGACTACTTAAACCCCAATTACTTTCGTAAATTTCAAAACCATCGCTTAATGGCCGAGTTTATACCTTCCCTACATGATGAAAATAATAAAAAATATGATAACTTAATGAGTATTAGTAGTTTAACTCCTGGTTTCTTAGGTGTTATTGAATGTTTCGCTACATATTTAAATTACATAAAGGACATGACATCTAATAGTATAGCTGAAACTCAAAAAGCTCTTATTCCTTATTTAAACGATTCTGATATCAAATTTCTAATCTACAACCATCGTTATCATGACATCATCAAATATCTAAAAAGCCATAAAATAAATATCGAAGATTACCAAGTTATCATCCGTGAACTTCATTTAACTTTAGAAATACTTGAATTAACTAGTGAAGAATTATCATCAATTAAAGAAATATATAAATTAGTAGTCCCTCATCTTAATCCAGATAATAAACACCTCCTAGCTCTCAAAAAATTAACTGAAACAATTCCTCTATAATTGTTTCTTTTTTATTAAATAAAAATATGTTATTATATTAGCGGAGGTTTTAAAATGGCAAGAGTTGCAGTTGTTTTAGGTTTAAATTATGGGGATGAAGGTAAAGGAAAAGTATCTACTTTCTTGGCTAAAGATAGTGACATAGCATTAAGATGTACAGGTGGTAATAACGCTGGTCATACTGTTGAATTTAATGGAGATAAAATAGTCTTCCATCTAATTCCATCAGGTATTTTAAATGAAGGAACTGATGCGGTTATTGGTAATGGTGTTGTTATTGATCCAAGAGTACTATTTGAAGAAATCGAAGTTCTAAAAGAACATAAAGTCGATTTAACAAAACTACACATTAGTACCAGAGCTCATATTATCTTCCCTTATCATATTGCTGAAGATAAATTACAAGAATTCTTAAAAGGTGATGATAAGGTTGGTACTACTGCTCGTGGTATTGGTCCATGTTATATGGATAAAGCTAATCGTATTGGTATCAGAGTTATCGATATGTATAGTGAATCTTTTGAAAGAAAATTAAGAAGAAATATTCAAAATAAAAATAAAGTATTTGAACTATATGGTTTTGAAACTTTAAATGAAGATGAGATAGTTAAAGATTACTTAAATTATCGTGATATGATGAAACCATATGTTATGGATACTGTATCATACTTACACAAAGCTATTGAAGATAATAAAACTATCGTCTGTGAAGGAGCTCAAGCTACTGGTCTTGATATGGACTTAGGTGATTACCCAATGGTAACTTCATCAAATCCTACAATTGGCGGTATTCAAACAGGTAGTGGATTAGGAGCTAGAGATTTAAACGAAGTTTACGGTGTTTGCAAAGCATATGCTTCACGTGTTGGTGAAGGACCATTTATAACTGAACAAAATAATGAAATAGGTGATACTATTCGTGAATTAGGTCATGAATATGGTGCTACAACTAAAAGACCACGTCGTTGTGGTTGGATGGATCTAGTTGCTTTAAAATACGCTGTTCGCGTAAATGGTGTAACTGGTCTTGCCCTAAATCACTTAGATACTATCGGTAAATTAGGAACAACTAAACTATGTGTTGGTTATAAACTAAATGGCAAAGTATATGATGAAAGTAGTGATGATATCATTGGTCATGAAACCGAAGTAGAACCTATCTACGAAGAATTTACAACTAAATTTGATATCAAAGGCGAAAGAGAATACGATAAACTACCAAATCAAGCAAAAAAATACGTTGAAATAATTGAAAAACATTTAGGTATCCCAGTTAAATTCATTGGAACTGGACCTGATAACGAAGATATGATTATTAGATAATAAGGACTAGATAACTAGTCTTTTTTACTTGTTAATAAATAATAAGTTGTAAACAACTAGAATAAAATGTTATAATCAAGTCTGTATTTACTAGAAGTTTTTAACTTTTTATGTTAATCTAACTAATTAGAGATTCATGGGGGTGAAAAAATGAAGCAGCTAGATAAAATAAATAATTTAAATGATCTAAAAAAATTAGATTTAACTGCCAAAAAAGAACTAGCTAACGAAATAAGAGAATTCTTAATTGAAAAAGTTTCCCAAAATGGTGGTCATCTAGCTTCTAATTTAGGTATCGTTGAACTAACGGTAAGCCTTTGTGATGTCTTTGACTTTAATGAAGATAAAATTGTCTTTGATGTGGGTCATCAAAGTTATGTCTATAAAATATTAACTGGTCGTAAAGACAAATTTGATACATTACGAAAATATAAAGGTTTAAGAGGATTCCCATATAAAAAGGAAAGTCCTTATGATTACTTTGAAACTGGCCATAGTAGTACATCTATTAGTGCTACTATTGGTATGGCTAGAGCTCGTGACTTACAACATAAAGATTATAATATTATAGCTGTCATTGGTGATGGTGCTATTGCTAGTGGCATGGCTTTTGAAGCTATTAACGATATTGGTTACAATAAAACAAAATTAATTATTATTTTAAATGATAACGGTATGAGTATATCTTCTAATGTCGGTGGTTTATCAAGTTATTTAAGCCGATTAAGTTTAAATGAACGTTATATAAAACTTAAAAATAAAATTAAATACTGCTTAGACGATACAAAAATAGGTACAATTTCCTTTAATTTATTATCACGTATTAAAGATGGTATTAGAAAAACTCTAGTTCCTTCTAAATACTTTGAAGATATGGGCTTAACTTATATTGGTCCTATTGATGGTCATAATATTAAAGAAATAGAAAAAGTTTTAAAAAGAGCTAAAAAGATTGATGGCCCAGTTATTATTCATACCGTTACCAAAAAAGGTAAAGGCTATCAATTTGCCGAAGAAAACCCAGAAAAATATCACGGAGTATCATCATTCAATAAAGAATATGGTGTTTTATCAAGTGGTAAAAAAACATATTCAGCAGCTTTTGGTCGTGCCTTAACTACAATTGCTTCCCACAATAAAAAAGTTGTCGCTATCACTGCCGCTATGCAAGATGGTGTTGGCTTAGAGAAATTCGCTAAGAAATATCCTGACCGTTACTTTGACGTCGGCATTTCTGAAGAACATGCTGTTACTCTTGCTGCTGGTATGTCAGTATCAAATATCAAACCAGTCTTTGCTGTCTACTCTACTTTTTTACAACGTGGTTTCGACCAAATTGTACATGATGTTTGTATGCAAAATTCACCAGTTGTTTTTGCTATTGATCGTGCAGGTCTTGTTGGTAGTGATGGCGAAACTCACCAAGGTATTTTAGATCTATCATATTTATCTATCATCCCTAACATGACTATCATCTCCCCTAAATGTATATCAGAATTAGAAATACTTTTAAAATGGGCAGTCAAACAAAAATTTCCTATAGCTCTTCGTTATCCGCGTGGTGGCGACTACTTAGAAATGAAACCATTAAAAGAAATCAAATATGGTAAATGGGAATATATTACTAAAGGTCGTAACTTAACTATTATTGCCACAGGTAAAATGGTCCAAAAAGCCTGTCAAATAATCTCTGAATATGATTTAGATATAACCCTTATAAATGCCACTTTTATTAAACCATTAGATATCGATGCTTTAAAAAAGATTGTCAAAGATAATGACAACGTTTTAACATTAGAAGATAACCTTATTAATGGTGGTCTAGGTCATAACATTTTACTAGCTTTAAATAATCTTAATTACCAAGGTCAAATTAAAATATTAGGTTTTAATGATAAATTCATTGAACAAGGCAGTATCGAAGAACTATATACTCAAGAGCAATTAGATAATCCTTCTATTAAAGAAGAAATAGATAAACTATTAAAATAGGAACTTATTGTCAAGATAAGTCCTTTTTTAATGAAATTAATTCTCTAATTAGCTATAATTACATTATAGGTGAAAATATGAAAAATAAAGTTGAACGAAAATTAAAAGATGATGGTACATATGTAGAAATAAAAACAACTACTATCACTCCAGAAGATGGTTTCATACCAAACGAAAATAATCCCAAAAACTATATGAAAGGTTATAAAACAAATAAAACTATCGAAACCAGTGATCCACGAATTGTTAAACCATTCTTATATGGTATGTGTACTATCTTTTATATTATTGGTATTATATTAATAATCTTCAAATTTTATCTTATGGGAATATATTTCTTTATCATTAATACTATTACTTTAATTTCTATGTTAAAAGACATAAAAAAGAATGAAAGAGAACTACTACAAAACCCAACTTATAATCCTAATGATAAAGAAGTATTAAAAGAATTTAATCAAACTATCAAAAACGAAATGAAAGAAGTTTCAACTACTACTTTTACTAAAGAAAACTTTAAATGGTTTGTTAAAACCTCTATCCCCTTCTATGTCATTATAACTTTAATTACCAGCATCATAATAAGTATTGTTGTAGGTGTTATATCATCATCCATTCTTTATGGTATATTAACTTTCTTTGGCTTAATAATTCTCTTTATTATCATTGCTATTATTTATTTTGCTTTAGTATCTTTGCTATTTAAACATTAATAAAACTTGAGTATTTAAACTCAAGTTTTTTATTCATCAACTACTACTTGGTATTCATCTTTATATATAATATTATTAACTTCCATATATACTTTAATTTTAATTAAATCTTTATCTAAGTATTTATTTATAATAGGTAACGTCTTATCTCTAAAGTATTCATAACCCTTCTCCGTAAAATAAGATCTATTATTACTAGCATAAGAAGGCGGTTTAGGCAACCAAGTAAATTCTTGTTTATTTAATAGTTCTAACCAAACATCTTTACCTACCATCTTTTTTAATTCATTATATATTCCTTTATTATTATAAGTAACACGATAAAAACTCATCTAATCAACCTTTTAAAAAATTTTGTACATTAATATTTAAGTCTTTCGCATAACTAGAATAATTACCCACATACTTAGCACTATTAATTATTTCAGCAACCTTACTAAGTACCGTTACATCACGAATACTTCCTTTGAAAATAATAGTCGTATGCATTGTAAATTCTTGTTTACTAGGAATAGCACTGATTACAATATAACCAATATACTCTGAATCAGATACATCATACACTAACATATCAACTCCTGAGTAATATGTACTACGGAAATTTGTTAAAGTAACTCCTTCTTGATTATATGAACTAGGATCTTGTAAAAGTTGTGTTTTAACAGATTGATAAGGACTTTCAATAGGTGTCAATAAAACAGCATATGAACTATCTGATGGTGTAACAATTAATCCTTCCGTACTTTCAGTATAATTAAAACCATCTAATTTATCATAAGTAAATCCACTATTAGTAATAGTACTAGTCTGATTATTATTATTGTTATTAGTATTGTTGTTATTATTGTTATTATTAATAGCTATATTATTATCTGAATCATCTTCATAATCATTTGTATTCTTATATTTCTTTTCTTCTACTTTATTATCGTCTTTTGGTACAGATAAAACAACATAAGTAACTCCACCACCAATAGCTGCAATAAATAAAATAATTACTAATATTAATAAAACAGGACTACTCTTTTTAGGAGTTTGATAAACTGGTTGACTATAATACTGTGCATTAGGTTGATTATAATACTGATTATTCATAACATTATTTTGATAACCAGTATAAGGCTGTTGATAACCATTATTATAATTACCCATATTATTAACAGTTTGATTATTATTTACTGGATAAGTATTATTAACAACATTCTGATTATAAACTTGCCCACTATTAGGATAAGTATTACTTAATGGTGTAGTACTAGCAACCTGAGTACTATCAGTATAAGTATTATTCACTGGAGTAGTACTAGCAACTGGAGTATTACCAGCATAAGTATTATTCACTAGGGTAGTACTAGCAACTGGAGTATTACCAGCATAAGTATTATTCACTGGCATAGCACTAGCAACAGGAGTATTGTCAGCATAAGTATTATTCACTGGCGTAGTACTAGCAGCTGAAGTATTATCAGTATAAGTATTATTTACTGGATTGGTACTAGCAACTGGAGTATTATCAGTATAAGTATTATTTACTTGATTAGTACCATAATTCTGAGCATTATTTTGATTTTGTTCATTATTCATATTACTTTCCTCCCTATATTACATTTTTACTAATTTAGAAAAGTAACTATTATTAGTTGTATCATATATTTGGAAAACACAGTAATAATCAGCACCATCATCAAGTTTATCTATTCTAAGATCTAATGCTTCAACTTCACTTTCAATACCTTCAAAAATTCCATTACTTTCCCAATCAGTTGTGTAATTACCATTTTTATCTAATATTTTATATTTACTACTACCAAAAACAATATGTGTATACTTATTAATATCAACTGCCACCGTATTAGGTAAATCTTCATCATCACTAATTAATAAGAGTTTAGAAATACCTATTTTCTGTGTTTCTTTATTATATACTAATGTCATCATAGCACTATCAATTAACCACTTAGAAATATCTTCATCAGAGAAATTCTCTAAAATAACAGCTGTTTGATATTCAATATATTTATCATTATTTTCAGTTTCACTTAGATGAAGTTGATCTTCAATATGGTTACCATCTTTATCTTCACCAACTATTTTTAACTGTCTATCCTTTATATTAGCCGTTAATGTATTACCATTTAACTTTACTTCTTTACCACGATAAATAGGTGTAAAATAACCATCTTTCTCGGCTTTAAATACAATATATTGTGCACTAGCAAATCCTTCTAATTGTTCATCAGTAAGTTGTAAAGTAAAATCAGGTTCACTAGAATTCTTATCAATCTTAACATCATTCTGCGCAAAAGAGAAATTATAAGATGTACTAGTTTGAATAGAATTAAATCTCTTAATAAATGAATAATAATCTTCTAAATCATCAAAAGATTGATATATCTTCAAAAATGCTTCTTTTTCAGCACTACTACCTTGATAAGGAAAATAAATACTCAAACCACGTGATTTATTATTCGTTGCAAAATTGTATAAAACTGTATTTTCAAAATTATTTAATACCTTATCAGCTTTTGCACTAGAATAACTTTTTAAACTATCAACTAAATTATAAAGATCAACCATATCATAAGCTTTTTCCGTATCACCATATTGATATAAACCATTTCTTACTCTGGCTATATCATTATAATTTTTTGAAACATCAATGTCCTCAAAGAAATCATTAACACTATCAATTAAATTATCAACATTACTTAAATCAATTATTGAATATGTAGAATATAATGAAGGTGTATTACCTGTATATGAAAAATATAAATTTTTATAGTTACCTATTAAACCTTTATAAGAATCAATAAACTTTAAAGCCATATCATAAGAGGTATCTTCTTGTTTAATCTTATTTATAAATTCTAAAGGAGAATCCATTGTATTACCAATTGTTACTTCCTCAGATGCTACTAAATAATCTGCATAATCACCTAACATTGAAGCAACTTCTAAATTACCATTTAAACATGTTCTAAATATTATTGTCTCCAATTTATTATTCTTATTAAAAGGTGAACCAGACAAACCTTTATTTATTTCATACAAAGATAAAAAATCATTAGCTAGTTCATCATGTTCAGAACCTAATATTGCTGAACCATGATCCCAAAACATTAAATTATATTTATCTGTTTTATAATTCTCATAAACATAATCTAAGAAGTTACTTAATACTTTAGGTTCCCCCATATTTTGAATATTTTGTTTTTTAACTTTTTCAAAGCCACCTTTTTTTAATTCATAAATAGATGTTTCATCAACATCAACATAATCATTATTCCATTGCTTACTACCACCAGCAATTAAAACAACCTTTGTATCTTCAGCACTTGTTTTTTTATAATCTATTGTACTTAAATCAAATGAAGCAATTCCATTACTAGATTCCAAGTCTGCTCCTACCATATAGATCATTATTGTTCTAGAACCTGGTTTGGAATTATCAGTTACATCCTTATCTTGCATTTTATTAAGAATTAAACCGCCTTCAACCACTATTACAACAATTAAAATAACTACTAATATAATATATAATACATTTTTATTAGATTTTTTTTGCTCAGTACCATTCATAAGTCAACACCTCTATTCTAAGTATATCAAATTCACTTCTAAAAAACTATTTATTTTAAATTATTTATTGTTATAATGTTTAATAATTATCAAATACTAATAATAGGTGATTATTATGGAAACTTTAAAACGTTCACTTATTATGTTCTTTATTCTTTTTATAATAGTTAAATTACTCGGTAAAAAACAAATTAAAAGTTTTACTTTATACGACTATATCTTAAGTATTACTATTGGTTCTATAACAGCAGATACAATAATTAG
Organism: uncultured Bacilli bacterium; assembly: GCA_947626095.1. Lineage (GTDB taxonomy): Bacteria > Bacillota_I > Bacilli_A > RF39 > UBA660 > Coprovivens. The sequence continues at coordinate 93,653 of CANQQV010000001.1, forward strand.
TACTGATACACCACTATTAGATGGTATTATTGCTCTATCTATCTTTGGTATTATTGGCATAATACTATCTCTAGTTACTAGTCATAATCATTCTGCTGAAGAAATAGTTGATGGTGAGCCATTAGTATTATTTGAAAATGATAACTTTAATTACGAAAATCTAGAAACCGCCAAAATAAGTATTGCTAAGTTATTAGAACATTGTCGTTTAAAAAATTGTTTTGATATTAATGAACTAGGTTGTGCTATTCTAGAACCATCTAGTGATATCTCTATTCTTTTAAAAGAAAACTATCAATCAATCACTAGTAATGACTTAAAACAAGATATTCAAAAAAATACTAAGAAACAAACTTATAACTATGAAATAATTGTTGATGTTGCTCTTAATGAATCAGAACTTAAAAAAGCTAAAAAAAGTAAAGTATGGTTAAATACCTATTTAAAAGATATTAATAAAAATATCGAAGATATCAGTTTATTATCAATAGATAAAAATGACAAAGTAACAACCTTTTACCGAATTTAAAAAGACCAATAGGTCTTTTTTATAATTCTAAAATATATTTTTTATATAATTCAGCAACTCTTAAGGCTTGCTCTTCTTCATCGTCAGTACGTTCTTCACCCATTAATGAATTATTACGATATGATAATATCTTATAGATTTCATCATTACGATCAAATCTAATATCTACATTTTTATGTATTCCATTACTAAGTAAAACATTATTAGACATATGACTATATATTTGCAAATCTCCTAAATCTCTATGATAACTAAAACTTTTATCAAAATAGTTAATTTTTAAATATTCATTATCGCCAAGCTTTTTCAGTAATCCACCATTACATATACCATCATTATTTAGCTCTTCCGTAAATCCTTCTTTTATCAATCTATTATAATAAGCTTCTGAATTTTTATATGTTTCAAGATCTATTACTGGACTACTTCCTTCAGACATTACTCCATCGCTCTTCTTATTTACAAACTTATCATTGCTTAGAATCTTTTCCATTTTTATATTCATTTTTTCTAGAACTAACTCTTTATCTTTGTTATATAATATAAATAAATAAAGATTAGAAACACCATTCTTATTATCTATTTTATCTAATTCTTCATCATAACCATAACTTTCCGAAAGGATTCGTATATTATTATATAACTCAATATCACTAAATGAATCACCTGAATGTCCTTCAATTAATTTATAATCATCCTTTTCTTTTACAGCTATAATTATACTTTTAATGTTACTATAATCAACGGTATCACTTCTTAAATCGCCAATATCTAATATCGTATTAATATTTGATTTAACAAACATCCCACGCTTAATTGTGAAATTTTCACTTTGACCTTCTAATGAATAAATATTTATCTTTTTATAAGAATTAATAAAATATCCAAGCAGAAAAAGAACTAATACGAATAAACAAATTATTACCATTTTAACTTTTTCTTGTTTCTTATCCATTTGGGCCTTATAAGCTAGATACTCTCCTAAAATATCATTGCTTTTATTTTTAGTCTTACTACCTCTTAATAATTCATCAGTTGTTATATCTAAAGTACGACATAAATTTCCAAAATAAGAATAATCTGGTAAACCTCTACCATTCTCCCATTTACTAATTGTTTTATCGCTACATCCTATCTTATCCGCTAATTCTTGTTGAGTAAGTCCTTTTTCTTTACGACATTGCGCGATAAACTTCCCAATTTGTATTTGATCCATAATTATTCTCCTCTTTGAAATTTATTATACTAAAAATAATCTATAATGTATCTCTACGAACTGTATACATTACAAATAATTAAGTTATAATTCCAAATAATTATCTTTATCTAATACAAATAAACATTCACTAATTGCTTCTCCACGACCATGTACTGCTATTAACTTATTTAAAATCCTTATAAAAGTATCATCACAATTATGTTCTTTCATTATTTTTACATATTCATTCCATACATAAGATGAATTCCCTAAATGTTGTTTTAATGTTCTTATAATATCAATAGCTATATCTTTATCAACACCCTGTTTAAGTAAATAATCAAATATATCATCAACACTAGTTATCAATTCATTAATAGTTAATTTATTCTGTTTATATAATTCATCTTGATTATCTTTCCATAACTTCACACTATGAGCAAGACTCTTAACTTTAATATAATCATCTATTGTTTTTGGTTCTAAGACATTAGCTATTTTTAAATCATCAGGTGTCGATAATGAATTAACTAATTCTGCTTTATTACTATCTACTAAGTATTCTTTTTCTTTTATTTGAACCATTAAGTAATATGGCCTATATTCACAATCTGTTTCTAAAAGTCCATCACTATTAAATATTAACTTCATATTTTCTAATTCATAATACTCTGGAATAATCAAATACTTACTATCATCTTCTAGCTGATATTTATTTTTTAAATGAATAAATTTAAACGAATCATTCTTATTTAAATATCTTATAAAACAAGAAATAGGATCATTTAATATCTTAAAACTAAAATAATCATCTAAATATAGTTCACAAGCAAGATTATATTTAATAGGATCTACATTATTTAAACCTAAAATATATAATACTAATAAATTATTTATCATCCCTTCAAAGTAGAATGAAACATCATCATATTCTTTCTTATATCTATATAATTGTTCAATAATAAATAAAACATTCTTATCATAAAGCATATTTATTTCCTTATAACATCTATATAATAACGTTTTATCATTCTTCTTTTTATCAAAGATTTCATTAAGTTCTCTTAATAAATAATTTTTAGCTTCAATATTTATATCTCGATACATCCTTTATCTCCTTTATTAAAACTTATCTTAATTCTTACTTATCATTTTAATAGTCATCCTATCAAATTCACTATTATAAAATTTATCTATTACTTTTTTAAAAACTTCAATACTTTGATCAGCATAATAAAATAATGTCATACAAGACCTTACTTTTAAATCATCAGGATAACCTAATATTTCCGTCGGATCACTACTACTTAAATCTAATAATGCTTGTGATATTTCTAATAAATTATTTTTTAAATATTCATTTTCTAAATAAGCTTTAGCTTCATTTAAATCATCTATTCCATAATATTCAGCCGTTGCACTACTACCTAATCCTTTTAATTGCGGAAATATATACCAAATCCAATGGGTACGTTTTTTACCACTCTTAATCTCTTCTAATGCTATTTGATAATCTTTTTCTTGCATTACAATAAATCTATCTAAATTTCCCATCTTTCAATACCTCAATTTACTTCTTTTAAAACTTTAATAACTATATACATATCGCCAACTTTAATAAAACTACTTATCTTATCTTTTATAAAATCTAGTTCTTTATCATTAGGTTCTTTTAATATTACAACATTCCCCTTAACTAAATATGTCTTATTAACTACATTTAATTCTTTATTACGATTACTAATTAAAATACCTGATATAATTCCACTATTATCTTTTAGCTTTAAACATTCGATAATTCCCTCTTCTAATTCAACTTTTTTAATATCCGTAATTTCAACTTTTAAAGTTATATTCTTAACTTCACCTGCTATATCATTAATACTAGTAATATAACTATCATCTACGTCTAAACCTATATCTTTTATTTTCATTATTAATCACAACTCTTCAAATTCCTCAACTATCATTGATTTAGTATTAGACATATTAACAAAAACAAAACCCTTACATAAATATTCTTTATCTATAGCCACCCTGTCTATTAATTTTCTACTTTCATAATCACCATTATCATTTAATGTTAATTCTATATTCCTTGATTCATCACTAGCATCGAAATGACCAACAGAAATTCCATTCTTTTCTTCAATCATAAATCCCTTTATTTTAACTTTAATAATATGTTTTTTATGATCATCACCAATATCTTTAAGTAATTCAATATTATTCTTATTTAATTTAGTAGCCTTTACTTGGTAACTTTTATGTTTTTCTTTACTATCTAGTAATGTTCCACCTACTTTAGTAATATAAAACTTATATTCCGAATCTTCCCCATTAAGTAGATTAAATAAATTAGTTTTTAATAGATAACATAAATCCTGCATTTTACTTATATCTGGTAAACATACTCCACATTCCCACTTACTAACTGACTTCGCCGTAACACCCATTAAATCTGCCAATTCTTCTTGTGTTAAATTAACCTTTTTACGACATTTAGCTATATATTTACCTATCTTTTCTTGATTCATATTACCACCTCTTTTATCAATTATAACATCTAGAATTTATATTCACACCCCTTGTAGGTAGAGTTCCAAAGAAAAAAGTACTCCTATGAGTACTTATTAAATTATTTATCATTTAATTTTATAGTAGCTAGTAAATAATTAAGATTATTTACATTTTCATTACCATATTCATTCCATTCTAAATCATATTTAACATTTATATCTTTAAAATCATTATCTACTTCTTCAATTGAATCATTAGATAAAATATATTTCGTTAAATTAGCTGTTTTATCTCTAAATTCAGTAAAATTAGTTAACAATATTGCATAACTTTCTTTAATTTTAAAACTATCTATTTCCTTAGTTATATTATTTAAATTTAATAGCCTTTCAATATCTTTACAATATTTTCTTCTAAAATCTGTTGTTCCCTGTTCACTTACATTATTTATTTTATAATCTATATCTTTATCTAACTTTATTATTCCTCTTTTATAATCATAGTTATATTTAAGTTCAATCGGATAACAATTTTTATTAAAAATAACTAAAACATCAATACTTTGTCTTGTATCTTTTTCTTCTTTTAATAAAGTACCACTAGGATAATTATATTCCATAATAACTTGGGCATGCCTATACATTTTCTTTATCACATAGCCAAGCATAAACTGAAAGTCACCTTCTAAAGTAAAGCCTTGTCTTAATTTACTTAAATTAGTCATAACCTTCCTTATATCAAATTCTTTTGTATACATATCTACTCCTATTTATTACCTACTATTACTTTACCATCTAAATTACAAATATAGCAATGTGGTAACTTATTTTTTATATATCTTATTTTTTCTTCGTCATGTTCTAATTTTCTTCCTACTAGTATTCCTTCAATTAACTTAGCTGGTAAACCAAACATAATAGCTGTTTCACGATCAGTAGTTAAAGCATTACGATTTAAACGTTCAGTTAAGAATTTTTCATAATAACGATAATCTAAAAAATCTTTTAAAGTCTCTTCATCCATTGATGGATTCCAAACATCAGCTTTTATAAGTTCCTGAGTAACAGGGTTATTTAGATTTAAAATAAAAGCAATTTGACGTTTATTAGCTACTAAACTAGGAAGAAATCTTACTTCTTTAGTTTGATCTCCCCAATACATCCAAACATCTTCACGATTATTTAACTCTTCAGTATAAGCATCAAATTGATGATAAGGAATTAATTCAGTTATTTCTTTAGAACCTGGTCCACGACCAATAGTATAAGTAATAGTAAAACCACTATATTTTTTTATATAATCTTTTAGTAAAACATCTTCTTTTATTTCCCACATTCCAACACTATGTGTAATCTTATTATGCACATTTTCATCAGTAAAATCATTGCTTATAAAACCATTATTAACTATCCAATCAAAATTATCTAACATCCCTGGTATACCATGAAGATAATTTACCTTCGCAAGACGAACATCTTCTCCAGGGTTATATTGATTATATGAATCAATCTTAGAATCATCATAGAATAATTCAATTTGTTTTAATATTAAATTTAAAGCTTTACCACTAAAAGTACCTTTAGCATATTCAATATATTTTTCTTTCATCATAAACCTCTATATTAACCATTTAAAATATTAGAAAGCTCAACTAAATTTTTCGACATTGCTAATACTTCATCTGTCATTACATATTCATTATTATTTTCAACAATAATATTAGTAATTACTGGCAAGTTATCATTATTCATAACTATTTTTATTTCATTCTTTATATAATGTAATTGTGTACAATGTGGTGATTTATTAACAGAAACAAAAGCCAACTCTGTTATTTTATTACATGATAACATCCCACATATTTTTGTAATCGCCATATTTATATGCTCTTTTTCTAAGCATAATGAAAGTACACAATCATATTTCTTAGCTATTCTATTATAAGCATCTGGTTCCATATTTGGTAAACAAGTACCGCAAACCATAACTTTACCCTTAGCATCATAAATATTTGTTTCTAATAAATTTTTCATTGTCTTATGCACCTACTCTTTTAACGTTTGTTCTCAAAACAATTTTAACATACATTAAAGAAAAGTATACCATTATATGATATAATGCTAAATATAAGGAGAAATTAAAATGAAAAAGAAAAAAGCTATCTTAATTTTAATCGCCATTATTACTTGCCTTTGTCTTGTCGGATGTGGTGATAAGAAAGAGGAAGAAAAGAAAGAAGACGTCTTAAAAATTTCGCTATATGATAATAGTTCAACAGGATATACTTGGTCATATACAGTTAGTGAAGAAGATATAATCGAAATTTCTGAAACTACAGATTATTCAAATTGTCCTCCAGATGTCGCTGGATGTGGTGGTAAAAAGATTTATACCATTAAAGGCTTAAAACCAGATAAAACAACTTTATCTTTAGATTATACTTCTATACCTCATGGTAATACTGACAAAACGGCTGTATATGAAATAACTGTTGATAAAGACTTAAATATAACAGAAACTCATAGTGGTTCATATTTCAAATAAAAAAAATCTACAGATAAAAAACGATTAATGATATTATATCTTAATCGCTTTTTTATTGCTTTTTTAACTATAATATAAGTTCAATCATTTAAAAACTCAAACCATAAAAGTTCGAGTTTAATAACAATTTGGTGGAGTAGAGGAGAATCGAACTCCTGTCCAAACTACCTTGATATACAACGTCTACAAGTTTAGTTAGATTTATAATTTCACTAAGTAGCCGGCTATAACGTACCTACTATCCTAGCTATCCTAATAAAAATTTGTTATTATACCTTAGGCAATATAATAATATACCCTATATATATGAACCCTTATCTTATTCTATAGGTAAAAACAAGTAAGAGTGCTCCTATACCTTATATTAGGCTGCTGCGAAAGCAGGAGCGAAACTATATGAAGTTTCGTCATTTAATTTTAATTTTGAATTTAAGGTATTCCTACCACTTGCAGTCATATTCAACAGTAATCTGTCGAAACCAAGTCTACCCCAAGACTTAGCTAATTATATCACAAAAAATCCATTTATAAAATTTTTTTCTAATCATCTAGCAAATTTTGACATATTTTCGCCGATAATGATATAATTTCTGTGTTAGAAAAATTATTGTTCTAATCAAAGCAATTTTTACATTATCTATATAATAAGATAAAGTTGACTTTTATACCTTATTATGTTAGATTATCTACTTAAGAAAAAGAGTATTTTTGCTTATTAGAGGGGGTATTATAATGGCAAAGAATCTATATGAGATTTTAGATGTACCACAAAATGCAACACAAGATCAAATCCTTGAAGCATATGCTAAAAAGAAAAATAAACTACAACTTGAACGTAATAGTGGTGCAATAGAAACACATGAATTTATTCAAAAATTAAGCGAACTTGATGAAGCTAAAAGTGTACTATTAGATGAAACAAGACGTAATGCATACAATAATGGAGTTCCAGCATTAACAACAGGTGCTCAAACAGGACAAAAACCAGAAAATAAAAAAGAAAAATCTATACTACCAAAAGTAGCATTAGCTACATGTATAGCAGCACTTGCTGTTTCACTTATAGGCTGTACTATATTTGGTTTAAGTAAAAACAAAGGAAAAGATGCTGAACCTTCAAATCCACCAATTGTAACTGTTACACCAAAACCAGATGACAATACAACAACTGAACCACCAGCACCAGAAGAAACTCAAGCTCCAGTTGTTCCAAGTACAGTTCCAGAAATGATTAATCTTGGCGATGCTAAAGATGATGCTTTAGTTACAGAACGTGCTACTAAATTATTAGAAGAACTTAATGCTTCTAGTCTATATAATATAGGAACAAATGCTCCATATACAGTTGATGAATTAAAAACATTAATTCAATATATGAATGGTGCATATAAACCACAAAATGAAGATGAAGCATACACATTAGTTAATGAAATAATTAATTTTGCAGTTGCTCCATTAAATTCTGAACACGTTTTATTCGCAGTTCAATATCAAGGTGGCGAAGACAGTTTCAAAGATACTGTTCAAGGATATATCGATAATTTCCATCCTATAAATATAGTTGATAACATGTTACTAGGAAATACTTCAGCATATCCATACTTAAAATGGTTTGAAAATCAATATAACGCTATGTTATGCACAACTGATAGAGATGAATGTGCAAGAATTTATGATTCAATAGTTCAAAGCTTAGCTGATATGGTATATGGTGATGGTTTTACTCTAGATGGTAAAGTTTATGATAAAAGTGCTTTCTTAGGCCTAGATAAAGTTAATTCAGGTAACGTATTACAAATATTAACTTACATCATGGAACCATTTAGAACAGACAGAACAAAAGATACATTTACCGTTCATAATTCATTAATCTCAGCAAACCCTGAAGAAAATGCTGTAGATGTTGGATATCAAGAAATTATGGAACACTTCAACATGGATTGTGAAGATGACTTATCACAAATAGCAGTCGACGATGAAGGCTTATTATTGATTGATAATCCTAATGGTAAGAACTTCCATTATATAAATCAAGTAAACACAATAAATTGTGCCTTAATGGAATACTATGGTAAAAGCCAAGCTTATACCAATGTTTATCAAAAAAGTTTAAATTAATGAAAGGAGGAATTAATCATGTACGAAGACAATAACTACACATATAAAATTGGTCTTAACTGGAAAGATATCCTAATAAAAATAGTAATGTTAATCTTATTTGTTATTTTATTATTATGGTTATTCCCAAGACCTAATTTAGATGTTTTCTACGATAATGTTTATAATACAAACATTAATGCAATGAAAGAAGCAGCTAAAAGTTATTATACAGTAGATAAATTACCAAATAACGTTGGAGAACAAACATCAATGACTCTTCAAGAAATGTTTGATAATCACTTACTTATAAGATTTACAGACAAAGATGGTGCTACTTGTGATGAAAAATCAAGTAAAGTTGAATTATCTAAAATATCTGATGAAGAATATGCTTTAAAAGTTCAACTTAATTGTGGTGATCAAAAAGATTACATTCTAGATACAATTGGTTGTACATCAGTATGTAAAAATGGTAATTGTACAACTCAAATAGTTGATAACAATAACAACAACCAAACAACTGATAATAACAATACAGATAATAATTACAATAATAGTGATGATGACGAGATAGCAAGTAATCCTAACGTTGACAAAGACGGTAATCCAATAGATGACTTACTATACAAAACAACATATTATCAACATAAAAAAGCTGTAACAACTACTAAAAAAGTATATACTTGTCCTAGTGGTTACAAATTAAATGGTACTAAATGTACTAAACCAACAACTGGTGCGACAATTGACGCTACTCCAGTATACAACCCAGATCAAACAGTTATAACTGATGCTAAAGTAGTTACATCTGGTGAAAGAGAATATGTTAACCCAGTTAAAACTAAAGTAAGAACTGATTATACTTGTCCTACTGGATATACATTAAATGGTTCATATTGTATTAAATATATTGATGCAACAGAACAACATGGAGAAAATGCCTATACTTGTCCTAGTGGATTTACTAAAAATGGTACTAAATGTACTAAAACATACACTGCTACATATGTAGCTGGAGGAGCAAGTTACTCTTGTCCTAATGGTGGTACATTAAATGGTACTAAATGTACAATAACTCAAAATGCTAGTGCATCTACTACATATACTTGTCCTTCTGGTTATTCTAAGAATGGTACAAGTTGTTATAAAGTATATAATGCAACAGCTAAAACAACATATAGTTGTCCTAACGGTGGTTCATTAAGTGGTTCTAAATGTACTACAACCACAAGTTATAATGCAACAGCTAAAACAACTTATAGTTGCCCTAATGGGGGTTCATTAAGTGGTTCTAAATGTACTACAACCACAAGTTATAATGCAACACCATCTACAAGTTATGGTTCATGGGTAAGCCATGGTACACAATACTATACTTCAGCAAGTAAAGCTTATACAGGAACAACAGCTAAATTAGTTTATAATGGTGCTGTATCAGGTGCTGTATGTGGCTCACCTTGTGGTAACAAAGGTATTTGGTATAAATATACTTACTATACAAGATCAACTAGTACAAAATATAGTTGTCCTAATGGTGGTACACTAAGTGGTTCTAAATGTACTAAGACTACAAGTTATAATGCGACACCTAAAACAACATATAGTTGTCCTAATGGTGGAACATTAAATGGTTCTAAATGTACTAAGACTAGTAGTTATAATGCCACACCATCTACATCATATAGTTGTCCTAATGGTGGAACTAGAAATGGTTCAACTTGTACATTAACAGCTAATGCTACTCCATCAACAACATATAGTTGTCCTGCTGGATTCACTCAAAGTGGTTCAAGCTGTGTTAAAACATATGACGCAACTAAAAATAATGGAGCTGGTTACTATACTTGTCCTAGTGGTGGATCATTAAGTGGTTCAACTTGTACAATTACTCAAGATGCTACACTTACTCCTGGTGGCGTAACATATACTTGTCCTGCTGGTTATACCTTAAGTGGTAATAAGTGTTTATATCAAATAAGCGCTACTCCAACAGATATCTATAGTTATACTTGTCCTACTGGTTACACAGCTGAAGGATCAGGAGAAAGTACTAAATGTTATAGAATTGCTACTACAACTAAATATTACTGTGAAGATAGCGATGCTACATTAAATGGTACTAAGTGTACAAAAGTAGTTAAAGGAACAGTTAAATATTATACTTGTCCTACTGGTTACTCAGTAAGTGGTGATAAATGTATTAAACAATCTAATATTACAATCGACGCAACTGTAACAACTAAGAAGACTACTTCATATAAATATAAATGGAGTAAGAATTCATACTTAGAAGGTTGGACATTTACTGGTAAAACTAAAGTAGTAACAGAAAAATATGTTGCTGGACAAAAATAATAATTAAAAAAAATAAAGGTTTGATTAAATAATCAAACCTTTTTATTTGTCCTTAGCTTTTGGTAAATCAAATTCGTCTTCTTTTTCTTCTTTTTTCTTTTTATTTACCTTTTCATTTTTATCTTCTGCTTTTTCATTTTCTATAGTTTCAAATCTCTTATTAAATAACCACATAAATACTAATACAGAAAATAAAATACTTATAATATTAAAAATCCAATAATATACTTGAGCAGCCGTATTATTTAAGCCACCAGCGAATAACTGAATAGTATCAGAAAGAAAATCTCTTAAAACACCAATTGGGACATAAACAAAAGCTGCTAAAACAAATAAACATAAAATAATAACCGTATTTACAAATAATTCTTTATATCCAACTTTCATTAAATAATCAACATACTTTTTTAAAGTTGGAAAGAAATTTTTTATAACCAACATTACTTTTTTCATTTATATCACCTCTCTAATTATTATTTTTATTTAATGGCTTACCAATACTTCCGACTGACTTAACTACAATATTCTTTTTTACTGGAGTACTAGCTTGACTAGAAGTAGCATTATTATTAGTTACACTACTAGTATTAGTAACAACTTCTTTTGGTTTACTAGCTCCAACTGAAGATACTTTTTTAACTACTTTAACATTCTTTTGCGTAGTCACTGATGGTTTATTAGTATTATTAGTATTATTATTAGAATCTACAATTGGTTTAAAGTCTGCAGTCGATATTTCTTGTTTTTCATTATTAACTAAACTAACATCACTTGGTTGATTTGTAAATGTCACAAAACCATTATCTTTTTTCTCTTCTTTAGCTTTTTCTTCTGCAGCTTTAGTTTCAACAACAACCTCATGATCTTCTACTTTTTTATCTTCTTGACTTGAAATAGTTGATTCTTGTACTACTTCTTTTTCTTCGACAACAGGTTCACTAGTTTCTATTTTGTTTTCCACTGTTGGTACTTCCTCAGCTACAGCTACTTCATCTGCTTTAGCTTCATCTATTACAGGTTCAGATGACTGAACACTAGGAGTATCTGTGTCATTCTTACTCTTAATATCAACTGCTGATATCATTGTTGATTCGTTATTAGCAGTTTCTAATACTGCCTCTTTATTTTCTACTGACTCTGTAACTGATTCACTAGTTTCTACTTTATTTTCTACTGTTGGTACTTCCTCAGCTACTGTTGCTTCAACTTCTTTAGCTTCATCTATCACAGGTTCAGATGACTGAACACTAGGAGTATCTGTATCATTTTTACTCTTAATATCAACCGCTGATACCATTGTTGATTTGTTATTAGCAGTTTCTAATACTGCCTCTTTATTTTCTTCTTGTTCCATAACTGATTCATTTGCTGAAACATTAGTTGTCTCCTCTATCTTAGATTCTGTGCCTGTTTCTTCAGATACAACTGGACCATCAGAAGAATTTTCAGTTACTGTTTCATTTTGATTTTGTTCTCCTTCCGGTTCTTTAACTTCTTCTTTATTCTCAACACTAGCTTGTTCTTCTTTTACTACTGCAGCCGTATTTACTTCTATTTGTTGTTCTGCAGGTGTTTGTTCTATTGCTTGCTCTGGTGCAACTGCTGTTTCATTGTTTTGAGAAGAAACAGTTTCAACAGCTGGTTGATTAGAAACTACTTGCTGTTCTTCAGGATTAGCAATTACATTACTAACATTTTCTAAAGCAGCATTACTTATGGTCACCATCGAATTTTCAACAAATGGCGTAGTATTTACAGCATTATTATCATTGACAACTGGCACTTCCTCTACATTTGATAAATTACTAACTAAAGAGAATTTATTAAAAATAGTTGAATACTTTAATTTAATATCATCAACATAACTAATATTTTCCATTAATTGAGGTTCCGTATAATATCTTGCAACCTCTACCTTATTTTCATCGGTATAAATAGATACATCAGCAGTTTCAATTAACAATTCAAAATTAGTTACATCCTTAATTTCCATTAAAGGAGAAGCACCTTTACTATATAAATCACCTAAATCAAAATAATAAGGTGAATATAAAACAGGTAAATTTTCCTTTAATAAACATATTCCAATCGTCCAATTAAGTTCCCTTGCATCATTTAACATTGTATTTAAATCATGCGTTAATAATATATACTTTCTTCTAGCAAAAGTATCAGCCTTTTGTACCAAAGAATACATATTAAAGTCACTTTTAATCGTCATTTTATTATTAATATTCTTTAAAGTAACTAATTTTTTAATCATTCCCGTAATAAAAGTTTCAAATGATGTGAAATCAACATTAGCAAACAATGAATTTTTTATGTTCTCATTTACTGGATCATTAATTCTTTTCTTAACACTCTCATAACATTCAGATTTAAGTTTAGATATTCCTTTAACTGAATTAAGAGCTTTTAAAATTTCTTTTAATGGTTTTTCTTCATATTTATCAATTTCCAATATAGCATCAAAAATTTTAGCATACTTACTATTATTGTATAAAATCAATATACTCTGTTCTTCGCTACTTAACTTTTCTTTATATTGAATTGCTAAATCCGCCGCTACTTCATTTAACGGCAATTTAGATTTATTAATTTCGCCATCTTGAATAGCTACTGAATATTTTAAAGCCAAATCATCATAGTTAGTATTTTGAATAGCTTCACGTAAATAATCAGACATATAATATGGATTTAATTTATCAAATACCGCATATTTCTTTTCAACTAATGCCAATCTTTCTTCAACATAGTTTTTAGACATATATTTACTTTCTCTACGGCATTTATCATTTATCTTCTTAAATCTACTTACTAAATCTATTCCAAATATTGGTCTTAATTCTTCATTTAATTCCTGCATTAATTCTAACTTTTGATTAACTACTTTTAATTCATTACGTGTATCATTTTCTTCTTTTTGGGCTTCATAATACTTAGTATTTAACTCTAACTTCATATTTAATTCCCAAACTTGTCTAATAAAATCTTTTATTTCGTTTAAAGATGGACGATCAGCTATATACATATTATATTGATTCTTAATAGCTATTTCCAAATCTTCATCAATACTACCTTTATCTAAAACATCAGGTAACAAATTTAATTCTCTTTCAACTTTATATTTATTATATTTATCTACTTCTTTTTGTAAATCAAAGTATTTACCGCGTAATTCATTTTTTAAAGAAATTAAATTTTGTAAATACTGTAATTGTCTAGCTTTTATCTCATCATAAACTAACAATAAATCTCCTGCTTCATATAAAATCTGTGATGCTTCATCCATTTGTCTTCTTTGACTTTCACGCAAATCAAAATTATCGATATCAAACATTTCGCCTTCCATCATAATCTTTTCATTACGTAGATAAAGAACTTTAGGCATAGAAGACTCATAATTGTCTAAAATCATTCTTACATTATAATTTTTAGCATTACTTTTTAACCAACTTTGTTCTTTTAAAAAGTTTTCAAATTCTTCTAAATTATCAAACGTTTTAATACGTTCTAATAAACCATATTCTTCATCAATATATGTATAACAAATTCCTAAAGTATCACCTTTTTGATATATATAAGGGTGAATAGAAGTTGAACTATACCCATATTGCTTCATTAATTCTATAGCCGTAGTAAAATCTAACATCTAGCACCCTCCTTATTATTCAAAATAATTATAACACATAAAATATTATAAAAACACAACTTATTGCTAAATATCTTTACAATGTTGTATAATTAAAACTATGAAAGAGGTTATATAATGGAAATCAAAGTCAAATCATACTCATCACAATCTTCCTTAATCAGTTCTATTATTTACTTTATAATTGGAGCTATTTTGTTTTCAAAAGCTGATGAAGTTGTTAAATTCTTATCAATATCTGTTGGTGTAATATTAGGAGTAGTCGCAGTAGTAAACTTAGTTATCTTTATTTTAACTAAAAGAGATGTCGAAAAGCCAACTAAAAAAAGTTCATTAATATTTTCAATTATTTCTTTAGTATTTGCTCTAGTCTTCATCTTATGTTCTGAAGCTATCGAACAATTTATTAGATTTATTGTTGGCGCTTGGATCTTATTTACTGGAATTATAAGATTAATCGGTGCCTTATCTATCAGTCCCAAAAATAACAAATTTTTACCTTTATTAATAATCTCATTATTATTAATTGCAACAGGAATTTATTCAATAGTTGTTGGAAATGTAATTCTACCAACAGTTGGTATAATCATGATGGTCTATGCTGTTTTAGAAATAATTGGTTACATCTTCTATGCTAAAGATAAAGCTGAACCAGAAGTTCCAGGTACTACTACATTAATAGTTCCTAATGAACCTGTTGAAGTAACAGAAGAAAAAACAGTAGAAGAAACAAAAGAAGTTAAAGAAGCTAAAACTAAAAAAGCTAAAGAAAAGAAAAAGAAAAACAAAAAGGATGAATAATATTCGTCCTATTTTTTTGCCATTTATGCTCTTTCATTAATATTTCTTTATCATATCCAGAACTATCGATAAAATTATTTATATCCTTTATTGCTCTTTCAATAACTCCAATATAAACATTTGAATCTAATACTACATCATCTTCATCTGTACATTGTTCTAACTCATCAATAACATTTCCCTTTGTCTTACACGTAAAAGATTTATCTTTATAACCAGCCAAAGCTGATGATGTCGTTCTTAATTTTATTATATCTCCTGAATTACTATGTTTAATATTTAAAGTATAAGCTGATGATATAATCGCAAAATCAAATCCATCATTACGTCTAGTAAACATTGATGTACTACTATCACCTTTTAAAGTACAAGTACCACCATCTTGATGAATCATCTCACAACTATAACCATTATCTTCCATATAATTCTTTAAATAAGCAAAATCAACATTATCATCCACAAAACCCTTTTGATTACTAAGTATCACAAACACTATAATAACCGCAAAGACAGCTATTACAAAATAAGCTACTTTTTCAAAGAATTCAATTCTTTGTGCTCGTCCATATATTCTCGTCCCTTTATTATTCATTATAGCCATCTCCTATTTTATTATTAATATCATATCATAAAATAAAAGAAAAAAGAATGAGTACCTTCATTCTATATTTTAATATCTTCGTTAACAAATTCTTTATCATCCATCAATAATTCATGGATTTCTTCTTCTGTTGTATTTAAGAACACTTCTTCTATACGATCTACACGACATTTTTCGGCTTTTATAATTGCTTCTACTTTATCTATCGCTTCATCCAACTTATCATTTACTACGACATAATTATACTTCGTAACTTCATTAATTTCCTTATAAGCAGTATGAAATCTTTCCAGTATTTTTTCTTTAGAATCAGTACCACGCTTCTTAAGTCTTTTAACCATCTCTTGTAATGATGGTGGCATAATAAAGATAAACAATGCTTCTGGAACTAATTTTTTTATATTACTAGCTCCTTCTATTTCTATTTCTAATATTACATCAATTCCTTTATTTAATTTTTCACTAATAAATTCCTTAGGTGTTCCATAATAATTACCAACATAATTAGTATATTCTAAAAAATAACCCTCTTTTATCTTTTCTTCAAATTCTTCTTTACTTACAAAATTATAAGTAACTCCTGGTATATCATTACTTCTAATTGGCCTTGTAGTCGTTGAAACTGATAACCATCTATTCTTATTATCATTTTTAAGTAATCCTTCTATAACACTGCCTTTACCACTACCACTAGGTGCCGAAATAACAATCAAAGTTCCTCTACTCTTCTGCTTAATCATAAGTTCCCCTCCTTAAATTTATTATATTATAATAATTATTTATTTTACTATACATATTAATTATCATCGCTATAATTTATCTAATAATATCAGCTACAATAATTTTAAACTTGTTAATAAAATCATCTTTATTAACTTTAACTGAGACTCCTATTTTACCTCCACTAAAATAAATCTCATTATATATATTACAAGTATCATTAATAACTGTTTTAAATTGCTTTTTCATTCCTACAGGTGAACAACCGCCATGCACATATCCTGTTAAAGGAAGTAATTCTTTTAACGGTAGCATTTCTAAATCTTTTTCCCCAACTACCTTAGCCCCTTTTTTTAAATCCAACGATTCATTCACCGGCACCATAAAAACATAATATTCTCCACTTTTACCAACAGTAACTAACGTTTTAAAAAAACAATTTTCATTAACCTTAAGTAAATGCGCAACACTTTCTCCATCTAAAGCTTCTTTAATATCAAGAGTATAAACTGAATATAAAACACCATTACTCTCTAAAATACGCATTGCATTAGTTTTTATTTCTTTTGCCATTTCTTCTCCAATTCTAAGAAATCTCCATCTTGACTAAAAATTTTATAACCATGAGTTTTTCTAAATTCTTTTCTTTCTTCTGCTGCCATAACCTTTATCTCTAACGCTTTATCCATATGTAATATTCCATCTAAATGATCATATTCATGCGAAAAAACAGTAGCAGGGAATCCTTTAAAAGTTTTTTGATGCTTTCTGCCAAATAAATCAATATAACTTATTTTCACTTTATATGGTCTTAAAACCAGACCCATATTATCTAAACAACTAGCACACGCTTCCCAATATTCCGTTAAACCCTCTTGGACTTTTATAACTGGATTAATAACTATTATTTCTTCATTCCAATTATCGTCATCTATCTTTTTTAAATCAGTATTTTTTATATACATAATTCTCTTATCTATCCCAAGTTGAATAGCAGCCATAGCAAATACTTCATTATTTAAACAGTATTCTTTCAAAAGTTTAATATCTTCAACAATATCCTCTTTACTAATATCAACATTTCTACTAACTTTTCTAAGCCACTCCATATCATTTTCTATCGTTTTAACTACAACCATATAACACCTCTAAATTTTATCTATTATAACAAATAAAAAAAGATAGATAAACTATCTTCCCAATTTATGAGTTAATTTCTTAGCTGACATATCTATATTAAATTCACCATCATTATAAGACCAATAACCGTATACATCATAACCATTACTCATAGAAGTTTTAAAGCTAACTCCTGCTCCTTCCTCTACTAAAGTAGGTGTTACTTTCTTCATTCCAACTAAGTTACCTTCATCATCATGAGTTAAAACATAACCTGTAGGTACTTCTAAATGAGTAACAACTGTACCATCCTCTTTTACTCTATTAACTTCTGTTGGTTTAACATAACTAACAGCAACATTATCTTCTAAAATATATCCATCAGGAGCAACGTACATAATTCTTGGATCATGATACTCTTCATCTTCAACACTTTGCTTATCATAATTAATTAAATCTTTATATTGATGTTTTAAACCAGTTTCCTCACCAAATAACTTAGTTTCTATAATAGTAAAAGGACATACAGAATTAGTTGGATTATTCGCCTTACATTCATAAGATAAACCTAAAGCACTACCACCTAATATTAAACCAGCTAAAGTTAAACCAATAATAGCTTTCTTAGCTCCTGTTTTTTCTTGGATCTCAGGTCCTAAATATTTTTCATCCACTATAGATTCTTTTTTATTAAACAATTTCATACAAATCCCCCTTTAATCTTTGTATTACTCTCTTGAAGTATCTACATTATACAATTAAGTACTAATTTATGCAAATTTTCCTCCATATTTTAAAAAAAATAGTATTGACTATTTTTCTTTAATTAAGTTATCACATATCAAATTAGTTAATTCTGTTGGATTTTCAATAGGTAATCCTTCGATTAATCTTGCTTGATTATATAATATTTTTGTATATTGTTCTAATTTATCTTTATCTTTTTTAAATAAAGTTTCTAATTCTTTAGCAATTGGATGATTTTCATTAATTTCCAAGACTACTTCCGCTTTAACACTTTCACCAGTTGGCATTGAATTCATAATTTTTTCCATTTCTAAAGAAATATTACCTTCCGTACTTAAACATACTGGATGATTCTTAAGTTTATTCGTATACTTAATATTTTTAACTTCTGGTAAAGCTTTCTTCATTGCTTCAAACATCTTTTCTGCATCTTTATTATGTTTATCTAGTTTTTCTTTTTCTTCAGGTTCATCTAATTCAGTATTTTCTGAAGCTACATTAGCAAACTTCTTACCTTCATATTCCATTAAAGCTTGAATTGTAAATTCATCCACATAATCACATAAATATAGTACTTCATAATCTTTATCTTTAAATCTTTCGACATTAGGAAGTAAATCTATTTTATCTATACTTTCACCAGAAGCATAATATATCTTATCTTGTTTATCTTTCATGTTAGCAACATATTCTTTTAAAGTGATACGTTTTTTCTCTTTTGAACTATAGAATAACAATAAATCTTGTAATGCTTCATTATTCATTCCATAACTGCTATATATACCATATTTAAGTTGCATACCAAAGGCATCAAAGAACTTTTCATACTCTTCACGATTATCTTTAAGTAAATCTTCTAAAGTACTTTTAATTTTCTTTTCAATACTCTTAGCAATTAATTTAACCTGTCTATCTTGTTGTAACATCTCTCTTGATAAATTAAGTGATATATCTTCACTATCAACTAATCCTTTAACAAAACTAAAGTAATCAGGAAGTAAATCAGCACACTTATCCATTATTAAGACTCCATTAGAATATAATTGTAAGCCTTTTTCATATTCCTTAGTATAGTAATCATATGGCGCATGAGAAGGTATAAACATTAAAGAATTATATGCAATTTGACCTTCTACACTACTATGAATAACTTTTAATGGCTTTTCAAAGTCATAGAACTTATCAGCATAAAAATTATTATATTCTTCTTCTGTTACTTCACTTTCATTACGTTTCCAAATAGGAATCATACTATTAATAGTTTCATCTTCTAATTTTTTCTCTTTACTATCTTCTTTTTCAACTTCTTTTAACATAATAATAGGATATTTAACATAATCAGAATATTTCTTAATAATTCCTTCTATTCTACGAGGCTCTAAGAACTCATCATAATTATCAGTATCAGTATTATCCTTTAAATATAGAGTAATTAATGTACCAGCTTCATCCTTTGTAGCTTTACTAACACTATATCCATCAGCTCCATCACTTACCCATTCATAAGCTTCATCACTGCCAAACGCTTTACTTAATACTCTTATTTCTTTAGCTACCATAAAAGCTGAATAGAAACCTACTCCAAATTGGCCGATAATATTTATATCCTTATTCTTTTCATTCATTTCTTTAAATAAAGAAGAACCACTCTTCGCAATAATACCTAGATTCTCATCTAGTTCTTGCTCACTCATACCAATACCATTATCTAGTATAGTAATTGTTCTATTTTCTTTATCTAAATTAATTCTAATGCAAAAATCATCTTTATCTAATTTAACCTTACGATCAGTTAAGGACTTATAATACAATTTATCAATTGCATCACTTGCATTAGATATTAATTCTCTTAAGAAAATATCTTTATTTGTATATACTGAATTAATCATTAAATCTAATATTTTTTTAGATTCAGTCTTAAATTGTTTTTTCATCAATTTCATCTTCCTTTTTTGTACTAATTGAATAATACCACTACCAATTAGCACTGTCAATAGTTAAGTGCTAATATAACTATTATTAATATTAAACACCATTTATATAAATAAACAGTGTGTTGATTTTACCTGAAAACTATACTATAATAAAAGAGGTAGAAGGTGAAAATATGGATACAAGAATACTAAATACAAAGAAAAAAGTAACAAATACATTACTTGTTTTATTAGAAACTCAGCATATCGAAGACATAACTGTTTTAGAACTATGTGAAAAAGCTGATATCAACCGTACAACATTCTATAAATATTACAAAGATGTTGATGATTTAGTATTAAAAATCGAAAATTCCTTAATTAACGATTTAAAACAAAGTATCACTGAAATTAAAAGAAATTATCTAATTTCCTTTACTGGTAATATCTTAGATACCATTTGTACTCGTAAAGAAACATATACTAGATTACTTGGTGAAAATGGTGATCATACCTTCTTACGAAGGATCTTACGTTTAGTATATAATGAAAGTATAGAAGAATGGCAAAAACTATTAAAAAAAGCTTCTCGTGAAGACCTAGATAAGATATATAGTTTTATCGTTGATGGTTCAGTAGGTATAATCCGTAATTGGATTAAAAATGGTTGCCAAGACGATCCAAAAAACATTGCCATCTTTATTAATAAAATATGTATGAGTGGCTTAAGTAGTTTCATTTAAAAAGAGTTAATCAAAAATTAACTCTTTTCTTATTGATGTCTCATCATCAGTTTCATTATATATAATACCTAATTTACTATCATTATTAACAAATAATTTATATCCATTATTTTTTATACTAGATAAAGAATACAATACATCTTCACTCTCTATTTTACTTTCTAACAACTTAAATAATTCATCTTCAGTTAAATTAAACTCTTTTAATAATTCGCTATTATCTATGTT
The DNA here is from genome assembly GCA_947626095.1 of uncultured Bacilli bacterium. Lineage (GTDB taxonomy): Bacteria > Bacillota_I > Bacilli_A > RF39 > UBA660 > Coprovivens. The sequence goes on from CANQQV010000001.1 coordinate 115,423, forward strand.
TTTACCAGTCTCTAATGATAGATTAAATACCATATCACTTTCTTCTCCCTTACTACCATTAACATAATAATAGTATTTAACAATAACTGATAAGTACTTACTATTCATATAATACTCATAATCTACAACATTACCATGAACTAATAAATTATTATTTAATTCATAATTCTTGCTAGTATTATTTATAAAAGTTTTAATTTCTAAGTTAATATTATCAACATCTTCAGATTCAATATTAATTTCTAAATTATTTAATTCATATAACGTATTACCTAAAAAAACTTCTCTAACCTTACTTAATACAATATAGTCTTTACTGTCCACTTTTTTCTTTAATACAAACTTTTCTGGTTCATTACTTTCACTATTTTCATTAACCTCTTCATTTTTCTTACAACCAACTAATAATAATAAAACTATTATGATTAATAATCCTTTTTTCAATATAATCACCACTTAAATTATACCAAAGAAAAAACAGACTTTCATCTGTTACTATTTACTTTCTTTTTTAGCTTTAGTATTTTTTTTAGTATCTTTAGCTACTAATTTTACTTTAACTCCTCTTAAAGTACCGAATTTCTTTTTAACACCTTCTGGTAAATTTGCTTTATAAGTTCTCATAATGCACCTCCTCATTAATAACTAAACAATTATATCATGTATTATACAAAAAATACACTAAATTTCAAGAAAAACCAACAATTTAATAACTGAAAAAGATATTGCTGCCAAAACCAATACTAGTAAAATAATAAATAAACTAGAATTATACTCTTTCTTTTTTCTAAATACATCGATAACTATCCAGATATAAAACAAACCAAAAAAACAAATAATAGCTACTAAATTAAATAAACTTATTCTTTTAAGTAATAAAAATGGATAAATAACAAAGAAAAAAACTAAATAGAAAAAGGAAAAAACATAGAACTTACCAAATAATACCTTAATATTATCAGGTATTTCAGCTTTATATAATTTTTTTAATCTCCTTTTATCATTCTTTTTCTTCATTATTTATTACATTCTTCATATGCAGTTCTAACGGCAACTGCTAGTTGATCCGCACAAGAAGTTCCTCTCATACCACATTGGTTACCTTTTAATTTCTCTTCAATATAAGAAACAGTCATTCCATCTAATAATTTAGATATCGCTTTTAAATTACCAGGACAACCACCAACAAACTCAATATTACTTATTACATCCCTATTAATATCAAATTTAATAATCGCTGAACAAGTTCCTTTTGTTTTATATTCATACTTCATAAATATCACCAACAAAATCATACCATAAAAAAAAGAATAAATAAATTATTCTTTCTTATTGTTGCATATTATTATTTGGATATTGATTATCTTGTGGTTGTTGTGGCATTTGTTGATCCATTGGTTGTGGCATAGGTTGTTGCATTGGTTGAGGTTGTACTGGTTGAACTCCTTGTACTACTTGACCATTTTGTACTGGTGCATTATTATTTCCACCTAAACCATCAAATAATCCATTAGGTGTAACAGGAGCAGCAGCATTAAATACATCTTTATTATAACCACTTATTGGTAAAACGATTCCACCAAAGAATACCATTAAAACAATCCATCCAGTATCTTTACCTAATTTCTTTGATAAATTGTAATAAATATTAACACTAACAACTATTGAGGCTATATTTAATAATATAGCTAAAGCTCCATCTACGAAGAAACCAAGTAATGAAATACCTAAATAAATAAAGAACCAATAAATCTTTAATCCAACCATTTCGATTAAAACGTAGTTGTTATAATATGGAACAATAGCAGCCCATCCAGGACGTCCAGCTTTAACAAATAGTTTCCAAAGTCCTATTACATAAAAAACAAGCCATGCAATAACAACTAATAAAACTACAAGAACGACTCCTATACTAGCAGCTAATAAGCCTCCTAAAACTTCTGTACCATCCATACTCTTTACTTCCTTTCTATTATAAAGTATACCCTCCCAAGTATAACTTTGTCAACTAAGGTTGACGAATATAAAAAGAAAAAAAGAGACTAAATGTCTCCACCATCTAATTTATACTTATAATAAGTAATAGTATCGGTATATCTATCTATTTCAACTTCTAAATACATATTATCATCTACAGATTCTTTTATAAATCTTGTTGTGATATCAGAAGAATTAGTAAAACCTTCAATATCTAACAAATAATCTTCATACTCAATATAATCATCTACATTTAACTGCCCATCACAATATTCATAAGATAACATTATTTCATTATCTCTAGTCGAAGTATTATAAGAACAAACTTCTCTTCTACCTACTACATAATACATTGTTGGAATTTCATCACCTGATAAATCAACATATTCTTCCGTAGCTTGTTCACCCAATGTTGAAAAAACAGCAAACATAATTAGGACAACAAATCCTACTATAGCTATTAATAATACAATAGGAACTATAATAGCTACCGCAATAACCGCTTTATGACTTTTCTTCTCATTCATTGGTGCACCATTAACTAATATTTGGTTATTATTACCTCCTACTGGATTACCACATTTATTACAAAATTTAGCATTACCATTAATTTGATTACCGCATTTACCACAATACATTTCTATCACCAATTTAAATATATCATATTTACAAATATTTGTTATAATAAACTCTAAGAAATGAGTGAAATATATGTTAATAAAATCATCTGCCATAGAAAGACTACTACGAGAAAATCCTATGTTAAAAGAAAGAAGATTCGGTCTTCCTTATGTCGGTGCCCGTTTAGATAAAGAAGAATTTAATCCAACCGTTAAAGAAATTGCTGATGCTATTGATTTTTATGGTTACGAAGTAAGAGATAGTGAAATAACATCTCATCCTGATATCAACCTTGGTGATGGTAATCCGATGAAATGTGAACCATTCCCTTGTTCTATTAAAGAAATGATTAAATCTTTAGAATCTAAAGAAATGTATAAGTATCCATATACCGAAGGTGATGATAACATTCGTAAAGAACTACTTAAATATATTGAACAAGAAGGTTTTATTAATACTGAACCATATGATTATGAAGATATCGATGATAAAGGTTTATCTATTCATAATCTTACTTTCTTACCATCAACTTCTATTACCTTTAACTTAATTATTAATATTATTTCTAAACCTGGGGATGTAATCTTAGTTCCCGGTCCTAGCTATGGTTTATTTACTATTCGTGCTGAACGAGCAGGAGCAGAAGTTGAAGTTATTCCCCTAGAAAAAGAAGATAACTTCCTTATTAATCCTGATAAACTAGCCCAAACGATTGACGATATCAACTATAGTCTTCAACGTGTTTATAATCGTCGTCATGGCTATGTCCCTCGTGTCGTTGCTTTCCTAAATGCTAATCCCAATAATCCAACCGGTAAAGTAATGGGGGAAAAACAAACTGAATTATTAACTAAAATAAGTCAAGTATGTTTAGAACGTGGTGTCTTCATTATTGATGACATGGTTTATCGTGATACAACATATAATAAAAATAATATTGCTAAACCAATTGCTACCATACCTGGAATGTTTCGTAATACTATTACTTTATTTGGTTTATCTAAAAGTTATGGTATGGCTTCTCTACGTGCTGGTTTTCTAATTGCTGATGAAATAATAATTCGTGAAGTAATTAATCGTATCTTTCAAGAAATGGATTCTTCACCAGACATTGTTGGTCGTGCTTTAATTGGTGCCTTTAATAGTTCTAAAGAACGAAATGAAACATACGATAAATACTTTAAACATATTAGAAAAACCTATGTTCATCGTTTTAACATCTTAAAAGCTTTAGTAGAAGGTATTGATGCTATTAAAGATTTTCATACTAAAACCGAAATAGAACAAACTATTTCTAAATATATAACTAATAAAAAAGAATATGATTTACTATTAAAAGGTTTACCATATACTAAATTTCCTGATAATTTAGAACCAGAAGCTGGTTTCTTTGCTATCTTAGATTTTACTGAATTAAAAGGTAAAACTTATCATGGTAATCCAATTAAAACTGAAAAAGACTTACTAGAATTCTTCTATAAAACTAATCGTTTACGTTTCTTAATAGGTCAATCAATTAGTTGGCCATATAAAAAAGAACTAGTTGGTCGTATTACCTTTGCTTGGGAAGATCAAGACTTAATTAATGCTATTGCTTTAATTAATAATTCTCTCCAACAACTAGTAATGGAAAACTCTTATACCATTCGTTTAAATACGATAAACGATCAAAAAGATATGGCTAAAATCAAAGTTGATAGTTGGCAAAAAACATATCCTGGTATTATCGATCAAAAATACTTAGACTCTCTAAACTATGAAGAGCAAGAAGCTAAATACCTTGATAGTTTTACAGAATATAAGCATTCTGTCTTAGTAGCTGAAGATAATGATACTAAAAAAGTCGTTGGATACTCATGTTTTAATTTAGAGACAAATGAATATACTGATTGTGAATTAGTTAGTTTATATATTAATCCTAAGTATACTAGACGTGGTATAGGTACAATATTACTACGTGAAACAATTAAAGAATTAAAAGGCTATAATAAAAAGACTATGTTACTATGGTGTTTAAAAGATAATAAGAATGCACTTAAATTCTATGAAAAACTAGGTGGAATTAAAACGTACTCTAAACTAGCTAATATCGGTGGTAAAGTTTACCACGAAGATGGTTTTATCTTTGATATCGATTCATTTAATAAATAAATACGATATAATCGTATTTTTTCTTTGGTACAAATAAAATATCAAAAAAGAGCTTAACAAAGCTCTATAAGTCTAAAAATAAGCTTAAAATAACTATTGACGATAATAAACCATTTTATACCTAGTCTCAGTCTCTTCATAAAATAAAAAGCCTAATCTCTCATATAAGTCTATTGCTTCCTTATTATCTTTATATACCCATAAATAAACAATAGCATTATTTCTTAAAACATCCTTAATTAAACGACTACCAATTCCCTTATTACGATATCTATCTTCTAAATATATTTCATCTAACAACTTACCATCTTCATAATCACTAACTAAAATACATCCAATTATCTTCTCATCAACTACTACTAACTGATAATTACTTATTTCCATAGCTACACTACTATTGACATATTCTTTAATCTTATTAAGTTCTTCTTTACTTAAATCTTTTGCATACTTAAGAATTGTTAATAACTTATATTTTATTAACAATTCAATATTATCTGTAGTTGCTTTAACTAAACTATATTTTATTTTACTTTTAATATTGGTTTCCATCTTTCCCCAACTTTTCCTTTTACTACTCCACAATAAACACTATAATCTTTTAAGTTATTATCTAAAGCTACTTGCTTATAAGTATCTACACAAGTATTAATAACTTCTTCATTAGATTTAAAATCCCCTTGATAATAAACTATCTCATTATCTTTTATATAGCCTCTTACTAAGCGATTATATTCATTATTATTAATTCCTAAACTATTACACCATTCCCTATGACTCATCGTGGAATTTCTTAAATACAATATATTACCATGATATATTATAAAAGCTACTCTACTTTTATGAAAAATACTCTCATTCATTACGATCTAAAAACCAAGCTAAATAAACATCGAAATCATCAGGATGATGTAAATAACATCTACACATTCTAATAAATAAAACAACATTCATTAAAGCTACTTTATATTTTCTATCTCCTGGTAAAAAATCTAATATCATCGTTTCTCTTAAGTTTCTAAATAATTTAACACTAGAAAATATTGCAAAGTAAAAATCATATAATATATCACCAACGACTGGCATTGGATCAATAACTCTTATTAACCTTTCATCATCTATTAAAAAATTATGTACGCCAAAATCACCATGTATTAAATACTTCGGCGCATCATACTTTTTAATCTTCTCTAAATCATCATATACACTACTAAAATCATAGTTTAAATCTTTAACTGATTGATAAGAATAATCAACTTCATCTTTTAAAAACTGATACCAACTCTTCTTATGATCTTCATATAAATATCCATATCCATCATATCTATAAGGTTTATAATTAGTAACAATTCCAAAGCATTGTTCAATCGTTCCCATAACATCTGGATATGCTTCATCTTTAAACTTCGTACCTTCGATAAACTCAAAACATAAATATCCTAATTTATTATTATGACATAATAACTTTTGTATTCTTTCCGTCTTTTTATATACTCTAAAATATTCTAGTTGCGCTTTCATTTCGTTTTTATCAACCGTTTTAACTAAATACTTATTATCAATACTAAAAACTAAAGAATCTGTCGTTCCTTCCTTATAATAAACTATATCCTCTTTATTAATATTAATTTTTAATTTTATTTCTAAATCATTGATAATGTTATCTAGCATAAATATCACCTATAATCTATCTGCCATACCTATATAAGTACTTGGTTTTAATTCTTTAAGTATTTTTTTATCTTTATTACTAATATCTAAACTATCTATAAATTCATCTAATATCTCTTTAGTAACTTTCTTCCCTCTAGTTAATGCTTTTAATTTATCATATGCATCAGGTATTCTATATTTTCTTAAAACTGTTTGAATAGGTTCAGCTAATACTTCCCATTCATTAGCTAATTCACTAGCTATTAACTCTTCATTAACTATCACTTTATTTAAACCTTTTAATGTCTCTTTAATACCTTGTAACGCATAACCAAAAGCTACACCTAAATTTCTTAAAGCTGATGAATCAGATAAATCTCTTTGCATTCTTGATTTCGGTAACTTATTAGATAAAGTAACTAACATTCCATTCGCCATTTCCATATTAGCTTCGCTATTTTCAAAGTTAATCGGATTAACTTTATGTGGCATTGTACTACTACCTACTTCATTTTTAATTACTTTAAGTAAGAAATAACCTCTACTTATATATAACCACATATCTAAATCCAAATCTAATACTATATTATTTATATGTCTAATATTATCTAAAATATTAACTATATAGTCATGATTTTCTATTTGCGTCGTTAATGGATTAAAAGTAAGATTTAATCCATTTTCGATAAACTTCTTACATAACTTAACTACATCTATATCACTATAAGCTACACTTAAAGCGCTATAATTTCCTGTTGCACCATTAAACTTCGCTTTAATTTCACTTTTCTTTAATCTCTCTAATTCATTAGTTAAACGATAACTATATACTTTAAATTCTTTACCTACAGTCGATGGTGTAGCTGGTTGACCATGTGTATGTGCTAAAAAAGCTATATCCTTATATTCATTACTTAATTCATCTATTTTACCAATAAACTCTTCCATTCTCGGACAATAAACTTTATTTAAGAAATCATTCATCATTAAAGCATAAGCCGTATTATTAACATCTTCTGAAGTTAAACCAATATGAACAAAAGAAACTAATTCTTCCAATCCTATCTCTTTTAACTTTTTATCTATAAAATACTCTATTGCTTTAACATCATGATTAGTAATCCTTTCTTCTTCTTTAACTCCGTTAAAAGAATCAATATTAAAACCATTACTAATTTCTAAAATCCTTTTAATATCTTTATTAGTTCCTTCTACTATCCCTTCACTTATTAAATAAGATAACCATCTTATTTCTACTAATACTCTATATTTCACATAAGCGTATTCCGAAAAATAAGGTGATAATGAATCTTTAATATCATAATATCTTCCATCTAAAGGACATAATTCCATAGCTTTGTATTCTTCCATAACACATACTCCATCTATACCCTTATATTACACCATATTTATCAATTATTAAAGCAAAAGAAAATAAACTATTACTAATAAAATACAATTAAATGATATATAAGTAAAAATATGTCAAAAAAGCTAAAAAAGATTGAACATATTAAAAAGATATCATAAAATCAAGGTAAGAGTAGTCTTACTACTAAGGGAGGATAATAACAATGGGAAACAACACAATTGGTTTAAGCGAATCAAAAGTAAATACAATAATAGATGAGTTTAATAGAGATTCTAAAGAAGTACTTGAAACATTAACAGAAGAATTTAACAAAGTTCTAAAAAGCCTTGCCAAAAACTGGGGAACTGAAGATGGAAAAACTTGGGTAACTGAAACTTTAATTACCTCTTTAAGAGCAACTGGAGAAGAAGTTGCAAAAGCACTTTTAGCCTTTGGTAGAGTTATTAAAACAACAGCTGAAAGCCAAGCTGAAGATACTAATAATGTATTTAGCATTAATGCTCCAGAACAAGCCCAATTAGGTGGACTAGATAATCAAATGCAAAACGTCTTAGATAATGGATTCGTTGGTGTATATAGTACAATACATGCTGAAGTTGAAATTGCTCACGAAAATCTAAATACAAATGTAATGAATAAACTTACTAAATTAAGAATGAATGCTATTAATAATTGTAAAACAGCCTTCACTAATGAAGGTACAAGTAAAGTAGCTTCTAATGCTGATACTTACATTGAACAAATCAATCAATCTATTAATAAATGTTTTAAAGATTTAAACCAAGGCATAGATGAAAATACTAAAAAAGCTAAAATTTATGCAGGTACTATTCAAGAAGCTGGATTACGTAGTTAATATTTATCAATCAAAAATAGACACAACATGTGTCTATTTTTATTTTACAACTAATTTTCTTCAATATTATTTTTTAATATTTTACTTAATTCTATATTACCATTCTCATTTAAATGAATGCCATCTATATCTAAGTAATCACTAGTACTACTAAACATATTACTTAGGTCAATTAAAACTACATTATCAGAAACTAATTCTTTCATAATATTCTTTTCATGATTATTAGTTACTACAATATATAATTTTTTATTTTGACATAAATTAATTATTTCTTGATATTCTTCCTTATTAAAACTAATACTATTATCAAACTCTAAAATAATATTATTTGGTAATAATTCTTCATTCTTAATACTTTCTATTACTTTTTCATAAGTAAATTCCTTATCCGTAATATACTTCGCATCAGTAAATACTTCATGTAACTTATCAAACGAATTAATAAGGATTTCATTACCAATAAATAAGTACTTAGAAGTTAAATCTTCTTTATATTGATTTAATATTTCTTCCTTTTCTTTTTCAAAGTTTTCTAAATAAACTTCATATACCGAATTATATATAACTTCACTATAAGCTTTAATTCCTTTACTCGTTAAATGAATACCATCAGCATAAAAATATTCATCATGTCCCTCTGAAGCACTATTCCAATCTATTAGATGAACATTATCATGTTGATTAGCAAAATTAAGTAATCTATCATTTACATGAACATCTTCATCATTCGTAACATTCACCCAGAATATTTCACGATCACCACATTCTGCTAAAATAGCTTCCTTACATTTATTTGAGCAATCTCCATTTGTTCCTAAATTAAGTACAACCGGTCCTTTAAATAACTTTTTACTCTTTAAATCAACAATTATATCTTGAACTGACCATGCCGTACGAGATATTTTCGCATCTACATAACTATTAGGAAACTGTTTATATAAACCATTAACTGCTCCTAACATAACTGAGTCTCCAATACCAACTAACGGTAATTCATGAACTTTATCTTCTAAATTGCTTTCGCCTTCTTCTAACTCTTCAATAGTTGAAGCCCAATTATCTTTCTTTTCACTAAGCATCTTCGCATATTCTTCTTGTTTTCTCTTAACTAATTCTTCATTCTCGGCCATTTTTTGTTCCAAAACATCCATTTCTTTCTGATAATCTTTAGCTACAACAAACTTATAACCACCAAACAAAGTAAAACCTAACACTAAAATACTCAAAGCTATCTTTAAATACTTAAGCTTAATATCTTTATATTTAAAATCTAATATATAACGTAATAAATAACCTAGAACAAAACTACCTATAACCACAATTAATACTTTTAACAAAATATTAATCTTAACTAACTGTAATAAAAAGATAATTGGATATTGTACTAAATAAACTTCATAAGTAACACTTGATAAACTCTTACATCCCATATCAAATATACTTAAACCTCTTTTATTTAAACTTACATATTCTATTAAACGACAAGCTATTAAACTATCTATTATCATAATTATCGCCAAAAGCTTAAAATCAGCTCTAATAAAGACAAAAGAATAAATTAAAACTACAACATACATAATAATGATTAATTTAGAATATTTCTTTTGTTTAAATAAATCAGGAACTAAATTACCATAGTAAGAATGAATAAAACCTAATGATAAACCTAATAATAATGAAAAAGCTCTAGCCAAAGTATCATAATAAGTAACCATTATATTGCCTTGTCTACTTACAATATAAAAATATATACAACTAACTATTGCTAATATAACCGTTATTAAACAAGGAATAATCTTCTTCTTAAAGACTTTTTCTATCTTTCTTAAACCTAAATAAATAAAAGGAAATACTAAGTCAAATTGAAATAATATACTTATATACCATAAATGCATAAAAGGCGAATTAACATGTTTGGCAAAATAATCTAAATTGGCACTAAGTTGCCAAAAATTATTATAACCAAATAATACCGAGAATGTTTCTGGTTTTAAATTCATCCAATTAATACTTGATATTAAAGATACAACTCCAATACTAACCATAACTACTACTAGCAGTGGAATATATAATCTTTTTAATTTATTAAGATAATACTCTTTTAAAGAAAACTCTTTCTTTTTAAAAGCACTAACACAAGATAAATAACCACTAAGGACAAAAAACACGCAAACAGCTAAAAAGCCACCCTTTAACACTGTTAAATGATATAATAATACACCAATACAAGCTATTAATCTAATATAATCAATTCCTATAATATACTTCTTATTCATCTTACAACCTCTTACTCCACGTTCAATAGAAAAAGAGTCTATAACTCTATATTCCTATTATATACCATTGCTTCTTTAGGAAAATACTTTTTATTATCAATTAATTCTCTATTTACTTTTTCTTTATAAAATTCATCAATAAAACCTAATATTGTATTAACAATATAGTTAGCATCTTCTCTACTTATATTATACACCTTACATTCTTCATCACTAATCACAACTGCTTTACGATGATACTCATAAAAAATATCCGCTACATCCATACCTTTATTTATCATCTCATCTACAAACGGAATATATCTTAACTCTTTAATTATCTTTGGATTATTAACATATATCTCCTTTTCCGTTTGATATTTAATTAATGTTGTTGCTGAATGTACTTTATCAATCATTTTAGCAACTTTAGCTTCTAAATTACTACTATTATCAAAGTCTTTTATTAATTGCTTAATATTTATAATACCATTAAATAATCTATCTAAATATTCAATTGCTACATTAGTAACTCTCTCAATTTCTTCACTAGATACTCCTTCAAACTTTGTAATATCTCCAGTAATAGCTTCCGGCAAATCATGACATATAATATAATCATATAATTTATCATAATTAATAAATTGGTCTAACTTATTTTTAAGTATTCTCGCTATTAAAATTAAATCTAATATATGATCTTTAACATCTTCAAGTCGCTCTCTATCTACACACCATAATACTGGTCCACTTCTTTTAGTATCACCCAGTATATCAAAAATCATAAATAATTTTACTTCATTTTCCACTACTATCACCTAGTTGCTAGAACAATGGTGCTAATAATCTTAATATCGCTTGCCATATATTTTTAATGAATCCTACTTTAACATCCTTTTCTTTTAATTCTTTAGATTCTTTAAATGTCTTATCAAAATCTTCTTTTATCTTCTTAATTTCTTTACAATCTTCCATATAAATACCATTTTCAAAATGTAAATATAAACTACGATAATCCATATTAATAGTACCTACTACACTTCTTATATCATCAGCAATAAATACTTTTGAATGAACAAATCCCTTAGTAAAAGTATATATTTTAACGCCACCCTTAGTAAGTACTTCAAAGAAAGAACTAGTCTGTGTATAAGTAACTTGTTTATCTGGAATACCAGGCACAATAATTCTTACATCTACTCCTCTTTTAGCTGCTCTAATTAAACTATTAACCATATCTGTATCAATTATTAAATAAGGAGTCATAATATATAAATATTTCTTAGCACTATTAATCATATTTATATATACATCTTCGCCAATTAAATCATTATGTAATGGTGATAATCCATAAGGTACTACATAACTACCATTATCTTTTTTATCTTTAAAATCATATTTAAACTTTAATATATCTTTATCTTCCTGAACATTAGCATTCCACATTGTTAAAAACATAACAGTTAAATTCCAAATAGCATCTCCTACTATTTTAATCCCATTATCTTTCCAAATACCTAATGTACTATTAACATTAATATATTCATCACTTAAATTAACTCCTCCAGAGAATGCTACTTTACCATCTATAATTGTCATCTTACGATGATCTCTATTATTCATAAATATTCCTCTAAAAGGACTTAATTTATTAAAAGGAATACACTTAATTCCATACTTAGCTAATTCTTTAGGATACTTAGTAGATAACATCGCAATACTACCCATATCATCATATAATATTCTAACATCTACTCCCTTACTAGCTTTTTCTTTTAAGATATCTAGAATACCATTCCACATAACTCCTTCATTAATAATAAAGTATTCCATAAAGATAAACTTCTCAGCTTTCTTTAACTCTTTTATTAATTCAGGATAAAACTTCTCACCAAATTCATAATAAGTAACATCATTATTCTTAGTAACATTACATCCCGTACGATTCATTATGTATTTTAAGTTATCTAAGTCATTATCTAATATCTCGTTTTTAATCTTTTCATCTTGTTTTAAATACTTACTATATTCTTTTTCATACTTAAAGATATTTTTAAGTAATTTATTCTTTGAATAACTTCTACCTAAAGTTAATAATAAGATTGTTCCAAAGATTGGAAACATAATAATTAACATCATCCATGGCAAATCATTAGATAACCTTGTACTATTTTTTAAAATTCCTAATATAATTAATATACTAACAACCCTATAGAATAAACTTATTATAGCAATATGCTCATTAAAAAAGAATTGAATAGATATTAAAAAGCCAAATTGTAACAATATACCAAGTATCACAATTAAAGCTCTTTTTACTGCATTTATCACCACTATACACCTCGCATATAGAATATCACAAAACAGGCAAAAAAACTATAAAAATACTTGCAGATTAGCAGTTTTATGCTATAATGAAATTGTTACATTTTTTAGGGGTATAGTTCAATGGTAGAACGTCGGTCTCCAAAACCGACTGACTTGAAATGAATTGATGTTCTTTGAAAGTATTATAAATACTGGGAATAATGCCCATAAGAAAAAATAAAAAATAAAAATTTGTGCCACGATTTGTGCCAATAGCCATTTTTATGGTTATATGCTATAATAATTCGTGGTTATATCTAGGGGATTAGTTTAATGGTAAAATAGGGGTCTCCAAAACCTTAGATAAGTGTTCGATTCACTTATCCCCTGCCAAAACAAGCGTTCGCTTTTTGCAGCGATTTATCATATATTATCTAGTAATCTTTACTAGATTTTTTTATTTTCAAAATGACTTGCAATAATACTTTTTTAGAGTTAACATCACAACATCAAAGGAGGATTTGTGATGAGTAAAATAGTTGATTACAAAGTTAATTTAGGTTCATTGGTATTATATGAAACACTACTTGCACTAGAAGGATCGTTTGAAGGAGGTTTACCCCTGTGCTGTTAGAAAAGAACTTAAAAGATTTATAAAAATTCTAATTGAAAACCTAGAACCTGAAGATTCTAAATTTAAAGACTATGATTTAGAAGATGTCGAATATTTAAAAAAATATTACTATGAAGATAACCCTAGCCCATTTATAAAATAATAAATGTATATTTCTACCCTTTTTTCTTATACTAAATATTGAAAGTGAAAAATATTTTCTAAAAACAATAGATTATATTTATGATTATGCTATAATAGGAATTAATTAAGAAATTTGGTGATGGTTAAATGGATAAGTTTTCCATGTTAAAAGATAAACTAGAGAAATCAGGCACAGCACCCATTAGTTTCGATTGGATTTTAGATAACACCAAAGAAAAAAATAACAGCAATGGCTCGTTAAAAGAATTTTGTGATAAATACGAAGTCATAGAAAAAGACAATTGTTGCATGAGACTTTTAGTTGCTAAACAGAAGTTCCCTGTTAAGGATCTAAAAAGTAATAATAAACTTGATTACAATATGGAGCTATTTTATGTTTTGAAAGTAGTTATAAATAATGAAAGTGATATACTTGAAATAACTATTGATAAATATAATAATGAAAATGATTCTTATGCAGAATTTGATAAATGGTTAAGCATATTAAATGAAAAAAGTATGGATGAAATATTTGATTTATTATTATCTATGGTATAGCGATGAGCTATCTTTTTTTATGCAATCATATTTATAAAGGTCTTATTATCTGCTATAATATTTAATGAAACAAATAGTAATTTATATGAGCAAACAATATATTAATTTTACTTTTTTTCTGATATAATATTTGGTGAAAAAAATAGTAATTTGGAGGAGGAGAAAATACTTAATGAAAATTGAAATCATAATTTTATCAATGATAGCTATTGTAGTTGTTTTATTAGCTTTATTTAAAATAATAAAATATATAAGAAGTAATTATTCTATTAAACCTATAAAAATAATTTTATATTTTGTTTTAATGTGTATAGATATCTATGTTTTAGGAGTGATAGACTTTATTGAACATAAACTTTATGGTGTTCTATTTGTAGTAATCAATGCTTGTTTAATAGCATTCATAAGATATGGCGGAAGAAAAAAACGATAATACAAATTACAATTTGTATGAGTAAACAAAAAAATTATATGTTAGTCTTTCATATTTTAAAAAAATATAGTATAATTTTAATGTAGTCAAAAATAAATAAGACTACTATTACATATATCGATTTCGAGCAGTATTAGAAAAAGATATAAATAAAATTTAAGCAGTATTTAATTAAATGTTTTATTTAGTTGGATACTGCTCTTTTTTTTGCTTTAAGGAGAGAGATGTTGTGATAGAAGAAAAAATTATTGATTGGGATACGGATTTTGGTTATGTAGAAAGTAATTTACAAAGACTTATGGATAAACAAGGAATTACTATCAGCACCATGAGTCATCTAACAAATATTAAATATGAAATTGTTAAAAAATATTACTATGGGGAAAACTATGCCTTTAATTGTGAAATATTAGCAAAATTTTGTTATATTTTAGATTGCAATATCGCTGATATTATCTATTATGTACCATCGAAAGACTTTGTAAATAAAGGCGATTTTAATGATTAGAAATTGAAAGTAAATTATAACTTATCATATTTTTGTTTTGCTATTTTAAAAATCAAGGGATAAAATGGTTATAATAAGTCAAAAGTATATGGAAGAAGGACTTATACATATTCCTAGTTCTAGGAATTGACCGAAAAAAATCGTAGTGATATTATAGGACACAAGTATTAAAAAACGAGAGATATCGTTCTTGTACTTGGGGATGTGGTTACTATGGTTACACAAGAATTAAGATCTTTATTTGAATTTTACGAAGGTGTCGAAGTTTCTTCTTCCCCTGTTTTTTATAGCAATGATGACTTAATGAAAGAGAGCTAATAATGTTCAAGGCATTACGCTCTCTTTTTCTATTGTTTTGATTTGGAGGGTACTATGAAAAAAAGAAGAACTATGTTTTTAACGGATTTTATTGCTAATCAATATCCTATTGAAAAATTTAAAGAAATTATATTTGTCACTTTGGATATTGTCGAGAATTTTCTTTTAACTTTGGAAAGTGGCTTTGACTATAATTCAGTATCTATTGCATCCTATGGCGAGAAGTATGGATCATCGCAACGAAATACCCATTCTAAAGTAGAAAGTATTTGTATCAAGAATATGCAAACACAAGAAAAAATGACAGAATTTTTAGAAAGTTATTTTGACGCTTATCGTTCATTAAATCAGGATGAAAAAAATATCTTTGATGCTACTTTTATTGATAAACTAACGGATCTTGAAATTATCGAAAAATATAATACCCACTCTAAACAAATTAGGACTGTTAGAAAAAGTGCAATTGTTAGATTCTGCTTACGAGCAGGTTTAGATAAATTTGTAGATAAAATATAACAAAACGAGTTTATAGGGATCTCGTTATCAAAAAACTAAATTATAAAAATAAGGAGGTGAGATATTAGAAACTTGTAATCCATACTACTCTACAATGTTAGGTAATTTATATAAAGGTGATTGTTTGGAAGTTATGGATTATCTTATTGAGCAAGGTGTGAAAGTTGATGCAATAATCACTGATCCACCTTATGCAGTAACTGGTTTTGTTTGGGATCAGATAATTCCCCTTGATGCCATGTGGGATAAACTTACAAAGTTAATTAAGGATGATGGTGCTATTGTTCTTTTTGGGAATGAACCATTTAGTAGTAATCTTCGCTTGAGTAATCCTAAACTATATCGTTATGATTGGAAATGGATTAAAACTCAAGTAACAGGATTTCAAAATGCTAAATGTCAACCACTGCGATGTTATGAAGATATTATGGTGTTTTCTAAAGCAGGAGCTGTAACTTCTGCAAAACCACCCATGAAATATTTTCCTCAAGGTGTTATTCCTGTAAATGTAAAAGTGACTACAACTCCTGTTAACTATTTAAGGGATAATAAAAAGTTCGATAAAATCAGTTATACTCAAGAAGAAGCCAACTACCCTAGAAATGTTATACAATTTGCTAGGGAAACGGAATTGTACCATCCAACACAAAAACCTATTGCTCTTATGGAGTATATAATTTCTACCTATACAAAACGAGGTGATTTAGTTTTGGATTTTACAAGTGGCAGTGGTTCTACCCTGTTGGCATGTGAGGTTCTTAATCGTAAATGGATTGGGATCGAAATTACAGACAAATATTGTGAAGTCATAAAAAAAAGAATTCAAAAAGGAATTCAAATGAAAATACAATTTGAGTACGATTGTGATAATTAAATATAGGAGGGATTTTAATAATTAAACAAAAAAATAGTCGAAATAACAAGGCACTCGTTTCATTCGACTACTATGATTATAACATTAAAACTGAAAAATTAACAGGAGGTATTGCTTAATGGAAAGCATACTTCAAGATGTACTTAAACTTATAAATGATGCTATGGGATTTTTAAGGTTGTTCGTTATTGGTGGAACAGCTTTTTTTGTTGCAAAAGATTTTGCTCTTAAAATGGCATCTAGTGATGATAATCAAAAAGCAAGTTATGATCGTAAGATAAAAACAACAATAATCGCAGGTGTTTCGGCACTTGTAACTACTCAATTTGTAACATGGATTCTAGGATACTTTCAATAATGAAACAAAAGGATTTTAATAAAACAATAAATGAAGTTTTAGATGAAGGTAAAATTGAAAATAAAGATATTAAGAATATTGATACTTTAAGATATATTCTTGAAGATAAGAAAAATAAACATCAAAAAAATATTGAATTGAGATGTAATTTGGTAGATCTAATCAATGATTTAGACTTCCTGAAACAATATTTAGAAAATAAGTGATTTGACATATTTTTAAATTAGAGCTAACATCACTTTCAAAGAGGTGGTTCTTAATGAAAAAAGTTTTAATATCTATTTCAATAATACTTTTAGTTTCTATTTCCATAGTTTCTCTTTGGTTATTCACAGGCAAAGAGAAATTAAAAGAAAAAGATAACGATAATAATTCTAGTGCAATTCAAGAAAACATAAACGAAGATCTAAATGAAAATGATAGTACCAACTATACTAATAAACCTGATGAGGTCTTAAATGGCGATGCTATAACTAATAACAAAGAAACTGAACATCAAAGTTCTAATGATTCAAATAATACTATAAAAAATGATAATTCAAATAATAATGTTGCAAGTAAAAAAGAAGAAAACAAACAAAGTTCACAAAATAAGCCAAATTCAAATACAACACAATCAAATTCAAAACCTAGTAATAATACCCAACAAGAAAAACCTAAAGTAGAAGAACAACCTAAAAGTTGTACTCCTAAAAAGTTTGATATGTCTTTCGTTCGTGCCGATTTTTCTTCTTTCGCAGAATGTACTGCTATGGGTGATAAATATAAAGCAAACGGATATGGTTATTATTGTGATAGTTATCAAGATGATTGCTTTGATACTTATTATATGTTGACTTTGTATGAGCCAAATACAGGAAAATTGTTTGACTATCATACAATTTCGATACCTGAATAGGTATCTTTTTTTTGCAACAATTTAAGGAGGGATATAATGAAAAGTAAATTAAAATATTTATTATTTTTATTGATGTTTGTTGCTGTTTGCCCTAGTTTAACTGCTCATGCAGAAACTTATAAGGCAGAATTCAACGACAAATATAAATGGATTCCTAATGTTTATGTAAGTAAGAAAGAGTCTAATGGTCGTGTTCATTATCAACAACTAACAATGATTGCTCGTAAAGGTGATAATCAATTTGTTTATTGTATTGAACCAGGTACTCCATTAGATCCTAACGAAACTTATACAGGTCAAGATTACGATCAATCTTATGTCGCAAACATGACCCCTGAACAATGGAAAAGAATTCAATTGTTAGCATATTATGGTTATGGTTATAGTGATAGTGAAGTAAATCACGATGATATCAAATGGTATTCAGTAACTCAATTTATGATTTGGAAGACTGTACCACATGGTATGGATATCTATTTTACTGATACCTTAAACGGAAATAAAATTACAAGATATACCGAAGAAATGGAAGAAATGGAAAGATTACTTTCTAACCATTATAAAGTTCCTGATTTTGGAGCTACAAGTTTTGATATGGTTGTAGGAAATACATTAAAATTAACTGATTCAAATAATGTAATTTCTAAATATGCTGTACCAAGTAATGATCTTATCACTGCAAGTAAAAATGGTAATGAATTACATTTAACTGCTAAAGGTGTTGGTGATGCAACTTTAAAATTAACTAAAAAGGATTTAAAATACTCTCATCCTACTATTGTTTATGTTAAACCTAATACTCAAGATTTAGTTCAAGTAGGAAGTTATGATCCTGTTGATACAACTATAAATCTTCATATTGTTGGTGGTAAAATTGCTATCAATAAAGTTGATTATGATACAGGTTTATCAGAGCCAAGAGGCATGGCTACTCTTGAAGGAGCTATCTATGGGGTATATTTAGAAGATGGTACTTATGTAACTCAAATGGTAACTGATAAAAATGGTCATGCACAAAGTGATTATTTACCAAGTTTAGGTAGATTTTATGTTCAAGAAATCAGCCCAAGTAAAGGTTATGAACTTGATACAAATAAATATTACTTTGACTTAACTAATGATAATTTAGATCCTGTTCTTCCTGTTCAAGAAAAAGTTATCGAACGAGAATATCAAATAACAAAAGTAGTCGCTACTGATAAAACACAAATTATGACTCCTGAACCTAATGTTCAATTTGGCATCTATGATCATAATAATAAACTTGTTAAAACTTTAACTACTGATGCTGAAGGAAAAATTACATTTACTCTCCCTTATGGTAAATATACTTTAAGACAATTAACGACTCCAAGTGGCTTTGAAAAGATAAAAGATTTTAATTTTGAAATTACGGAGTCAGGAGATACTATTAACAAGGTGTTCTCTAATGCAGAAATAACAGCAAGAATTAAAGTTGTTAAAATAGATCAAGATGGTAATGTTGTCACTAAAGCAGGTATTAAGTTTAAGATAAAGGATCTTTCAACAGGTAAATATGTATGTCAAACTGTTGCTTACCCTAATCAAAAAACTTACTGCGAATTTGAGACTGATGAAAATGGTATGCTTATAACTCCATACCCTTTAAATTCAGGTGACTATCAACTTGAAGAAGTAGACCAACTTATTGATGGATATTTATGGAACTCTGAACCATTAAAGTTCTCTATTAATGAAAACTCTGATATTAAAAGTACCAATGACTTTGATGCCATTATGGAAATTAGATTTACTAATCAAGAAGTAAAAGGTAAAATTGAAATCCAAAAAACTGGCGAACAAGTCGTAATTGAGGATGGCAAATTCACTTATGTTGAAGTACCACTACCTAATATTACTTTCGGTTTATATGATGCTGAAGGTAGCTTGATTGATACTTATACTACTGATGAACAAGGTAGAATTGTTATCGAAGATCTTAAATTAGGTAATTATGTTTTAAAAGAACTTAAAACTGATGATAAATATGTTCTTGATGAAAAAGAATATAACATCGAGTTAAAGTATAAGGATCAATACACAGCTGTTGTAACTGAAACCTTTACTTTAAAAAATTACTTAAAGAAAGGTACTTTAGATTTTTCTAAAAAGGATCTAACAACTGGTAAAGAAATTCCTAATGTTAAATTAGAGGTTTATACTGAAAACGATGAGCTTATTTATAGTGGCATTACTGATGAAAATGGTAAAATCACTATCGAAGATTTATTCGTCGGTAAATTCTATATTGTTGAAACTGAACCTGCTACTGGTTATAAATTAAGTGATGAAAAAGTATATTTTGAAGTTAAGGAAAACGGCGAAATAGTAAAAGCCGAAATGACAAACGAAAAAATTACAGGATCACTTGAATTTACAAAAGAAGATCTTTCTACTGGTGAGGCACTTCCTAATACTTTAATCGAGGTATATAATGCCGAAACTGATGAGTTAGTATTTTCTGGTCGTACCGATGAAAACGGAAAGATTATTATTGAAAACTTGGAATATGGTAAATACTATATTTTAGAGAAGGAAGCTCCCGAAGGATATAAATTAAATCCTGATAGAATGTATTTTGAAATTCTAGAGGACGGACAAGTTATTAAATCAGTAATGAAAGATGAAATTGTTGATGTTCCTAATACTGGTATCAATGATTATCATATTATTGATATTATAGGTCTTGTCTTTATCATTGGTGGTATTGGTTTCCTTATTTATGAAAAAACAAAGAAAAAATAAAAATAATGGTAAGAGCCGATTCATAGTAATTGGCTCTTTATTTATTTTGTTTGGTGTTTCTATTATTGGCTATCATATATATTCTAATTACAAGTTAGATAAAATAGCAGACGATAATATTGAGCAATTTTTTGAAGAAGAAAAAATTATCGATGATCAGCCACAGGAAGAACAATTTGTTGAAGTAGAAAAAAAAGAAGTTAGTAAAACTAATTATGATTACATTGCTGTAATCGAAATACCTAAAATAAATGTTAAAAGAGGTTTGTCACAAGATAAATATTACAATAATGTTAATAGGAATATTGAGATTCTTAAAGGATCTACTATGCCTGATGTTTCACAAGGTAATTTTATGGTTGCTGGTCATTCAGGTACAGCTCGAACTTCCTATTTTAGAAATTTAGATAAGTTAGTAATTGGGGATCTTACTTATATATATTACAATGGCATTAAATATACTTATAAAGTTAATAATATTTATGATATTGAAAAAACTGGTAAAGCAACTATTCGTAGGGATTTAAATAAAACTACTCTTACGATGATTACTTGCCGACATAATACCAACAAGCAGATTGTTGTTATTTCCGAGTTAGTTAATAAAGAAACTTATTAAGGAGGAGTGATGAATACAAATATTAGCAGTTAATCAAGTCGGACAAAAATGGTATCTTGATATATTAAGGAATGCTTTATGGAGTATCGCTAAAGGTATTCTATGGTTTCTTGATGGCTTCTTTGATATCATTGATAAGATTTGGCGATATAAATTTTTTGATAATGATTATGTTAATAAGATTTTTGGTGGAGCTTTAATAATCGCCTGTTCATGGCTGATTCTTAAAACGATTATTGAATTGATTATGAATTATATAGTCAAAAACGATGGTCGTGGCAGTCCACTAACTATTTATCGTGGTGTAATTCTTGCTATTGTAATGATGTTCTTAATCAATCCATTATTTCAATTTGGATATGATTTTTCGACTAAAACAACTGATGCTGTTATTTCAGTATCAGGTATGAGTGGATCTAGTAGTGCTGAAGGTACAATATCAAAAGCATTAATTAGGGCTATGTCGTATGATGATGAAATGAAAGAAAGCGATAAAAATTATTTAATAAACAATTGGAAGACCATAGATATAAATTCTACTGAAGGTGGAGTTGTTGGTATTGGTGATGTTTATAAATATTCGCTTAACTTTTTTATGCTGATAGTTCTCTCAATTGTAACTATCTTTTTATTATTCTTTGTGGCGATTCAGATGGCTAAACGAGTCATGGAAATCGCTCTGATGAAGATAGTCGGACCTTTCTGCTGTACGAGTCTGACTAACAATCAATCTAAAGCATTTGAAACATGGACTAAAAGTACAATGGGATATTTCCTTATAACTATTGTTCAATTCATTTGTATAGGATTATTACTTAATATGTTTGGATCTGCTATTCAAGATAATGGAACTCTAACAGGAATATTCTTAATTATTGGTGCTTTATTATTCGTAATAAGTACGCCTACATTAATTAGTTCTCTATTAGGTCAACAATCAGGTATGATGTCTGCCTTTGGCGATATGCAATCATTACTTGCAATTGGTAGTGGTGTTAATGCAGGGCTTTCTCTTGCTAAAGCAGGATCTATGTCTGCTCTTGGTATGGGAGCTAATGTTGTTAAAGGTGGAGCTAATAAAATATCAGGAGGCATTTCAAATATGTTTGGTGGACATGGTGGTGGTTCGTTAAATAAAGAACAAATGGCTAATGTTCAAGAAAAATTAGGACAACATAATAGTTATGGTGCTAATCAATTAGTAAAACAATATACCCAAGAAAATATGAAGAAAAAACCTACTACTTCATTTACTAATTCTAATCCATATAAAAATCCATTCAGTATGCAATATAACCCAATTAGAAATCAGTATATGAGCAATTCAGGACTTGAGGCAAATAGTAATTTTGATAGGAAGTGGTATTAATGTATTTGATTCCAAAAAATATAAAAACAAAAAAAGAAATATTTAAAGGATTTGGTATATTCGAGTGTATTGCAATTGCAGTATCACTTGGCATTGGGTATTTTTGTTCATTATTGATCTCTCAATTTAAAATTAAAATGATTTTATTTTGTGTTCCACCATTACTTATGTTTTTATTATTACTTCCCTTACCTAACGGAAGTACAGCTTTAACTATTTTAAGAAAGTTTTTTATTTATCAAAAACATCAAAAATGTTTTAAAGTGAAATAATTATAATTTACTTATAGCCATTTTATACTTTTTGATTATCAATCCTAGTTAAAATGGGAATTTCATGATATAATTAATTTGTTAGTTTATGTCTTAAAGGATGTGATATAAAATGGCTAAAAAAGAAGTTAACACAGATTTATGGGTTAATGATATTTTAAAAGAAGCTAATATTAAATTGACAGCACAAGGATGCGATATAATTGAAATCGATAATGCATTAAAAACGGCATCAAAAAACGGAACTGGAAATGTTGGGTTTCCTGAATATTGTGGAGTCGTAAAAGATTTTGTAATTGTTATTGAAGATAAACCAACAATCGATAAACAAGTTAAATTTGATGAAAATGGCATTTTGGATATGGATGTAAAGTCTATAAAGGATTATGCTCTAAATGGTGCTTATTTTTATGCAAAACATATTTTAGAAAATACAAATTATAAAAAAGCAATTGCATTCGGTATTAGTGGTAATGAAAAAAATCATATTATTAAACCTATATATCTTGATGGTAGAGAATATTATATGGACTTACCTGAAGTTGAAAGTTTTATTCAGTTCAATAGTGAAAATATAGATGAATACTATATTAGGGAAATTTTAAAAGAGGATACTGATGAAGAAAAAACAACTGCTGAAATTATCAATGATGCTAAAGAACTGCACGAATACTTGAGAAACTATGGTAATTTAAAAGATACTGATAAACCATTAGTAGTAAGTGGTATTCTTCTTGCATTAAGAGAAATGGAATTCAAAAATTTTTCAATAGATCAATTAAATGGTGATAGTGAAAAAACTGACGGATTAAAAATTTATAATGCAATAGAGGATAATTTAAAAAGATCTCAAGTATCTCCTGAAACTAAAAAGGATAAATTATTATCGCAATTTGCTTTAATAAAAGACACCGTTGTACTAAACGAAATTAATCCCATATTAGGGAAAACACCTTTAAAATATTATACGGAATATTTATATCAAAAACTATATAAAACTATTAGATATAATAAAACAGCTGAAGATTATCTTGGAAGATTCTATGGCGAATTTATGAGTTATAGTGGTGGCGATGGTCAAAGTTTAGGAATAGTTTTAACTCCAAAGCATATTTGTTCATTATTTTGTGATTTAATAGATTTAAATGAAAATGATATCGTTCTTGATCCTTGTTGTGGTACAGCTGGATTTTTAGTATCTGCAATGCATCATATGACATCTAAAACTAGCAATCCAGATTTAATAAGAAAAATTAAAAGAGAACAGCTACATGGCTTTGAATTACAACCTTATATGTTTACTATTGCTACAACTAATATGATATTGCGTGGTGATGGTAAAAGTAATTTAATTTGTGATGATTTTTTAGCACAAGATCCTAATAAAATACAATTGAAAGGTGCTACTGTTGGAATGATGAACCCACCTTACTCTATGGGTAAAGTTAGTCCTGAAAAGTGTGAGTTAAGTTTTGTAGAGCATTTATTAGATTCTCTTACAACTGATGCTCGTTGTATAGTTATTGTTCCACAAAGTGCAATGACTGGTAAAAATGGATATGAAAAAGCAATCAAAAAGAATATTTATAAAAAGCATACTTTAGAAGGGGTAATTACTCTTAATACTGATACATTTCACGGTGTTGGAACAAATCCTTGTATTGCAATATTTACTGCTCATGTTCCTCATAATAAAAATAAAATTTGTAAATTTATAAATTTTGAGAATGATGGATTTGTTGTTCAAAAACATAGAGGATTGGTTGAAACAGAAATTGCTAAAGATAAAAAACAACATTTGCTTGATGTTTGGAATGATAGAATTGAGTCATCAACTAAATTTTGTGTTAAAACTACTGTGGAAGATGATGATGAGTGGTTACATTCTTTTTACTATTTTAATGATGAAATACCTACTGAGGATGACTTTGAAAAAACAATGGCTGACTATTTAACCTTTGAATTTTCAATGGTAATGCAAAATAGAGATTATCTATTTAAAGGTGGCGATCATAATGAACTTGAATGATAAAGAATGGAGACCATTTCCATTAGATAGTTTAGAAAAAGATGGAATTTTTAATATTTTTTCTACATCTAGTGGTATTGATAAAAACAAACTCGAAAATTTAGAAGGCAATATACCATATATTACTAGAACTGACAAAAACAACGGAATAGAAAACTTTATAGGTAAACAACTAAATTCAAAATGGAATATCGATAAAGGAAATGTAATAACAATTGGATTAGATACTCAAACAGTTTTTTATCAACCAAATTATTTTTATACAGGGCAAAATATACAAATATTAAGTAATGACAATTTAAATTACTATACTGCAATGTTTATTATTCCTTTACTGAAAATTCTTTTAAAAAAATTTAGTTGGGGTGGAAATGGAGCAACACTAACAAGATTAAAAAAAAGTAAAATAATGTTACCTATAAATGATAATGGGACTCCTGATTATATATTTATGGAAACATATACAAAAGAAAAAGAAAAAAATATGTTAAAAAAATATGTTGAATATATAAAAGTTCAAGATAAGTTCGATATGAATTCTATATCTCGTATAGTTTCATGGAAAGAATTTAAAATTAGTGATATATTCAATGAAATATCTAGGGGTAAAAGATTAAAAAAAGATAATCATATAGTTGGTAATATACCCTATGTATCTTCAACAATGCTAAACAATGGAGTTGATGGATTTATTGGTAACTCTAACGGAAGATCATTTAATAATTGTATAACAATTGCAAATAGTGGTTCAGTTGGTTATAGTTTTTATCATCCTTATAATTTTATTGGTAGTGATCATGTAACAGCATTGAAAAATAAAAGTTATGATAAATATATTTATTTATATATATCTACTATGTTAAAAACTTTAAGTGAAAAATATAGTTTTAATAGAGAGATAAATGATTATAGAATAAATAAGGAAAAAGTATTGTTGCCAATTAATCCAAAAACAAATGAAATAGATTTCGAATATATGGAACAACATATGAAAAAAGTAATGATTAATCAAATTAAAAAATACTTGAATTATGTTGAAAATAGAATTTATGGTTAGCACTCGCTAATCTTTTTTTATGGGAGGAATTATGAAATATGTTATTATAGGGCTAATAGGAATATTAGTTCTTTTTATTTACTCTGCTTGTGTTGTATCAAGTAGATGTTCTCGTGAAGAAGAAAAATGGAGGGATGAAAATGAGCATTCTACAAGAATATGAACAAATTAGAAAAGAAATGGGTTCTACTCGTTTCGATGCTATTGGTGATTATCTCAATGAAATCAATAAGAATAGCAATACTGAATTGTTTTTATCTGATGTCTTATATAAGCAACAAGAATATGCCAAGTTTGATGCTTGGTTTTTAGATCAAATAGCACCTTTTAAATTATTTGAACAAGACAATTCTATTGCTCTAATTTTAGATGAAGAAGATTTTAAAAGCGATGCTTTTGTTAATCGTGAAGTAGATCAAATATACTCTAATGGTTATGGATGGGATCAAGTTATAAAATCATATATCAATGATCATTTTCCTAATATGTTAGATAATGTATATTTCGATTCGGAGCTATCAATGTTTTGTGTTTATTTTAATGATAAAAGAGACTTTGACGAATTATCTTATAACTTTATTAAGTTATATAAAGATGATGTTGCCTTAAAAGATTATATTGATAATATGAAAATTATTGATATCAATATATAAGGGGGATGGGATATAGAAAAAAGGAAAAAATTAAAATATAATAATCAATTATGGTTTGTTAATGTTTCTTCTTATAATAACGGAAGAATGAAACTTACCATTTCAAATAGAAAAGAAATTAAAGAAATTACTATTGATTTAGATGATGCCTACTTAAAAGATGGGCATATTTTTTTAAATCCTGAAGTCAAAGATAATGGTATTCTTAAAGTTCTTAAAAAAAGTCGTATTATTAGAGAGATAGATGGTACTCTTTGTTATGATTATACAATGATTCCTATTGCTCTTACTAATAATGGAATACTTAAAACTTATGATTATTCAGGTGTTTTAAATTATCTTGATTTTATAAATAATAAGGAGGACTGATCTATAAAGAATGATAGATTAAAATTATATAATTCTACTCTAACGATAAGGTTAGATAAAAAAGAAAAAGATACTTTAAAGCGAAATGCTTATAAAAATAAAATGACAATGTCTAATTATATTAGATTACTTATTTCTATGGATAATAGATTATGTGAAATTCAAAAGAATAAGGATAAAAATAATAAGTATGCATCTGAAATCTCTAAAATTATGATAAATATTGGGAGGGATTTAGATGTTTAAGAAAAAAACAAAATTACCTAAAAATATAGCAGACTTTATTCCCTTTCAGGATGTTTGGAATAACCTAGTATATCTTGATAATAATAAAATCGTTGCAGGTATTAAAATAGGTTCTATTAACTTACATTTATTATTTGATGAAGAACAAAAAATTAAAGTTGCTGAACTTAAAAAGGTTTTAAATTCTATTGATTACCCTGTTAAAATATTTAGTGTCGATAAACCTATCAATTTAGATGATAACTTAAATATTTTAGGATCTAAAATTAAATCTGAAAACAATAAACATAAAATTCAGTTATTGGAGGAAGATTATAATTTTGTACAGGATCTAAATAGTAAGAAATGGGTAGTTAATCGTGAATTTTATTTAATTGTTGAAGAAGATTCGGCAAACGAACAATTACTTAATCAAAAAGTTAATGATCTTATTCAAGAATTTATTTCTATTGGATTACATAGTGAACGAGTATCTTCAGAGGAATGGCGAGATCTATTATATGTTATTTTAAACCCTGTAACATCGCTCGATGTCTTTAAAAAAGATGCCACAGGTATAACTCGTTCATTTAAAGAGAAAATCGCTCCAAATGGCTTAAAAATCAATGAAAAAGATATAATTATGGGTGATGCTTATGTTAGTGTCGTAACTTTAAGAACCTACCCATCTATCGTTGGTGTTGGATGGCTTGGAGCTGTTGCTAATGTTAATCATACTCGTATGGTTATGACTATTAGTCCAATGGATGCACTTGAAATAAGTAATACTTTGAAAAAAAGTATGTCAGAGGTTAAATCAAAACTAATGAATACCAATAATTATAATGATGAAGTTGTTTTAAATAATCAGTTAGATGATTATGTTCAACTTGTTAATCGTATTGATCGTGAACATGAAAAGTTTTCATTATTGACGGTCAATTTTTTATGTTATGGGGATTCAAAAGAAAATATGGAACGAGCTAAAAAAGAACTTAAAACCACTCTTTCTGCCTATGGTATGGGTGGTACTGATTTAATGTTCGAACAAGAACGATCATTAAAAATGTGTTTGCCTACCATGTATCGTGATTTAGAAAAAGAATTTGGATTGCCTATACCGATGATGACTGTGGCATCTTCCTTTCCTTTCATCTTTCAAACTTTGCAAGATGATGGCGATGCTATGATGCTTGGTACTGATTCACTTGGTAGTTTATTATTCTTTGACTTATGGAAAAGGACAAGTAAAAGAAATAACTCTAATGCTGTAATTATTGGTAAGTCGGGATCTGGTAAATCTACTTTAATTAAAAAACTGATTCGTGGTACTTGGTGTCGTGGTTCTAAAGTTATAGTAATAGATCCTGAACGAGAATATAAGGACTTATGTGAAAATATTAACGGAACATGGATTGATTGTGGAACTGGATCACAAGGAATTATAAATCCTTTGGAGGTTCGTAGAGGTAATGATGACTCTGATGAAGATAAGAAAATTGCTAACAATGATTTATCAAGGCATTTTCAAACTTTTAGAACCTTTATTAAGTATTATTTACAAGATTTAAGTGCTTATGAATTAACTAAAATCGAAGAAATACTTATTGAAGTTTATAAGGACAAAGGTATTGATTTTGATACTGATTTATCTACTTTAACGAGTGAAGATTACCCAACTATGCAAGACTTATATAATAAAGTTGTTGAAACTTTAAAGGTTGCTAAAGCCAATAAAGAAGCTCGTAATGTTGTTGAGTCTTTGGAAAAGATTTCTTCTATGTTAAAGAAATCTACTATTGGAGCTGATGCTCGTATCTTTAATGGGCATTCAAGTATAAATGTAGATAATTCATCAGACTTTATTGTTTTAGATATTCATAGTTTAGTTGATTCAGATGAAACTATTTTAAGAACTCAATTCTTTAATATTTTATCTTGGTGTTGGAACGAGATAAGTCGTGATAGAAACGAACAAGTAATTCTTGTTTGTGATGAGGCACATTTACTTATCGATCCTAACAATAAGGATGGTATTGATTTCTTAAAAAGAACTGCTAAAAGAATAAGAAAATATAACGGATCTCTTTGGATAATTAGTCAAAACTTAATCGATTTTACTTCACAAGGAATTGAAAGATTCGGTCAAGTAATTATTGATAATAGTTCCTACATTGTGGTAATGGCTCAAGGTCAAAAAGAAATTGAGGCAGTTCAAAAAATGATGAATTTATCGGAGTCCGAGATTCAATTCCTTACAACTGCATCTCGAGGTCAAGGTTTATTTGTCATAAGTCAGGACACAAGATTACCTATTCAAATTCATTTAAGGGAGGAAGAAAAAGAATTATTTGGTAATGCAGGTGGTAGATAATGCAGGATATGAAAAAAATATATATCTTTCTTTCGTGTTGTCCTGTTCTTGTAGTAGTATTAGTTTTCTTTTTAATATTGATGGTATGTTCTTCATCTAGTTCTGATTCCTCGGCTGTTCCTGTTGGTGATATTATGGAGTTTAATGCCCCATTTAAAATGGGTGTTAATTACACCATTACTTCCCCTTATGGGTCAAGAAAAGATCCTTTCACTGGTGAGGAGTCCTTTCATAGTGGTATAGATTTGGCAGCACCTGTTGGTACTGAAATTGTGGCATCAGCAAGTGGTACTGTCTATAAAACTGGTTATGAAGAAAACGGATTAGGTAACTATGTAAAATTAGAGCACACCGTTAGTGGCATAAAATACTATACTGCTTATGGTCACATGAGTGATAATTCGATTGTTGTAAGTGAAGGTCAAATAGTCACTCAAGGTCAAAAATTAGGTATTATTGGTATGTCAGGAAGAGCAACTGGTGTTCATGTTCACTTTATGCTTATGACACCCAATTGTACCTATAATAGTTCGGATTTGAAAGATCCACAAATGATAATAGATAACGATTTAGCAAGGAGGAATAAATATAAACTACCAACAATCCAACCAAGACCAACTTATGGAGTCACAAAGTGATTTAATAGAAAGTTATGCTTTACAAGTTGCTAGTGTTCTTCATAAAACTGGTAAAGGTTCATTTACAATGGATGAGATTTGTGAAAAAGTAAAAGAACTTGTTAAGGAAGAAGAACTTGTAGAACCTGTTGTAATTGAGGTTAAACAACTTCTAATTAACAAGTATAATTTTGAAATTATAAATACTAATATTAAGTTTGATATTGAAATATAAAGGTTCTTCTTTTGTTTCAGTATTAAGTTTTTAAGTTATAAAAAAGGTTCTTTCAATACCCTTTTAGGTAGTTATAATGTTATAACATTTGTTAGACTTAAAGCCCTATTTTTAAAGATTTCGGTATAAATGCTGTTAGACAAAAGACAGACAAATAGAAAAATGTATGACAAAGCAAGACTTTGGAAACCCTTTAAATTAGGGCTAAACTACCCACTGGGTAGTTGTTTGTCAGCCGTACTTATCCTGATAACAAATGGTCTTAAAATTGTGTCCTATTTCTCGTGAATTTCAAAATAACTGATGTCCTTGTTTTGTGGCATCATTTTATATGGAGGTGATATTATAAATAATAACAATGGATGTACTTTTATTAAGTTTAGAATTGATGATAATCTAAATACTGCTTTTAAAAGTATTTTAGAAAAAGAAAAAATAACTCAACAAGATCTACTCGAAAAATTAGTTAAAGAATATGTATTAAGTAACCTTAACCTATTGATAAGTAAGGATAATAAATGAAAGAAGAACGCATAACTATTCGAGTCACTCCTGAAGATAAAAAAGAAATTGAGCTACTTGCTGATAAATATAAAATGAATGTATCTAGATTCGTTTATAATACCTTAAAAGAAAAAATGGATACTGATAAACTTACCGATAGCCAAGAACAATTTATGGAGCTTTTTGATATCGCTTTTAAGAAAAGTTTTGATACTTTCTTTAAGCAATTAATGGTGGTCTTAAATCGTGTGGAGTTTAATAGTAGATGGTCTATTAAACAAACGGATATATTTATGAACCAGTTAAAGATACCTCAATCAAGGGATGAATTAAGTCTATCTATTATTGATCATCCTGTAACTGAAGTAGCCCATGAACAGGTACTTAAAGACATAAGAAAAATGTCGAGTAAAAAGCACGAGCTAGATAATGAGT
Organism: uncultured Bacilli bacterium; assembly: GCA_947626095.1. Classification (GTDB taxonomy): domain Bacteria; phylum Bacillota_I; class Bacilli_A; order RF39; family UBA660; genus Coprovivens. The sequence continues at coordinate 147,362 of CANQQV010000001.1, forward strand.
AGTTCTAATATTGTGGTTCGTGTTAAGTACCAGTCTTGTAGTGATTTACGAAAAAGTGTTGCCAAGACTATTAGTTATATTAGTGATAAGAAAAAAGCCGATGCTACTTCTATTGATGAATACGATATATTAAAAGACTATATGCAATTTGCTAGTAATGATTCGTATTTATATGAAGATAAGGAGTCATTTACTTGGTCTAATGATGGTGATATTGATGCTAGTTATAATTTAAAAAATATAAATAATTTAGATCCTAAAGGTACTCTTTGGAGTTTAGTAATTTCCTTTCCACCAGAGTTTGCCATTAACAATGGTCTAATAACAAAAGTAGATTATTACAATCTAACAAAAAACTTTATGCCATCATTTTTAACTGGTATGGGATTTAAAATGAATAATGTAACTTGGTATTGTAGTTTGCATCGTAATACTGATAATCCCCATTTGCATATTAACTTTTTCGAACATCATAAAACAATAAGCAACCCCAAAGTTCCTTATGATCTTATCTATAAATTGAAAAGTAATATTGCTAATTATTTAATAGATAATGAAAAGTTTTATAGACTTCGTGATGAAGAATTTAAATCAATAACTGGTTCTATTTCTCTTGCTGAATTAACAAGAATTAAAAATCAAAAGTTATTCGGTGATAAATATAGAAAAGATTTAAATAAAATGCTACTTGAATTATACGATGTTCTTCCTGCAACTGGTAGACTTCAATATAATTCAAAAAATATGAGACCATATAAAGAACAGCTTAATAGGATAATTGAATTTATTTTATTACATGATTCAACTAAATATAAGTATGCTCGTTATATAAAATTATTAGATGAACATCAAAAAGAATTAACGGCAATTTATGGTTCTTCTTCTGCAAATAAAAATTTGGAATACTATAATCATCAAATCAATAAACTTTATTCTAAAATAGGAAATGAGATTTTATCTAATTACAAAGTTTATCAATCATTAGATAAGATGGATCGTGAAAAAGAATTTTTAAATAAGCATATTAAGGATCTAAAATTCAAAAGTAGTCCTTATCGTAAAAAAGAAAACATTGATAGTGTTGCTAAAGACTTAAATAAATTATGTAATCTTGCAGGACTCAATTATTTAGAAAAACGATATGTCTTTACTAATTGGATATCAAAATCAAAATATAAAATTGATGTAGATGCTTTATTAAGTAGTATGGATAATTCAAAACCTGAAATGAGTTCTACTGAATTTTATACTATATTAAGAAAACTAAATTATGATTATGATCGATATTCAAAATATAAAAGTAAAATGTTCTATCAAGAACTTAATTATAAAAAGTTTATCAATCAAGCTATGAATTATCTTGAATACGAATTAGAGCAAGAAGAAAAACAAATTATCAATGATTTAGAATATGAGCTATCTGATTATAAATAAGTATGTTATAATTCTATATGGAGAGGTAATTTAAATATATGGAACAATTAGATTTAAAATTAGATGAATATAAAAAGTCTTTAATTACAATTAACATTAGTGACCAGTATTGGTGTATGGTAGACTTATGTTTTGAAAATGAATATTTTAAATATAATAATTGTTCAGAGATGTTGCAAAAAACGGAAGTTAAAAGGATCTATGAAACTTTAACTTCCTGTTTAGCAGGTCGACTTGCAGATAATACTAAATTGTCATTCGATGAAGATTATTTGCAATTCTATTTTTACAAAGATAAAATAGATAATCAACATTGTGTCGAATTAAGAATATTCACTTTTATAGATGAATACAGGGATTATTATTCAGTAATGTTAACTACACCAGAAATGAGTGAGTTAAGGGATTATTTATATGAATTAGTAAAAAAGTTTTAATAAAAAAGTAGTATGATTTTTATTTTTCATACTACTTTATTTTTCCTGTTAACCAGTCTAGTGATACCTTATACTTAATGCACATTTGATAAGCAAATGCTGTAAGGATTAAAGTTTTACCTGTTTCATAAGCATAGATAGTTGATTTTGTTGTATTAAGTTCTTTGGCTAGATCATTATATGACATACCATGATCTTCTCTTATTTTCTTAATTCTCTTTCCTATTTCTTCTTTATTTAAGGTTGTTAGGTACTTCATATTTTTATAAGTTCTTTCATCAGATAGACTTAATACATAATCCATTGAAACCTTATAGTAATTACAAAGTGTATTTAAATGTTTTAATGGAATTATTTTAGTACCCTTTTCCCATAAAGAATAAGTTTGTTGTGTAACTCCTATTTCCTTTGCAATGTCTTTTTGATATAGGTCACTATATTCTCTTAAATCAAATAATCGTTTCTCATTCATAAGATTAATCACCATAATAATTTTCCCATCAAAAAGAAAATTATTCGTTTCCCACAAACAAATACGAACGATATGTGATATAATTATAAAGGTAGTAAATCTTAAACAAAAAATTGGAGGGATGAAATGAAAGATGATTTTATCTTGGAAGATACAGAAACGACCAAGAGATTAAAAGAAATTTGTTTAAGTAGTAGTTATTCATGTACTGGGGAAATTCGTAGATTGTTGAGTATGGAAGTGCTTCATAATCTAGTTAAGAAAATTCCTAAAGGCAATGTTAAATTATGTGGTAATATTTTGTTTGGAAGGGACAAGATTAGTAGCGAAGAAAAGTTTATTGAGAACTTGGATGATTATATCGGCTATGTCAAAGATCATTATCATATACAGCATAATGAGTTAACTTGTGTTTTAGAAGAAACTTTGAAAAGTAAATATTCAAAGATACTCTTTAATATGAAGGATATTCATAAAAAGGATAATTATATTCAGTTTCATGATTCATTTAGAAAAATGTTCTTATTTAACCTATATGATAACATTCGTTTTTACTCAAAGTTTTCTGATAGTCGTTCTTTTACTAATATATTATTAGATGAAATAAAAGAATATAATTTTGATAAACCCGAAGATGCTATTAAACTTGAAAAGTTATTTATTAAAATTATCAACAATAGAAAAGATAACTTATTTAATTCATTTGTACATCATAGTGAAGTTAGAGAGGATCAATATGATTTCTTTACTAATCAAATCGAATGGTTAATTGGTGATTATTATAAGGAAGGATCATATGATTTTGATTTAATGCATGATGATCACTATATTGAATTATTTAATAATGACACTTTGCTTTTTAATGTTATTTCAAAGAGTAAAGATGAAATTGTTGTTAGATTTGGAATTAAAAACAAAAACTTTAAAGGCGATAAAATAGTAAGATTTGGAAAAAATGAATTAGATATATTTTTAGAAAAATTAGTTTCTAAAGATCATACAAAAAAATATAAATTGGATATGCAACTAGTAGATGCAACATTATCTTTTGAGTTTTGGACTGATTATCATCATAATTTTTTAGATATTGCTTTTCAATATTCGAATACTGGTGATAAGTTTATTGTAGATTTAGAACCAGATGATATGCATAATTTATATAAAATTATAAAGAAACAAGTCTAAACTTGTTTCAGATTGTTGACAAAAGGGTATTATTTTTGAATAATGCCCTTTTTATTTTAGTTATTGACATTAAAATTGTTTTTTGAACATTATTTTTAGTCATATCCATTTTGTTTTCCCCTTTATTTGATTTCCACATTGCCATTTTCTTTAAATTGTAGCATGAAAAAATTAAGAGTACTTGGTTTTTATTTTTTTCTAAACCTCTTACTCTTGTAAATCTTAATCCATGTTGTTCTTTACAAATTGCAAAAATACGTTCAACTGTTTCCTTTCTTTTTGGATACTCTTGTTTAAATAAATCTTCATATCTTTTTTGATTTGCTTTATCTTTTTTATCTTGCCATATGTGTCTTGTTATAACTTTTTGATGATTTTTACTTTTTGTACACTTTTTTAGTAGAGGACATTTTGAACAGCTTTCTTTATTGGCTTTATATATTTTATATCCTTTTTTATCTATTGTTTTAAGTTCCAGTATTTCTCCTGTTGGACATACATAACAATCATTTTTTGCATTATATTCATATTCTTTTTTTGAAAACATTTCTTTATCTTTTCTACCTTTTGGTCTTGAATATGGCATTAATGCTTCTTTTCCCGTATCTTCAATTTTTTTACAAATAGCTGATGTATTATATCCTGCATCTAAACAAACATTATCTATTTCTTTATCGTAGTCATTCAACAACTCTTCATATACACTTTCAAATGCGACACTATCATGAGTATTACCTGAATTTGTTGAACATGCTACAACAAAACCATTTCCATCACTAAAAGCTTGATGTGTATATGCAAAACATTTTTCATGTTCTCCTTTGTGATAGTATCCACTATCTGGATCTATCGTACTAGATTTTATATTTTTTTTCTTCTTGACTTCTATTTCTTCTCCTGTTTTTTCATCGAAATCTTTTTCAATTATTTCGATACTTTTAAATGGTTTTTTATTTAATTTTAAACGTCCTTCATTTATTTCTTTTAGTAATTCTTCATCATATGATTTTAATTCAATTTCTACTTCTAAGTCTTCATACTTGTTTTTATTTGCATTAGCCTTTTGATGAGTTCCATCTCCATATACTGTCTTCATATTTAACATTTTATATTCTTTTGCTTGTTTTAATATTCTTTTAAATATAGTTTTGAATATATCTGTATTTCTATATCTTCTTATATAGTTTTGACTCCAAGTACTATAATCTGGTATTTTATCATCTATTGATAATCCCAAATACCATCTATATGCTAAATTTACTTCACACTCACTGCATGTTTTTCTCATCGAATTTATACCAAACATGTAATTTATAATTAACAATTTAAAAAGTACCAAAGGAGGAATACTTGGTTTACCAAATGCACTGTATAGATTTTCAACTTCATCTTCAATGAATTTTAAATCTATGACTTTATCTAATTTTCTAACCAAATGTTCTTGAGGTACTATATCTTCTATCGTTTTTAATATTATACAATCATTTCTAAATTCTTGTCTTGACATCATTATTTATCACATCCTTAGTTTAACCACTAATATTATCTCATAAAAGCAATAAAAAAACGAGATATATGTGACAAACATTGGTTAAACTAAGTCATATCTCGTAATTAAATTATAAAATAAATTTAAAAAAAAGAAAAGACCATTAACAAAATTTCTTTTGTCAACAGTCTGAAACAAGTCTAAACTTGTTTTTTATTTGGAGGGATATAAATAAAAATTAAAAAATACTTTAACTATTTTCTTTTATTCATCTTAACTTTTTTAGCATCCTCGAATATTTGCTATAATCTTACTCATATAATCGAAACAAATATAAAATTAACTTGGAATTTAAATTTCTTTCACTCCTTTCTAAAAACGATTACTGATGTTAGTTTATTATTTGGTTCATTATTGCTTATGTCAATTATGATGTTATTTATATTGAAATATGATAAAGAATTTAAGTTAAAGCTAAATAAATTTAAAAAGATGCCTGAAGAAGACGGATCATATGAGTATGGATCTTCTCGTTGGGCTACTAAAAAAGAAATTAGAAAAAATTATAAGACATGGAATATCAATTCAAAATTAAAGTCAGGTGGTATTCCTGTAACTTATATGGATGGTAAATATTACTATTCGGATAAATTTGATCATACTTTGATTATTGGTTCTACTGGTTCAGGTAAAACTATCAGTTGTATATTGCCACTTATATTCAATTTAGGATGTGCTGGTGAGTCAATGGTTATAAATGATACTAAAGGCGAACTTTATTCTTATACTGCTGACTTTTTAAAGAAAAAAGGTTATAAGATTCGAATAATCAATTTAAGAGATGCTCTTGCAAGTGATGGTTGGAACCCACTTCATTTACCTTATAAATATTATCAAAGTAATAATAAAGATGAGGCAGGAGATCTAATTGAAAACTTTTCTAAATCTTTATGTAAAAACTTATCATCTAAAGATATGTATTGGGAAAAGTCAGCAACTGCTGTTTTGTCTGCTTTATGTTATGCTCTTATTGAAGATGCTCCTAGTGAGTCACAAGTAAATTTATATTCTATATATAATTTATTGGTTGAACATGGAAGTAAAACTATTGATAGATTCAACTCGTTAGATTTATATTTTCAACAAAAACCTTTCGGTAGTTTAAGTAAGATGAGTTATGCTACTGGTTCTTTTGCAAAGGGCGAGACTAGAGCTACTCTTTTCTCTGTCCTAGCAACTGTCATCAAAATGTTTAGTGATACAGGAATTGCTAACTTAACTAGTCGTACTGATTTTGAATTAGATGATATTGGGAAAAAGAAAACTGCTGTATTTTTAATTATTCCTGATGAAAAAGAGTCTAGACATGAATTAGCATCATTGTTTATCGATCAATGCTATCAAGCATTAGTTAATACAGCTCAAAATATGAAAGATGGTCGTATGCCTATTAGAGTTAATTTTATACTTGATGAATTTGCTAATATGCCACCTATAAGTTCTATATCAAATAAGATTACTGTCAGTCGATCTCGTAATATTAGATTCTATTTAGTTTTACAAGATTTTGATCAGTTGAAAGAAACCTATAAAGATTCTGCAGGTACTATTAAATCAAATTGTACTAACTGGATTTATCTTCTGACTGCAGATAATGAAACAGCAAAAGAAATAAGTTCAAGGTTAGGAAAATATACTATTTCAAGTAACAGGGTTTCTACTTCTACTCGTTTGGAACAATTGGATTATAATATTTCGAATGATAAATCTTTAATTGGTCGTGAGTTATTGATGCCTGATGAACTTATGCGATTTAAATTAGGCGATGGCTTATTCATATCGGCTAGACAATACCCAATTAGATCTAAATTACTTCCTATTAGTCAGTATGGAATAAAAATAAAAATGTCATCCGTTCCTAAAAAAGCAAAAGACTTTACTATTGATTGCTTTAATCTTGATGAGTTTAGAAAGAAAAAAATACAACAAGACGATGATGGCAAGGTAGATTTAGTATAATTATGTTATAATATTTAGTGAAACAAATAGTAATTTGTAGGAGGAAAATTATGAAATTATTTAAAAAATCAAAAAATAATAATTTTGAGTTAATATGTGAAAAAATGGCAAATGAGTTAATTAGTTTATATAATAAAAATAAAGGTATATCTTTTGAAAATATTTCTGAATTAGAAAGACAAATTTTAGCAGTATATTTTTTTGGTATGAGTGATGGATTAAGACAAGATTTAGCGACTAATTCAAATGTAAATGAAATAGCCAATATAATTATAAATATTATGATTAAAGATTTTAAGTATTCAAAAGAACAAGCAGAACAATTCTTTGATGAAATGATAGATAATCTTCAAAGTAAAAATCCAAGCAACACCCATTATGCTATTATTCACAATGGTCTTGATGGTTATTTTAAATGGCAAAAAAATAACAAAAATGAAGTGATTAACGATATTTGTAAAATTATTGATATACTAAAAAAGTAGCATTAAATTACAATTTATATAATCAAAAAAATCTAACTCTACTAATTGTAGGTGTTAAAAATTGTGTTAATATTATATAGTTGTTTTTGAAAGGAGCAAGAAGTATGGATCAAGAAAAAATAGGAAAATTCATTGCAACTTGTAGAAAAGAACAAAAATTAACACAAGAGCAACTTGCTGAAAAATTAGGAATAACTTATAAAGCAGTATCTAAATGGGAATGTGGTAAGGGATTACCTGATGCATCTATTATGATGGAGTTATGCAAAATTTTAAAAATAACAGTTAATGATTTATTAAGTGGCGAAAAAGTTAAAGAAAAAGAATATCAAGAAAAACTAGAAAAAAACATTATTGATACAATAGATTATTCTACCAAAAAATTATTTGAAAAAAATAAACTGATTTATCAAATGCTTATATTCTTTGGTTTAGTTTTAATCTTTATTGCCTTTACTAATTTTCCAAATGATAGTAGTTGGGGTTCTATTCATTCTATGATAGGATTACTTATTTCTACTTTTGGGATTGTTAATATAAAAAGTGGTAAAACTATTTTAAAAAAGATATCTTTGGGTATAGTTTATTTTATGATAGGTTTTATATTATTACTTTTACTTGATTATTCTAATGTAGTATTAAATAAAGTTGCCCCTAGATTTTCTTATTTAAAAGAAACTGGGGATACTATGATTATTTATAAAGCACCTTTTTATAATGTATATAGAATAAATAGAGATACTAAAAATGAGTATTATATAATCGATACAAAAAAAGAATACACAGAAAGTAATATACCGATAACTCCATTTAATAGAGACAAATCAGGAATTGACAACATAATACAATATAAAAATAAATATGTTGGTAATAATAGTAATGATAGTCATTTAATAGATAACTTACCACTCGCTGAATATGGATATGTATTTGAAATAGATTCTAAAAATCTAGGACTTATTATTGATTACCACATTACAGACTGGTATGTTAATGAGGGACATTATTTGGAAAAATCATTATTATATAATTCAGTATCAATATTTGCTTTAATAGATAATGTAGAACAAATTACTTTTAATTTTAGTGGGAATACATATATAGTAAGTAGAAAACAAATAAATGAATTGTATCCTAATTTTAAAGATATAGTAAATAATGGAATTAATCAAAATAATTTCAATAAGTATTTAGAAAGCAAAATTAATGATAATAATTTTGTGGAAGATACATTTAAAAAAATATTTGTTAATTAAATTATAATTTATTCGAGTAGAAAACCATCTACTCTTTTTTTATAGGAGGAGGAATAAAAATAGTATTTGAAAAAAATAGTAGTTTGGAAGTAAGCCAAACTTTTTTTAATGAATTAGAAAAGAAATTAAAAAATGCACCAGATTCTTTGAATGGATATTATAAAACTTTTAATAATTGCCGAGAACAAGGATTAATGTTAACGATTTATAATGATAACGATAATGAAATATTGGTATGGGCTTGTGAAAGTCGTAATAGCGATAATATTATGGTTATTACAGCTGATCGTAATTGTTCTGATATAAACGATATGTTTAATGATGTTGCATGGCAATCTGCTAAATATTTCAAATGTGGTGATTATGATTCAGCAGTTAATTATGCTTTTAATGTTATAAAAAAACAATTCAAAAATGATTTTCCTGAAATCTCTAATACAAAGTTTGAAATGTATAAATCTCTTTCGGATATTCAAAGAATAGAGGCAGATGCAAAACAATTAGATTATGAAGATTATAAAGATCTTGCTAATTTTGAAGATGTAAATGAAGGATATTTTTGTGATCTAATAATTATGGATGGTAAGTTAGGTTTAAGATATTCAAAATATTGTGATGAATGCCATGATGAATTCGATAATCTTATCTTTGAAGAATGGCATCCCGATTTAACAAGTAGCACTACTTTAATGTTAGGGATGCAAAATAAATTAAAAGATTTTGTAGATAAAGAAATAGATTACGAAGTTAATATTGGCATTTAAATATAGGAGGTAAAATATGTTTGATGAAAACAAAATAAAAAGAATTAAAGAACAATACCCTAAAGGTACTGAAATAGAACTTATTAGTATGGAAGATTCTCAAGCTGTACCATCAGGGACACATGGGGTTGTAGATTTTGTAGATGATATTGGTACTATTTTTATGAAATGGGATAATGGTTCATCTCTTGGTTTGGTTGTTGGCGAGGATCAATTTAGAGTTGTTAAAAGACCAAATCTTGCTCGTGAAGAATTAGAAAAAGCAAAGAAACAACTTAAAGATAATGATACTTTATCTTTATTTACTTATAACAAAGAAACAGGAAGTACAGGTGTTGCATCTTTCATACAAAATGAAAATAAAGTTAAAGTTTTTGAAGGAAACCCTGACGGATCTGATGATATCATTATGGACTATGATGAATTTGTAAATAATTACAAATATGAGGTTGCTAATGAATTTGATAATCCTTTTAAGGATATAGGTATTTAGGAGGGATATATATAGAAGTTAAAAATATTTCTTGTAAGGAAGTAAAAGAATTACGAAAAGATGAATACGAATATTTAGTATTACAAGGTTGTGGTGGTGACCTTAATGAATGGGTTAACAGCTTTACTAAAATGTTAAAAGATGAAGGGATCGTAAGTGATTCCTTTTCTTTTAGTAGAGTTTATTCGTTTAAAAATAATGAGTTAACTAATTTACTTTTTCCACTCTTTGATAAGGATATTATAATGACAAAATTAGCAATGTTTAGACTAAAAATTAGGGATAACTTTGGAGCTATGTGGCTATCTGATTATATTGATAATGGTTATATAAAAGACATAGAAAAACCTAAAGCCCCTATTATTGGAGCTGATGGTAATGTCTTTAATTTAATTGGGATATGTAGTCGTGTATTAAGAAAAGCAGGATACTCAGATCAGGCAAAAGAAATGACTGATAGAATTACAAATTCAAAAAGTTATGATGATGCTCTTTCTATAATGTGTGAATATATAGAACCAGTCGATCAAAACTATAATACCATTGATGTTTTTAGCGATGATGATATCGATATAGATATATAAGGAGGATTGAGGTTGTTAGAAGAACAATTAAAGAAAATAAATGAATTAAGTTTTCAAACAAATAAAACAAAAGATGTTCAAGAAAAAGAAAAATTAGAAGATGATATTAAGTCTATAATTAACGATCTAAAAAAACAAGCAATTGAAAGTTTTAAATCTGAAAGTGATGTTAAAAAGTTTTTGGATAATATCGTTAAATTTAATAATTATTCTTATAATAATCAATGTTTAATTTGGATGCAAAAACCTGATGCGAGTTATGTAGCACCACTTCGTACTTTTAATAAAATGGGATATCGTATTAACTCTAATGAAAAAGGTATTAAAATATTAGTTCCTACTTTTTATACTATTGTAAAAATTAAAACTGATGAAGAAGGCAAATATATAGTAAAACCTTTATTTAGTTTGACGGATGAAGAAAGAAAAAAATATGAAAACAAAGATGACGATTCTATTACTTATCATAGTCAAAAGTTAAGTAACTTTAAAATTGGGACTGTCTTTGATGCTAGTCAAACTACTATGCCATTAGATGCGATAGAAGAAAAATTAAATCCTGTATTAGAGGATGATCGTGCTAGTGGTATGGAAGATAACTTTATTAAAGCTATTTATCGTAATGGGTTCAAAGTTCGTTATGAAGAAAAGATAGAGTCAGGTGCTAAAGGTTATTGTGACTTTGAAAAAAATGAGATAGTTGTATTAAAAGGTTTAAGTAATCTTATGAGGTTAAAAGTAGTTATTCATGAATATGCCCACTCCCTTGCTCATAAGCATTTACTTAATAATAATATGGATTATCAAACAAATAGAAATAAATATGAAACGGAGGCAGAGTCTATTGCTTATGTTGTATCAAAATATTTAGGTTTAGATACAAGTTCATATTCACAAATGTATTTATATTCTTGGAGTAAGGATAAAGACTTTAAAGAAATTGATGATTCATTAAGTTCTATCGTTAACTATTCAAAAATGATTATAGATAATTATGAAAAAATTGTTTCTAAAGATTTAGAACAAAATATTGCTATATAGTGAGGTGTTCTTATGATAATGAAACATAAAAGCATAGATCTATCTAGTCGAGTTGTTAATGGAATATATGATAAAGCAAATAAAAGTTTCAAAGGATTAGATGGAATTATTGAGGTTTTTAATAATACAAGAGATCAAGGTTATATTTTAAAAATATATGATTCTTATGATCCACAATATGATACTTGTATTTGGGTTTATGATGTTCCTTATGATGAAAAATTAGTTGTAATCTTTGGTAATAGATTAGATTGTAATAGTGATAATTCTTGGAATAAGGAAATGTTTGAAAGTAGAAAAGAATATGTCTTATCAGAGCATGGAGGTATTCTTGCAACTGTGACTCTTGTGACTGATGAATTATTTGATTACTTAAAAGAAAAGTATGATAAAGATGAAAAAATGGATGTTCATCTAAATATATAAGGAGGATTAGATATAGAGGATAAGAAATATACTCTTGGTGATTTAATAACTTGTATTGGAAGTCTAGTAAAAGATTATGAAAATGACTTGAATAATCATCAAATAAATGGTAATAAACAACACAGGTTAGTTAAAACCAAAGATGTAGTTAAGGAATACCCAATCTTAACTTTGTATGCTCTTGAAAAAGCAGTCAAAGAAAATAAGATTCCTTATACTCGAGTTGGTAATACTAATTACTTTGATGTTGTAGATATAGAAGAATATATAACATCCAATAAGCGAAATGGTGATGATTAGTTATGGCTAGATTAAGTAAAAATGATATTTCTCGTTTTTCTATTTCTTTTGAAGAAGTAAATAAACTAAATATTTCAAAAGATGATTTAAAAGGAATAACTGAAATAATACCAAATAAAAAATATAGAATTGTTGTTAGCAATGGTATGAAACGAGATGGAAGTCGTGATCGTATAAGTGAAACAATCGAAGGATCTCTTTTGGATGCAGTGGAAAGAAAAAAACAAATAAAAAAGGATTTGGATCAAAATGTTATTACAGCTGATGCTCGTTCTAAATTTGAAGATTTTTCTAAATTATACATTTCCTACTTGGAAGAAAAAGTAAAAAATAATCAGTTATCTGCTACCACTTATCAAAACTATTATTCAATATTAGAAAAAAGGATACTACCTTATTTTAAAAATATGGTGGTACTAGATATTAATGAAAGAGATATTGAACATTGGATTGCAGTTTTAGGAAAAACTAAAACTAATACTTCTGATCGTGAATTCTTGCATCCTACCACAATTGCTCATGCATATAAAGTTTTATATAATATGTTTAACTTTGCTAAACTTGAAAGAATTTTAAGAGAAAACCCTTGCGAGTTCGTTCATAAAAAACCAACTGAAGCTCCTGATGAAAAAGAATATTTTACTCTCGAAGAAATGGACTATATTAAGGAATTACTTACAACTGCAAATATAAGATTAAAATCTGCTATATATTTAACTATGGATACAGGTTGTCGTAGAGAGGAAATATGTGGTCTTAAATGGGAAGATCTTGACTTTGAAAATAATACAATTGATATCAATAAAGCAGTAGTTTCTAATTATGTGAAAACTAATTTAGATATTCCTAGAGTTCGTGAAAAAGATGTTAAAACAAAAAATAGTAAAAGAAAAATTGGTGTTCCAAAAGTAACTATGGATATACTAAAACAATATAAAACTTTTAAATCAGATATGGGTATTCGAGTAAAAGAACAGGATTATGTTTTTACAAATTGGGATAGTAATAAAGTTTTAGATCCTAATAGATTAACTTCCGAGTGGGCAAATTTTAGGCGAGATCATGGTATAACAAAGAAAGTACCAATTCATGGATTGAGGCATTCCAATGCTACTTTTCTTCTATCAACTGGGATGCCTGATAAAGATGTTGCTAAAAGATTAGGTCATACACCTGAAGTTTTAGGTAGGATTTATACTCATAGTAATATGGAAGATGATAAAAAGTTATTGAATGTTTTAGAAGAAAAGTTTTATGGTGATAAGAATAAATTTAAGTTAGAGTCTATTTGTTCTATAATTGCAGGTAATGTTAATAATGAATATGAAACCGAAAACTATAAACTTCTAGATTATTTAACAAGGGAACGAGTAATGAAGGAAGATGTTGATTCGTATTTAGAACCTTGTAAAAAATATTTGCTTTCACAATTTCCTGTATTAGAGATATTTACTTATAATGATGTAACTAATGATTCCAAAAAGTTTAATGAAAAAGTAAATGACTTTAAAAACTTTATGGGTGATAAAACTGAAATCAATCCACCTGATGATATTAAAAAAATTGAAAGAATAGATATTTGAGAGGATCTACAAATGGGTAGATTCTCTCTCTTTTTTTAGTTATTGACACAAATTGTGGCACAATTCTAAAAAGTGAGTTGAAATAAACTATTATAAAATCTAGGTTTTCTTGATATTAACATATTTGGTTTGCAGAACCGACGCTATAATTTTTTGTGCCAATTGCCTAAAAAATGAATTGATTTAGAGCGATTTTGGAGGTTCTAAATTGATCCATTTTAACTAAAAAATTAGTGGCACAATTTCAAAAGTCAATCTTCACAAACCTTTATAAATACTGACTTTGCAAGATAGCAGTCAGTCGGTCTACAACCCAATTGGCACACGGATTTTTGGGGTAAAAAATTTTTGTGCCACTCGTGTGCCAAAAATATCAAAAAATATCAAAAAAAAGCCCTTTTTTGGACTTTTTGAAAAATTGTGAAATGCCTTGCTTTCCCTTTATTTATGGGCTTTTCAAAGCATTTCAAAAAAACTGACTTCTTCGCTCCAAAACCGCTGATGTGGGTTCAACTCCTGCTACCCCTGCCAATGATATAAATTGCTCAACTCTTTTATAAGTTTGAGCTTTAAATATAAAATTAACTACTTTTTAGTAGTTAATTTTCAGAGCGTTGACAAAGTCAATAGCTCTTTTCTTTTTAAAAAATATATTATATAATTTATTTGTAAGGTTGCT
>CANQQV010000002.1 GCA_947626095.1 uncultured Bacilli bacterium
GGTTTAGCAGCTGGTTTCTTATCATTTTCTGCTTTTGTTGAAACTACTACTTTGTAGTTACCTTCTTCTTTTACTGTATAATCTTTTGCGACTAATTGATTAGTTACATTAATAGTAGCACCTCTACCATCAGCAACAACACCAGCAATAATTTCGTTTAAATATTTTCCACCAGTAAGAATGCCTTGGTATGCTTTAGCTATAGTAGTTACACCATCTTTAGTAGTTGCACCTAAGTTAGTAATCATAATAGCTGGACGATCTTCAACTTCGGCTTCGAATGTTCCACCACTTATTGCATATGTAGCGTTATTATTTTGGAAATATAATGGATAAGTAGTTTCTGATACAAGAGTACCACCAGTTACTGTTAAAGTAGCTTTAGCAGAACCAGTAGTAATTACTGATGCTGTATTTGATTTAATTTTTCCACCTGAAACTACAACATCAGCATCAGCCATACTAATACCTCTTTGTGCAGATGTTACTGTACCATTAGCAAATGTTAATTTCATACCATTATTAACTGTAAATGCTACATCTGTAGTATTATAAGTACCACCATTTACTGTAACATTAGCAGCTACTCCTCCATGAGATGCAGGAGCACCAGTTAAACCACTTTCAACTACAGCTTTTGCATCATATAATCCTCCAGCTAATGTAGCTTTAGAACCATGAGCAGCAACTGTAAGAACTGCGCCAGTTGTATCAACATCTAAGTTAGTTAATGCTGCTACACCTGAGTTTTTAACTACTACACCTGTAGTAAGAGATTTTGCAACGATTGTTGTACCATCTAAATTTAAAGTACCATCAGCATTATTAACTATAAAATCTGAAGCAGCACCAATTGAAGTGTATTTTCCACCTGTAATTGTAGTTGTACCATTATTAGTAACTAATGTTCCAATATTAGTAGCTTCAACATTTGTTAGTGTTAAATTACCACCTTTTTCAACTGTAAAAGCAAGAGCAGTGCCAGTTGTATTTTTAACAGTTAAGTTTGCGCCATTTTTAATAGTTAATGCTACATGATTTGAATCCATTACATGGTTATCAGCAAATTCAATTGAACCTGTTTTAGTAATGTTTGTACTAGTAAATGTAACATTAGTATATGCTACTAAATCGCCACCTTTTGTTACAAATTGTAACCATGCATCATTAAACTTATCATAACCTTCACCATTTAATGATGCTTCACAAGCTTTATTAACACCAGGTAGGTTTTGACCAGGTAAGTTACATGTTGCTGTGCTAGCTGCACTAACAGTAACTACTGATAGTAATATTGCACATAGTGCAAATTAAAACACAAAAAAACGAAGTATTTACTTCGTCTTTCTTAATTATTTCTTAGTTTTCTTATAGAGATTAATGCTGTTCCTAAAGCAATTGTAGCTAACCCTACATATGTTGATCCGGCATCATAAGTATTAGGAGTTGGTTCTTCAATATTTTGATCTGGAGTTGTAATATTTTGTTCTGGGATTGTACTTGGTTTATTGCTTCCTGAACTTTTTTCTACTAGAAGTGCCATAGCATTTATTAATGCTTGTTTTAATGCATCAATAGTTGATTGTTTATCAGATTTTAAATCTCTATCTACTGCTTCAGCAGCTTTAATAGCTTCTTCTAATTTTTTTACTGATTCTTCTGTATATTTAGATTTATCTATTCCTTTAGCTTCGGATAATGATTTATCTAAACCACTATAATCAGCTTCTGTAACAACTAAACCATTATCTAAGTATTCATAACCAGGAACTAAATAGTCTTTATGGGTAGAATTCATACCTGAAAATTGACCACCAGTTATAAAAGGATCTCTAGTTTTTTCTTCTTTAATTTCTAAAGCACCTTTATTACCTGTAAATTTACCATCTGAAATAGATATAGTTAGATTATCGTTAGCAGCATTTGTTGCAGGAGCACTAAATGCATAAGAGTTTTCACTAACCAAATCACCTCCAGTAATATTAACATCCATTGCAGCAGTAGGTTCAACATATACAGCAGCACCATTGTCATAAACATGTCCTTCAGATGATGCAGTAAATATTTGATCTTCACCAGTACCAGTAATATTACCACCATTAACTACTAAATTACCTTTAGTCATTACAATACCAGTTTTCCCAGTAATTGAACCACTTTCTATAGTAATAGTGCCATTAGACATTTGTAATATACCAGGGCCATTTTTTCCATCTACTATGGCACCGTCATAAATATTAATATTTACAATACCAGTAGATTGCCATGACGAGTTAATTGCGGCAAATTCTTTTTCAGTAGAAGTACAGTTATTTTTAACTTGACCATATACATTTATAGTATTAGTATTGCCATTTCCCATTGCATAAATTGCTGCATTATTACCATCGCTCGTAACAACTGTATTTTTATCAACATTTACTGTGTTATTACCTGCATTAAATAAATTAATTGCATAACCATTAGAACCATGAACATTCATAGACTCTAAATTAACAGTACTACCATTTGCTATTGTTAATGGAGCAGTGTCTGTTGCTCCAGTTGATGATTCTAAAGTTCCATTTTTTAAAGTTACATTTGTATAAACAAGTAAACCAAAAGTACTATTGCTAAATGTAATATTATGATTTGCAAAATCAATTGTTTTAGCAATATTGGAACTAACTGAAATGAAATTACTGCTAGAGGTAATATTGCCACTTAAAGTACAAACACTATCACTACTTCTTAAGCAAGATTGTAAATCGGTGTCATTACTAACTTCTTGAGCATTAACACCAATTACTGATATAAGTATTGCACAAATTGTGAATACAAATAATTTAATTTTTTTCATTTTTTCTCTTCCTTTCCTATTTTGTGACGTTTTCCTCATGAATTGGTAAATATACTACCCCCCCCCGAGCCATATTTGTCAAGGATTAATTATTTATACTATTATTAGTTATTTCTTAATTTTCTAACAGAAACAACACTTGCACCGATTGCACTTAATGCTAATCCCATATATACAAGACCTGCATCATATGTGTTTGGAGCTTGTTCTTCTGGTTTAGCAGCTGGTTTCTTATCATTTTCTGCTTTTGTTGAAACTACTACTTTGTAGTTACCTTCTTCTTTTACTGTATAACCTTCAGCTACTAATTCGTCTGAAACAACTACAGTACCTTGATCAGCATTTAATACTTTAGCAATAATGTTAGTTAAATATTTACCACCAGTTAAGATACCTTTTAATGCTGGAACAACATGTGTTTCACCATCTTTAGTTTCAGTGAATGCACCTTCTAAACCAATTGCTGCTTTAACAGTTTTTCCACTTTCGAAAGTACCAGCTGTTACTTTGTAAACACCTTTAGTATTTCTAAGTAGTAATGCGTAAGTATTTGCATTGTCAGAAATAACTGTACCGCCGTTAATAGTTAATTTAGTTGCATCTGTTGTACCTTCAACAATTATAGCGTTATTACCTTTTGCTACTAGTTCACCATCGTTTACAACTAACTCAGCTTCAGTGACTCTTGCAACTGCAACATCACTCTCAATATTAGCTCCATCGACTGTAACAATTACACCATTTGTAAGTGTTAAAGCTTGAGCTTTAGTAGTATAGTCACCTTTTACTGAAACAGTAGATGCAGGATTTCTTCTGTCTGCTGCTGAAGTACTACTGTCAACAGCAACAATAGTATTTACTGTATATGTACCATTGATTGTTGCTTTAGCATTTGCTTTAGAAGTATAAACAACATTAGCTTTTGGTAAATCTACATTAACATCACTTGCGATATTTAAAGTTCCGCTATTTGATACTAATGACCAGTCATATGCAGCACCTGTAATTTTTAGGCTTGTTAAGTTCAAACTTCCTCCAGTTCTTACAACAAATGCAGTTACAGTAGGATCATCAAGAACAACTTCACCATTTTTTACAGTTAATGTTACACCATTGTCTGCTGCATATTGACCAGCAGCACCAAAAGTCAATTTGTGTCCATTAAGATCAACTACTAATGACTTAGCAATGGCATTACTTGATTGTCTACCAAAATCTTTATATGCTGTAAATGTTCCACCATCTCTAGCTGCAACAACCCATGCATTAGATATATTGTCAAATCCAACACCATTAACTGTTGCTTCACATTCACCAGATTTTGTCCAGTTTTTACCATCAGCTGGAATTTCACAAATACTAGCTGCACTAACAGTAACTACTGATAGTAATATTGCACATTAAGTTTTTAAGACAAAATAAAAGAATCTATTGCTAGATTCTAGTTTTATCTTTTGATGTACAATCGTTAATAAATGAACAGTTTTGACATTCAGGATGACGAGCTTTACAAATATAGCGACCAAATAAAACTAATTGATGATGAGATTTACTCCATAGTTCTTGAGGAATTATTTTCATTAGCTTTTTTTCAACTTTTAAAACGTCATCATTTGGTTTAGCTAGTTTTAATCTTTTACTTACTCTTTCAACATGAGTATCAACAGCTATAGCTGGGACATCATATAAGTTAGATAAGACAACGTTGGTTGTTTTACGACCAACTCCTGGTAAACTTTCTAAATATTCACGATTGTTAGGAACTACACCATGATAGTTTTTAATTAAACTTTGAGCTATTTCGATAATATAAGAAGATTTTTTAGTATAGGAACCACAACTTCTTATAATATTTTCAATATCTATTTTATTAGCAGTAGCTAAAGTATTTAGATCATATTTATTAAATAGGACTTTAGTTACTTCATTAACTCGTTTATCTGTACATTGAGCAGATAAGACAGTAGCGATAAGTAATTCATAATCTTTATTATAATTTAGTTCACAACGAGCATCTGGAAACATATTATCTAGTTTTTTATTAAAATCTTCTATTATCATTCACTATCTAACCAATCATAATCTAATATTTCTTGTTCTTTTTTACTTATCTCTTTGTTTTTATTTTTACTATCTTTTCTATTTTTTAAATAGTTATTAACATCATCCATCGTTTTAAAGCCTTTTTTAGACCAAGCATCAATTATTTTATCAATATACCTAAAATTACTCACACCATTATAAATCGCTTCTCTAAGGGCCCCTAAAATGATTTCTTCGCTAATACCAATATCTAACCAACCATTAATTATTTCTAATTCCATTGGTGACATAGTTCTGCCTAATTCACTTTCAAAGCTTCTAAAGATATCAGTTTCAGTTTCTTTTTTAACATCATCCATTGTATTATTAATAATATTTTCATAGATACCTTTTAAAGATACGACTTCGTTATAACGACTTTCTATATCTTTAACACTTTCTAATGATACTAAACCTTTAACCATTAGAGAGTTAAAAGCTTCCATCGCCTCATTAGTATCGATACCTAAAGAACTACTTACTAGTTCTATTTCAAATACTTTATTAAAGCTATTATCAAAATAAGCTAAGACTAAGAATTCATTTAAACTTAGTTTATTATCTAAAGCGACTTTAATTAAGTAATCATTAATAACTAATTTTTTAGAAGTTAAAATCTTATATAACTGCTCCTTCATTTAACCACTTCTTTCGATTAAGTGAGATATAATCTTTTATTAAGTTATTATTATTTTCTAATTCACCTTTTAAGATTACATCTTTTAATTCATCATATACTTCCCCTATTATACGACCAGGTTTAGTATTTAAAACTTTACATATTTCAGCACTAGTAATATTTATATCTTTAATACTAGTAATTATTAAATGTTTATTTAAATCAGCTATATATTCTTTATCGATACCTAGAATATCACCTGCAACCATTGCTAGATATAAGCCATAATTAAATAATACGTTTTCATCTATAATACCATAATTAACAATATTTTTGATATTTTTTATATTTTCTTTTTCTTCTTTAGAAAATGGTAGTTCTTCTTTTATTTCTAATTGACTATACATACCACATATATCACTTATATAGATAATATTTTCTTTATAATCAATGCCAATATATGGAAGAAAACCTAAATCTTTTAAAAGTTTCAGACCAACTTTAGCATTTTTATTAACAAGAATTTTATTTAGTTCCTCTTTAATTCTTTCTCTTGATAATTCATTTATTAAGTGACGATTTCTTTTTAGTTCTTTATATAGATTTTCTTCGATTCTAAATTCTAGGACCGTAGCAAATCGAACTGCTCTTAACATTCTTAAAGGGTCTTCATTAAGACGATCAGTGATATTACCAACACATCTTATTATTTTATTTTCAATATCTTTTTTACCATCATAAACATCGATAATACTACCATCTTTATTCATACAGATAGCATTCATCGTAAAGTCTCTTCTTTCGATATCATCCATTAAGTTATCAACATATTCAATTTCAACTTTACGACGATTACCATTATATTTTAGATCACGACGATATGTAGTAATATCGATTCGTAAATCATTACTAGATATTTTAACTGAACCATATTCGTTAGAAGTAATATTATAATCACTAAAGATATCAATTAGTTCTTTAACACGAGCATTAGTACAAATATCAATATCATTAGTTTCAATACCTAGTAAGTGATCTCTTACATAACCACCAACGATATAGGCTTCAAAACCATTTTCTTCTATTTTGTTTAATATTTCTGTTACTTTCATTAATTATCCCTCATTAAAATTATATCATACATAAAGTTAATATATTTTTAGAAAAACGTAACTATACATAAAAAAAAGGAAAATTTATTTCCTTTTTTATACCATGTATTTTTTATTAACCTTGAAGTAAACTAAGACACCTAAAGATATTATTAATACTAGGAATACAACTAATATTTTATCAGCAGTATTAGGTAGTTTAACTGTTTTAGAATTAGTAACTACGACTCTATTTTCAAGGCCATCTTGGATAGCTTTATTATTACCTTCATATGAAGCAACATAACCTTTTGTATTTTTTTCTTTTACTTCATATGTTGTACCTTCTGGAATATTAATAGCAGTCTTAGTTTCACCATCTTTTAAAGTGAAGGTTGCAACACCGTCTTTAAAGTTCATTTCACCATAAACGCCATTAATTTCTTTATCACTTAATGTAACAGTAAAGGTAAATTCTTTTTCTTTATCTTCAGCAGTACCAATAACTTTTTTAGTTACAACTAGAAGACCAGTATTTATCTTTGTATTAGTAAAATAAGCATCAGTTATTTTAGCACCTTCAATGATACCTTCGGTATTTTTAGCATTTACTTTATATCCTTGACTATCTACTTCTATTACTTTATATGTTGTACCTGTTAATAAACCAATTAATCTTATTGTAGAACCGGCTTTAATTTTAATAGTAGCTGTTTTAGTATTATCTTTTTCCGTAGTAAAAGTTAATTTTTGATAAGCAGTATTACCATTTACCGTATATAAATATTCATTTGGTATTTCTTTACCCTTTGGAGCAGTTAAAACTATTTTAAAGCTAAATTCTTTATCAAATTTTTCTGTACCAGCATCTTCAAATAAACGTTTTGTTATTTGTAAGTCGCCATAGTTTTTATCCCAGTTAACAACATTTACTTCAAGCTCATGACCAGTAATATTATTAACAGTTCCATAATATCTATTACCATCTTGAGTTAAACCAGCTAAATTTGATGAATAAGAAGCAACATATTTATCAGTATCTTCAACAATATCAACATACATTTTGCCACTAGATTTTTTAGCTACTTCTGGTTCAACACAAACTGACCATTTTTTAGTCGTATAACTAGAATTAGTTCTTTGATAAAATTTTATTATTTCATAATGATCAGTAACATAGTTGTCATATTCTGTACCATATTTTTCTTCTAAGTAGTCTATATAGTAGTCATAGAAAGCTAACTGATCAGCATAATTTTCTTTTAAATAGGTTTTGAAGGAATCAGCTTCTTGGAAGTCAACACTATACTCTTCTAATGAATAACAATTATCTTTGCAGTAATCATCTAATGAATTGTAATCTTCATCATCAAGGCTTTCAAAATCTTCTTCTTTTTCAGCCATATAAGATTCATAGGCATCTTCATAGTTTTCTTTTAGATATTCTTCATATTTAGAATAATATTGTTGATATGAGTCAGAATGCTTTTCTTTTAAGAAGTCAGTATAAGTTTCATCATGTTCATATTCAGAATAATCTTCAATAGTATTAAAATAATTAGCTGTTAAAGTATCGTCAGTATCATCTAGATAAGCACCAACTTTTAACTCAGCTTCCCACTCTTTAACAGTTGGTGGATAAACAGATTTTTCAACATCAAATGAACTTTCGACACCTTCAACAATATAACCAGGGGTTGCACTCATTGCTAAACAACCTAAACGTGGGAATGCCACATCATATTCGGTTTTAGTAACTTTATGTTCAAATGTAACATTTATTTTATTATAATCGTCTTTTTCGACTTTTATATTATTACCTTTACTATTAACAGATACTTTAAGACCATCATCATCTTCAGACTCTTCAACAACAACTTCAATAGGTCCTAAAAGAGCAGCATTCTTTTCCGCAATTAATGATTCATAGATTAAATATACTCCTTTAGGAATATCTACTAGTTGAATCTTACCATTACTATCGGTTTTTAATTGCGTCGCTTCGCCGACTTTATCAGTATATTCATCGATTTCATAACCAGAATCTTTTTTACTTAAAATAGCATAAGCTTTAAATTGATAATCATTATTCTGCCAACAAACGCCTGTACAAGAATCTTCCAGAGCTAGTTTTAAACCAACATTAGATAGATTTTTGTTTACACCAATATCAACTTGTTTTACTTGAATATCAATATCGACAGTTTTTGCGTTTTTATCAAGGGTAAATTCCTTAATATTATCATCAGCTTTTGAGTTAATTACAGTTGTTAAAACAGCCAAACACATTAAGAAGAATAAAATACCCACGATTATTATTTTGCGGTTTTTGTAAAGATATGTTTCTTTATTCATTTTATCTTCCTCCATTTACATACTTTACAGTACATATTTTGTCTACTTTAATTATATCAAATTACTATTTTTAGGCAATAAAAAAGAGGATAATTCCTCTTTAGTTTGTCAAGTAACTGTCTTTTTTTTAATTATAAAGCTTAGTATAGATTATTCGACCAACAATAGCCATACCAATTAAGGCGATTACTTCAACTATAGTAGTTAAGAAAATACTATCAGTTGTCTTTGGTGATAACTTCTTTCGAGAATTAGTGAATTTAACAATTGTTTCTTCATCAGCTTTAATTGATCCTTTAGCATTTTCTTTAGCTATTTCAAAATCTTTAACTGGTTTTTCACTTACTTCATAACTAGTATTTTCTGGTAAGCCTTTAGCTGTCTTACTTTCGCCATCTTTAAGAGTAAATTCAGCACGACCATTTTTAAATTCCATATCGCCATATTGACCACTAATTTCTTGATCATCTAATGTAACAGTAAAAGTAAATTCTGTATTTAAATCTTTATCTTCACCAACAACAATCTTTCTAACTGTTAGATCACCTGTTTTAGTTTCTGGAGTTGGATCAGGCTCTGGATCTGGTTGTGGTTTTGGATCAGGATCTGGTGTTGGAGTTGTTTTAGAAGTATTTTTGATGGTAATAACAATTTCTTTACCATAAGCATCATTTATTGTACCAGAATACTTATTATCTTCTTGGGTTAGGCCTTCGGCATTAGATGAGAATTCAACCTCATAGTTTTCTTCATCTTCTTCGATGATTTCAACGTAGATTTTGTTATCGTCGTAATAACTGCCATTATAACATGCTGACCAACCATCTGAATCATTTAACTCGATAACATTACCTTTGGTTTTTTTAGATAAAGTTACTTCTTGATATGTATCAAAGCCATTTTTGTCTTCTTTTAGTTTACCGGCCTTATCATTTCCTAAGATATTGACACCAACTTTTAATTTGACTTCCCAATTATCTAAAGTATCCGGTGCAAATTCCTTTTTGATTTTTAAAGAAGTGTTGGTTCCCATTGTGGTAACATTACCATAAGAAACTTCACTAATACAGTTTGCAATTTGGGGATTAATGGGCTCTTTCGATTGAATATGAATAATATTGATAGTTACTGGATCCGTTCCTTTACCGATTGTAATATTATTACTTTGACCATTATCATTGATAGTAACTTTAATACTATTACTTTCTTTTTGAATATTTATAGATATAGGCTGAATAAAGGAAACATTTTCTGCGGATAATTGAGATTCATATAAAAAATAATTGCCTGCTGGAAGATTTTTAATATTTAAAATGCCTTCGCCATTGGTATTCATCTGCGTAGCTAGTGCTACCTTCTCAGTTATTTTATTAGAGAAAGTATAGGTTCCATCACTTTCATTAAACAAAAGATATTCTTGTATTGTTGAACCTGACGGTTGTTTAGCAATTTTAATGCCAACATTTGCTAATGGTGTTTTATCACTGGAATCTTGTATTTGAGATTCTACTTTAAGTTGTAGATTAACGCTTTCTGCTCCAGGAATTTCGATAGGATCATTTCCTGCTGCTTTAGACCTAGTTGCTGTTGTAAGAATGATAAAGCATGTGATGAAAAAGAAAATTGCAGTTATCAAGACTTTATGGTTTTGATATAGATAAGTTTTTTTATTCATTTTTCCATCTCCCCTTCACTATATGATTTTTGTAAACTATAGTATTTAAACTGATTAAAAAAACTTGAATTTCTATATCTGAAATTTTACCCCCCCCTCCCGGTCTATTCTTGTCAATAAAAAAAGAGGATAAATCCTCTATTTAATTAAGCTTTCTTTCTTTTTGATTTAGTTATTTTGTTATTACTAATTAGTAAACCAAGCATTATAAAGAGTAATGGAGCGGTGAAATAAGTATTTAGATTAAAGAAATCTTGCATGATATAACATAAGATACCACTACCTAAAGCTAGATAATAGTAATTATTTCTTTTTTTAAGCCAAGTAATTAAACTACTTATTAAGAATAGAATATAACTTAAAGCCCCGAAAAGACCAATATTTATTAAATAACCTAAATAAGCATTATGAGCATTATCTACATAAGTTATAATACCAGTATTAGCACGATACCATTGAATATAAAATCTTTTACTAGAAGTACCTGGACCAGTACCTAGAATAGGATGTTCTAAAAATAATTCAATACCTTGTTTCCAGATTAAACCTCTTCCTGTACCAAAGTTATCATCCATACGGCCATGCATAGTTTCAGATATCTCATGAATAGTTACATTATTACCTTTATAGAAAAAGATGCCTATAGCCGCAATAATTATTAATACAAAGATACCTATACCGACTTTTTTAGCTTTGTTATTATCTTTAATTAAAACAGGAATTGTTAGAACGATACAACCAATTAAAGCTAATAAACCAGAAGTTACATTACTGATTAAACTGATAGCTAAACCTAATAAAGTAGGAAAAATTAATAAACGATCATTTTTGTTATCTGATTTTAAAGAGTAAATAAATAAGATAGGAATAGATAAGCATAAATAAGCAGATAGGAAATCGATATTACCAATAGTTCCTAGGAAAGATTTACTATAAGTATAAAAACTTAAATCTTCAGGGAATAACCATAAAGCGTTAAAATCAAGAATTTGAATAAAGGAAACTAAAGAACATAAGCCTAAACCAAGACCTAGGGCCCACATAAAGATTCTTTTTGGTTTAGTAAAGATAGATACACCAAAGAAGATAAGAACATATAGGAAGGTGGTTATAAAACCTTCATAACGACCAATAAAAAGGAATGTATCTGGTTTATAGGTAGAACATAAGGCGGAGATGAAAGAAATAAGTAAAAAAGCAAAGACGAAAAAATAAGGAATGTTTAGATTTAGAGAATATTTCTTTTTCTTTATTTTTTCGAGAATAAAGAAGATTATTAACGATATTATCCAAATACCAGTTGTAATAAAGAAGAAATAAGCTTTTACTTTATCAATATCACGATAGCCATTAAAGCCAACTACTAAAGGGAAAAATAATAACATAATAAAGACGTATAAGTCAGTTACTACTTCACAATTAATAATATCTAAAAATTTCTTTTTTTTCATAATACACACCTGGTTCTTTCAGCTAGATTATATCTTTTATCTATTTAGGTGTCAACTTGTTAATAGTCAAGAAAAAAGACACTATTGTGTCTATCTAATACTTGCTATTTGTTTTTCATAGTCGTCATTTTTAACAACATATGAACCACTAACAACCATATCAGCACCAGCTTCTTTAGCTAGTTTAGCAGTTTTATCGTTGATACCACCATCAACACTGATAATGTAATGATAATTATTTTCTTCTCTTATATCTTTAAGGGTTTCGATTTTATATAGAATATCTTCCATAAATTCTTGACCACCCTTACCTGGTTTGACACTCATGACTAAAACTTGATCAACAGATTTTAGTAATGGGACAATATGACTTACTTTAGTTTCAGGATTAATAGCAATACCAACTTTCATTGGAGTATGTCTGATCATATTAATAACATCGATTGGACGACGATGAGATTCATAATGAATGGTTAGATATTCAACGTTTGGTAACTTTGTAAAATCTTTAACGTATTTATTTGGTGAACAACACATTAGGTGAACGTCTAGTTTTTTGTTGATGCCTTTAAAGATTTTCTTTAAATCAGATACAGTATATGTTGTATTAGGAACAAAGATACCATCCATCATATCAACATGAATGTATTCAGCACTAGATTCTTCAATTTTTTTAATTGTTGTTTCTAAATCATCTTTAAG
This sequence comes from uncultured Bacilli bacterium, assembly GCA_947626095.1. Classification (GTDB taxonomy): domain Bacteria; phylum Bacillota_I; class Bacilli_A; order RF39; family UBA660; genus Coprovivens. The sequence goes on from CANQQV010000002.1 coordinate 12,815, forward strand.
AGATAAAAATGATACTGCTACTTTCATTTCTCCAACCCTTTCAAAAACAATAGATAATTATCATATCTTGATTGTAATATCTTTTTTTCTTCAATTGCTTCTTTGACTTTGCATCCTATTTCTTTGTGATGCATACAGTCTCTAAATTTACATTCATAATTACTAAATTCAATAAAACTATCTCGTAAAGCTTCTTTACTCATATCGGTTAAATCAATAGCTGAAAAACCAGGTGTATCGACAATATAACCATCAGCGACATTATATAGTTCAACATGTCTAGTGGTGTGTTTGCCCCTACCTAGAGCTTCACTTATTTCATCGGTTTTAACACTTAAGTTTTCATCTAAACGATTAAGTAGACTACTTTTACCAGCACCAGTTTGCCCAGCTAAAACAATTATTTTGTTTTTAATGATTTTTTTGATGTTAACAGTATCATCATTATAAACAACTTTAAGACCAATCATTTCATAATATAAACGTAATTTTTCAATTCTCTCTAGTTCCATTTCGTTTAAAAGATCTAACTTAGTAAAACAAATAACAGGTTCAATATCGTTATATGTTATGACACTTATTAGTTTATCTAATAAGTTTAGATCTAAATCTGGTTTTTTAGTACTAGTGACAATAAAAGCAATATCGACGTTAGCAACAATTGGTCTTTTTAGTTCGTTTTTACGAGGTAGAACATCAGTAATTAAGTTGTTATTAGGATCAATTATAACGTTATCACCGACCATAGGAGTTATCTTATTATTACGAAATTTACCTCGAGCACGGCAACCGTATAACATATCACCAGCTTTGACTGTATATAAATTACTGATTATTTTAATTATTTGACCATTCATCTTTTACCCTATTCAGTTTCTTCGATGTCACAGAATTCATCTAATGGATTACATTCGGTTTCTGTTTCCGTTGGTTTAGTAGCAACTGTAATAGTTAGGGTTGTACCTGATGATACAGAGTAGCCTTTTGATCTACTTTGTTTAATGATTGTTCCTTCATCATAGCTTGAGTCTTCTTCCTCAACTATTTTTAAAGTAACACCATATTTGTCACAGAATTTTTGAACATCATCAATAGTATAGGTTCCATCAGTAAAGTCAGGATATTGAGTTACAATATCAGGTACTTGTAAAGTAATACTATCTTTAGCACCTAATTTAGAACCTGGTTCTTTATCTTGACCAATAATAGTTTCTTCTTCATAGTTTTCTGGATCATCTACTGGTTTTTTCTCGATATAAACCATGATACCATAAGCTTCTAGTTCACCTTTTACTTCACGATAGTTTTGACCTGTATAATCTTCGATTTCATGTTTAGAGTCACCAGTTGAAACATAAATTGTAACAATTGTTCCTTTGGTTCTTTTAGAACCTGAGGCAGGATTAGTTTTAACAACTAAATCTTTAGCAATACTATCATCACTTATTTCAACTTGTTCATCTGATACTTCAAAACCAGCATCTTGTAGTTCAGTTATTACTTCACTTACAGTTTTACCTGCAACATCAGGAACAATAATGACTTTAGGATTTAACATACCTTTAATAAAGAACATAACGACGGTTACAATTAAGATTAATGAGACAAAGATGGAAGTTAAGACAATAAGTAGTTTATTTTCTTTTTTTATTTCTTCATCAGTTACTTGTTTCACAGATACTTCTTCTTTCTTTCCTTTGTTTTCGCTTTCTTCAACAGTTATAGCTTGTTCAACTTGTTTAGTAAATTTCTTGTTATCACTATCTAATTCAGGATATTGATATTCATATTTAGGTTCATTTAATCTTGATTCATCTAAGCAAGTTGTTAAATCTTCATACATTTCTCTAGCATCATTATAACGGTTTTTAGGATTTTTTGCAGCACTCTTCAAGATAATATTCTCAACGCTTTGAGGAATGTCAGGAAGAGTTTCACGAATACTAGGAAGTGGTTCTTTTAAATGCTTTAAAGCTATTTCAACGGCATTATCACCACGATATGGTAAGGTACCAGTTAATAGTTCATACATTAAAATACCCATGGAATAGATATCACTTTTTAAGGTACTACCCTTACCACTAGCTTGTTCTGGTGGTAAGTAGTGAACTGACCCCATTACTGAATTAGTTTGCGTAAGTTGAGTGGCGTTCATCGCCATGGCAATACCAAAGTCAGTTATTTTAACTAAACCATTTTCTAAAATCATAATATTTTGTGGTTTAATATCACGATGGATAATATATGAATCATGAGCAACGGATAAACCATCAGCAATTTGACTCATAATATCAACGACTTCTGTAACAGTTAATTTACCACGTTTTTTAATTAAATCTTTAAGGTTTTTACCTTCAATATATTCCATTACAATGTAGTATTGTCCATTGTCATCACCAACATCGTATACTTCAACGATATTAGGATGACTTAAACTACTAGCATTTAAGGCTTCTCTTTGAAATCTTCTAACAAACTTTTCATCGTTTGATAAGTCACCACGGAGAACTTTTACGGCAACATCACGATCTAAAATAGTATCATAGGCCAAATAAACATTGGCCATACCACCTTCACCAATAGACTTAATTATTTGATAGCGATCATTGATTTTTTGACCTTTCATTATCATTTCTTATCACCGCTTTCAAGATTTAAATAAGCTACTGATATATTATCAGTTCCCCCTCGAGCATTACTTTTTCTAATTAATTTAACTACTTGTTCTTCTATTTCTAATTCATCATCATCTAAAACTTTTTCAATTTGTTCTTTGGTAAGCATTGAGGTTAAACCATCACTACATAGTAGGATACCATCAACATTAGTATCAACATCAAAGACATCTAATTCAGCTTTATCACTACTACCTAAAGCACGCATTAAAACATTTCTTTTTGGATGGTATTTAGCTTCTTCTTCAGTTAAATCACCAGCTGAAACAAGAAGATTAACTAAGGTATGATCTTTAGTTACTTTAGTTAGTTTTCCATTTTTTAAAACAAATCCTGATGAATCACCAATATTACCAAAGATTAGGTAAGAATCAGTAAGTAAAGCCATAACGGTTGTTGTACCCATTCCTAAACTATCTGGATGATCTTTAGTATGATCTAAGATTTCTTGATTTATTTGGCTAATATTATCTTTCATCCAGTTAATAGCTTCAAGTTTATCACCTAAAGAATCAACTGCGGAAAAGCTTTTGCCTAAATGAGTAAGAACCATTGAACTAGCAACTTCACCAGCACGATGTCCTCCCATGCCATCAGCAACAATTAATAAATATTCATTATTGGCATTTTTTAAGATGGTTACGGCGTCTTCGTTATGATTTCTTACTTTTCCTGAATCTGTTAAATAAAATGATTTCATTATTCCACCTCTTTACTTCTAAGTTGTCCACAAGCAGCATCTATTTTGCTACCAAATTCTTTTCTGATTGTAACATTTATTCCTTTTTTCTTTAATATATCATAAAATTTCATAATTTGTTCTTTACTTGTTCTTTTGAATTCTAAATGATTAGTTTCATTGTAAGGAATTAAGTTAACATAGACGTTCATTCCTTTTAGTAAGTTAGCTAATTCTAAAGCATGACTTTCTTGATCATTTACTTTATCAAGCATAACATATTCAATGGTTGGTCGTCTATTAGTTTTAGCAATATATTCATTTATAGTATCTATTAATTCGTGAAGTTTATACGATTTGTTAATGGGCATTAATCTATTTCTTAGCTCATCATTAGGAGCATGAAGCGAAATAGCTAGATTGATTTGCAATGGTTCGTTTTGCAATTCTTTAATCTTAGGAATAATACCACATGTTGATAAGGTAATATGGCGAGCACCAATAGCTAAACCTTTAGCATCATTAACGATTTTAATAAAATCTAAGACGTTATCATAATTATCTAGGGGTTCACCGATACCCATAATGACAATACTAGAAATGCGCTTATTGATATCATTTTCAATAAGTAAAATCTGTTCAACCATTTCGTAGGCCCCTAAGTTACGAACCTTTTTAAGTCTTCCCGATTCACAGAAAGCACAACCCATATTGCAACCTACTTCACTACTAACACAAACTGATAAACCATAGTCATGTTCCATTAAGACAGCTTCAACGAAGTTGCCATCTAATAATTTAAATAAGTACTTTTTGACTAGTTTATCTTCTTGCTTTTTAACTATTTTTATCATATCAAATGAGAAATCTTTATCTAAGCGTTCTTGAAGTTCTTTTTTGATATTGGTCATTTTATAGAACGAATCAACATGATGAGTATAAAGCCATTCAAAAACTTGTAAAGCTTTAAACTTCTTTTCGTTTATATCAATAAAATATTGTTCTAAGTCGCTTCTTTTAATTCCATATATATTCATTCTATAAACACCTAGTATAATTATATCATAAATGATAATTTTTAAAACACTAAAAAACCAACTTTAAAAGGTTGGTTTACTCTTTAAAGGCATCTTCTAAAACAAATTTATTCTTTTTATGAATAATACTTATTCCAGAAAAAGAATTTAAAACCCCAAAGATAGTAATAACTATGACAATAACATATTTAAAGATATTAATCGTTTCTTTGTTTACTTCTTCTATAAAATTACCATTTTGAATAATAATATTTATTTCATTAACTAAGTAAAAAAAGAAGAAAGCAATTAAAATATATAATGTTAAATTAATTATAGTAATAAAGGCATCATAGATGTAGATATTTATCTTACGTAAATATTTTTTTCTAAATCTTCCTCTAATCGCATTATTTATAACAAATTTAACAACAAAACAAATAATAACTAAGGCACTAGATAGAAGAACAAAACTCCTTCTTACAGCAGCATTATATGTACTTAAAGTATATTCATCTAGCTTGGTAAATAAAGTGAATTTGAAATTAGAAATATTACAACCAATAAAGACAAGAAGAATTAGTATGGCAAGAATTGCACTTATTTCAATAATTGTTTTTAAGCATGCTTCAGTAATAGTTATTTCACTTTTGATTGTATTACCATTCATACCTATATTATCATAGTCGTTATATAAATTATTGGAAACGTTTGAATAATCTTGATTAACGGGATTATTATGAACTTTTTTACTAGCTTTTTCGACTGTTAGAAAACCCATATAACCAACTCCTATTATCATATAGAGTATATCATATTTATGGTTTTATTGATAGTAATAATTATTCTTCTAAATGAACTTTTAACTTTTTGATTACTTTCTTTTCAATACGGGAGATATATGATTGACTAATACCTAAAAGTTCTGCAACTTCCTTTTGGGTATACTCGGTCGTATTATATAAACCATAGCGCATAATCATTATCTGTTTATCGCGATCATTTAATTGTTCTAAGTATTTTTTTAGAAGTTCTATATCTAATTTTTTTTCATATTCTTTATAAGTTAGATCTTCCCCTGTTCCCACAATATCTTCTAAGTGTAATTCATTACCTTCGGCATCATAGGTTAGAGCTTCTTCAAAGCTAATATCATTAACTCTTTTTTTATTTTTCCTTAAGTACATTAGAATTTCATTAGATATACAACGAGAAGCATAAGTAGCTAGACGAATATTTTTATCAATTTTGTAAGTGTTAATACCTTTAATTAAGCCGATTGAACCAATACTTACTAAGTCTTCTAAGGTATCTAGGGAACTTTCATATTTTTTAGCAATAAAGACAACTAAGCGTAAATTATGTTCAATTAATTTATTACGGGCGTTAAGATCTCCTTGTTGAGCTTTAATAAGATAAGATATTTCTTCTTCAGCTGTTAATGGTGGTGGTAAGATATCACTACTACCAACAAAGAAGAATTGGTTATATTTACTTTTTAAATAACAAATTATTTTTTTGATTAATTTAATCATTTTAATCCCTCCATAACATTACTATTGATAATACAATCAATACCATCGATAAAGAAGTTTTTTTCACTTATACCAACTAAGAATTTATCGTACATTAAACCATTTATTTCTAGTTTTAAAGCTTTAAAACAAGTTAATAAGCCATGATTATTTAAGGAATTATACGGAACATAAAGTGGATTAATAATATTAAGCCCTTCTAGTTTGTTTTTATTAAGTAAAATAATACTTTTATTAGTATAGGGATCTTTAAGTTTATTACCGGTATCTAAAAAAGCATTAACGGTTACATAGTTAGATTGATCAAAATATATTTTACATTGATAGTAGTTACTATAATTATTTTTTAAATCTTTAAAAGATAGTATGTATTTGGTAAATAAAAGAAAAGCTAAAATAAGAATAATTAGGTAACTTATTTTTAAACTATTGTGATTAAATAATAAACCATTATTGGTATAACTAAATTGACTATTTAAAAAGTAGATACCCCCACCCATTAACATACTAACAAGATAGAAGTAAATAAAGTTTTTTTTGAAATAGTTAAAATCACGATAACCAAAGCTAACTATTAACATTAATATTGATACTATTAATTTATAAATTAGTAAGCTGGTGGTGTTTAGTTTGAAGAAAAGAATAAACAAAGTAAGACTGCCAATTAAAGCACCTAGTAAAATTCTAGATATTTTAGCGTTTCTTTTTAAAATATAATTAACACTAAAAAGTAATATTAAATCAAATAAATAGTTTATGATAATGACAAGATCTAAATATATTTTCATAATATCACCATCATTAAATTAACATTTAAGATGATTGAAAAAAGTCAAAAAAAAACGATTAAATCGTTTTTTTAAGCAGACGTATTATTAGTTGATGAGCCACTATCAACTTGAGTTAAACTAAGCATATTGGCTTCTAATTTGTAATATATATCATAATTGTTCATTGTACCATTATTAAGAATTAATAATTCGATTGTACTATTATTAAAGAATGGACGATAAACAATAGTAAATGGTTTAGTTCCATACATTGTATTAAAGATTAACCAATTATTATTACCTATTGTTTGTTCACCATATTCAGTAATAACGTAATCTCTTTCTTCCCATTGAGCTTTTACTTCGTCTTTTCGTTTAACATATGTAGCATACGGATTAGAATGGTAAATAGATAAGACAAATTCGATACCATCAGTCTGACTTTCAAAGATTAAGGATTCTTGTTCTTGTTTAACTGTATAACCATCAATAAGTGGAAATAAGTAACCTTCAAATGATTTAGTTTTAAAAGTCTCTTCTGGTGGAGTAATAGGATTTTCAGGATCCTCTGGGTCTTCAGGATCTTCAGGATCTTCTGGATCTTCAGGAGTTGTTGGCAATTCTGGTTTACTAGGTGTTTTACCTTCATCGCCACCTAAAACTATTCCACCATCATCACCAGTAATTGTTTTGGGTTCAGGAGTTAAGATTTTAACTAAAACAATTCCAAAACCAATTAGAAGAATAACAGCGATTATAGCGGCGATTAAATATTTAGTTTTATCATCATCTTTATTGCTAGTAGAAGTTGTTTTTTTGGTATTACTAAAGAAAGAAATATTGTCATTATTAGAAGGCATCGAAGTTTTAGAACTAGAAGGAAAACTACTTATTTTATCTTCAGCACTACTAAAGGAATCACCAACATAACTGTGATAATCTACAACAACACCACATACATGACATGTAGTATCGCCAGGTTTTAGTTCTGAACCACAGATTTTACATTTCATTATGCCTTCTCCTTTCTTTCTATACTTCTCTACTATTTAAAGTATAACACATTTGCTTTTTTTTTAACCAAAAAAAAGCAGGACTTAACACCTGCCTTACTTATTAGTAATCGTCTCTATTTCTTAAGAATGGTGGAATATCAACATTATCGAATTCATCTTCATCATTCATATAAGAAGTATTTTGTGGTAAATCATTATCTAATCCACCACCAACTTGTTCTCTGGCATCGTCAAAACCAGTAGCTATAACAGTAACGATAACTTCATCATTTAAATTTTCATTAATTACTGCACCAAAGATAGTATTAATATCAGTATTTGCAGCATTTCTAACAACTTCGGCAGCATCTTCAGCTTCAAATAAAGTTAGAGAATTACCACCAGTAATATTTATAATGGCATCAGTAGCACCATCGATTGTAGTTTCAAGTAATGGTGAAGCAACAGCTTGTTTAGCAGCTTCAATAGCACGATCTTCACCAACACCAATACCAATACCGATTATGGCATTACCTCTATTTTGCATAACGGCTTTAACATCAGCAAAGTCTAGGTTAACTAAACCAGATACAGCAATCAAATCAGAAATAGATTGAACACCTCTTCTTAAAACGTTATCAACTTCTTTAAAGGCTTCTAAGATAGGAGTTGTACGATCAATCATATCTCTTAAACGGTCATTAGGAATAACGATTATGGTATCAACATGTTTCTTTAATTCTTCAAGACCAACTTCAGCTTGTTCCATTCTTTTACGACCTTCGAATTTGAATGGTTTAGTAACAATAGCAACAGTTAAGGCGCCTTGTTCTTGAGCTATTTCAGCTACTATAGGAGCAGCACCAGTACCAGTACCACCACCTAAGCCACAAGTAACAAAGATCATATCAGCACCAGCTAAAGCTTCTTCGATTTCTTTTTTACTTTCTAGAGCTGCTTCACGTCCTATTTCAGGATTAGCACCAGCTCCTAAACCTTCTGTTATACTTTTTCCTATTTGTAATTTAGTTTCAGCATTACTAACATTTAATACTTGCAAATCAGTATTAGCAACAATAAATTCAACACCGCCAACTCCTGATTCTATCATACGATTAACAGCGTTACAACCGCCGCCACCGACACCGATGACTTTAATCTTAGCTATTTGATCTCTTTCTAATTCTTGCATTATAATCCTCCTTATTAACCATTAAATATGTAACCGAACAACTTACCCATAATACTTTCATTTTCTTCGGCTAAGATAGTTCCACTTAATTCTTGTTGTTCTTCTATAGTAAACATTGAATAATCTTTATCTTTTAACTTAGCATTATATGAATAATACTTAAGTAATCCTAAACAAGAGCTATATTTATTATTGCGGACACCGATTTCCATATTCTTACCAATGATAGCATTATTACCATATACATCTTGTAAAGCAAGAGGGAAATCTTTAAACTCCGTCAATCCTCCTGTAAATATTATATAACTTATTTCTTTTTTTGTTAAGCTATTTATTTCTTTCTTCGTGATATTTAGTATTTCTAACAAACGACTCATAGTTACTTCACTAACTTCTAATTGATTAAGAGAAATAACTCTTGATGATTTATCTTCAACAGTTATGACGTCACTTGTTTGGGCCATATTCTTATGAGCTAAAGCAAAATTTTCTTTAAGATCTTTAGCAGTATTTAAAGGTACTTTATAGATAAAGGAAATATCATTATCAATATTTTGACCACCTAAGTTTAAAACTTTAGAATTAGTTAGAACGCCTTTATTAAAGATAGCAATTGTAGTTGTTTCATCACCTAAATTAATAACGGCCCCTACTTCTTTATCAAGTTCTTTAGTTTTGTATTCGTAATAATCACCTAAAGAAGATAAAGCAATATCAACAACATCAATACCCAATTTTTCTAAACAAGCTAAAATGGGATAAATATTTTTTTTAGGAGTTCTAACCATTACCCCTCTTACAGACATCGTTCTAGAAGTTAAACCTTTAGGATCTTTAACAACACGATTATCATCTAAAGCAAAACTAGTAGGAATCATAGATATATATTCTAAATCTTCACTACGAACTGATTTAACGGCTTTTTGAATAACATGAATAACATCTTTACCATCGATTAAGTTACCTTCATTATTAATATTAATATTACCCATAACAACAGAGTATGAAGCGTTCATAGCTGGAACAGAAACAATCATTTGATGAATAGGAAGACCAATTACTTCTTCGCATTTAGCGATAACACTTTTTAAAGGTGTCATTAAAGCATTAGCGTCTTCAACAAGGCCATCTTTTACACCTTTTCCTTCTGCTTCAGCAACGGCTAGGATATTTAATTTTTTCTTAACTATTTCACCAACAACTAGTTTAACAGTGTCTGTGCCAACATCTAAACAAGCCATTATCTTTCGCATCTTCACCACTCCATATTATACTAAAGATAATTATACCTTAATCTTAATTAGTTTTCAACAAAATGAAGATAAAAAGCCCGTTTAGTAGCCAAAAAAAAGTAATCACGAATGATTACTTAAGAGCTTCTAGTAATTCAGCTTTTTTCATTGAAGTATAGTTTTCTACACCTTTAGCTTTAGCAGCTTCTTTTAATTCAGCAACTGTCATTTTAGAATAATCTTGAGCTTCAGCTTTTACTTCTTCTTTTTTAGGTGCTTTAGTTTCCTTTTTAGGAGCAACTACTTTACCAGCTAAAGCATCTTTAGAAACTTTAACTAATTCAGCAAAAGCAGCAGGATCATCAATAGCAATTGTACTTAACATTTTTCTATTTACTTCAACGCCAGCTTTATTTAAACCATTAATGAATTTAGAGTAACTGATATCATTTTCACGACATGCAGCATTGATTCTTTGAATCCATAATTTTCTAAAGTTTCTCTTATTTTGTTTTCTGTCTCTAAAAGCATATACACCACTATGGAATGTTTGTTCTTGAGCAGTTTTAAATAATCTGTGTTTAGAACCAAAATAACCTTTAGCAGCTTTTAATACTTTTCTTCTTCTATTTTTAGCGACATTTCCGCCTTTAACTCTTGTCATTTCAAACTTCCCCTCTCTTTACTAGATAAAGTCTTTAAGACGTCTAGTATTTCCTTTACTTAGAACACCTTTAGTTCTTCTTTTTCTAACAGCTTTAGCTGTGTCTTTACCAGTTTTATGATTACCATTAGATTTTTTATAAACTAATTCACCATTTTTCTTAGCTTTTAATACTTTACTAGATGCTTTATGTGTTTTTTGTTTACATTTTCCCATAATATACTTCCTCTTTCTAAATATTATTTTTTAGGTGCTAATAACATAATCATTGTACGACCTTCTAATTTTGGTTGAGCTTCAATAGAAGATACTTCATTTAATTCATCAGCGAAACGAATCATTACTTCTTTACCTAGTTCTGGGCGATCAATACGACGTCCTTTAAATCTAATCGTAACTTTAATCTTATGGCCTTTAACTAAGTAATCATAAGCATTTTTCTTACGAGTATTGAAGTCATGGATATCAATATTTGGACTTAATTGATATTCTTTAACATCTTTATTACTCTCTCTTTGTTTCTTTTGTGATTCTTTAAGTCTCTTCTGTTTTTCATAACGATATTTATTGTAATCCATAATCTTACCAACAGCAGGAACAGCATTACCGCTCATTAAGACTAAATCTAAACCTGCATAGTTAGCTAGAGTTAATGCATCAGCTAATTTTTTAACGCCCATTTGTTCTCCATTTGGACCAATTACCATTAGTTCTGCAACTCTAATTTGATCATTAATTAACATATCATTTTTATCCTTTGCCAAAAATTAGCACCTCCACACAATTAAAAAGGGCGAACATCTAGTATCCACCCATTAAAAACAAAATAAAAATAAATTTTATTTAGCTCTTTACCTATCGTAACTCACTACAATCAGGTGGATGTGGATACATCGCTTTCTTTTCAATAACAAGATAGATTATATACTAATTATTTACAGTTGTCAACTTTTTTATTTAATATATACAATAATATAAATATTAAACTTATAACATATTTATGATTTATTTTAATATTAGTTTTTGATAAACAATATCAGTAGTTGCAACTAACTTGTCTTTTAAAATTAATGGTTTAAAAACAATATATTTAATATTAGCATCTTCAGCAAAATATACTTTCATATGCCATGCTCCATTATTAAAACGATCATGCCATAATGAAGGAACCGTACAAATACCATTTAAAGGATCTAAACCACTACGATGGAAATGACCAAGTATATCAATATATGAATTAGTTCTTTTGCGATTAACGTTATTATAGTATGAATCTAATGATTGACTTAGGGCATCGTTATCAAATCTTTCGTCTAAGACGGGATCAATAAATTTAGCAGCTGGATGATGTAACATAAAGCTATGAAAAATATTAGTTTGACCATTAAAGGTAATGGTAGCATGATCGTAACCTAGATCAATAAAATCACGACGTCCTTCAGTTAACATTTTTATGGCATCAAAGCCATAACCTAAGGCATCTTTATCATGATTGCCACCTAAGATAGCATGATAAACATCATCACTCGTTGGTAATTTACTAATGGCTTTTTCCACAATTTTTTTACTACCAGTTAAACCTTTTAGCATTTCTGTTTTAAATGGATATTTAAAGCAAAAGAAATCGCCAGCATTTAATATTATTTTAATATTATTAGCAGCACAGTAATCAAGAATTTTATCATAATCACTAATAATTGCTTCGTCGATGATAGAAAGATGTAAGTCAGAAAGTAATAAAATATCATAGCTTTTGCAATCAGCTGGAAGCCCTATATCAAATGTTTCATTATAGTTGATACTAGGTGGAACAATAACATATTTAAGTGTTGGTGAAAGACCAGCAGTTACAATGTTTAAGCCTTGCTTTAATTCATTAATATAAGATAATACTTCATCAATTGTTACTTCGTATCCTTTAAGTGCCAAATCAGTGTATAATTCATCTAAGATTAAACAACCAGAAGTTAATTTGGCTAAAATAAGTTCTTTTATTTCTTCTTTTTGAGTTTCCTTTTCAGCTTGTTGCATTTCTAATAAAGATTCTCGGCGTTCTTTATCAGCATACAGTTTTAGAGTTTCTTCTTTACTTGTTAATAAGCTTTCTAATTCGTTTATTTTACTAGATAGAATTGTTACTTCTTCTTTTAAGGACGTAATAAGTGTTTGTAAATCATTATTAGTACTATTTAAACTATTATTGTCATTTTCTAATTCAGTTAGTCTTTTTTGTAACTCATTAATAGTTTTAGTTAATTCTTTTTGTTTACTATTTAATTTATTTATTTCTTGTTGGCTTTTTTGAGCTGCTTCATTAGCTAATCTAGTTTCTTCTGTCTTTTTACTAACAGCTTTTTCTTGATCTTTATTTTTTTTACTTAAAGCTTCATAAGAACTTGTTAATTCTTTTAGCTCTTTAGTTAATTGTTTTATTTGATCTTGTAAACTATTTATTTCTTTGATATAAGCGATTACTTGTTCTTCGTTAGCAATAGGATATTTTTGCTGTAAATAATTATCTAATACATTTATTTCAGTATCTAATTCTTCTACTTTATCTAAACCATTACGCATTAAATAATTATTGTATGTTTCTTTAATTAATCTGATTTGGCCGATTAAAACTTCATCAGGATTTTTAAGCCAACTTAATAAAGTACTAACAACAGAAACACATTTACTTAATAAACTTTTGGAAGCGTTATCCTTGTTTAAATCGTTAATAGTATATTGAGTAAGAAATTCAATTAGCTCTTGATAACTTGCTTTGCGCCCTTTACTTAGTACTTGGCAAATATCAAGATAATAGATATGACCCATAGGTGTATCTTTCAAGTATTTAATAACTTTAATTTTTTCATATGATGTTAGAGCCATAATTATCCCCTCATTTATAAAGACTAGTTTATAAATTATATAATCTTTTGTCAATCAAAAAGAATTAGTTTTTGGAATAACTAATCCTTTTTTGTTGAATAAACAATTAATTCATGTTGAGCTCTCGTACAAGCAACGTATAGTAAATTCTTTTCATCTTTTAAATATTTACTATCTTTATCACTATAAACAATAACACTATCAAATTCTAATCCTTTAGCTAGATAAGCTGGTAAAACAACTAGTTCTTTATTAAATTCTTCAGTTTGACTATTTAAAAGAGAGATTGGTAATTTATCTTGTAAATTTTCATAAACTCTTAAAGCAGTATTATTATCACGAGTAATAACCGCAACTGATTTATATTTATTCTTTAAATAGTTGATATCACTTTCTAAGGTATCAATGTTGGTACGATGAATTAAAGGAACTTTTTCCGTCTTTCTTATCGCACAAACATGATTAAGTCCTAGTATTTTATTAGTAAATTCAATTATTTCTGGACTTGAACGATAAGTCTTAGTTAAGCTAATACATTTACTTTGCGGAAATAAAGGAGCAATAATATCTAATGATTTATATTTATAATATGGATTAATAGTTTGATTGACATCGCCTAAGATGGTAAAGTTACTATTTCTGAATATTTTACTGATAATTAAATACTGTAAATAACTATAATCTTGAGCTTCATCAATAACGACTTGTCTTATATTTCCTTCATAAGGAAAGCCTTCTAATAAACCTTTAATGTAGACAAGTAATAAGGCATCTTCGTAACCAATCGTTTTACTTTTATTAAATTTTCTTATATCTTCATCATTCATTCTTATTTTACAGTAATCACTAGCAAAGAACTCTAAGTAAATGTCTTTGTAATCACGAGTAAAACTACTATTTTCCATTATTAGTTTTTTATATGTCGGTTTCTTTTTAGTGCTTCCTTTGTAGTTAGCTTCACTTAATTTTTCAGCGATTAAGTCAATTCGCTCAAAGAAAGGTAAAGTATTATAACGATTATGAATTAAATCATTTAGTTCGTCTTTAGAAACATCATATATTTTATTTTCAGTAAAATCTTTTAAAACACGAGCTTTTCTAATATAGTCTTCAATATATAAATTAATATCGTTGATTATACTATCGCTTTGCTTATATTTTATTAATTCAATATTATTTACTTTTTCGGAATAATATTTACCAATAAAGTCCATAAATGGTTCAACATCATTAAATTCAGTAATTGTGTGACTTAAATATTCATTAAAAGTTGTTTGTAAAGTATTATCTTCACCAAGTTCTGGTAAGACGTTGGAAATATACTCGGTAAAGATTTGATTAGGAGAAAAGATTAAAACATTATTACTAGTTAAATTTTTTATTTTATATAGCAAGAATGCTATACGGTGTAAAGCAACACTTGTTTTACCACTACCAGCAATACCAGATACAATTAAGGTTTTATCACGAACATTACGAATGACATTATTTTGTTCTTGTTGAATGGTATTAACAATATTTTTCATTTTATCATTACTATCACTAGCTAATACTTCTTGTAGTAAATCATCATCAATATTCATAGAATTATCAAAGGCACTTAATAATTTGCGATTTTCAATTTTATATTGTCTTTTACGAAGTAAATTACCAGTAATTGGTCCTTCAGGTGCAGCATAAGCAGCTTTACCTACTTCAAAGTCATAGAATAAACTACATATTGGACTACGCCAGTCATAGATGATATTACCATAGTCATCATCTTTTAAATAAGTAAGACCTAAATAAACACTATATTTTTCTTTGTTTTCATCTTCAAAAACAATAGAAGCAAAATATGGATTATCTTTAATACGATATAGCTTTTTAAAATAATCTTGTTTCATTATTATTTTATTAGCTTCAAATTCAGAATCTGCTTTCGCTTGATTAAGTTCTTGTGCATCCATCGCTCGCATATTATCCCAAGTATATCTTCTGAATTCCTTATACTTGTCTTCATCTTCAAAGATGTCTTCACCCATTTCAGATAGTTTGTCATCAAGTAGTTTTAAGACCTCTTCAAGTCTACGCTCTTCTAGTTTGAAATCTCGCCCAGTTATGGCCATTGTACCACCCTCTCTTTACACAAAACAAAACTCCACTATATCTTTTTTGGCGTAAAAATCCCCTATAGTGGTCTAAACTTCAAAAACCAATTGTCAAAGTAAAAAGTCTATTTAAGTATACAATTTTTTTGACATTATTGCAAGGGAGAAAAAGAAAAAATCTACAAAAGTAGATTTTTTTCTTATTTGCTTGTAATAGCTTCTAATTTATCTATGAAATCTAATGATTCGTTGTTTCTAAATCCAGTAAAGCAAACTTCATCAATTTGATCAATATCAAATAATGCAACACCACTTGATTCTATAATTCCTTCTGGATAAGGGCAACCTCTATAATCGAAAGTTTTATCTTTTCTTTCTGCAGCCACTGCACAATATCCATTAATCATTATTTTGTGAGTACCGCCTTTTAATAAGACAACACTACCTATTGGTAAATATTTTTCTTTCATAATAATACCCCTTCCTTTTATTGCTCATCTAAGGAATTAAAGTCAAACTTCTTAGATTGTCCACCTGAAATTTTTTCTGTAGTATATTTAGCACGCATTTCAGAAGCAGATAGAGGATTAGTTGGAGCTTTTCTTGCTCTACCTCGTCTTTTAGAGCCACCTGAAGAAGCGTCTCCTCCTTCTAAGCCATTACTAAATTTAACTTCAGAGCTTATATCTCTATTAATATAATCTTCATATTCGTCAGTTTTATAACCTATGAAGCAAACTTCATCAATTTGATCATGATTGAATAATAAGTAGATATTTTCTAAAAAGCCTTCAGGGAAAATACAGCCATTGTAATCGTAAACTTTTTCATCGTCGTCACCCTTAGATGAATATCCACAAATCATTACTTTTCTCGTACCACCTTCAAGCAAAACGACTGTACCTATAGGTAAAAGCCCTTTTCTCATTTTAATCACCAACCATCTATTATTTTTTAAACGCCAAAGCCTATGCCGTTGTCTGATACTCTAACTTCGCCACCATCGTCGCTATATCCCATACCAGAATTATCATCTTGAATAATAGTTTCAGTTCCACCGTCACTACCATCTACTGTGCCTTGGCCATCACCTTCAGCTCCATCTGATGAATCGTATATAACATCACCATTTTCGTCTACAGCTTGAGGTGCATCACCTATTTCACCAGAAGAACTCTCTTCTTTTAATTTTTGATAATATTCTTCTTTCGCAGTATTGAATTTATCTAATGATTCTTGATATGTTGTTTTAGCTTCTTCAAGTTTTGGAAGTTGTTCTTTAACTTTACCAGCGCTTTCGTTATATGCTTTTACAGCTGCATTATATTCTTCAACAGCTTCTTTTGACCATTTAGAATCAGCTTTGAACTCATCATTATACATTTCTCTAAGTGCAGCAACTTTTTCAGCATTGTCTTCATTTTCTTTAATTGCTTTTTCGTATTCTTTACGAGCTTCTTCAGACCACTTACTTGTATCATCACCAAATTCGTTAGTGTATTTTTCTTTAAGTTCATTAATTTTATTTTCGCTATCTTCTTGTTCTTTAATAGCTTTGTCATATTTCTCTTTGGCTTCATCAGACCATTTACTCATGTCTTTTTCACCAAATTCTTTATCGAACTTAGCTTTTAATTCATTAACTTTAGCTTTATTATTATTTGCTTCTTGAACAAGTTCATTTGTTTCGCTAACAACAGTTTTGTAATTTTCTCTAGCTGCATCCATATCTGTCTTAAGTTGACGGATACCATCATCAGCACTAGATAATGTTAATAATTCACTTGGTCCATCAGAATCTAAGTCGCTATAATTTGGAGTATCATCCCAATGAGTATCGAAATCAGTAATTCCATCAGCTGCAGCTAAAGCAATAGCTTTTTCAGCAAGAATTGCTCTTTCATCACCCTCAAGTAATGCTTTATAACATTTGAATCTATCATTTAAGATAGCATCAACTTCAGCATCTGTGAAACCGTATTTTTTAAGACTAACTTCAAGATCTGTTAAGTCGCCAGTTTCATAAGCTTTTTCGAAAAGTGCAAGTAACTCATTACGATGATCGATTATTTCATCAACTGGAGTACCAAATTCATATTCATCTCTTGCTAGTTGATCATAATCAATTTCACCAAAGTCTGGTTTAACTTCTTCTTCAGGAATTTCTTCCTCAACCATTTCTTCTAATGTATATTCTTCATTATCAGTATCTTCATCTTCATCTGGTTTTTTATCTGTTTCGTCATCTTTACCAGGTGTTGGAGTTACAGCTCCACCACCGCCTGGGTAGTAGCCACCATTACCATTTCCGTTGTTACCATTTCCGTTTCCGTTGCCATTATTACCATTGCCATTGCCATTGTTGCCGTTTCCGTTGTCGGTACCGTTGCCACCGTTATTTCCATTGCCACCAGATACAGTTCCTAATAAAGCTCCACCTAGTAAAGCACCAGCTAAACCGGCACTGCCACCAATACTTTGACCGTTGGCAAGCATTGCTTTAATTTCTTCAAGACCCAATGAAGTAGCATCACTAATTTGTTGATTCGCGGCATTAGAATCAGCTGTGTATGATGGTAATAAAGCATCAACGAATTCATGAGTATATAAACCACTTCTAAGTGTATTAGCCATGAAGGCATTAGCATTAGAAACAATATCACCAAAGTTAATATCATATCCATATGTATCATGAAGATATTGTCCTGCTATTTCAGCATTCATAACAGTATCTGAATATGTAAAGAAAGCATTCATCGCTTCACTTGTTGTAGTCTCAATTGTTTGACCATCGATTGTTACTTCAGTTTGAATTCCTAATAATGTAGTTCCATCTCCAGCTAATTTAGTTTCAACACCTGCGGCTGCAGCGGCAGTTTCAAGACTAGCATACTTAGTTTGGAAATCAGCTATTTTAAATAAAACATTTTGCAGTGCTAAACGAATATTTTCGTCTTTCGTTTCAAGATTTTCTAGAGCTAAAAAGTTCATTTGTGAACCAGTAGCACATTCAGTTAGTAAAGCTTCAAATACATTTTTAGCATCATATTTAAATTGGACAGAACTAGCAGATTTTACTAAATAAGCAATTCCTATTACTGCAAGGATACCTAAAATGATAGCACCAATAATCCATCCAGCAACAGGAATCATTGAGGCAACGCCTGCTAAGGTAACTCCTGATGCAACTGCTGAGGCAGCACAACCTGATGCGATTGCTCCTCCTCCACCAATAATTAAGGTTCCTGTTCCAAATAATCGATTAAAACTACTTTCAGCATCCTTATATAATGCTTCTAAGAAGCCATTAGTGATAAAGTTATTATAGAGGTTGGAAAAATTTGTTGCCCATATATCATCTATCGCTTCAGTAATATGTTCTTTGGCTAAATCAACATGTTTTTGAATTTCAGAAAATTCTGAATTATTAATCATTACTTTCGCCATAACATCTTCTCCTATCTCGCCTAAGCGTTAGTTGCCGGTTCTTCTACAGTTTCACTTGTAGTTCGACCTTTAACTTTACCGATTAGAATCCAACCAAAGTTGTATTCCAACTCATAATTTATATTATCAATATCTGTCATAAAAGCTTGATATAAATTATTTAATTCAGTCTTTAAGTTATTTACATCTGTTTGTAATTCATCTCTTGCAACTGAGATGTCTTTAACACTGCTACCATTTTCAAAATCAAATGCAGTGTCAATGGCTGTAGCATTTTGGATTTCAGTCATTGCTTCATCTAATTTTTGTGGTAATTCATTTACTAAGAAATTAAAATCAGATTTTATACTATCATTAATAACTGAATAGCCAAAACCAGAGGGATCGACAGTATAATTAGCCGTCTCCTTAGTATTTCCTGTTTGTCTAGTAGCTGTTGCCATAACACATTTCTCCTTTCAGATTATTTATTATATATATCAACTTAAACATATTAATTTTTATGCAGCCGCTGCAACTGGTATATTAGGTGTAAAGAAATTTATACTGTTACCATCGCGGAATAAATTACCAATCCATCTTCCAGCATCATCGTAGAATTGAAGACAATTAGGATCAGTTGTAGTTCGAATAACTCTTGTTGCTCCTAAATCTCTAGCCTGGGTTACGAAATCAGAAACTCCTCTAATATAATTTTGTTGAACTACGTTTGAAGCACTTTGGGAAATCGCATTATCAACGTTAGTCATCATTTCACTAATTGGAATTTCTTGTGAAGTACCAATTTGTAAAGGTGTTGAAGCGGTTCCAGTTGCTCCTGTTGCTCCTGTTGCTTCGACATGAGCAGGTAATGCTGGTGTGCTTTCGGGAGCTGGTAAAGCTGGATTCGTCGGTGTTGGACTTGGTGTAGGTGCTGGAGCTGCTGGTGTAGCAAATGCTAAACCATAGCCTGCCACGCCGGTCCATAGAAGTCCTAATATATCGGCACCTAAAACGATTCCAGTAGTTATTTGATGTCTTCTTAAAACACTCTTTGAGTCTGTAGAAATATACTCTACACCTGTTAATTCATATAGTTGTCCTACATTACTAAGATCATTAAGATAACTTTCATAGTTATCGGTTTTATACTGATTATAATAAGAAGTATTTATGTAGTTATCTGTTCTTCCACCACTGGTTACACCTAATGGATTAGCACTTTGGAAGCCGGCAATATCTCTTTCAAATTGAGCATAATCACCACCACTTTGTGCTATTAATGTCGCCCAGTTACTAAATTTAGAAACAAAGTTAGGGAAATTAGATGAAGAGTTATCCCAGTCTAATTTTAGTTGTGATCCTAAATCACCAAAGATAGCTTCTTCTTCAACATTAACAGTATTTTCTACTTCCTTATTTAGATTTTCTAATATTCCGGCAATAGAGTCAGCACTTCCTGCATCACCAATAGTTTTTAACATTTGTTGATAAATATTGCTGACTTCTTGATAATTAAATTTTCTTTCTGCCATATAAATCCTCCATTCAAAGGTTTTTATTATTTCAATTTACATTTAGCAAGGTCTTCTGGAGTAAATCCTCTTCCACCACGGGTATATTCTCCGTTTTCAAGTTCATAGTATTGTCCAGAATCTTCATCCCAAACTAAGTACATTGTATTTCTTCCTTTATTTAAATCACTACCTTGTGATAAGAAAGGTACATCAACTGTAGTATTTATTTCTAGTACTGGTGTGTGTGCATTAGCACTTGCATGTAATTCATCACTTGTAGTAACTTTATATGTTTCAACTGATCCACCAATATTTTCACCTTTTGGATCACCATAGTATACGTTTTCTACGCTTCCATAAATATTAAATTCATCTCCGCCAGGAGTAACTTGTGTTGGCAAGTTACGGTCGGATGCATCTTCGGCATTGGTTGTTATACCACTATACATTGATACATGGTCATCAGCATAGCCAACTGTAAATGAAGCAGTAGATATTCCTAAGTCTTCGATTGCCCCACTTGATAATTGTTTTAATATTGTTTCATGGCCATTTGCATCCACATATCTGTAGAAATTATTACCACTACTTTTATCGGTTGCCCAGAATGTAACTTCTATATTCTGACCGTCGTATGTAATGCCACATTTGTCGCCACGACGGATTGTGTATGCTGTAGTTTTTGGACTTGGATTGTTGTCATCTTCTGTTCCACCTGTACCAGTTCCAGTAGTACCACTATTGTCAGGGAATGTACGACCGCCACCTGAATGAACATTTCCACTATAATATTTTTCAGTACATACAAAGTGATCATCTTTATCAAAAGTATATACATTAACAGTACCATCATTTTCGGTTTGAGTAATAGTATAACTACCATCAGAATTATATTTATATGTTCCACCTTGTACTTTGGCAGTCATTCCACCGGTCATTAAAGCCGCTGCTCCACCGCCAGCAATCATTTCATAATTAATATTTTGATTTGTATCGTATGTCTTACGTGATTCTAAAACACCATTATCCCATACGTCTACTTGCATCTTGTTTCCGTCAGCATCATAATATGTGTATGTTCTTTCATCGCCTGATACTTGAGCACCAACTTCACCACCATATGGGTTATATGAACCATTACTGTTTGTTTGAGTTCTTAATGTAGCTGGATCTACAGGTTCACCTGGACTGCCACCAGTATTACCTGGATCATTGACATCACCTGGATCTCCGCCACTATTTACTGGATCACTATTTCCTTCTTGCGTTGTTCCTCCGCTACCAGCAGGTGTTGCACCACTACCAGTAGGTGTTCCTCCACTACCTGGAGTTCCGGATGCTGGTGTACCATATCCACCTGGTGCTCCGCTACCAGAGCCGCCTGTTCCGCCGCTACCTGTAGCATTTAAAATAATTGATATTAATTCACTGGCTAATTCTTCAGTACCAGTTGCTACTAAATCAAAATGGGTGCTAAACATTCTTATACCATCAGATAAATCCTGAAGAGCAGTTTTATATCCTTCAGTTCCTGTTTTAAAGGCATCGTAATCTTCACCTACCCAATGTGTACTTAAGGAATCGATCTCACTATACATTTCCCCTATTTTTGTATCAAAATTATCGGCTCCTTCATTTAGTTTTTGGGCAAGGTCTTTTTGGACTTCGCTATCAGCTGTAAAATCCCATCCAGCCATAATAACACCATCTTTCTGTGTATATACAAATAATACATTGTAAATCGCTAAATTTTAGCAACTTACAATGTACTACTTATCGTAGTACATATTATTTCAAATTAGTTTGCTACTCCGCCAAAGCCGCTGTAAGAACTTTCAGTAGCAGCTGTAGCTTCTGCTGAAACTCCAGATGCTTTCATTAATTCTTGAAGTCTAGCAAATTTAGCATTTATATCAGAATAAATTCTATTCCAATCATCAATGTCTGTGCTTGCCCATTGACCAGAAGCATCGGCTGTAGCGTTTTGTAAATTTGTATTAGCAGTTGTTAATTCTGCTTCAATATTATTAATGCATGTATTAATTGCAGAATGTTCTGCATTGTATTGTTCATAATTTAATTTATCTACTGCCATTTATTTCACATTCCTTTCTTATAAATATTTAATTAGATACCACTCATTCTAGCTTTATTTTCAGCAACTGTTGCATCCATGGCACCGGCTGTTTTAACTAGATGTGTACCAACATCTTGAACTGTTACAGATGCTCTATCTAGTAAATCAGCTACTTCATTTGCAACATTTTGGAATTCTGTAGCATCGTCTCCAACCCAGATACCTAATATTGCTGATACGTGAGATTTGAAATTTGCAACCTCAGATTGAAAATTTGTTCCGCTAGTATTAATACCAGTACCAGAAGAGTTTACTAAATCAGTATCAATAGTTAAACCATTTGACATATTTTCACCTCCACAAAATTTTATAAGAATATAGTCAAGTAACATTAAGAATACAATGCTTGACTTATTTACCAAACACCCCTAGCTTACTCATCATATCCTTATAACATTAATTATATAGGAATTATCCAAATTAATCAATATAAGATTTTTATAAAATGTAAAAAAAGACTATGGATAAGTCTTTTTTTAATTTTCTTCAACTGCTGGAGAAAATGGAGTTATTTTTTCAGCATGTTGGTTATTGCTTTGTGCCTCTCCATTGGTACTTACATTTGTATTACCATTATCTTGTTCTACTAAGGCAACAATTTTATTTAATTTGTCTTTAAATGTTTTCTCTTCGTCATCTTCAAAGCCAAGGAAGAATATTTTTTCGATTTGATCATGATCAAATAAGCAAACTTGATTAGAGCTTAAATATCCTTCTGGATAAACACAGCCACTGTAATCATAGATTTTTTCTTGATTTTCTTGAGCTACTGAGCAAAATCCAGTAATCATTGCTCTTTTTCTTCCACCTTTTAACAAAACTACTGTTCCAATTGGTAAATACTTTTCTCT
This sequence comes from uncultured Bacilli bacterium, assembly GCA_947626095.1. GTDB lineage: Bacteria > Bacillota_I > Bacilli_A > RF39 > UBA660 > Coprovivens. The sequence continues at coordinate 36,471 of CANQQV010000002.1, forward strand.
CATTTTATTTCCTCCTTACCTTTAAAATCCAAAACCACTACCATTGTTTATTCGTGGTTGACTGCCATTTGACTCTTCATCGTCACTATAAATATATTCTGAACTATGGTCATTTACATAACTAACTCCAACATAGTTTTCAGGAATATTTTCAGGAATTGTATTTTGAACATCAACATCTGTGGTATTGATAATTTCTGGACCGATATTATTACTTATATTGGTCGTAGGTGGTTCTGGAACTGTTTCACCGACATTAGGAATGTCGTTATTACCAAAGCCCCATCCACTACCGCTATCATCAATCGTTGGTGTTGATGTTTCTCCACTAGGTTCAACTTGATCTGGTGGAGTATTAGGATATTCTGGTCCTTGTGGCATTTCTGTTTCAACATTTGCCCCATCGCCTATTGTATCAGGACCCATTCCTTCATTTCCTTGTGATGGACTAGGTGTAGAATCACTTGGTTCATCTTTACCAAAGCCCCATCCACTATCGTCTGTTGTAGGATCATTATCGCCAGATTGATCTGGAGTTGGCTCAGGCTTATCACTTCCTCCTGATGGCTCAGTTTGATTACCGGCATCACCAGTAGCATTATCGTTTGGTCCAGGTTCTGGTGCTTCATTTACTTCAACATCAGGATCTCCTACTGATTCACGATTATTTAAGATATCTTCTTTTACTTTGTCATAATATTCATCTTTACTTGTTTCATAAGCTTCTCTACTTGCTTCGTATTCTGACTTAGCATCTTGAGCGCTTGAAACATCATCATTCGCTTTTTTAACAGATTCGTTATAGTCGTTAACAGCCTTATTATATTCTTCAACATCTTCATCAGACCATTTACTACTATCGTTACCAGATTTTTTAACAATTTGTTTTCTAACATTATCTAATTTATCTTTATTGGTATTAGCTTCTTCAATAGATTTATTGGCGTTATCAACAGCTCTATCGTATTGAGCTTTAGCACCATTCATTGTTTGTTTAGCATCAGCAACACCAGAATCTTGATTTGGATTTGTTAAGAAAGCATTAGTATCGCCGGATAGTAAATCTTTATAAGAAGCACCATCATCAAAGCGTGTATCAAACATTGTCATATCCATGTTAGCACCTTGAGCAATATTTCTTGACATATCAGCTAGGTCAGCACTTTGTTTAGCTGCTAAGAAGGCAGCAAGACCTAATTCTTTATTTTCAGCAATTACTTTAGCTGACTCTAAATCGTAACCAGCATCTTCATAGAAGTCGATTAATTCTGATTTATCTTCTTTAGCAAATAGATCTTCAAATTCTAATTTTTGTTCGTTACGATAATCAGCTAATTGCTCTGGAGTATATTTTTCATAGAATTGTTCTTCAGCTAAGCGATCAGCTGTTGCATTATCCATTTTGGTATTAGAATCTGGAGGATCAGGAATTGGATCTTCAACAGTTATATCAAGTCTCTTATCAGGTATAACTGCTTCTTCTGGATCTTTAATATCCGGATCGGCTGGTTGAGCAGGATCTTCAGGAGTTGTATTATCTGGAGCTATTCCGGCTTCACCATCGTCACTACCATCACCGCCACCAAATTCTTCAACTCTAACTTCTCTTTTTGGACCTTGTTCAGATGTACCTGGTAAGTCTCCACCTTCTTCTCCAACTAGTTCCTCTGGAGCTTTTTTAGATTCAGGGTCAATTAATTTTTCTTCATCAACATTACCATCATCGTCATATATTTTTCCTTCTTTAACATTTTTACGACCTTCAGCTAAATTTCCTAAGCCTTCATCCTCTAATTCTTGATCTGAGGCAGCACCATGGATGTTAGCGAAGTTAAATACACCAGCTGAGGTAACAGCTGCGGCGCTGGCACCTAACATTTTTTTTCGTTCTTCATCGTCGCCATAACCGGCTCTTTCTCTTAAGACTTTTGCTTCTTGAGAGGCACGTTCAGCATCATATTTATTACCTGTATCTTCTTCATATCTAGCAGCAATTTCATCCATGCTTGTTGTGCTAAATAAATTTCTTTTTTTATAACTTTCAGTTTGTTTATCTGCTATTTCATTATTAGCAGCTATTGCTTGAGTAGCAATCCTTCTTTGTTCTTCTGGTGATTTGCTTTGAAAATCTTTATCATTTACTAATTGATCTACAATAAGAACGCTACCAGCGACTTTCGCAGAAGTGTTGGTGACAAAAGCAACATTAGCTTCATCTAGTTTTTCATACTCTTCATTAATCTGAACATATAGTTCTTGAGATATAATTCCTTCGTCATCTTCTTCATATTCAAATTTATAATTAAAGTCTTCATAATTTACATTATCATGTTTATCAAAACTAGCTTTAAAATATTCTTCTAATGAGCCAACTGGAGTACTTTCGTATGCATCTAAAAGACCTTGGACTTTACTTAGAGCAGAAAAAATATCTATCATCAAAAGGTATTTTTCTTGAACAACTTTGGATATGTCATTAGTATAATTCTTATAGGCTTCAACTTTTTTTTGAACTATAGCTCTTGCAGCTGCTTCTACGGCATCTTCATAAGCAGTTTCATGGCAAGCTGTATATTCTACGCCATTACTATCGGTAGCTTTATACTCATAAGAGCTTCTTTTAACACCAGTTTTGTCTATAAATCTATACCAATAACTATTAACCCAGTTACTACAATGTGATTCAGCGTTACTTTTAAAAGTGGTTAATGCCGTTTTAGCAAGGGATAATTTAAATCTTAGAGATTCAGCTGTAGAGATTGAATCAGCTAAATTTGCTTTATTTATTTTTATATACATTTATTTCATCCTCCTGTCACTTCATTATCAATATCTTGCATGCTGGATGCTTTTGATTCTAATATTGTTTTATTGGCATCTAAGTCTCTTATTAATAAATCTATTTTTTCATGAAATGTTTCAAGAGAAGTTGTATCTGAATCTAGGGTTTCTTTATCAAGGAGGTCTAAAAGAGTTTTAGCAAGAGATATAGCTTCGTCTATATAGGTTGCTCCTCCACCAACAGTATCATATTGCATATTTTATCACCTCTTACTATTATTTTATCGCTGCATAATAAACGCCTTTTGGTCCACCTGGGGTACCATCGGCACTTCGATATTCTGAAGCTTTTTTATATGGTAAAGTTGGTTTCGGCGTTTGGGGAGTAGTTGTGCCAGTGCCAACATCTTTATATTCACCAATTGCTTCTTCATTAAATGCTCCGTATAAAGAATCTTCAATAACAACTAAATCGTTCCATGCTTCATAATTTTGAACAAAGCCTGTAAAATTACCAACTAAATCATCATATGTGTCGTGCAAACGTTGGGCATACTCGCCTTTAAAGCCATCAGCACATATAGTTCCTTTTACAGACTTATCTATTTTGCCTGTTTCTTCTTCGTATGACGTTAATAAAGTGTTAAAGGAACCTAAATGTTCTTTCATTCCTTCTAAGTCATAAGTTTCCTTAATGTTTGACATTACTGTATCGGTTATGGCTGATGATGAGCCACCACCAAGATCTGTTCTTTCAGAATATGCGGCCATATATTTACCTCCTTAAAAAATATCTAAAGCTGATTTAATATCTTTAATTAGTTGGGTGCCATCATTTCTTGCGTCGATCAAAGCTTCTCTAAAAGCCCAAAGTATTGATGGAATACCTCTAACTGCTGGTTCATAATCTTTTACACCACTGGCAAAACTTTCATATGAATCGCCTGCCCATGAATCATTCATATTGTTAATTTCATTATACAGATTATCACAATTATCCCAAAGTTCATTATATGAATGATACATATCTATGATAACATCAGTAACTTTTTTATAGTCATATTCAAAATCATAATCCATATTTATTCCTCCTATACTTCAAGTATATTATAAATAAAAAATCGAGATTTTTTATTTATAATATACTGCATATATTTATGCAGCATATAAATTAGTTATTATTTCCGTATGTTTGATTAGCTGATTCACTGAATGATTGCATTTCGTTAATAATTTCGTTAACTTTATATGCAAGGAAATTTTCAGTTTCAGTTTTAACTTTATGTTCGAAAGATTCTCCTGATCCTTCTACCCATAAATTACCGGCAATAGCACCTAAATTACCACCTAAAGCGCCACCAGCAGATGTAAATGCTTCTTCCACTTTTTTATTAGCATCAGCAAATTTAGCAATTAATTCATCATTGCTTGATAAAGCTGATTTTAAAGCATCAGTAGCAGCTTGGACATCAAATGACTCTTTCATCTATATATCATCCTCTCATTAAATATTTATTATTTCATTCCAGCAGAACTAGCAATGTCTTTTGTTTTAGAACTTAGGTCTTGAGCATCGCTATATACTGTTTCGTTTTTAGCAATATAATCGTTTAATTCTTCATCGAATTTACGAATAGTTGTTAAAACGTCATTATCGTATGCTTCAGCTAGCGAATTTGCAGTATCACCGCTTAAACCACTTGTAAGTAATACGTTTTTAACCGTTTCTTTCATTTCGTCTGCTACATCAGTCATTGCTTCAGCAGCACTTTTTAACATAGCTATAATTTGACCCATTTCTTCACCAGAAATTTCAAATGTTTTTGCCACTAATCTTACACCTCCTTATATTAAAATTATTTTCGCACCATTTAAAATGTTGTTTTCTAAAAAGGTTTTATCAACATCATAAATAGCTCCATTGTCAGCATTAATTAGTGATAGTTTATTGGAAACCGGAAAACTTCCATCTGTCATATCACTAATTGCCTTATTTAATAAGAATATAATTTCAATAGTCTTCTTATTAACAGGAATGAAAACATTGTAACGTTCTTCAATGCTAGGTACAATTAAATCTACACAGACTTTATTATTATTCATAATAAAACCTCCTATTAAAATAGTCGACTTAAGAATATATGATAGTCATACCATTTCTGACCAATTCCCCTTAACCATCGATTATACTCTTATATATTTATAATACACTTTATAAAATGTAAAGTCAATTGAATAAACAAAAAGGTTAACACTCGTTAACCTTATAATGTTTCATATACTTCATCTTCACCCATTTCAGAAATTACTTTAACTAAAACAGTTGTATTACCATCAACATAATAACCGAAATTCTTTTCTAGTTTGGCTGATAATACTCTTGAAGATAAGGTAGATTTGATTGTATATTGTGTGCCCATGCCATTACCGATCCAAACACCTCTTGTACCAGAAACAGTGTCTTTATACCATGGCTCGAACTCACGTTTTTTGATATTATCACTTGAATCGATAAGAACAAATTGAACTTTTGGCATACCTTTAATCATAGAGATTAAACCACTATATGCACCATCATATTCAGTACCTAACATATTTTTAAATTTATCGATACCAACGATGAAGCAAACGTATTCGCCATATTCATTTAAGGAATTAGCATCGAAACTAGATTCTTTATATTTGTTATACATATCAAAAATTTGTTTACCAAAAACTTTAAAGTTTTCAACAATTGAGTTGTCATAATATGTTGTTGTACTTTCTAGATTCTTATAAGCTTTCTCTAAGTCATAAACGAAACAGTTTTTACCAATAACATTTGCAACTTCACTGATAAATAGTTCACCGAAATTCTTAATTTCATTAAATTCCATACCAGTAATAATATTAACCGTACTTCTTGTTAAATCGAATGTTCTAACTTGTAGAGATTCTTTTTCGATACCAACTGGAATAGAATTAATACCTTTTCTTTCATCAGCACAATAAGCAACAGTTACTACTTCTGGTAGAACTGGTACTTTTGGTGCACTATCAGGATATAACTTACATAATTCATTAATTTTATCTAGAACAAAGCCATTTAAATTTTCTTTTTCCGTTGGAACAGCAGCTTGGAATTCAAATACTTCTTCTAATTTTACTAAACCACGACCTGAAACATTAGCTGGTTCAATCTTAGTTCTAGCTAGTAATGATGAATAATCGTATTTATCATTCATTTGGAAGACTAAATGGTTTGGTAAGTATTGAGAAAGTCTATTTCTAATACCATTTGAAGTTGTTGATGTCATAACGAAGTAAACACCATACTTTTGACAATCACGAGTTATTGTAGCTAGTAAGTCAAAGGTATCTTCACCAAAGTTTTCGTTATATAATTCGAAACCATTAATAATAATTAAGATGTTAGGAATAACTTTGCCTGTAGCTTTAGAATATGATACATAATCACCACCATAGTCAGCAAATAGTTTTTTTCGTTTAGCAATGGTATCACTAATTACTTTCCATAAATTGATTACTTTATCAACATCATTTTGTAAAATAACATCACCAACTTGAGGAGCTTTACGATACATTTTTAAGGTTTCAGAACCAAAGTCAAGTAAATACATATTAAGTTCAGCAGGTGAATAAGTTGTAATACAAGAATAAACTAAAGAATTAATCATTTCTTCTTTACCACTATCGGCCATACCATAAACGATCCAGTTACCTTCTCTAGTAATTGGCATTGTAAGTAATCCTTGCTTTTGTAAGTTAGGGGCATCGTATTCACCAATAACAGGGTTGATATCACAAGCAATTTTTTGATAGCTATATTTTTCTTTTAAAGCATCAATATAGATGACTGGTGCTAAAGCATTAAGCCATAATTGTTTAACTTTAATATTTTCTTTTTTAGATACTTCAACTAAGTATTTCATAATATTTGGTAATTCTTCACCTTTTAGAACACCAGAGAAACTATTACGTCCATCTTCAACAATCTTAATTGGCATACCCAAATTATCAACAAAAGTAATTGAATTATCTACTTTTTTCTTACGAACGTCTGATTCGTAGTAAGGAGCACCAGTCCAAGCTGATTGACCTAAAGCGAAGTATTCATCGTAACCTACTTGTAGAAAGAAACGTCCTGTTTCTTTTAGGGAAGCAGCATCAGGTCTTTTAATCATTTCTTGACTATCTGAGCGGTCTTGAACTTTTAAGCAGACTTTAAATTTGGCGTTGGACCAGATTTGGTCATTAACAACACCACTTGGTTTTTGGGTTGCTAAAATTAAGTGAACTCCTAGAGAACGACCAATACGAGCGGTTGAAATAAGTTCGTTCATGAAATCAGGCTGTTGAGCTTTTAATTCAGCGAACTCATCGGAAATGATAAACAAATGAGATACTGGTTCATCAACTTGACCATTACGATATAGTCTTTGATATTTATAAATATCAATTGTTGATTCACCTACTTTATCTCTGGCTTTATTGAAGACAGCTTGACGTCTTTTTAGTTCACTTTGTAAGGAAGCTAAACTACGATTTATTTCACTAACATCTAAGTTGGTTATAGTACCAGCTAAATGAGGTAGTCTTAAACCAGTTTCACGGTTTTCAAACGCACCTGCCAAACCTCCACCTTTATAGTCGATTAATACGAATTGAACTTCGTATGGGTGGAAATTAATGGCAGTACTTAAAATAAATGTAATAATGAATTCTGATTTACCTGAACCAGTCATACCAGCTATTAAACCATGTGGACCATGAGCTTTTTCATGTAAGTCTAATTTGAATAAATCGCCATATTCATTTATACCAACTGGAACTGCTAAAGAATTAATTGGATCGCTTTCTTTCCATTTAGCTAAAGCATTTAATTGGTTAACATTTGAAACATTATACATTTCTAAGAATGAATAAGATGATGGTAATTGGAATTTACCGCCATTTAAAGCGATTGGAATATTAGAAAGAACATAAGTGTATTTTTCTAATGAGCCATACATAAAGTCAGGGATAAAATTAATTCTTCGACTATCTGATAGAACTCTTTCAAAAACACCACCAGTACGTTCATCAACACTGATAAAGTGTTCTACTTCATTTGGTAAGGAATTTAATTTTTCGGTAAAGATTAATAAACTGATACCAACGTATTCGACAGATTCGATTAAAGAACGAATGACACTAACATTTCTAACTAAATCAATATCGTCAGTAATAATTAAGTATCTGGTTGATAATTTAACGTTATTTTTTTGACCACCAAGAGAATCTTTTTCTTCATTGGCTTCTTTAATATTATTAAGTAGTTCTTCAAAATAAGAACTTATTTGATTGATTTCATCGGTATTAGTACCAAAGAATCTAATTGTACGATTATCATCCCAGAAATAAGGACAATCTTTGATATCTTCCCAGAATTTTTCATTTTCTTTATTAGTAAAGACACAAACTTTTAAAGAGTCATAGCCGTGATATGCAAAGATTTGTAACAGTAATCCTCTTAAGAAAGGATTAGTAATGGTTTTTTGTCCTATAACAGCAGTTATATATTTTTCAACAAAAGAATAAGTAACTGGGACATTTTCAAGTAAATTAGTTTCTTTTTCTAACTCTCTTAAGTAGCCCATTAAGTTATCTTCATCTTCCATTGAGAAATGCTCATCAGGATAATTAATAGTAAAATATGGAGGAATTGAACCGATTCCTAATCTTAATGAAAGGAAATCGTAATCATCAATATTTTTTTCCCATAAATTTCTTTTTTTATAAAGAATAATATCGCCAACATCTTTTAAAGGAATATATTTTTCAATTAAAAGTTGTTGTTCTCTCTTTATTTCAATTAAGAATTCTTCTCTTTTCTTATTAACATAATTACTATATGTGGCTTGTCTTTTTCGTTCATAAACTACCTTTTTATGCTTGTTATACATTTTACTAATTGTTGGTAAAACTAACATACAACATAACATAGCAGCGGCGGTTAATAGTGAAGGCAATGCAGTTGATAATGGAGTTGTTCCATTAATAACATTAGTTAAGGTCATAACACCAGTCATCATTGAACTCATACCCATCATCATCATAGAACCCATTGTTAAAATGGCTGGCATTTCTTCTTGTTTCTGAGCAGCAGGTGGTGGATCAATAACAAGAGTCTTTTCTTCAATACGTTCATCAAAACGTGGTGGTTTTAAGAAGTAATCTTCTTTTTTATACATTTCAATAATTGGATCTGGCTCAGTTGGAATTTTAGAATAATCTAACTCAGGAGTCATTCGCATATTAAACATTTGCGAATCAAATTTAACAAGTTTATTAGGATTATTGATATAAAAGATATCTTTAATAATAGATAATTTTAAACCTAGAATAAAAATAGTATCGCCATATCTTAAGTCGGCACTAACAGCAGGGATGCCATTAACATACATAGGAATTTGTGGATTAATATTAGTAACTGAATAAATACCATTATTAAAATCTATTTTTAATTGATTTCTAGCTACGCCTGGTTGCTCATAAGAAATAATATTAGGATAACCAGTACTACCATCACTACCTTGAGCACCATTATTACCAATATACCAAGTAACGTTGCTATTTAAAGTATTAATTGCAACATTTAATTGTAAAGCATTTTCATCATAAATTGGGCAAGTATAGATAACATAACTATCACCAAGTAGAACGTTTTTTAGGGTATAAAATTTTTCATATTCAAGTAAAGTATCATCAACAGCTGTGCCGTTTCTGAACACTTTTACATCACTATTACTTTTTAAGACCCAATTGCCGTCAGATGCTTGAACACTAACTAAGTTTTCACGATTAGCATTAACTATCCAGTAGTTACCAAATACATCGTTAGGAAGAGTTAAATTTACTAATTTTGTAGCATCCATCAACATTATTTTCATACTTGCCACACTCCCTATTCTTTAGTAATTATATCTTAAATAACGGATAATTACAATATAAAAGGAATTCCTTTCAGATAGAATTCCATTATTAATTTAGTTTTAAATTTTCATCATTAGATAATGATTTTAAATAGGCTTCTAAAGCAGTACACATTTTTAAAAATCCTTCTTGGCGCATATTCTTGACAATAAAGCTATCATAAGGAAAATCGCCTTTTGCTTTGCTAACATGATTATTACCAAAATCTATAATATGATAATCTTTTTCAAATTCAATAAATGATTTACCTTGAGCATGAGTTAAAAAATCAAGAGCAGCTTCTTTAAAAGAACCACCATATTGTAAAATCCAATTTTCAATACCAACACCACCTAAACCACCCTGTTTATTATCACTACGATAAGCTTTATATACACCAGCAGCTTTTAAAACTTTTTTAGCTTTTACAATATTGGCAATAACCATACGGTATCTCATTTCATCTTGATTTTTAATCGTTTCTAATCTATCACTTAAAGCTTGATCAGTTGAATAATAAATTTCTTTAGTAGGAATAAAGGAAATATCGATATCAGCAAGTTTATTTAAACCAGCAACACGAACGCCATAAAACCTAAAACGATATGGTGAGGTTTGACCAAATAAGTGATTTAAATTGTGAGCAAGAAGATTTTTAACTTCTTCCATTTGAGATGGAGAAACTCTTAAAGCAAAATCATAATCACCATTTTTAGTTGTATCAGAAGGTGGTAAACTAGTTCCTCGAGATGTTGAACCAGTTCCAAGTAGCTCGATATCACCTTGACCAAGTTCAAAGCTTACACTTCCCAAACTTTCAAGAAACTGTTTTAAGTAATCTTTAACGGTGTTTTCTTCAGAAATTACCTTAGCATTATTTTGTGCAATTTCAGCCATTAATTCATCAATTCCCGGAAAAGATAAATCATCAGAAAAAATAAAATCACCAGCGTTATATTTTTTTAAACCACTCATCTTTTTTCTCATCGCTAAGAATTCTTCTTCACTAAAAAGTAATTGTTTAGTTTCTTTGCTAAAGATGGGAAGATATTTATTATACATAGCTAAAAATAGTTTAACATCGGCCAAAAACAAGGCTTTTTCAATTTCAGGAACTTTATGAAAAAAAGATATTTTACTTTCATCAACTAAAATATAACTATTAGCACTATTAATAAAATATAAAGGTCCATTTGCATCACTTTGATGATTAGGAATAACTCCTTGTCTTAGAAAATCTTCTAATTCTTTTAAATTAGCTATATTATAGGTTTCGCTATTACTTACCATTTTAATCATACTTTCTACTATTTAAAATATATACAACTTTAATTATAGTGTCAATTAGACAAAATAAAATAGACAATTGCTTGTCTATTTATCATATCTTTTCTTTGATACTATATCGTCATTAATTAGTTTAATGAATTCATCTAGGGAAACAGTTGTAGTTTCTTCACTACCAGCACGACGATAAGAAACAGTATTATCATCAACTTCTTTTTGACCTAAGATTAACATATAAGGAATCTTTCTAATTACTGATTCTCTTAATTTGTATCCTAATTTCTCGTTACGAGCATCAAGTTCTACTCTAAAGCCAGCTTCTTTTAATTTATTGTATACTTCATTACTATAAGCTTCATGATATTGAATATTAACTGGAACTACTTGAACTTGAACTGGTGCTAACCAAACTGGTAAATAACCTTTTGTTTCTTCTAAGTAATAAGCAATAAAACGGTCAATACTACCAAAGATAGCACGGTGTAAAACAACCGGAGTCTTTTTAGAGCCATCACTATCGATATAACCTAAGTCAAAACGCATAGGTAGACAGAAGTCTAATTGACAAGTTGATAAGGTATATTCAGGACCAACTGCTGGTTTAACTTGAACATCTAGTTTAGGACCATAGAAAGCAGCTTCACCTATTTTTTCAACATAGTCATAACCTAAGTCATTTAAAACGTTACGTAAAGTAGTTTCGGCATTATTCCACATATCATCATCTGGATAATACTTAACTTTATCTTCAGGATCTCTTAAAGATAATTCAAAACGAAAATCTTTAATACCTAATTCTTTATAGACATCTAAGATTAGATTAACTACTGATGAGAATTCAGATTCAATTTGTTCTGGAGTAACAAATAAGTGAGCATCATTTTGACAGAAAGTTCTAACTCTTTCAATACCTTTTAAGGAACCACTAGTTTCAAAACGAGCATCACGAGCTATTTCACCGATACGAATTGGTAAATCACGATATGAATGAACACTATTACTATATATCATCATATGATGAGGACAGTTCATTGGTCTTAAAACGAATTCTTCACCTTCAACTTCCATCTTAGGGAACATATTATCTTTATAGTGATCCCAATGACCAGAAGTTTTATATAATTCAACATTACCAATTGGTGGAGTTAAAACATGTAAATAACCTAGCGCTCTTTCTTTACCTTTAATATAGTTTTCTAATAATTCCCATACAAGATAACCATTTGGTAAATACATTGGTAAGCCTTTACCTACTAAGTCACTCACCATGAAGATTTCTAGATCTTTACCAATTTTACGATGATCACGCATCTTCATTTCTTCTAATTCTTTTAAGTGTTCATTTAGTTCTTCTTCAGTTGGGAAACAAACACCATAGATTCTTTGAAGCATCTTGTTATTTGCATCACCTTTGTAGTATGCACCACTAAATTTAGTTAATTTAAAGTATTTAACTTCTTTAGTATTAGACATATGTGGTCCACGACAAAGGTCAGTAAAATCACCTTGAGTATAACAAGAAATAGTTGTTCCATCTTCCATTCTTTCGATTAAATCAATCTTATATTCATCATCTTTAAACATATCTAAAGCTTCTTCTTTAGATATTTCTCTTCGAACGATGTTTTTAGCAGACTTAGAACATTTCTTCATTTCTTTTTCAATTTTAGCTAAATCTTCGTCGGTAATCTTTTCGTCTCCTAAATCAATATCATAGTAGAATCCTTCTTCAACTACTGGGCCTACCCAGAATTTAGCTTGAGGATATAAATGTTTTACTGCTTGAGCAAGTAAATGAGCACAACTATGATTTAAAACATTTAATTTTTCATCTTCTTTAAAATTTACCATATTACTTCTTTCCTTTCCTTTTAAATAAAAAAACCACATTATTTGCAAGGAGCAAATAATGCGGTACCATCCTTTATTTAACTTAATTATTGATAACGGCCTTAACCGGGTTTTATTAAACCTCTCAGAAGATAGTAACTATTAAGTCTTCTATTCATTTCCACCAACATGAATTCTCTATAAGCAAGGTTCTTAATAATCGTGTTCTTCCTCATTGAATTAACTAAATACTACTACCAATAATTTATTTTGTCAAATTTTTTTTACTAGTTTATTCGCTGTATTCAGTACCATACATATCAATATCAGTTATTTTAGTTGGTTCATAAACAGTTCCAGTAAACCAAATTTCACCAGTCTTTTTATCTCTTACTAAGAACATAAATGGTTGATTAAAAGTTAAATCAATATTTTCAATTGGAACTTTATATAAATAATCAAAATAACAATCAGCAGCACCTTTACCACCGACCATTGTAGCAGCGGCAGCTTTAATACCATCATTAGAGAATTCAATATTAGCTTTATGAATAGCAGTATCAATGTAAGTTCCTTTTGATGAAGTAAGTTTTGATAAATCAGCTTTACTACGATCAAAGGCATCAGTAATACCCATTTTCTTTAAATCGTTTAATAAAGCTAATTCATATTCAAGATTAAAGACAGGAATATTACCAGTAATATTACTTATTTTACCATCAGTATAACTTTCAATTTTAGATGCATCTTTTAAATTAGCAATTATTTCATCGATTTTTTTAGAACTTATATTACTAATGTATTTATCTAATGAATCTTTAATTGGCATTATTCCAACATATTCTAAAGTAGTACCATCATACTCTTTTAAATCTTTAGCAAATACTTTAATACTATCATCAACATAGAAATAGAAGTCAGTAGAACTACTTACTTGGCCATAACTAGTACTTACTTCTTTAATATATTGATTAACATAACTATCGATTGGTTCATAATCATAAGAACTACCACATTCTTTATCATTATAGAATTTACCATATTCTTTAGTTATATTATCTCTGATACTCTTTTCTGTTAAATCTTTAATAATATCATAACGGTTGGCAGCAGAAGCAATTTCAACAGATTTAACATCATAATCAACATTAGAGAATTTTAATGGTGTATAACCCATTTCATTATTTAAAGCTGTAACGCCAGTATAAAAATCTTCGTGTGGATAATGAACATCATAATCTTCAGTTTCACTTTGGATCTTATTAACCCATTCCATATCAATGGCTAAAGCATTAATTAAAACAAAATCTTTATCACTGATATTATCAACTAAGTTAGGTATTAAATTAAAAGTATTATCACTAACCCATTTATTAACATTAGTTGGACTAGTAAATGGATCATAGAATACTTGAGCATTAAATTTATCTTCTAAAGTAGTGGTATAAGCAGCTTCTATATCATTTTTATATGATTCACGAATGAACATAGCATTAGCTAAGGACATATTTTTACTATTAATATATTTAGTATTTTTATAATCTCCTATTACAGCGCTAATTTGAGCTTTGGTTTCACCATCAGTTCCTTCATTTAGCATAGCTAGCGCATACTTAATAGATAAAGGACTATAAACTTTATTTTTTAAAGTATTTTCTTCTCTTAAGAAAAATAAGTCAAAATCAGATAAACTATTACCACTCATTTTATATTCTGAATTAATAACGATGTTCTCTTCATTTGAATCATCTTTCTTTTCATCTTTTTCTTGGCTATTAAACATTGAGATAGCTCCAACAGAAATAATACCAACGGCTACAACAACAACGAGAAGGCCGATGATTATAGCAATTTTATTTTTCTTTTTTTCAGGTACAGCAGGAGTTTGAACACTATTATCTTGTGATTGAACTTCAACTTGGCCTTGATTTTCTTCTAGATTTTTATTTTCTTCTTTCATAACACACCTCTTTACTATTTATAGTTTAACACTTTGAAATATGAATTACAATATTGCAAATATTAAGTATTAAAAAAAGTGATTTTGGAATAAAAATCACTTCTTAGATTTTTTGATAAAGAATCGATCAAATGCTGAAATAATAGCTGGTAAAAGTAAAAGTATTAAGACAGCAGAACAGAACGAACCCATCGAAATAGATAGACATATTTTAGCCGTAATAGCTTCAGATAAACCACCGACGATTAAGGTTGATAAAACTAAGATTGAAGCACTAGTTAAAATAGTATGAATTGAATGGTTGTAAGCATTAATTATCGAAGTTACAATATCATTTTTATGGCGTTCTTCTAAGTAGTATGAAGTATAAACAATGGCATAATCAATGGTCGCACCCATTAAGATACTTTGAACTATGAGGATTGAGATAAAGTATACGTCACCAGTAAATGTTAAGATACCCATCGTTAAGAAGATAGCACATTGAATAATTAAGACTAAGGTTATTGGAATTAAAACGGATTTAAAGGTAACAGCGACAACAACAAAGATAAAGACAATTGTTAAAACTGTTATTAAGTTTAATTCACCTTGGAAAGTATTACTCATTTCATGAGCCATTGCTGAATCGCCAACAACATAAGCTTCTTTAGTATCTTTAAGTTCTTCTTTTAAGTTGTCAATAAAGTTAAAAGTATCTTCACCTTCAGGAGCATATGTTGTATTTAATACCATACGGGAATAATCTTTACTTACTAATAATTCTTTAGCATCAGTAACAAACTCTTTAGCGTCAGTTATTTCATCTTTTCGTTCAGCAGAAATAAAATCAGCGAATCGTTCATCATTTAAAATATTATCATTTAAGTAGTTAACAAATTCTTCAATAGTTAAAGTATATTCATTATTAAATTCGTTTTCACTACCATAATAGATATAAATTAAATCAAATAGATTTTTATCTAAGTTATTAGCTAAAGCAGATAATGCTTTGTATATTTCATCTTTATTATACTTTTTATTATTTACAGTATTATTAATAATAGTATTTAATGCTTTTAATTTAGTTTTATTATCTTTAGTAAATGATGAACTATAATTTTTATCATTCATTAAAGTACCAGTCAAAATTTTAACAAATTCTCGAGAAGACATATTGATTTTTACTTTATTTATTTGAACATCATATAAAGAATATATTAAATTTAAATTATCATTCTTAAGACCAAGTAATTCTTTTAATTCTTGATAAGTATATTTAGTATTATTTAAAGTACTATTAATTATTGTTTTAAGAAGGGTTAACTCGCTAATAGTATTTTCATCAATTTGACCTTGTAAAGCACTATCATCTTGGTGTTTTAAAATAAAGTTTATAAATTCTAATGGCGTTAAAGAAACAGTATTATTAAAGTATAAAGCATAAATACCTTTAGTTGTTGATGAACTTATACCAAGTAAACTAGCTATTTCAGAATAGGAATATGTTGTGTTGTTTAAGGCGCTATCCATAATGGTTTTGGCAAGAGTAAGTTTGGCACTCTGTTCAGGAGTTAATGGTAATGTGTTAGCAGAGTTCATATATGAAATAAGCTTTATTATGTTATATGGTGTTATTGGCTGATTAGTCATTTCTGGCGGTAATTTTACAACATAATTTAACATACTAAGTCCATATTCTTTTATATTATTAGCAATATTTTCCTTTTGCATTAAGCCACCGCTCATTTTAGAAGCTATATCAAGTAACTCATCATTTGTCATTCCAGTTAATGAATTAATAAATGCAAGAGCTTCTTCATCAGTCATTTCTTTAGTAATATACGTTTTATCTGTTAAGGTATTTAATAAAGCTAATTGGTTTTTATCAATCATGTTACTGTATGATGGGTCATTAATTAAGTAGTTATTAACATAGGAAGTGAAAGTACTTAAAGTCATTTCATTAGGTATATCACTATTTAATAAATAGTAAGTATATAAATCTAAAGTTGTACTTGAATCTAAGTTAAATAAGTTAGCCATTTCATAACTAGATAGTTTTTTATTAACAGTATTTCTATTATTAAATTTAGAAATCATATCAAGATTATCTTTAGTAGTTTGATCAATAGATTTAGAATACTTAGGATCTTTTAAGACATAATCATTCATGAAATTTATAAATTCGTTTAAAGTCATTTTAGTGTTAATATTTTGGGCATGGTAATAAATGAAGATATCATTAACTAAGTCTTTATCTAAAGATAGAAGTTCAGCTATTTCAGAAGCAGTTTTCTTTTGATTGACGTTTTTAGCTGTACTAAAGTTACTTAGACGATCGATGTCTTTACGCATAGTTGATGTAATATTATCTTGTAATTCGTCATTATTATAAACAGTTGTTTTAATAAAGTTAATAAATTCATTTAAAGTCATTTTATTGTTTTCTTCTGGATTATAGTAATGATAATAAATAATCTTTAGAAGATAGTCCTCTACTTCACTATCAGAACCTAGTTCATCTAATTTAGCATTAAACTTATCATAAGTTTCTGGTTCATTAATTGTGTTACTATAACATAGAACATCTTTTAGTTTATCATTATTACTTAAATTATGGCATAGTTTAGCAATTTTTTCTTCATCTTCGTTATTATAAACGACAGCCATTTGATTATTTAGTGAGAATACTTTTTCAATTTCATCAGTACCCTCTTGGGTATAAACAATGTTCATATTACCTTTAAAGATATAACTAAGAATAAAGATTAGAAGGAAGATACCAATAGCAACATATCTTAATTTATATGATATTTTACCGACAAGATTTAGTTTAATAATAGGACTTTTCTTTTTTAATTTAAAGATTAATTTATCAAATAAAATAATTAAACCTGGTAAACAAGTAAAGATACTTAATAAACTTAAAACGACACCTTTAGCTAAGGCAAAGCCTAAATCTTTACCAATTGTAAAGCTCATAAAGACTAAAGCAAGTAAACCGACAATGGTTGTTAAGGAACTACTAGAGATGGAACTAAAGGCATGGTATAAAGCTTTTTTCATAGCTTTTACTTTATCTTTTTCCGTTTCACGTTCAAGACGATAACGATTCATTAACATAATAGAATAATCCATAGATAAAGCCATTTGTAAGATTGCTACAATAGAATTAGTAATATTAGAAACAGTTGGGAAGATAATATTAGTTCCTTTGTTAATAATAACAGCTATTAAAATAGTAAAAAGAAATAAGAATGGTTCAATATATGATTCACTCATGATAATTAGGATAACTAAAGCACTTAAGACAGCTAAAACAATAACATAAAATGGTAAAACATCTTTATTACGAGAGGTAACATCACCAGAAGTAGCTTCTAAAGTATCTTCATATTTAGTAGTTACTTCATCATAGATATTAGCAGCAACTTTAGAATCAGCTTTATCATCAACACTTATAATATATAATGTATATTCATCTTTAGTTTCAATTTCGACATCTGAAACACCAGTAAGATTATTTAAATACTTTTCCGTTTCTTTTTGTTCTTCTTCGTTTAAATCTTTAAACATAATATTTAAAGTACTGGTTTCGGTATCGAAGTTTTTATTCATGATATTTAGACCTTGTTTAGTTTCAGAAGATTTAGGTAAGTATTCAGTCATATCATAGTTTATTTTTACTTTATTAGATAAGTAAAAAGATATACCTGTTAAAATAAGAAATATTATTAATAAGACATAACGAAATTTAACAATTAAATCAGTTATTTTTTTCATTTAAAGTCCCCCTCTTGTCTATATATTAATTATATTAAATTTAACTTTAGGCAATGCTACAATAATAGCACTTTTTAGGGTTTTATGCAAATTTAAAAAGGACTTATAAGTCCTTTAGTTTTTATGATTGACGATTAAAGAATTTTTCAAATGTTTTTTCTTCGTCAGCTAAGATTTCAGTAGTTAATTCATCACGAGATCCTTTTTGTTTATCTGATTGACCTTCAACCATTTCCATAGCTTTACCATCTTCAACATAGATAAAATTTGGTAAGAAGATTCGCTTTTCCCCGACTTTAACTTTTTTACCTTTTTTAGTAGTTAAAGTATAGTTACTTAAGACTTTATCAAAGGCTTTTAATAAGTCTGCATAACCAGCGCCACCTTCACTTTTTAATACTGGTTTATTTTTATCATTTAATTCATATGTATCTCGTAAAGATTCAACGTGATCATCACTCCAAGCATCAACATAATATATTTTTTCAATATCATATTTATTGGCTACTTCTAAAGCTTTTTCAATAACACTACGACACCATGGGCAATAACGAGAACCAAAGTATACATAGAATGTTTCTTTATTTTCAATCATTTTAACAATATCAGGAGCGGTAACATATTCAATTGGATTATCTTTAGGGATAGTTATAGTACGATGTTCTTGACCAGAACTATTTTTTTCACCATTTAATGCTTCATACTCTTCTTTAAATTGTTCAGCATCAGTTTGAACTGTATATTCAATAGTGCCTTTCTCTTCTTCTTTTTTAGTACAACTAACAGTTATTGTTAGGATTAAACCAATTATTAATAATAAACTTAATATTTTTTTCATAAATTACACCAACCTATTTATCATTATACCTTAAATTAATATTTTGTAAATTAATTATTCTTTATAGCGATAATCATAGATAAAACAAATAAGAGAAAAAATTAGTAAAATTATGATACATATAATATTAGAAAAATTAAAGGTATTGGTTGATAATATTAAAGTTATAGCTGTATTAATTGCTAAAGAAAAAATAGCAGTAATTAATAATTCAACAGCAGCACCTTTAAAGCCTTTATTTCTTAATTTTTGATAAACAAAAAAAGTACACCAAAGGTAAATTAAAGTTATGAGTGATGAAATACTACCAATTTTAAAAATATTAAAATTAGTAAGAAGTAAATTTAAAATAAAAAAGTATGGAATAATAAAAATAGTTAAACATATTAAACTACTAAGAAGTTTTTTCTTTTTAGGTAAGATAAGAGATGGAAGAATGATAAAATAACAAAGTAAAATACTAAATAAAACGATTAATGACCATGATAAAGTATGATTAATAAGAAAATTACATATTAAACAAATGATAATAGTTAAAAATGAGATAGAAGAAAAAATAATTGTTATTAATTTGTTATTAATCTTTAATTTCATAAGACTCACCTACTTTAATAAGTTATTAATATCTGTAAAAAGGTAAACGTTTTCTGGTATTTCTTGGTTACCAGTTTTTCGTAAATAAGTATCGATTAATCTACCACCCATATGAAGATAAAAGTTATTAGATGGATTAGGTTTTAAACAACCAATAACCATGTCTTTAAAGCCCATTTTATTTAATTCTTTAACATTGTTTAGAAAGAGTATTTTACCATACCCTTCTCCTTTTACTTTATTAAGTAAATAGATAGAATATATTTCACCAGTATTAGGATGTTTAGGGTCATTAGATATCCCACATGATGTCATACCTACTGGTTCATTATTAACAAGTAATAAAAATTTCTTTTCTTGTTCTTCTGTTTTTTTCTCAAGAAACTTAGTTTGTTGACGACTTATGTATTTCTCACGATTAGTATCGATATCATTTAAGAATTCTTGATCAACAATACCGGGATAAGTCTCTAACCAAGAGTCAATATTAACATTCATATAAGCTCTAATATCTTCATAAGTTATTTCTTTAATTTGGTAATTCATAATAACACTTCCTTATTTTAAAAAAGTAAATCTGCTGATTTACTTTAGATAACATATAATAAAATGGCAAAGAATTGGAAAATACTACCACCTAGAACAAAGAAATGCCAGATAGAATGCATGTATTTTACTTTACTACCAATTAGATAAAGGATAGCGCCAATGGTATAGATGATACCACCAGTTAGTAATAAAATTAAACCAGGAGTTGCTAAATTAGCAATTAATGGTTTTAAAGAGAATAAAGCCATCCAACCCATTATAAGGTATAAAGGAAAGGCGATATAACGAAATTTTTCTAAAACAATACTATTACCAATAATACCAATAAGAGCACATAACCACATAATTATTAACATAATAGTTCCTTTTAAACCACCGATTACTAATAATAAAAATGGTGTATAACTACCAGCTATTAGAAGGAAGATGCTACAATGATCAAAAATACGAAAAATTTTTTTAGCTTTATTTGGTTTAAAGCTATGATATAAGCAACTCATTAAATATAAAATAATTAAACTAACACCATAAATACAACTTGATACAATGGCTACAGGATTATGATGAAGACTTGAAAAAACGACACATAAAACTAAGGCAGCTATGGAAAGTAAAGCGCCTATGCCATGTGATATCGCACTAATTAATTCTTCACTTAAAGAATATTTAGGAAGCGTTATTTTTTCTTTTCTTTTATTTTTGGTTTTCATTTAATCACCTATTTGTATTATATAATAAAAAAATATATTATGCTAGGCACAATATATTCCTAAAATTTATAAGTTATTGGTTCATGTTCAAAAGAATAAATAGTAGCAGTTACATCTTTTAGATATAAAACTTCAGTATTATCATCAGTAGCACTATACATATCTTTCAAGTCAGGATAGTTATTAAGCATGGCTTCTTTAGCTTCGACTCGATCATCTCTTACTACTTCTCCAGATACACGAAGCCATTCACCATATTTAAAGGCACATAGTTCAACATGAGGATTCTTTTGCATTTGTTTTGAAACGTCTTTAACTTTACCAGTTTGAATATAAAGTTTATCTTCAAATAAGTTAATCGTACCAAATGGTCTTACACGTGGTTGATTGTTATCAACAGTGGCTAAAAAGTACATACCACATTCTTTTAAAAAATCATAAGTTTCTTTCATATCATCATTCCTTTACTTTTTATATTTTTTTAATATTTCTTTAGCAAATTTTTGGGCGTTATTTAAATCATCTTCATTTGGTCGTCCTTTGTGAACTGGACCAAATGAACCACGACAATAAAATTCTTCTTTAGCTAAAGGAATATTTTTTTTATCTAATAATTTTTTTACTTGTTTATAAGTAGAATTAATTAAAGCAGCTGTACTAAAATTAATAACTATTCCTACTTTAACATCAATATCATTAATAAATTTTTTAATATCATCATCAACGCCATAAGCATAAACAGAACTACCTAGAAATAAAATATCAACATCTTCTTCTAATTTATGAGATGTGTCTTGAGCTTCAATTTTTAATTCTTTACCAATAGCGTCAGCTAGTTTTTTAGTATTTCCAGAACGAGTATAATATCTTATTGCTATTTTCATTATTTCACTCCATTTCTTTAATAGCTATTGTAGCCGCTAGGCTACCATCACTTACAGCGGTAGTTAATTGTCTTAGTTCTTTTACTCTAACATCCCCAGCTACATATATACCTTTGGTTTTAGTATGAACACCATCTAAAGATATTATATAACCATTTTCATCTAAGTCAACGACATTAGAAAATGCTTCTGTTTGGGGTTCACCACCAATAGCAATAAATAAACCTTGAACTGATATTTTTTCATTATTTGTTGTAATACTTTCTAATTTATCTGTGCCATTTAAAGCTTTAATCGTCGCATTTAAGACAAGTTTAACATTAGGTTTATTTTTTAGTTCTTCGACATATTTAGCTTCACCTCTAAATTCATCACGACGATGAATTAAATAAACTGTATGCGCGAGATTAGCTAAATAAAGGGCATCTTCTAAAGCAGTATTACCTCCGCCGATGACAGCTACATCTTTACCTTTAAAGAAGTTACCATCACAAGTAGCACAATAAGAAACTCCTTTACCTGTTAATTCTTCTTCATTTGGTAGATTTAATTTTTTTCTATTAGTTCCAGTGGCAATTATAATAGATTTAACTTGATAAGTGTTTTTAGAAGTTGTTACTTCCCTATCACTAGTAATATGAGTGACTGGTTCATAAAGTATTTCGCCACCTAAATCTTTAACTTGATTATATAAATTAGTAGCAAAATCAAAACCAGAAATAGATGGAATACCAGGATAGTTTTCAATATTACTAGCATTGATTATTTGGCCACCATAACTTTTAGCTTCTAAAATTAAGACTTTTTTATTAGCTCGTAAGGCATATAAAGCACTAGTAAGACCGGCGGGACCGGCACCAATTATTATTAAATCATACATAGTATCACCTTTTTCTAGATATATTAAAAAACTCTTAAATAAGAGTTTTTATTTTATTTCAATAAGTTCGTATTCTTTAGTACCAATACCTAATTCAGCAGCGGCATCAATAGTATGAGTACCATGACGAGAATTGATTCTTTCAAGTAAATGGTCACGGCCAGGATCATCAGAAGCTTTAACTAAATCAATACAAGCTTGATCAATAGCTACTGGATCAGTTGAAGCTAGAATACCAATATCTTTCATACATGGATCTTCAGCAACATTACAGCAATCACAATCTACTGACATATTACACATAATATTTATATAAGCAATGTTATCTTTAAAATGATTAACTACAGATGAGGCAGCATCAGCCATTGATTCTAAGAATTTATCTTGATCTTGATTAAACATATCTTCATAAGAACCATTGTTTCCACAACAATGAATAAATCTTTTGCCTTTACTTGAAGCAACACCAATAGATAGTTGTTTTAAAGCGCCACCGAAGCCACCCATTGGATGACCTTTAAAATGAGATAAAACTAACATTGAATCATAATCGTTAATATTTTTACCTACATAGTTTTTCTTAATAACTTTACCATTAGGAATTTCTAATTCAATATCACTTTCACTATCCATAATATCAACAGTAAAGTAATTACTCCATTCATGTTCTTTCATTAATTCTAAATGTTTTTCCGTTGTATCACGAGCACCATCATAAGCTGTATTGCATTCAACAACTGTACCATTTACATGTTCAATCATTGGTTTTAAAAATTCTGGACGAAGATAGTTTTGATTGCCTCTTTCACCAGAATGAACTTTAACAGCTACTTTACCTGGTAATTTACGACCTAGAGTTTCATACATTTTAATAACACTTTCTGGGGTTAATTCTCTAGTAAAATATACTTTTGCTTTTTCCATTATATCTCTCCTTAATTTATCTATTTATACTATATCTTTTTCGATAAAGATTTGTCAATCAAAAAAAGAAAAATACTTAGGTTATAAGTATTCTTCTATTCAATAGTTGGATAGCATATACTAACATCCATTTTTTCGGCTTCACCATCATTATTTGAATCATAGTAGAAAGTATATTTATATTCGTTAACCCATGCAGTGTAATCAAGAGCAATTTTATTATATTTACTTCTTGATACTTCAATATATCTAGTTTCACCAGGATAATTATTATCGTATACTTCTATTTTAAACTTATTAGCATCGTTTATATCACGAATTAATTTAGTGGCATTTATACCATGATTATGGTTAATAGCAAGAATTAATGGCTTACCAGCAGATAACCCTTCGTTTAATTCTTTAAAAGCTTTATCTGGATAAGCACTAAAACCAGTTACTTTATCATTTACTTGTAAAATAAATAAACGATAAAAAGCATTTAATAACTGACTTTCATCTTTGACGACAGCATTATTAAATGTGTCATTGTCGATATTTAGTAAAGCACTTTGATATTTATTAAAATCTTTACCATTACTAGTTTTTTTAATTGAAAAAGTAGTTCCAATTTTTTCTAGTTTTTTTACATATTTTTTATTTATCATAAGAGTTTTATTTTCTACTCTATCGCGATAATCAGCTGGCTTATCGGGACTTAAAAGAATTTGTAATGCTTCGTTGGTTATTTTATAATCGTAAAGATTTTCTTTTCGAGCGATAAATGTTCCTTCTAAATTATAACCATTAGAAGCTTCGTATCGATGAAATACATCCCATTTATGAGCTTTAGGTAGAGATAATGGAAGGGAATCTGTATAATATAACATTGCGAAAGTTGCCATACCATAACAATGTCCGCCTTCTGATTTATTACTGCTAAAATTACTAAATGAGAAACCATCTCTAGTAACAATGAAACCACTATCAGCTTCAATCATACCATCAGCTTTATTATCGTTGTCTGTATCAACAAGACTGTAGTTAATACTTGCTCCTACTTTAGAATATATTTCATCTAAAGCTGATGAGTTAGAAGCATTATAGTAATCACAACCAGTTTCTTCAGCAATTTCATTTAAATCATTAGTATCTATTTTATCTCCTAAGCCAATTACACATATTTTAACGTTTTTATCTTGAGCGTTTTTAATAATAGAAGCTTTTTTTGATGATATAGAACCAAATGTGTTTTTACCATCAGTTAAAAGGACGATATAGTTATTATTTTGTTTGTTATTAAATTCATTTATACCACTATCTAGTGAACTAGTAATATTTGTTCCATTGGCATTACTATTCCATTTGCTTTCCATTGAATTAACAGCTTTTTTAACAGTTTTAGTATCTTTGGTAAATTTAGATAAATTAACGTAATTACCAGAGAATTCTGCAACACCAAATTCATAATTACCAGTAAACATATCAATTAGTTTATTGGTTAAAGATAATCTTTTAAATTCAGTATCATTACCAACAGCACCTTGACTATCGTCATAACCAGCTTCTATCATTTGTTCTTCACTATACATAGAAACAGAATTATCAATAATAAACATTATTTGAGAATTATTATCAGTTAGAACAACATTATTATCACCGATAACATATTTAGAAAAATGTTTTAAAGTAACAGTAATAGTTTTGTTTTCTTTATCAACAGTTGTTGGCATAGCTTCTAGTTTTTTAGTTTCTTCATTAAAATAATATAATGTTAAGTTATCTTCATTTAAACCCTTTTTGGTAATATCTTCGATATCGTATTTGATAGTTACTTTGGCATTATTGATTTTACCTGTAGAATAAAAGCTATATATGGTATCTAGTAAACCATCCATGTTATTAAAGGTATTATTTTTAACTAAATCAATTGTTGAACTAGCAATATTGCCTTTACCATTAATTTCGATAGTAACACCTAAGTCTTTTTCTTCAATTGTATAAGTTAAATCTCTTTCACTATCTTTAAGTCCATCACCTTTAGAATCAGCTTTTAATGGATCTAAACCTAAATCAAGTTCATCGCCATCTCTTATCCCATCATTATCAGTATCAGCTTTTAATGGATCAGTTTGAGTTTTTTCGATTTCAAATTTATCAGGTAGACCATCAGAATCAGTATCAGCATCATCTTTATTAGTACCTAATTTTATTTCTTCAGCATTCATTAAACCATCGTTATCATTATCGGTTATTTCATCATCTACTTCATCTTCAATTATTCCAGCTAGTTGTTGGTTATTTTCGATACTATCTAGTTTGATAACATTAATAGTTTTACTTATTTGTTTACCACTAGGAGCGGTTGCATATATGGTATATGTACCCTCTTTATTAGGCAAATGCCATTCAACTTCGTCATCGTCAGCTTCTAGAGTACCATCTTCAGTAGTAAATTCGATATCAAGAATACGATTTTTTTCTCGGTCATAAGCAAGAACATTTAATTTTAAAGTTGTACCTTCAGTATAATCAAGTTTGGCATCACCACGATCCATATCCCATTTAATTTCAGTAAAATCGTATAATAGGAAGAATAGTAATAAAGCAACACATATTGTTAAACATAAGGAAGTACCAATAATTATTTTCTTTTTGTGAATGATAAA
Source organism: uncultured Bacilli bacterium (assembly GCA_947626095.1). Classification (GTDB taxonomy): domain Bacteria; phylum Bacillota_I; class Bacilli_A; order RF39; family UBA660; genus Coprovivens. The sequence goes on from CANQQV010000002.1 coordinate 63,075, forward strand.
GAATTCTTTTAACTTAGTAATAAAACCATTAGTTTTTTTAGGCTTAGGTTCTGGTGCTGTATTTACAACAGCCGTTGTCGGACTAGTTTGCGCTACTGGGGTTGATGGGTCTGTTACCGGTTCAGTAGTAGTTGGGGTTTGATTTTCAACAGGTACTGAAGATTCAGCTACTACTTCGTTTGGATTAACAGGTTTTACCTCAGGTAATGAAGGATTGACTACCTCTTTTGGAAGATTAAGTTCTTTAGGAGAAACAGCTGATTCTGTTACTACTTTCTCAAGATTAATTTTTTCTTCAGTTGGAGTAGATACTACTATTTCACTTGGAGAATGAGTAGTTTGAACTTCAGAATTTACAGGTTCGACTGACTCCTTTGGAAAACTTGTTTTTTCTTCAGAAACTGTAGGCTCAACTACACTTTTAGGTAGGACGATTGAAGTCTCAAGTGTTGGAGATTTTGGTACAACCTCTTTTTTTAGATTAGGTTGAACTTTAGTAGTTGAGGTTTTGACAGCACCATTTGTATGTGTTCTTGTTTGATTGCCATATTGGGTTGGTTTTATTCTCTTAGGGTTTGGTAATGTAGTTGATTCATGGGCAGAAACAGGTTTAACAGCTTTACTTTCAGATAAAGCTTTGGAACTTTGGGCAGGGTTTAGTTTGGCAGGGGCATTTTTTAATAAACTAGTGCCACACTTAGGACAAATGGTGTTATTATCAGGGATTTCCTCTAAACAATTTGGACATTTCATATAAACTTACTCCTTTTTATAATAGTATTTTAGCCTTATTTTATTAGGCTTCTATCATGTCTAATATTATCATTTTTTACAAAAAAAATAAAGATATATATGATATCTTTAAATTTTTATAACTTTAGGTTTATCATCAAATGAGGAAATTGTAGCTTTAATATTAGTTAGATATAAGCTTTCGACATTTGAGTCAGCAGCATCATACATTTCAGCAAGTTTTGGAAAATCGTCTAAGATAGCTTGTTTAACTTCGATATCATCATCTACTACGGCTTCAGCTGTTACCCTAATCCATTCGTCTCCGTTATAATTGCATAATTCGACTTTAGGATTCTTATGCATTTGCTTAGAAACGTTCTTATCTTTAGTTGTTAAAATGTATAATTTATCATTAACTATTTTAATGGACATAAATGGTCTTACTCGTGGCTGTTTACCATCTATGGTAGCTAAATAATAGCAATCACCTTGTTTTAAGAAGTTATATATATCATTCATAATAATTCCTCTTTTCTATTATTAGGATACCCAATAAGAGAATTATTATTTAAGAAATTATTATTTTATTATAAATGTATAAATGGAATCTAGAAGAACAATAACTAGTAAGATACTGGTAATTATTGTTAAGGCTTTTTTTGGTAGTTTAGAAGTTAATTTTTCAAATAATGGTTGTAATAGATATAGGAAGATTACACCACCTAAACCAAAACGTAATGATGGAGATAAAGCAATACGGGCTTGGAAATTTATTTTATAATCAGCATATGTTTGCCATGGCCATGACCCCATAAATGCTTCACAGATGTATGATGTTATTAGTTCTAAGATAGTAGCTGATAACATACAACCTAAAAAAACTAAAGGAAGATAAAATAGCTTTTTAGGATATGGTTTATCTTTAATTAAGGGATAAATAAGAAAGATAAAGATTAAAGCCCCAAAGCCATATACAGGACAATATGGGCCGAATAAAACACCACGATTAGAGAATCCCCAATGATAGATAAAGACTTCTAAGAAGACTTCATAACACCAACCAATAATAGCGTATAACCAAAAGTACAAAAAGTATTTTTCAATTTTTTCTAACATAATAACACCTACTCTAGTTTTATTATAGCATAAGAAAAGATATAGAATTAACTATATCTATTATTCCTTATTATCATAAGTGTCTAAGAAGGATTCATAAACACCATCTTTTTTAGTACCTAGAACACAACATAAATTAACATTATCTAAAGCTTTAAAGATATTATGATCAACATCTTTATTTACTTCACGTAATTTATTAATTAGTTCTTTTATTTCTTTACGTTTACTATTATTTTCAAACATACTCTTGGCTGTAAAACGACAAGCACAATTTAAGAAAGTTAAATTATTAAAGTGTTTCCAAGCAATAATAGATGATTCTTTAACTAAGTATAATGGCCTTATTAGTTCTAAGCCTTTGAAGTTATCACTATGTAGTTTAGGCATCATGGTTTTGATTTCAGCACCGTATAGCATTGATAGTAAAGTTGTTTCAATAACATCATCAAAATGATGACCTAAAGCAATTTTATTACAACCTAGTTCTTGAGCTTTATTGTATAGATGACCTCTTCGCATACGGGCACATAAGTAACATGGTTCTTCACTACTTATGGTATCTACAACAGCAAAGATATCACTTTCAAAGACTTCAATAGGTATATTTAAAGTTTTAGCATTTTCCATTATTAAATCAATATTTGCTTTATTATAACCAGGATTCATAACGACATAGTGAGTTTCAAAATGAATTTGACTATGTCTTTGGAGTTCCTGAACACACTTAGCTAGTAAGAATGAATCTTTACCACCACTAATACAAACCATGATTTTATCGTTTTCATTAATTAGTTGGTAGTCTTTAACAGCTTTAATAAATTTAGACCATATTTCTTTTCGATAGGTTTTAATAATACTACGTTCGATTTCACGATATCTTTCCATAACTCACCTATTTAGAATCTTTCCATCTTTTTAAACGTAAAGAGTTAAAGACGACAGTTAAGCTACTGAAGGTCATCGCTAAACCAGCAAACATGGGATTCATACTGATACCAAATCCTTTAAATAAACCAATAGCAATTGGAATCATACAAATATTATAGAAGAAAGCCCAGAATAAGTTTTGTTTGATATTACGTAGAGTTTTTTGGCTAATAGATAATAAAGCTGGGATTTTTTCTAAGTTATCATTGATTAAGATAATATCAGCAGAATCAGCAGCAATATCAGTACCACTATTAACACTAACACCAATATCAGCAGTAGCTAGAGATGGCGCATCATTAATACCATCACCAACCATCATAACTTTTTTATCATTACGCATTAATTGTTTAATAACTTTAGTTTTTTCTTGTGGTAAGACATTGGCAATAACATTATCAATATTAAGTTCTTTGGCAATTTTTTGAGCAGTTATTTCATTATCACCAGTAAGCATTATAACTTCCTTACCCATTTTCTTTAATTTAGTGATAGTGTATTTGGCATCATCTCTTAAAATATCATTAACGCCGATTAAACCAATAACTTTTTTATCTTCAATAACATAAATGATACTACTACCAGTATTAGCTAGTTGCTCTTCTTCTTTTTCGTAATCATTTTTAATTTTTAATTTAGGAAATAATTTATTATTACCTAGATAGATATCTTTATTATTTACTTTAGCACTAACACCGATACCTTCGATATTTTTAAATTTAGTTACTTCTTGTAAAGTAAGTTTATTTTCTTTAGCATAGGAAGTAAAAGCAAGACTTATAGGATGTGTTACTTTGTCTTCAATACTATAAACAAGACTTAATAGTTCACGATCTTGGTAGTCACTATAGTTATTAATCGCAGATATTTTTAAGTTACCATAAGTTAAAGTACCAGTTTTATCAAAGACGATTGTATCAATTTTATGAGCTTGTTCTAAGACTTCACTCGATTTAACTAAAAGGCCGTTTTTAGCACAGACACCCTCACTTACGACAATAGCTAAAGGGGTGGCTAGACCTAAAGCACAAGGGCAAGCAACGACTAAGACAGTAACAAAAGATATAAGAGCTTCATTAAAGGGATGACCAAGTAATAAGTAACCAATAAAGGTAAGAACAGCAATAATTATAATAGTTGGAACAAAGACGCTACTCGCTTTATCAGCAACTTTTTGAATATGAGATTTGGTATTAGAAGCTTCAACTACTAAACGGACAATTTCGGAAATAGTTGAATCACGACCAATCTTAACAGCTTTATATTCAATATAGCCATCAATATTAAGACTACCAGCTACTACTTTATCAGAAGTTTGTTTTTTGGTTGGAATTGATTCACCAGTAATAAAGGATTCATCAGTGTGTGTTTCACCTTTGGTAATTTCACCATCAACAGCAACTTTCATACCAGGTTTACAAATTAAGATATCATCTTTTTTAACTTCATCAATTGTAACTTCTTTTTCACCATCTTTGGTTTTTAATAAAGCCATACTTGGAGTTATTTGCACTAATTCTTTTAAAGCTTCTTTAGTTTTCTCTTTACTATGATAATCGATAAAACGACCTAGTTTAATAAAGAAGATAATAATAGCACATGATTCAAAGTATAAGTTATGCGCATACTCATGATGACCATTAATAACCATATAAAAACTATATAAACTATATAAGAAACTAGCTGTTACTCCTAATGATACTAAGGTATCCATATTATAAGATTTATGAATAATATTTTTAATACCACTTTTAAAGATATCTAAACCGTAAATAATAAAAACAATAGCTAAGATAAGTAAAGTAAGACCATAATTAAAGGGATATTTCATCATATCTAAGTAAGGTAATGATGGTAATTTTAACATACTAGACATAGAGACATATAATGTAAAGATGGCTATGATGCCATAAATAATTAAGAATACTTTATCACGGCTATGTTTATTAGTTTCTTTTTTAAAATCAAATTCACCTAAAGATTCAAAGCCTGCTTCTTTGACAAAACGATTTAAATCGTCAATAGTTAAGGATTCATCATAACTGATACTAGCTTGAGCTAAGACTAAGTTAACAGTAGCATCTAAAATACCTTCTTGTTTATTTAAATATTTTTCTAAACTAGCAGAACAAGCACTACAACTCATTCCTTTAATACTTAAGATTATTTTTTTCATATTATCACCCTATTTATAAAGTCTGCGATATAAGTCCATTATTTCATTTAATGAATCATAATTATCGTTTTTGATATCATTAACTAAGCAATTATTTAAATGATTTTTAATTATCTCTTCGCCTAAACTTTCTAAACCTTTAGAAACAGCTGATAGTTGAATTAAAATATCAGCACAATAACGATTAGTACTTACCATATCTTTAATACCACGTATTTGACCTTCAATAATATTTAATCTTTTAGTTAAATATTTCTTTTCTTCATCACTACGAATTGTTTTTCGATTATTCGGCATAATGTTCCTTCTTTCATACCTTATTATAATACCCCATATGGGTATAGTCAAACATAATAAAAAAGTATCTAAAAATAGATACTTTTATAAACTAATTACGAGTTTCTCTTTTAATTAATTTAGCGTGTAAGACAACTTTATCCGTTTGATTATAACAAGTTGATAAAGTAAGAATCTTATCAGTTGAAGCAATTGTTGTATTAAAGTTATGAGCACTACGACCAATAAGCATTTTAGCAAATTCATTAAATTCAGCGTCATCATCAAATTCGACTTGAATATAGTCATTAGTTGTTTTAATACGATAAACACTAAATACTTGCCATAAAGTATTTTCATATTCTGTAGATAATCTTATAACGTAGTTATCAGTATTCTTTAACCAACCACTAGATAAAATATTTTTTAGAGAACCAAACATTGTCGTATCAAGACGACCATGAGCATAAATAATATTATTACGATCAAATTCTTGAACGTTATTACGATAATCCATAAATACCCAACCAGCACTATTAACTTTTTTACTAAAGTCATGGCTTAAATAGTAACTATTATCTTTGGTTTGAACAAATGGATAGTTAATATTAGTACCCATTACTTGAATCCAACCGACAGTCTCTTTATTAGTACTTTTAAGTTCATTAAAATCGACACTAATTAGTGGTACTTTGATATAGTCCCAATATGGATCACTCTTTTGAACATTCTTAGGAGGTTCAATTACTTCGACATTTTTATTATCAACAACTTCTTGAACATCAGTTGTATCATTTATTTTTTCCGTTATATCTTTAATTTGGTTATTATCTTGTTGCCATTTAACAATATTAAAGGCTGAATAAGCAAAGACACCAAGAGAAATAATAAGAACAAATATTAAAGGAATAACACTTTTCTTCTTTTGAGATTTACCATTAGAATCTTCTTGTTTTTTTACTTTATTTGGATGTTTTTTAGCTTTTTTTAATTCTTTTTTCTCAATCTTAGCTTTCTTTTCTAGATTATTTAAAGCTTCTTTAGTAGCACGATTAAGAGTAATAACATCAGTATTAAGTAATTTTTCTTGGTTGGTTTGTGGTTTTTTAATCTCATTTATCTCTTTTGTATCATCAATATCAGATAGAACTTCTTTAGTTAAACGATTAATACGATTAGTTAGTTCTAATTCATTTATTTTACCAATACGTTCTAATAATTCTTTTTCTTCATTTTTACTAATTGAGTTATTTGCATCATCACGAGAAGTGGTAGTTATTTCTTTTTCAATAACTTCAGTTAAACGAGGTGATGATTCTTTAGCTGTTTCTTGTAATTCTTTTTTAGCTGCTTTTTCTAAATTATCTAAACTAAGAATTTGAGTCGTTTGATAATCGTCGATACTTACATTGCGACGAGGACGAGTTTGATTAGAAGAAGTTGATTTTGGACGAGCATTGAGAATTTCATCTAATTTTTGTTCTTGATTTAAACGATTTGGACTTGTCGTTTTCTTCGCAGTTGTTGGCTCTGATTCACGAGTTTTAGAAGGAGTAAGGTGGCTATTTTCTTTGGCTAATCGCTCAGCTAAATCTTTATTTTTTTGCACACGACTTTTTTGTTGTTCTAAAGCTTCTTCAATTCTTCTTTTTTGTTCTTCTTTAAATTGTTGTTCACGTTTTTTTATTCTTTCTTGACGAGCTTTGGCTAAAGCTTGTTCTTCTTCGCTGATAACTTTTGGTTCAACTTTAACTCTTTTAGGTTTTTCGACTTTTAAATCAATTTTAGTCGTTGATTCAGAATTGATGGAAGTAGAAGATTTATTCGTGGCATTAGAAAGAGACTCTTGTTTTGCAAGAGTTGTTCTTGACTGACGATAATTGCTTTGACGAGTTGGAGTTTTCATTCCTTGTCTGTAGGCTTGAGCTCGACTCGCACTTCTACTAGTTTTGTTGGAATCCATGAAATCAATCCCCTTTTATTTAAATCTATTTCAATTAATCATTAAAATTTCTTATACATATTATATTTTAACATAAAGCGACATTAATTAATAGTTTACAATTTTAAAATATAGTAAATTGGACAATCAATTATAAATACCATAGTTTTTGTTCATTTTTACGAACTTCTTTAATAATACCGCCACCTAGACATTCATCATCTTTATAGAAAACACACGCTTGACCAGGTGTTACTCTTTTGACACCTTGGGGATATCTTACTATTACTTTATCTTCTAACCATTCTAATGTAACAGGGATATCTTCTTGACGATATCTAAATTTGGCATTACATTCAGTTACTTTTTCATCACCTAAGTAATTGATAGTGTCAACAACACATGAATCACTTACTAAGTAATCGTTATCTTCGCCGATACAAATATATAAAATATTTTTAGATAAGTCTTTACCGACAACAAACATACGGTCTTCAGTACCACCAATATTTAAGCCACGGCGTTGACCAATGGTATAGTTCATTAAACCAATATGGCGCCCTATTACTTCGTTAGTATCGATATTTACAACATCACCAGCTTGATTAGGAAGATAGTTTTTTAAGAAGTCAGAAAAGTTTCGTTCACCAATAAAGCAGATACCAGTGGAATCTTTTTTATCAGCAGTTACTAAGTCATATTCTTCAGCTATTTTACGAACATCTGGTTTTAACATATCACCAATAGGAAATAAAACATTTTGTAATTGTTCTTTACTTACTTGAGATAAGAAGTAAGTTTGATCTTTATTTAAGTCAACTGCTTTTAATAGTTTACCATCTTTAAGACGGGCATAATGACCAGTAGCAATGTAATCAGCTCCTAATTTACGAGCTTCTTTAGCAAACATATCAAATTTAATATATTTATTACACATAATATCAGGATTAGGAGTACGACCTTTTTTTAGTTCATCTAAGAAGTATGTAAAGACATAATCCCAATATTCTTTAATAAAATCTTTACGATATAGAGGAATACCTAGTTTATCACAAACTTTTTTAGCATCATTATAATCAACTTCTTGAGGACAGATACCCTCTTTAGTAGTTGGAGCACCTTCTAATTCACCATCAGCAAATGAATCCCAGTTACGCATAAATAAACCTATTACTTCGTAACCTTGACGTTGTAATTCAATGGCAGCAACGGATGAATCAACGCCACCACTCATGCCGATAACAACTGTTTTCTTTTCCATAGGCAACCTCTTTTCTTTTTGTCGTATGTATTATACTACATTTTTAATTCTTTTTGCATTTTATTATATATTTCTAATTTTTCTTCTTTAGTAAAGATATCTTTTTGGGCTTTAAATTTAGATAAAGACCATTTCCACATATTATACCCGAAATGACGATCTTGGTAAGTTTTATTTAGAATTTCTTGTTTATTTTCATAACGGGGAAGGAAATGAAAATGAACATGAGGTGTCTCGTGATCACGATAAGCATTATTCATTAAACAAGCAAAATTAAACATGGTAGCATTAAATAGTTTTTGGCAAATGCGTTCTAGTTCTTTTTCAATTAAACCTAGTTCAGTCCACTCTTCACTAGTTAAATCACTTAAACTTTCTTTTTTATTAGATATAATACACTGGCCAGGAAATTCTTGGCACCATTCTTCAAAAACAACTTCCCAATATTTACCTTTATATAATGTCATATTAGTAACTCCTTTATTTTATTTATTATAGCATAATTATTTTTTAGGATAATTCCAAATACCTAGTTGGCCTTTAGCTTTAATTGGTTTTATTATTTCAACATTATCTAAAACCCAAGCATAACGTCCTATTTCATAATGACCAGCAATGAAATTATCTAAATTTTCTTCTTTGGTCCTTTTTATAAATTCTTCAGTCATATATATACAATCAACTAAGTTACATTTACAAATTATATAGCCATAATTAAGATCCGATTCATTATAGAGTTTTGATAAACCAGGTCGTTCTTTAACTTCTTTACTTATTTTAGAAATTCCCGCATGAATATATATTTCACCACGATAGTTAGTTTTCCAACTACGTGTTTCAATATATTTAACTTTATTTTTTATTAAAGTTGCAAATGGTTCTTTGAGGGTTAAGACTTTCATTTAGATCACCAATTTTATTTTATCATGAATTTAAGGAAGTTAGATTAAATAAAAAATTGCAAAAAAGTATTGTCAAATCTTTTCTCTTATGATATATTTAATTTGCTTACTTTTATGGCGCTGTAGCTCAGTTGGCTAGAGCATCCGGTTCATACCCGGCAGGTCGTGTGTTCGAATCACACCGGCGCTACCATTTAAATAATAAAGCAAATCTAAAAAAGATTTGCTTTTTTTATTACTTAGTTAAACTTTTAACTAATTCTTGATATGGTTGAATAGTTTCTTCTTTAATTAATGATAAATTATAATATTTAATTAAATCGGCAATACTTTTTTCACCAGCAATTATATTTCTAATAAAGGATAGTAAGTTTTTTTCGTCATCAAAGTAAGATTCTAGTAAACGAACAGCAAAGATATTACAAATAATATAGCCATAGGTTTTATGTTCATCATATAATACATAGTTTTTATATAAAGCAATATCTGGACGAGATGATGGGAAAGATCTAAGAATGATAGCTAGTTTTTTAGTTTCAATGCTTTCTAAAGTCATTAAATGTTCAGCATGTACCCTATTTATACGCTGTTTATATTCTAAATTATCATCCGGGATTAACTTACTTAGCAGATAACAAGTTATATATTCAACTAAGATACTTAAAAATTCTTTATAATGAATATTAGATATGACTTCATTATAACCATTAACTGTATATTTAGATAGTAAGCCATGTATATATTCGTGAGCAGTACTAACTACTTCAATACTTGATAATTGATTACTGATATGAAAAGTTAAAGGAACCCAATTACCATTTTGATATGTTGTTTCCATAGTTGCATCAAAGGAATTAGGACGGTTTTCTAATTTTAATAAAGAGTTATATTCTTTAATCTTGTCTTGGTAAGTTGGACCTAATATCTGAGTTAAAATATCTAAAAGATATTGTTGTAGTTCTGGTAATGTAAGTTTAGAATATTTAAATTTTTCTGGATTTGGTAAATTAATTGCTTGTAAGTTATTTATAAGGCGTTCATAGTTTCTTTTAGCACGACTAAAGGATAATTCAGTAAAAGCATGGTTATAACCATATTTTTGCATATCATTGATATAGTCATTGGCTTCCATTAAAGCTTGTAGTTCTTGCATAGTAATCTCCTCTTGGTGCTATATAATAACATAAGAAATTAAAAAAAGCATTTTTAAAATGCTTTTTAAAGAATAAATCTAATTACATCTTGAATTGTAATATATAACATTAAAAGTAATAGTAAAGCAAAGAAGATGGTTGTAGTTATCGCTTCGACTTTTTCATTAACTTTCTTACGAGTAATTAATTCAATAATTAAGAATAAAACATGGCCACCATCTAAGGCTGGGATTGGTAAGATATTCATGATACCTAAGTTAATACTTAAATAAGCAACTAAGAAAATAATGTTTTCAACTCCAGCTTTACGTGTTTCACCAACGACGGTATAAATACCAACAGGTCCTGATAAAGCATTTAATGATATTTTACCAGTGAATAAATTAGCAATTGTTAACCACATTTGTTCTACTGTACTACCAAATTTTAAGAAACTATATTTTAAAGCAGGAACAAAGCCTTTTTTGATTTCACTTTTTAGTTCAATACCAAAGACGAATGATTCATTACCTTTTTCGTCTTTAACAGTTTCCGGTTTAACATTATATGTTGCTTCTTCCCCATTTTTATGTTTAACAGATATTTCATAAGTATTATCTTTATCTTTTAATAGTAATAGTAATTGTGCTTTATCCCAAGTTTTAACTTTACTACCATTAACTTTAGTAATAACATCACCAGCTTGGATACCAGCTTTTTCGGCAGGTTTTCCTTCAGTTACCCCAGTTATAACTGGTTTTAAAGAAGGTGCTCCCCAAATTAAAGCAATAACAAATAATAAGATTATGGCTAGTAAGAAGTTATTAAAAACACCAGCGACTAATATGATTAATCTTTGATACCATGGACGATTACACATAAATTTGTCTTTAGGTATTTTTTTAGTATCATCATCTTCATATATTTCACCAGCCATTTGGACATAACCACCAATTGGTAAAGCTCTTATTGAATAATTAATACCATCTTTACCTTTGATAGTTTTAATTAATGGTCCCATACCAATGGAGAATTCATGAATAAAGACACCACTTTTTTTAGCAGTTAAGAAATGACCTAGTTCATGAACAAAAACTAAAATACCTAAAATAAATATAAATAATAAGATATTGATAATTGTATTCATTTAATCACCCTACTTTAAAAATTTTAAAACATTAATAATTATTATATAACCATATACTATAAAGCTTAAGCTATCAAGACGATCTAAGATACCACCATGACCTGGCATAATATTAGAAAAATCTTTAATATCGTTTTCTCTTTTGATTTTACTGAAGAATAAATCTCCTAGTTGACCTAAGATTGTTAGGAATAAAGTCATAACAATTAAACCAAGTAAATTAACATTATTAGTAATAACATTATAATAGTATAATGTAGCAATAACAGTTCCTAGTAAAGAACCAGCTATACTACCTTCAACTGATTTCTTTGGTGATACTTTAGGAATAAGTTTATGTTTACCGATTAAGCAACCAATTAACATAGCAAAAGTATCAGTCATAACAGCAATTAAAATTAAGTATAGTAATAACCACTTGTCGGCATAACGAATTAAGATTAAGAAATTAAAGAAGAAACCAATAGTAATTATGCTACCTAATAAAGAGAAAGCTTTATGAGTATTATAAGAATCGTCTTTACTAAAGATAGCTGGAATAAGAAGTAATAGAACTGATAAACAGATTATAGCAAATGATGCTCCATTATAAATATATGATGCTTGGAAACGATTATAAACAATTAATTCAAAACAAGCAAAAGCAATTAGTTTAATAAACATTGGAATATTTTTATGTTCTTTTAAATCACTTATTTCTTTAAATGCTAAAGCTGCGATAAGTCCTACCCCTAAGGCATATACTTTACCACCTATTAAATATAAGGGAATAACTATAATTAAAGCAATAATCGCACTAATTATTCTTTGTTTCATTACTATTACCTCCAAACCTTCTATTTCTTTTATTATATTCATCAATAGCTTTTTCAAATTCATCTTTATTAAAGTCTGGGAAATATACTTTTGGGAAATACATTTCAGCATAACTTAGTTCATAAATCATGAAATTGGAAATACGCTCTTCACCACTAGTTCTAATCATAAAATCGATTGGTGGTAATTCTTGATACATATATTTATATAAAATTTTTTCGTTAATATCTTCTTTATTTAGTTTACCAGCAAGTACATCTTCGCATACTTTTTTAGTCGCATCAGCTATTTCTTGTTGACCACCATAATTTAAACAGATATTAAAGACACCTTTCTTGTTGTTTTTAGTACGTTCAGTAATTACTTCCATAGCTTCTTTAACATCTTCTCTTAAGTTATCTTTACGGCCAGAAAATACGATTTTTATATCTTCATTATGAATTTTATTACATTCATTGTTAAACATATTAACAAATATATCCATTAAATAAGTTACTTCTTCATCACTACGTTTGAAATTCTCCGTAGAAAAAGCGAAAACACTTAAGTATTTAACACCTTTATTGATAATATAAGGAACTAAATCACGAATGTTTTCAAAACCTTTTTGATGGCCTTTTAGAGAAGGTAAATTTCTTTCTTTCGCCCAACGACGATTACCATCTAAAATAATCGCTACATGAGTTGGATAGTTTTTTTCCATTTCTAATCAAATCCTTCTTATATGATTATACTATTAAGATTAGGTAAAGGCAAGGAACAAAGCAGAAAAAAATATGCTATATAAGCATACCTCTTTAAAATGAATCAATATTTATTTTAACTTTATTTAAACCTAGAATATAAGCATGAGCTTGAACTAAAGTACGAATAGCATTTGCCATCTTACCATTACGACCGATAACTGCTCCCATGTCACTTTCGTGAACTATTATTTCTAAGATAGTTGAATCTTCTTCACCACCAAATTGTTGAACACTTACCATATCTGGTTCTTTAGCAATACTTTTAACTAGATATTCAGCAAATTCTTTTAATTCCATAATTATTTACCTTCTTTTTTAGATTCAGTATATTTTTTAATTATGCCTTGTTTGCTTAGTAAATTTTTAACAGTATCTGTTGGTATTGCACCATTATTTAACCAATATAAAGCTCTTTCTTCATCAATTTTAACTTCATATTCAGATGGGATTGGGTTGTATGTACCAATACTTTCAATAAATCTTCCATCTCTTGGAAAACGTGAGTCTGCTGCAACAATTCTATAGAATGGTCTTTGTTTAGCTCCGCCTCTTTTTAGTCTAATTTTAACTGCCATGTCTTTCCCTCCTTTGTTTAGCTACATTAATATATCAAATAATAAAAATGATGTCAACCTTTATTAGTTGACATCTATATAAAAATGTAGATTATTTTTCTTCGGTTATATAATCTTCTTTGATATCAGAAACATTTTCTTCTTCATAAAGATCATCCCAAGGTAATTCATCTTCTTCAATGGCAATTTTAACTTTACCTTCACCAACGATTTCAACACCTAGTTCTTTTTCAATACTTAAGGTAACATCATTACCTTTAATTTTAACGTCTTGAACAGTTGGTTGTTTTAAACTTCTAACGATAATTTCGTTATCATTAGATAAAGAATCTAAGTCTTTAACTCTTAACTTCATATGATCAGTATAAGTAAAGTTTCGCGTAGTAACAGCAGTTTTAGAATCATTGTCATAGGAATACCAAACATTAATATCAAAGGAACCATTTATATTAACATCATTTTGGTTATTAGTACCAGAAAACTTATGGTTAATTACCCAACAACCTAGAACTGTATTAGGAGTATTTTCGGGAGTAAGGGTATAATTATCACGTGATGTTTTACGACCTTTACCAACGATTGTTTTAGTAACAATTTCTTTAAAATTAGACATTTATTTCACCTCTAATTTAGTTTATGCAGTAGTGTCCTAATAATTGAATAAAAAAAATAGATTATTATCTTGTAATAACCTATTTAATCAGAATAAGTACTTGTTATACCAAAATAGTCTTCCATAGTAAGCCAATTACCATTGTTATATAGTTTGGTAGCTAATTCTTTACCGACATATCTAAAGTGCCAAGGTTCATATTTATAACCAGTTTCATTGGTTTTACCATTCGGGTATCTTAAGATAAAACCATATTTATAGCAATTCTCATCTAACCAAAGAGCGGCAGGAGTACCAATAAAAGTATCATCTATAATATTAACGTCAAAAGCTAAACCAGATTGATGTTCGGAATGACCGGCTCTTGCAGAATAAGTATCAGCTAAAGTTACACCATCTTCGGCAACATATTTTTTATATAAGTTATATTGAGTATTATATGAGCGGAAGCCACTTTGAATCCAAAGGTTAATATTATCTAATTTAGCAGCAGCTTGCATCACATAAAAAGCATCAGTAGTTTCTTTAGTTAAACTTTTACCATAAGAAGATGGTAATGAATAAGTTTTATTAACAACTAAATAACCATCAATATAAGTAACACCATTTTTAGTTACGCCTGCAAATCCTTTAGAAGTCGTAAAATGAACTTCGGTATCAGAATTGTCTTCTGTTTTATTATCTGAAGTTTGAGAAGAATTTGAATTGGTTGAATTATTTGGGATAGTTGTTGAACTATTTTGGTTAGATGACTGAGTACTAGTATTTGTTTTAGTTGTATTTGAAGAATTATTAGATTTAGTTTGAGTGCTGGTATTAGCTTTGCTACTATTGTTTTCGTTAGTTGATTTTTTATCTTCCTTAACATTCAATATAAAACTTTCTTTAGTCGTGTTATTGCTTGAATCAGTAGCTACATAAAATAAATTATAGGTGCCTACCACTTTAAAATCATAATTACCTTCAATCGTTGGTATGATTGTTTCATTAGAATTATCGGTGACAACGACATCAGCAAGTAAGTTTACTTCTTGACCAACTAAAGTATTTATTTCTGCAGGGAAAGTTATAGTTGGTTTTTCGTTATCAACAACATCTATATATATAGCTATTTTTTGAATTTGCTTGTTTAAATCTTCAACTTCGATATCAACTTTTTTTTGACCAATTGCTGTAGTATCTACTAGTTCTTTGGTGGTAAGAATATGACCATTTTCAAGTTTAGTTATATAGTCTAAATTATAAATTTTATCATTTAATTCTACTTGAGCGTTTTTATATTTTAAAATTAATTCAGGAATTTCAACTGGTTTAGTTTCTTTCTTTAAATTAACTATCATAAAAGATATACCAACGATTAAGAAAATTGGTATTATAAATAGAATTATTTTTTTAGCATTTATCTTTTTCATAAAATCATCTTCTTTACTACTTCAAAATTTTAAATGCTATTATAATTTTAACAATCTCGAATAATGATGTCAATTAGCGTGAAAAGCGATGATAAGATTTTTGACAGTTATATGAATTTAAATAAAAAAAATAGATTATTATAGAAATAATCTATTTAAGATAATCTTTGATATTTCTTTTAGCTTTAGAAGTTATAACATGATCTAGCCAACTTTTATGGGGATGAGATTTGCTATTATGAAGGAGCATAATACGATCTTTATTATTTAATTTGTGAAATAGTTTAACTTCTTTGCCATTAATATAAGCTTTGCTTAAGTGGTTGCCTATATCACTATGAACTTTATAAGCAAAATCGATTACGGTAGAACCTTTTGGTAATTCAATAATATCTCCACGAACAGTATATACATATATATTATTAGAAAATATTTCTTGCTTAACACGAGCTATAAAATCAGAATCACTCTTAACAACAGCATTTAGGTCTCTTAAAGTATTAAAGAATTGATAATTTAGTTTTAATTCATATTGCATTTTAGTACGTCCTTCTTCTCTAAACATTTTCCAATAAGCTGCTAATCCTAAAGAGTTAATATCATCCATAGTTTTAGTTTTGATTTGGAATTGTAATAAGTGATTATGGGGACCAAAAACAGTTGTATGTAGGGAACGATACATATTAGTTTTGGGACAAGCAATATAATCTTTAAATTTGTTATTCATTGGGGTATATAGTTTATGAATAAGACCTAAGACACGATATGGATCTTCGTTATCACCTACGATTAATTTAAAATTAACTAAGTCATGAATATCATTTAGTTTGTAGCCTTTATTAAGTTTTTGGTATAAATGATAGATATTTAAAACTTTAATACGATATGTATATTTGATATTATTTTCTTTTAAGATATTTTCAACATCGATAACTGCTTGATTACAACATTCTTCGTAATCTTGTTCAATTTCTAATTTTTTATCTTTTAACATATCGTAAGAAGCTTTATCTAAGTATGATAAGCATAAATCTTCTAATTCACATTTTAAAGTAAAAGCACCAATAAAGTAAGCAATAGGAACAAAGATATATAATGTTTCTTCAGCACTTCTGATTTGCTTATATGGTTCTTTAAAAGATAAAGTACGCATGTTATGTAAGCGGTCACATAGTTTGATAATAATGATACGAACATCATCGTTTAAACTGTTGATAAGTCTTCTAATATTAGCATTGGTTTCTTCATCTTTATTGTTAAAGTGCATATTACTTAATTTAGTTACACCATCAACTAAGAAAGCAACATCATCACCAAAATCACGACGAATATCTTTAATAGTAAGTTCAGTATCTTCAACGACATCATGTAATAAACCAGCACATAAGGAAGATCCATCAGCTTTGAAAGTAGTTAAATTTAAACAGACATTTAAGGGATGAATAATATATGGTTCACCACTTTCTCTTTTTTGGTTACGATGAGCATAACTTGCTACTTCGTAAGCTTTTTTAACACGTTCGATTTCTTCTGGGTTATATTTTTTGATTTCCTCTATTACTTCTTCAATCGTAATACTCATAAAACACACTTCCATTACTACTATGTACACATAATAACACAACTAAAAGAAAAAAACCATTAGTATAATGGTTCATTTGCAGCTTTCTTTTTCTTTTGTTTATTAACAACAACTATTATGATAATAATAGCAACTAAAATAATAGCACCAAGTAGAAGATAATATTTATATTTATTAAATATTTTAGTTAATGGTCCTTCTTCATTAATTAGTTCATTAGTTGTAATAACGTAATGAGGATCACCATTAGTAATAAAGGATATATAACCATTATTAACTTTAATACCATCAGTGATTAGTTTATAGTTACCTTGTTGTTCATATGAATAAATTCGAACAATATCACCGTCTTTATATTTATCATCTAAATACAATAATACTTCATTATCTTCTGGAATATGCGTAGTATATATTAAAGTACTACCCTCTTCTTTATTTAAAGAGATATCTAATTCTTCACTAGGTAGATTATTTTGAAGTTTTACTTGGTATAATAAGCCACCATAGGTATCCACGACATTATAATATAAAATGTAATTATTATTTTTTAAACTGTTTAATAATTCACTTGAAATATTACTAATATTATTAGCTGATGTTTCATACAAGATATTACCAGTTATAGTTGTATTTAAGTCAGTAATTAAATTAGCATCACTAGGATTTTTATATACAACTATCGTATAGTCTGTTTTATCATTATTTTTTTCAGTAACGGTTATAGTTACAACATTTAAGCCTGGTTTTAAGTCTTTGTTGCCATTTACTTCAGCTTTAGCTGTACTACTTTCGGTGATGTAATCTAAATCTAAAGATGAAGTATCTTTACTAACACTAAATAAATATTTGGTTTCTGTACCTAAAGGTAAAGCCAAATTATTAACTTTAAGACTTTTCAATTTACTACTTTCAGTTATAGGGTTAATTTCTTCATTAGAACGAGTAATATTGATAGTATAGTTAGATTCATTACCTGAGGAAGACGTTACTTTTAAATTAAAGGTATTAAGTCCCATAGCTAAAGTTTTAGTTCCTGTTCCAACGATTGTAGCGCGGGAATCAGTAGCTGTTGCCGTAATTAAAATACTTTCAACGCTACGACTAACAACAGCATCGTAGGTTGTTTTATTTTCTTGGTAAGCAATATTTGTATTGGAAACACTAAGATTTTTTAAAGTCGTATCGCCACTACGGTCATCGGTTCGCGTAATATTTATTAAGTAAGTTCGCGATGAACCATCTTGAGAACTAACAATGACACGGACTTTATTAGGACCATATTCTAGTTTTTTAAGACCAGTTCCAGTAATAGTTTGATTTTCTTCACCTTTACTAGCACTAATATTTACCTCCGTAATATTAGAGGGAACGGTTACATTATATTCATAAGTAGTTTTAGAAAAAGTAGGATTCATATTATATCCATCAACTTTTAAAGAACTAAGAAAAGTATTAGTACTAGGATTAACAGCATTGATAGTAACACCAGCAAATGATTGGGCGATTATATCACCATTAGTGTAATAACTTTTCGTAACATTACCATTTTCATCAGCTGAATCTATTTCTATTTTAGAAACACCGGTTTTTAAAACTTTAAACTTAAATTGCATTTGGTTTCCTGGAGTCCATATATGGCCATTATTAGGTTTTTTGATATATAAATCACCATTTTTAGCGACGACATCACCAGTACCTTGAATCCAATAAGCTTGTTCATATTGAAAATAACTAGGATCGTATTTTATATGGACATATATTTCACTAATATTTAAATCACCATAACGAGTAGTTAAAAGAATATATACTTCAGAACCAACGATTGGTCTTTGTGTAGAAGCTTCAAGGAAGGTAGCAGCCTTTACCATATAAGGAAATAAAATAAATAAAATTAAGATTAAAACTAGTTTTATTCTTTTCATACTAACTCCCTATTCTTTCTATTTTTTATTATATTATATATTTTTAGATAATTCAATTAATAGCATTTACCTTTTATATTTTTTTTGATAACATAATGGTGGTGAAAAAAAATGAAAGATTGTGTATTTTGTAAAATTATAAAGGGAGAAATTCCAGCGAAGAAAATATTTGAAGATGAAAAAGTTATGGTAATTATGGATGCTAATCCACAAACGGATGGCCATGTTTTAGTTATGCCAAAAGAACATGTTACAGACTATACAGAGTTAAGTGATGAATTACTACAACATATTAATAAGGTAGCTAAAGAAATAGCACCTAGTTTAATGAAAAAACTAGATGCTAAAGCAATGACTTTTGTAGTTAACTATGGTGATAGTCAAGCTGTTAAACATTTTCATCTACATTTAATCCCTGACTATTTAGTTAAAACAAAGAGTGAAAAAACAATTGATGAAGTTTATGAAATAATAAAATAGAAGATTTTTTAATCTTCTATTTTATAAATATTTTTTTAAATTATTTAAGTTTTTCTTTTCGATTCTAAGTAATTTCTTAGCTAAAGAGATTGCTTTTTTATTTTGGCCATCATAATTATTTATTTTTTCTTCGATTTCGATGATACCTTTGTTATTACCAGTCATCATCATTTTAGCAAGATTACTAGTACTATTATCTATTATAGTTTGCCTTTTAGCATCAATTATTGTCATTAAGGTAGCCATTTTAGTTACGGGTTCAACACTTTCGTGGCATTCACAAAGAAGAGATTTAGCTTCTTCACAGATAGTTAGATAGTCATTTTCTTGCTCTTTAATTTCTTGCATAAACTTTTTGTTCTTGATAGCGTCTTTAATATTGGCAATACCGATAATACCCATTTCGGCATTTTGATAAATATAGTTTAATAATTTAGTTTCATTAATCATCTTATCACCAGTAATAGTATGATTTATTTAATTATTTTTATACAAAGAAAAAGAAGTTTATTAAACTTCTTGGACAACGGCGATTATCATTGGTTTACATTCAGTTTCATGATATAGGTATTTGCCGAGTTCTTCTCTTATTTCATTTTTTATCTTATTATAATCAACATAGTTATCAGTAATATTACGTTCAATAATATTAAGAGATATTTTTTTGATTTCACTAATCATTTCGCCAGAATCTTTAACATAGATAAAACCTCTAGTAGTTACTTCTGGACCAACTAATAAGACTTTTTCTTTTTTACTGATTGTCGCACTAATTAAGACAATACCATTTTCACTTAACATTTCACGGTCTTTAATAACTAGTTCACCAACATCTTCCGTACTATTACCATCGATTAAGATATCATTAACTTTAATATGGTCAAAGTTTTCGGTATTTAGTTTACCATCTACAATTTCAATAACATCGCCATTTTGTTTTAAAATAATATTTTCTTTAGGAATATTAAGTTCAGAAGCGATATTAGCATTATTAACCATGTAACGATATTCACCTTTAACGGGAATATAGTATTTAGGTTTTAATAAGTCAATCATAATCATTAAGTCTTCAGAAGAAGCGTGATGTAAAATACTCTTCTCTTTAGGAACAGATACGATATCGCAGCCATTAGTTGCTAAATCATTTTGAACTTTAACTAAAGTTTTTTCACTACTATCATATTTTGGTTCAGCAAATACAACGGTATCTGTTTTCTTTAATTTAATAAATTTATCATAACCATTAATGATTTTACTAATTGAAGCATAAGGATTTTCTTTGCTATCTTGAATTAATAAAATAGCATCTTTATCATCAATATTAGATAAGTCACCTAAAACAGAATCAGGAAATTTTAAATATCCTTCTTTTTTAGAAAAAGAAATAATATTTTGTAAGTTTTTACCCATAATAACGACTTTACGATGCGTATTAGCCACAGCATCAAAGATTTCTTGGATCGTATAGATATGGGTTGGTAAAAGCGCAAATAACATACGATTTTCATGGTGTTTTATCGCATCTTTAAAGAAACTAGTTAAACGATGAGCTGGTGATGTATGACCAATACGTTCAGAGAAAACTGATTCACACATTAAAGCTAATACACCTTGTTTACCAATATAAGCTATTTTACCTAAATCCATGGAATATTTATCCATCATTTTAGGGTCAATAATAAAGTCACCAGTATATACTATAGCACCATCTTTAGTATTAATAACGTACATAACAGCATCAGGAGCTGAATGGTTAACGTTTATAGGAAAGATACTAACGGCACCAAAATTAATCTTTTTATGAGGTTTAATTTCAATTATTTTCTTTTCATCAATACCATCATTAGTTAAGATAAATTTAGTAAACTTAGTAGCATATACTTTGATATTAGGTAAATCTTTTAATAAATCTTCAGTAGCTCCCATATTTTCATAATGACCATGAGTTAGAAATAAACCTTTAATACGATTTTGTTTTTTAATTAAATAATCAAAGTCAGGTATTATATAATCAATACCATAAAGATTTTCGTTAGCATACTTAAGGCCACAATCAAAAACATATAAATCGTTATCGATATCAACGACATAACAGTTTTTGCCCATTTCATCTAGTCCACCTAGACTAAATATTTTTATATTACACATTAATAACAACTCTTTTCTATTATATTTTTATAAAAGGCTTGCGACTAAGTAATTATAACAAATATCTATTAAACTTGCAATGTTTACTAAATTATTTACAAAGGGATAAGTAAAGACTTATTATTTATTCTTTGATTAATTCTGATAAATATACGATTTCTAGATCTTGATATTTAATTTGATTTAGTAATAGTTCTAATTCACTAAGAGATAATGATTTTTGGACTAAGATTATTTCCCCACTACTTATTTTATTTTTGTTAAGACTAAGATTAGAATGATTAATTATTAAAGAGGCTTTAAACAAGTATTTATTTTGACACAGTTTAGGAATAGTATTTTTAACATAGCATAGTTGATGGTTAGCTTTTTTCTTATTTAAGTATTTATCGATATTATGGTATGTAGTTGAATCATTAGAATTATTAATTAATTCATAAGATAAATTATAGTTTTCTTGGTTAAGGAGAAGATCTATTTGATATTGTTTACTGATAAGATACTTAGTTAATTCGCTTTCTTCTTCAAAGATTAGAGAAACTCTGTTTTTCTTTTCGTTGCCGCGAATTATTATTTTATCTTTATGATCTTCTAAGCTAATAGTTGGTTTGATAGTTTCATAGACTAATAAATCTTCGTTGTAACTTTTATTTTTTTGCATGCTTAAAAAAGATTTATTAACATCTACTTCTCTGCCACTTAAACCAGGGATTATATAATTATTATCAATAAAGATACTATCGATAGATGAGACATATTTAGATTCTTTTACTTCATTAATACTTTGAAGTAAGGGATTTTTATTTTTAACATATAAAGCAATTTCATTAGTATAATAAAAACTTAAGATACATAAACCAATAAGACCTAGATATTTAAAATATTTTTTCATCTAATCACCTATTAAAATATATGTTTTACTTTATTTTATAGATATTATTTTATATAATAAATTTTATGTTTAGGGGGATTATGATGATCATAGAGCAATTTTTAATAGATATATTGTTTGATATGTATGAAGGCTTTATGGAATGCCAAGGAATGTCACAAACAGATTTTGATAATATGTTTTGGGACGAAAATGGTTATGAAGTAAGCGAAGATGATTATTTACAAAATCATTTTGATGAAGTATTAAGTGATGAAGTTATTGATGCTGTTTATTGTTCAGTAATTGAAGATGGTTTACCAGAAGGATACGACTTTAAAGTATTTATGAACTTATTACTTAGTAAGTTTTATGTATATAGATATAGTAAGGATGATTCAGTTATTCGTTATATAAAAAATACTAGTTTGGATGATATTATTAGATTATTTAAAGAAAACTATGATTTTGGCGTTGATTTAATTAGAACTTATTATATGTCTTTAGTCAATAAAAAAAGAAGTGAAGAAAATAGAAAAGTAATATATGATAATCATGATGAAGATAAATTAATAAGTTTAGAAAAAGATAGTATTACCTATCAAATTATTTTTATTAATGATTTACTAAGAAATGTCATTTGTAATTTATATAATCATTTTATTAGTAACGGTTGTGATGATGTGGCGGCTTTAAATTGTACCTGGGCTTATTTCACAGATAATTTTGATCCTTTGGGCGAATTAGATCAAATGGGTATTGATCAAGATAGTAAAGATACTTATAAAATTTATATGTTAGGCCTTATAATATCTGATGTATATGAAGATGCTTGTAATAATTCGATAATAGATAGTGATAATTATTTAGATCGTTTTGCTGATGTTGCAACAATAGTTGGTCTTACTTTTGGTAATGGTGTAATACCAGTTGATGAAGATATACGTAATCGTTTATTAAAACATTTTATTCTTTTACAAGATGAAAAAGAAAAAAAGAAACAAAATAGACAAAAAAGTTATCAGGATGGAAGAATTAATATCTTAAAAAAAGTTAATCCAGCTTATAAATTAGATGAATTAACTTTTAATAATTAGACTATTCATCGTCTTCGTCTGATGAAGTATCTTGATCATCTTCTTTTTTACTAGATAGGAAGGTAACTTTTTCAGCTATAACTTCAGTGGAAGTTCTTTTATTACCATCTTTATCTTCATAAGAAGATACTTGAAGGCGACCTTTAATACCAACTATATCGCCTTTATGACAGTATTCACTAGTACTTGAAGCGATAGCATTCCATAAAGTACAGCGGATAAAATCAGTTTCATAAATACCATCAATATTTTTAAAGGTACGTTGAACTGCTAATGTTAAATGACTAACTTTACGATTGTCTTCCATTTTGACAACTTCGACATCATCAGTTAAGCGACCGACTAGAACAACTTGGTTTAACAATTTTATTCCTCCTTTCAAGGACGAATACTAACAAGTTTTAAGCTTTAGTTCAAATGAGTGTTTTAGTGATTTAGAAATTATTTATAATTAAAAAAGATGTTTTGTTTAGAACAAACATCTTTTTTGATTGAGCTATATGTTTAATAATCATCGTTTAGATAGGTTTTCAACTTTTTTAAGTATTTGTTATTCTTTTAATAAACGATTTAATTCGACAGCATATTCCATAGGTAGTTCTTTTTTAAAATCACTTATAAAGCCCATAATAAGTAATTCTTTAGCACTATTTTCACTTAAGCCTTTACTAGTTAAATAAAACATTTTTTCTGCACTTACTTTAGAAATTGTAGCTTCATGTTCTAGAGAACTAGTGTTATTACCAACGATATTAGTAGGAAAAGTATCACTTTTAGAAATATCATCTAAGATAATAGTGTCACATTTAATAGTGGCTTTACTATTAACAGCGTTTTTCGTTATTTTAGTAAGACCACGATAGTTACTTATTCCCCCATTAGAAGCAATGGATTTACTAACAATATTACTCTTAGTATTAGGAGCAAGATGAATCATTTTAGCACCAGCATCAAGGTTTTGACCTTCTTTAGCATAAGCAATAGATATGGAATTACCAGTAGCACCCTCACCTTTTAAAATACAAGAAGGATATTTCATTGTAACTTTACTACCGATATTACCATCAACCCATTCCATAGTACCATAGTCATCAACGATAGCACGTTTAGTAACTAAGTTATAAACATCAGTTGACCAGTTTTGAATCGTTGAATAACGGCAATGAGCATTCTTTTTAATAAAGATTTCAACAACCCCAGCATGAAGTGAAGTGACACTATATTCTTTAGCAGTACATCCTTCGATATAACTTAGGTCAGCTCCTTCATCAACAATAATAATCGTTCTTTCAAATTGACCTAAACTTTCGGTTTCAATACGGAAATAACTTTGCAGTGGGCGATCAACTTTAACGTCTTTAGGAATATAGATAAAAGAACCACCGGACCAAACAGCACCATTTAAGGCGGTATATTTATTTTCACTATAATTAACTAAATGATTAAAATATTCTTTAAATAATTCTGGATACTTCTGTAAAGCATCATCGGTTGATGTAAAGATAATACCTTGTTCTTTAAGGGATTGATTATGATAAACAACTTCACTTTCAAATTGATTAGTAACGCCACCTAGATATTTTTTTTCAGCATCAATAACCCCTAGTTTATCAAAACTATTACGAATACTACAATTGACTCTTTGCCAGTCATTAGTTAATTTCTCAGCTGTTCCTTTATAGTAAGTTAGATTATCAAAGTCAATATCAATAGTTGGACCAAACTTAGGATTATCTAATTCTTTAAATTTAGCGTATGATTTTAGACGAAATTCTAACATCCATGCGGGTTCATTCTTCTTTTTGGATAAATCTATAATAAATTGTTCGTTTAGTTCCCTTTTCATAATCATCACGTTAATTATTATACAACATTAATAATTATTTGAAAATAAACAAATATTTTGCTAATATTATAATAGGTGATAATATGGAAATACTTGAGGTTAATAGAAATACTTTAGCTAACTTATATGAACAATTCCCCGAAAACTTTAAAGACTTATCTATGAGTGGTAAGTATTTAGTATATAATGGTGAAGAAGTTGATATTAGTAACTTTAATATTAATGATTTGTTAAGTGGAGAATCAGAATTTGCGAGCTCTTTAAATAATTTAAATTCAGAAGATATTTTTAAAATAATTAGATTACATTCTACTTTTTTAAGTTCTACCAATAAAGATTTAACAAGTAAAGAAACTAAAACAGAAGATAAATTAGATGTCATTAAAAGAGATAATCCTTTAATGCGTAATATAAATGTTGTTGTTAAAACTGATGGTGTTGTTAAAACAGAATATTTCAATATTGTAGATAGTAATGGTGAAGATCATTTATTTGTTAATGATCGTGATGTGGATATTTTTTCAATTTATGAGTCATTAAAAGTACGTAATAATGGTTTAGTTACTCCTAACGAATTAATAGAAGCAATTAATCGTAAATTATATCGAATTAGTTTAGATAATGCACGATCTTTACAAGATTCTAGTGAAGTATCAGAAGATTTTGCTAATAAAATGAATAAAGTTGGTGAACCATATCGTGATGATAAATCCGTAAGAGTTTATGGTAATGAAAGTGAAGATATAGCAATAGTAGCTGATGATCGAGCTGCCGAAGAACATACAGTTGTGACATTTAATAAAAATGAGAATGGTGATTTAGTAACTGAAAGACATCGTCAAAATGTTAATAGTGAAGAAACAGTAGATAGTGCTTCAGATGCTAGTGAAGATGAAATAAATGTTACTGAAGATAGTGATGCCGAAGTTAAAAAAGATAATGAAGAAGAAGTTGTTGAAAGATTAATTAGTGAAGAAGAGTTCTATCGTTTATTAAATTCAGAAGTAGATTTATCAGAAGAAGAAAGAAATAGTGTTAACCTATTCTATGGTTATTTAGGTGATTTAGTTTTATATGAAGCTTATTTACTTCCAGAACTAATGAATATATTAAATAGATTTAGAGCTTATGTATATGGTTTACAATATGAACGTGAAGATGAAACAGAATTAAATAATAAACAACAAGAAGCAATTGATAAAGCTAATGAATTTGAACAAAACAAAAATCAAGTAGAATTAGATAAAGATCCAACGAAAGTTAAAGAAGAAGTCCAAAAGTTAACATTAAAATATGATAATATGAGTGCAGAAAATAAAGGTGTTATTTCGGTCCTACTTGTTTTATCAATTATAATTATTGTTTCAATAATAGTGATGATTATAACGTTTAAAGCACTATAAAAGTATAGGTTTGAACCTATACTTTTTTATTTTTGGGCTTGAACAGAAGTAATAGCAACGACACCAACGATATCATCAACGGAACAACCACGAGATAAATCATTGACCGGTTTTTTAATACCTTGAGTTATAGGACCATAGCTTTCAGCTTTAGCTAATCTTTGTACTAGTTTATAACCAATATTACCAGCATCTAAATCAGGGAAGATTAAGACATTTGCCCTACCCTTAACCTCTGAATCAGGAGCTTTCATTTCGGCGACTTCAGGAACAATAGCAGCATCTAATTGTAGCTCACCATCGATTAAATATTCAGGATATTTCTCATTAGCTATTTTAACGGCTTCTACTACTTTATCAACATCAGCGTGCTTAGCACTACCTTTAGTTGAATGAGATAACATAGCTGTAATTGGTTCAGCACCAGTTAATAGTTTAAAGGATTTGGCTGAAGATGCAGCAATAGCAGCTAAACGGTCTGGAGTTGGATTTTGTTCAAGGCCAGCATCACTAAAGATAAAAGTACCATTATAACCATATTCACAGTTAGGAACAATCATCAAGAAGAAGGCTGATACTAATTCACAATTTGGTTCAGTTTTAATGATTTGTAAAGCGGGTCTTAAAGTGTTAGCAGTTGAATGACAAGCACCAGAAACAACGCCATCAGCCAAATCATTATGAACTAACATACAAGCATAGTACATATAGTCTTCTAATAATAACTTTTTAGCTTCGTCTAAAGTTAGACCTTTTTCTTTACGTAATTCATATAAATCATTAATTAACTTAGCCGTTAGATTATTAGTAAAAGGATTGATAATTTCAATATTAGATAAATCGATATTTTCTTTAGTCGAAAGAACGCTAATCTCCTCCTCACGACCAATTAAGATTATTTTAGCAATTTGTTCTTTTTGACAAATAGAAGCGGCTTTTAAAACTCTTGGATCCATTGATTCAGGAAGAATAATGGTCTTTAGATTACTTTTAGCGCGGGTCTTTATTTTTTCAATAAAACTCATAAATATTCTTCTTTCTTATTGATATTTTTGATAAAACTCTTTCATCGTATTAAAGATAAAAGTAATAATTTCTTTTTCTTTAACTAACTCTGGCAAATATTTTTGGTAAGTTTCTTTAATATAGGTATCTTTGTTTATAAAAAGATCTTTTTTTTCATCATAATAAACAGATTTGATATTTTTATTAAAGAAAATTAAAGGGTTTGTTCGTTCATCTTCAGGTTTAATAGAATGAACAGTAGTTAAAACATTATCTTCGTTATTAATAATTTGAAAATCGGCAGGAATATTTAAATTATCCATAATATTAAGATTAGGATTATTAGATATAAATTCTAAAGAATAATGTTCTTCAGTTGTACCATTAATATTAACAACATTACCATCTAAAATATAATAAGGATTATCTAAGGAATAGCTTTCACTAGTTTCAGTAGATAGACAATAATATTTGGTTTCTAAAGGACGCATTGATTCATAATAAATGTCTTTTAAAGATAGTTCTACTTTAGTTAAATCGGTTTCATAAGAGGCTTTTAAAGCATCAGGATCAAAATTTAGAATATATGGTCCGACTTTTATTTCATAGTTATGTTCTAAAAGACTAAGACGCATTAGTTTAAAAAGAGTTTTTTCGATATTTACTTTATCGAAATTTTTTGGAGGCATAGGATATATTAGTTTTTGTAATTCTTCAATCATTTTATTTTCACCATAATTATTATAACATAGATTACCAAAGAAAAAGAAGCTATTTAGCTTCGATAATTAGTTTAATAGCGGTTTTTTCTTTACCATCGATTTCAATATCAGTAAAGGCTGGTATACAAACTAAGTTAATCCCACTAGGAGATATATAACCACGAGCAATTGAAACAGCTTTAACAGCTTGATTTAGAGCACCAGCACCTACTGTTTGAAGTTCAACTCCCCCTTTTTCTCTAAAGATATTAGCAATAGCACCAGCTACTTTACTAGGATTTGATTTACTTGATACTTTTAGTATTTCCATTTGCTTCCTCTCTTTCTATATTAAAATATATGAGGAAAGGAAAATAATATGAAAAAAGAAGCTAATTATTTATTAGCTTCTAATTCTTCTTCGATTCTAATTAATTGATTATATTTACAAATACGATCTGTACGAGACATTGAACCAGTCTTGATTTGACCTAGATCTAATCCTACTGCTAAATCAGCAATAGTTGTATCTTCAGTTTCACCACTACGATGAGAAATAATTGTATTATAGCCATGACTCTTAGCTAGTTCAATAGTTTCTAGAGTTTCAGTTATGGTACCAATTTGGTTAACTTTTAAAAGAATAGCATTACCGGCATGTTTATCAATACCCATTTGTAAACATTTTTTATTAGTAACAAATAAGTCATCACCAACTAGTTGAATTTTATCACCTAATCTTTCGGTAATCTTAGTAAAGCCTTCCCAATCATTTTCATCTACTGGATCTTCAATAGAAATAATAGGATACTTACTTACTAATTCTTCATAGAAGTCGATTAATTCATCAGTAGTAAGACTTCTTCCTTCACCTTCAAGATTATATTTTCCATCTTTATAAAATTCACTAGCAGCAACATCGATACCTAAGCATACATCTTTACCTGGTTCATAACCAGCTCTTTTAATAGCTTCAACAATAAGTTCAAAACCTTCTTGGTTACTATTTAAGTCAGGAGCAAATCCACCTTCATCACCAACACCAGTAGCTAAGCCTTTTTCATTTAAAACTTTTTTTAGATTATGGAATACTTCAGCACCTACTCTTACTCTTTCTTTAATTGTATCTCTTTGGGGTATTATCATAAATTCTTGGAAATCTAGTTTATTATCAGCATGAGCGCCACCATTAATAATATTCATCATTGGACGTGGTAAAGTCTTACCATCACCAACATAAGCATATAAAGGTTTGCCGGCGGCGATTGCACTAGCTTTTAAAGCAGCCATTGAAATACCTAGGATAGCATTAGCACCAAATTTAGACTTAGTTTCAGTACCATCAAGTTCAATCATGGCATAATCTAAAGCTTTTTGATCAGCTGCATCCATACCGATTACTAAGTCTCTTAATGGACCATTAACATTAGCAACAGCTTTTTGTGTTCCCTTTCCCATGTATCTTGTTCCGCCATCTCTTAATTCTAGAGCTTCTCTTTCTCCTGTTGAAGCACCAGATGGAACAGCAGCACGGCCTAAAACTCCGTTTTCTAGGATAACATCAACTTCAACAGTTGGATTACCACGAGAGTCAAGAATTTCACGACCAATTACGTTTTTAATTTTCATAACCATCTCTCCTTAATATATTGCTATAAATTATGTTCTTATAGCCCACACATATTATATCAAAAGGGATGAAAAAAAGGAACAAAATGTTCCTTAATTATCAGTAATTTGGTAAGTAACTTTAGCTGCTTCAGATAAAGTTTTTATCATTTCTTCAACAATGTTATTTTCAGCTTCAGTATCTATTGGCGATAGTTTACCATCTTCATAGATAGAGGCATAACATTTTATGATGTCATTTTCCTTGTTAAAATCAGTATAAACAACATAGTTTTTATGAGTATTTTCAGATTCGAAAGAGAATAAAATATCAAATTCTTTTTCTTCACCTTTATCATTTTTTACTTTTAATTTATTATTCATAATTACCTCCTATACATAGCTGCTGTAGCATTATCTTTACCAGCAGGAATAACACGATCGCCAGTGAAACGTGCTTGTTTAACTGCATTATTATTCAAAGCTTTATCAACTAAAGCTCTAGTTATTTCATCACGTGGAGTATTCTGAGCAATAACACGGATATCTTCATGAGATAATAAATCAGATACACCATCACTTAGTAATAACAAAGTATTATAGCAACTATTAGGAATGGTTGTCATTTGAATAGTACCTAAATTAGAGTTTCCTAAACATTTAGTTATAAAATTACTTTCAGGATTAAATCTTAAGTCGTCTATTTCAGCGGCAGTAGGACGACGGCCACCATGTTCATACATAAACTCTGCCCAGACTTTGGATTCGTCTGTTGTTACTAGTGATACACCGTATGGTGATACGGTATAAGCTCTTGAATCACCAATGTTAGCAATAATTGTATCATTTTCAGTAACAATGGCTCCAACTAGGGTTGAACCTACACTAACTCTACCATTACGTGGTGGAAATTTACTAGTTATATCACTATTTATTTTTCTGATAGCATTATCAAGAGATTCTTTAAGACCTGATGGTAAATAATAAGCATCAGCTGGAACACTTTTAAACCATTCAGCTAAGCCTTTAACAACCATATTACTAGCTTTTTCACCACCATCTAAGCCACCTACTCCATCAGCTACAGCGATGAATTTAAATTGATCATTATCAGGATGAGTTAAGATAATAACTGAATCTTCTTGATTTTTTCTTTTTCGACCAACATCTTGAGTCGCATATAAAGTACCATCTAAAGCATATTCACTACGATTATATTTAACTTGCGAACCAGCTACAACTTCTCTTAGGCAGCGATTCATTGCTTCATAGTTAACGTTTACTTTAGCCATTGGTTTGATAATTTCAACATCATGATCTATTTTAGTTAACATTTCGCTTCCCGCAGAAAGACCAATACTATCTATTTGACGACGGAAGTCTTCACCTTTATTTAATGGATCTGGAGTATAAGAGTAACCATTATTGTACCAATTTGGAT
Source organism: uncultured Bacilli bacterium (assembly GCA_947626095.1). Classification (GTDB taxonomy): domain Bacteria; phylum Bacillota_I; class Bacilli_A; order RF39; family UBA660; genus Coprovivens. Next base: position 94,959 of record CANQQV010000002.1, read on the forward strand.
TAAATCTAGTTTTAGCAACAGCATTAGCTAAAGCAAATAAAGCATTGGGATTACTAGTATAATACAAAATAGAATTAATATTACGATTAGTTATAATAGTTTCAACTGCATTTTGGATTTCACCAATATCATAAAATGAAGAGGCATTAGCCCACTCATTGTTAATGTGGCGAGGTGAATTATAAATTAATTTATTGTAAGCAGAATAAATTATAACAGCATTTCTAACAATATATTCAATAAAGTCACGGCAATCAAGTCTTAGGACTCTAGTACGGGCCATATTGGTATTAGTAAAATTAGTAGGTTCGATTCTTGAAGTAGCATTTTTATATAATATTTGACTAATATTGGGAATGAAGTCTGGATGTTTTTTTAAAGTTTCAGCAAAAGCAATATCGATATCTTGGACTTTTGTCATATTATCACCTATTTTTATTTTACCATATATTACGGAAGGATAAAAAAAGAAAAAAGATACTTTACATTTGATCTTTTTCCCAACGAGCATATATACCACAAGGTAAAATCAAATTACTATTTTTCATTGGTATACCAAGTTCATCACTACTTATATGGCCTTGGCACTTTTGATTAACAGTTAATGATAGGATATTTTCTAAGACAGTCATAGATAAACCGGTAGTATAAGAATTAATTAAGAAAAGAATGGGATTATCAGAAAGTAATTCGCTACATAGTTCGACTAAAGGATATAAATCCTTTTCGATGTCCCATACTTCACCATTAGAGCCACGACCAAATGATGGTGGATCCATTAAAATTATATCGTATTTATTGCCTCTTCGGATTTCTCTTTTAACAAATTTAACAACGTCATCAACTAAAAATCTAATCGGTTTGTCTGCTAAACCGCTAGCATTAACATTTTCTTTGGCCCAATCAACCATGCCACGAGATGAGTCAACATGAACAACTTCGGCACCAGCACTTAAAGCAGCAACTGAAGCAGCACCCGTATAAGCAAAAAGGTTTAGAACTTTAACGGGACGATGAGCATTTTTTATTTTTTCACGAATTAAATTCCAGTTGTAGGCTTGTTCAGGGAATAATCCAGTATGTTTAAAACCCATTAGTTTAATATTAAAGGTTAAATCTTGGTAGTGAACTTGCCATGATGATGGAAGTTTATGGTTTTTAATATCCCATGAACCACCACCTTTATTACTACGATAATAGATAGCATCAGCTTTGGTCCAATCTTTTTCGTCACTAGACCAAATAATTTGTGGATCAGGTCTTAGTAATTTATAACCATGCCAATCTTCTAATTTCATACCATTTGACATATCAAGGATTTGATATTCAGTAAAATCAGTTACTAACTTCATTTATATCACCTTTTTCATTATAACATTTATACTTAAAAAAAACATTAATGAGTTATTAATGTTTTAACTAACGGATCAAATAGTTCTAAAATGCCGTGAATTAACATAAAGAAACCAATAATGATGATTTGAACTTCACTACTATAAGCTAGATTAATACTAGTTAAGATGCCGGCAAGAATAAAGAATAAAAGGTTGAAAACTCTAACTTTCCACATCTCATCATGACGATCATGATAGTAATCTATTTTCTTTAATTTAGTTAGAGACATTAAGGCTATCCAGCACATTAAAATTAAAGCTAAAGTTCGTGGTGAAGACATTTCAAAGATGATACTTAATATTAAAGTAAGAATAGAAATAAATGCAGTAAATAAACTTTCATAGTCTTTACTTTTATAAGTAAAAATAAATTGAATTAAATTGAAAATACTATATGATGAAAAAACAAAAATCATTAGGTGATTAATATTAGTTATGTGAAACATTGGCAAGATTAATAAGATAACACTAACAAGAATTAAACATAAAGCAATAATCATATCAATTTTTTGTTTATTATTCATATTCATTCTCCTAAACATAATTTTTCTAATATTTTAGCAACTCCATCATTTTCAGCACTATCAGTAAGATACGTTGAATTTTCTTTTAATAGTTCATTAGCATTAGCAACAGCAACGGAGGTTTCAACAACATCAGTCATACAAATATCGTCATAGCCGTTACCAATAGCAATAGCTTTGGAACTATCGATATTTAAATAATCAAGCAATTCAACAATACCAGTACTTTTAGCAGTGTTTTCTAAGACAAAATCGTGATAATATTCTTTATTTTTTTCTCTTTTTTCCTCAATTAAACCAAGTGATGAATGAACAACTTTTAAGGAAGGAAATTTTTCTTTAAATAAATTTGGTAAAACTAACATACGATCATAGTTAGAACTTAAGATAACCATTTGATGAATTGGATTATCTTTTAGTATTTGATTCAAATCAGTAAAATAGGTAGCAGGTTCATTGTTATAATGATATTCTTTTTGATTAATAAATCTTTTTTCTAAAGAATTTAAGATTAAAGTTAAGTTATGGGTTTCACAATAATCATAAATTCCTTTAATTTCTTTTGGTGGAATTGGCTTGGAATAAATAGTTTCCTGAGTACGATAGTTGTATACTTCAGCGCCATTAGAACTAATGATGTAATCACTTAGATTTGCTTCTTTACTTTTTAAAATACCATATTGAGCACTACGGCCTGTATTAACAACTACTTTGATTCCTTTGTCCTTTAACTTAGTCATTACTTCTTTAGTATAGTTAGATACTGGACTATTAGATTTATTTAATGTATCATCGATGTCAACAAAGACTATATCATATTTCTTCATAAATTAACCACCATGTCTTACATATATTATTATGCCATAATATGTAAATGTATGTATATATTATGTTAAATATTTGACGTAAAGAAAAAGATATAATTTAGTTATATCTTTCTTTTGTTTTCAATAAAAGTAACAATTCCTAGAGAAATAAAGCCGATTATTGATAAGCCAAGAGCCAACTCTTTTAATGGAGCCTTATATTCAATAGTAATATGGTGATGACCTTTATTGATTTTAAAGCCGGTAAAGGTTTCATTTACTTTTTCAATTTTTACTTTTTGATTATCGACTTTGATATTAAAGCCAATATCGTATGGAACACTCATGGTAAAGTAACCATTTTCACTGACGTCAATATCACCATTAATATAGTCTCCTTTAGTGTTTTTTTTATCAATAACTAAAGGATTAACTTTAGTAGATATTTTTTCAAGATTAGCATAATCTAAATAGAATAATTCAAAATCAGAAATATTATAAGTTCCTTCAGAAAAATAAATATTTAAATTTTCTTGATTATCAGAAGCTAAGATATAGTCAAAGGTTGTATTGCCATTATAGTATTTCCATTTTTTATTGGTTAATTTATTTTTTACACGATTAATGGTAATGGCTAAATCTTTTTCCTCATCGCCCCTATTCATTTTAAAACGAATAAATAGGATCTTATTTTTATATTCTTCTGGTAATTCATATTTTAACTTTAAGTTATCATCCGATTTAATAGTATATGAACCATCTTTTTCTTTAGTAATTTTTTTATTAGTAAATATTTGATCTAAATCTAATTCCATAGGATGAACGTTGGAAATATAGTCATTAGATGTTTTAGCATCAGCAACGATAACATTTAATAAAGCTTCTTGTTTTTCTTCATCACTTAGTTTATTAAAATCATCGTAACTCATAATATTGGAAGTAGCATAAGCAAATGGTAAGACTTGTTCATTTTTATAAACATAAATACCATCTTTTTCATTAATTTTTTCGTAACCGACTAAACCTGGACCATCAGATACATAGTATTTATTACCACTAAACATTAAATATAAAACATTTGGAGAAGTAACAGTTAAAGCACGATTACGTGAAGGAATGTTATTCATAGCTACATCATAGTAAAAACTATTATATTGTTGATTAGAGATAGATGAATAAATCGTCGAATTATAGTAATTAATATTATCATAGATTTTATTAGGTGTTTCAGTACGAATAATATTATTTGCGATACGATACATATCTTGGTCTTCGTTGGTTATGGTACCAATTAAGTTTTTAACAATTTTTTCATTATGTCTTGTTGTATAACGTAGTTCTAAAGTATCATAATGGTTGTAAATATAACAAGTTGTAAATAGAAGTAGAAATAATGGTAAAGTAAGAATTATTTTTTTATTGAATTTATGATAAAGAAGAACTAAAACTAATAAGATGATAATTTGAGAAAAATAAGCAACTAGATATGATTTCTTAATAAGAATGATTATAGAAATAATAATTAAGACGGGAATAATGTGATGATATTTAACTTTCTTATTTATTATATCGTTAATAAAGTCAGCTAAGACTAAAATGTATAATGGTAAGAAAGGAATTAAAGACTTAGCATCAGTATACATTGTACCATTTAAAAGATAATTAAAAAGATTAAAAAGAACTAATAAAGATAAAATTAAAGCCAGAATCTTTTTATTACGATCTTTAGTAAATAAATTAATAAGCGCAGGAATAATTAGCGCAGTTAAACCTAGACCATATGAATTAAAGATAAGATTTTTTAAAGAAAGACTAGGTAAAAATAATTTACCAAGTGTAATATTAGTATTTGAAGCAGCACGATTATGAATAATTGTTGCCATAGTTGGAACAGTAATAATTGCTGACATGAAAATAGCGATAATAATTGGGCCTAAAACTTTAAAGAAAGTTTTAAGGAATGTTTTAAAGGTAACTTTTTTCATTTGTTTTAAATAACGATAAAAGCCATAAATTAGTAAACAGACAATACCACCAACACTAAAGTAATAGCTAGTCATTATCATTAAAAAGGTCGAAATAGTAAGTAACCAACTACGCTTTTTATCAAAGATTTGATCAATACCAAATAAACCTAAGATAAGAAATGGCATATAGTTGATAAACATAATATGACGATGTGATTGGAAGGATATCGAAGATGAGAAAATAAAAGCTAAACTGGCGATAAAGCAGACTTCACTACTATAGTTTTTCTTTTTTAAAAATAAATAAATTAGATTAGCACTAATAATAACAATAATAATAGTAGATATCATAATATATTTGATCATAGATAATTTAGGAAATAAATATGATACTAGGATGATAGGACTTAATAAACCATAATATGAGAAGTTATAGATATTTTGGCCACTACCGATATTTAACGCTAAATCAGGGAATAGATCATGAGTATCATAGAATAAAGTTCTTATATATTCGGCAATTGAAACATGCTCAGAATACCAATCTAAAGTAGAACCATAGTAACATGTTTTACCACAAAGAGCTAAGACAAAAACAATAAAAGAGATAGATATAATAGCCATGTAAATAAAATCTTTGGTGGTTAGTTTTTTGGCTTTAGTTTTCTTTTTCATTATGATTCACTCCATTCGCTATATTTTACCCAATTTTCATATGGTAACATGTGTCCCCAGACATCGTTTATCATATATTGACTAACATATATTTCATCAACTATTTTTTGCTTTTTCTTTAAATTTTTACTACTTACGCGTTTTAATTCTTTTTGATGTTTTTTGATGTCTTTTTTATTTAGATAATAGTGACCAAAATAGTATAATTTGTCTTTATCTTCGACTAAGTTAGTCATCATTGTACTGGTCATTTTATGATGAATATGACCATATTCACCATCAGGATTATGCGTAATAATAGTATCCCAATCTTTTAAAGAGATTATACTTTGTAAGTCGTTTTGAATATATTCACGCGAAGAATCCCAGTTATCTTTTTGACCATTAGTTAAATCAGGATAACCTAACATAATATATTGATCGTTAGTTTCTTTCATAGTACGTTCAAATTCTTTAACACGAACTGGATTAACACCACAAGTTACACAAACAACTAAATAATTATCATTCATTAAATGAGAACCACCCCAAATAAGTTCATCATCGGGATGAGCAACGACCATTAATTTATTAGTTTTACTTAAGTCTAATTTGGAATAATCATCAGGGACATGAAAACTAGGTTTGCCCCAATCATAATATGAAACCCAATCTTCATAAGGAAACATTTGATCAAAGTAAGTTTGGATAAATGATTGACTTGGATAATAACTAATTAGTTTTTTCTTTTGACTTAGAAGACTATCATTTATAGGAGTCATTTCATTAAGATGATTAACAATATTGTTTTTACTATAATAATGACCAAAATAATATAATTTCTTTTTATCAGGAACAATACTAGTAGTAATTTGGCTAGTCATTTGATGGTGAATATGACCATATTCGCCATCGGGATTATGCGTAACAATTGTCTGCCAATCTTTTAATTTAATAATAGCATCTAAATCTTTAGTTATATCATCTTTAACGGTATCCCAATTATCACGTTCACCATTAGTTTTATCAGGATAACCTAACATAATATATTTATCGTTAGTCGAATGCATGATATGATTAAATTCGTTAACACGAGTTTTATTAGAACCACAAGTTATACAGACAACTAAATAATTATCTTTAATTAAGTGAGCTCCACCCCAAAGAGTCTCATCATCGGGATGAGCTACAATCATTAAATTATCAATGTCTTTTAAATCTATTTTCGTAAAGTCTTTATCTATTTTATATAAATTATGAAAATATAAATATATTCCCCCATTAATAATAATTAGACAAATTAATAAGATTATTAATAAAATGTAATATTTTTTGATGAATTTTTTCATACTCTTGCCTTCTTGTATACATATAAATTCTTGCACTCAAGTCAAATAATACTCTTTATAAAATAAATTGTCAATTACTACTTCAAAACAGGGACTTTTGACATAAATATGTTAATATTTTATACCCTATTTTAATAAATTAATATTAATATTGATAATTTTTGTGTATAATATGGTCAAAGAAAAGGAGTTGATATTATGAAAGCAGAAAGTTTAGAAGAAACTTTAAGAAAATTATTAGAAGAAAAGGATTATGCGAAGATTAAAAATCTTTTAAGTGATGAAAATGAATATGATATCGCTTCTTTAATAGAAGATTTACCTAGTGATGAGTTAATTAGGGTTTTTAGATTATTAAATAAAGATTTAGCTGTTGATGTTTTTGTTAATTTGGATGATGAAGTACAAAAAGAATTAATTGCTTCTTTAACAAAGAAAGAGTCTAAAGAGATTATTGAGAATATGTTTACTGATGATGCGGCGGACTTATTTGATGAAATGCCAGCAATGCTAGTTACTTCTCTTTTAAGTAATGTCGATAAAGAAACAAGAAATGATATTAATAAATTACTTAAATATCCAGATAATAGTGCTGGTTCTTTAATGGCTATTGAATATATTCATTTGAAGAAGGGATTAACAATTAAAGAATCAATTGCGCGAATTAGAAAACAAGCCGAAGATTTTGTATCATATGATTCTTGTTTTGTAACTGATGATAAACGTAAATTACTTGGTAAGGTATCAGTTAAAGATTTACTTGTTAATGATCCAGAAACTTTAATTGATGATGTTATGGAAGAATGTGAACATAAAATTAGTACTTTAATGGATCAAGAAGAAGTTGTTAGTATTTTCCAAGATTATGACTATAGTACTTTACCGGTTGTTGATTTAGAAGATCGATTAGTAGGAATTATTACCATTGATGATGTTGTTGATATTATGGAAGAAGAAGCAACAGAAGATATGGAGAAAATGGCAGCTATTGTACCAACAGAAAAATCTTATGATAAAACAAGTATATGGGAAACTTTTAAAGCGAGAATACCTTGGTTATTACTTTTGATGATATCAGCCACATTTACAGGTAAAATAATTCAAAACTTTGAAGCCCAGTTAGCAACTTGTGCAATATTAACCGCTTTTATTCCAATGCTAATGGATACAGGTGGTAATGCTGGTGGTCAAGCAAGTGTTAGTATTATAAGAGCTTTATCATTAAATGATATTGAGTTTAAAGATATTTTAAAAGTTGTGCTTAAAGAATCAGGCGTGGCAATATTATGTGCAATAGTTTTAGGAATATGTAATTTTGTTAAAATATTATTAATTGATAAAGTAACAATACCTATTGCGGCTTGTGTTTGTATTACCTTAGTTATTACGGTAATTATTGCGAAGATAATTGGTTGTACTCTACCAATGTTTGCCAAGAAAATTGGTTTTGATCCAGCAGTTATGGCTAGTCCATTTATTACAACTTTAGTTGATGCTTGTTCCCTACTCGTTTATTTTAAAGTAGCAACATTAATTTTAGGAATTTAAAAAAGGCATTTTATAAATGTCTTTTTCTATGGATAAATAATTATCTTTTCATTACATAATGAGCTTTCATTTATATCTAAAGGATGATTAGCTAAAGGACTAGTATTAACTAGGACTTGTTTAGATTTAATCTCTTTAATAAAAGTATGAGCATGATCTTTATCATCCGTAAAGATAGCTGTACTATATAAGGAACCATTATTATTTATCATATAAATAGCTTCATCAAGATTATTAACAGGAATAGCATCGGCTAAATCAAGATTAAGATCTTCTTGATAATAGATAGTTATATGGGGATTTAACTTAATAAATTCTTGGATAAAAGCAATGTTCTTTAAAGATTCAATATATAAATCAAAGTTGGCATAACCACTAGTTATTACTTTATTATGAGTTTGTTTTAACACATTGTTTTGTAATTCACGATTACCAATACCAATGACTAAATCATAGCTAGTATAATATTTTAATACTTGATAAATATCATCAGCAATATAACTATTGATTTGATTAGCATCTAGTTTATTATGATTTAACACTTGTTTAATAAGTTCAATTAGATAGTTATTAGTACCATACATATAACCATTGTAACTAATAATTAAGGAATTATTAACTAAAAGATTACGAATGATTAACTCTAATAAAGTATAAGGATTACCATCAAAGATAAGGCAGATGGTACCAAGACTTTCGATTTCTTTACCATAGTAATATTTTTTTTCATCATTTTTTAAATTATCTATTACTTTACCATAGGTTAAATCTTCTTTTAAACAATTATCAATAATATTGTCAAAGACAGATAATTCAACTTTAAAGCCATTATTATTTTTAAGATCTATTTTGTTAGCTTCTTCTAAAACAGCAAATGTTTTATCGATTGTTTCTTTTATTTCATTTAAAATGTCTTTAATATTCAGATGATTGTCTTTAGTGGCATTTTGCGTTTGTAAGATAATACTTTCGATATTATTTTGCTCCATGAGAAATACCCCTTTCTTTAGTAAAATCAGTATTTAGCGAATCTATATCATTATATAAAGAAGTAACGTCGGTTAACATTCTTGATGTATCTATTTTTTTGCCTTTATTTAGTAATTGTAAGAAAGCTAATTTCATTTGGAGATATACTTCTTTAGAAACATCTTTAACTTCATTACTTAAATTTACTTGAGTATTAGCTAATAAATCTAAGATATTAATATTGGTTGGAGTTTCTTCATAAATAATGGCAAAGTTCGGAGTGATAATTAATCTTAAGCCTTCTTCGCGAACTCCATAATTATAAGCTAGTTCGCTAAAGGCGTTTTCTTCATCTTCAATATTACAATTTAATTGATAATTTTCGCGTTTAGATGAAGCTATCTCAAGATGTTTTAAAGTTTTGATAGCAGTATAATCGATATTGTCTTTATTATATTCTTCATATTCATCATAGTGAATACTTAGAGTTTCAGAATCAGTTGGTTTTATATGACCTTCTTTTTCGGATAGAATATATTGCATACGAGAATCAGTTAAATATAGTTCTTTCTTTAATGGAACAGGTGCTTCATACTTAGGTGGTAATTTTGGTTGAGCTTGATCTTTGATAGCATTTTTATTAATAGCAGTTGCTATATCATTATGACCTAAACCAACGGTTATTTTGGAAAGTTTTAAACTATTATATTGTTCTTCCGTTATTTTACCCTCTTCTAGTAATTGGCGATAAACTTGTTCATCAGCGGCGATTAATTCTTCAGCAGCTTTAACATAGATATCAAAAATAATTTGCGCAAATTGTTCTTTTGTTAAATGTTTTTCTTGAATAGCACGTTCGAAAGCTTTGTCAGGAACTTCGATGTTATCAAAACATAATAAGTTTTGATTACGCCATACCCAGCTTTGAGCTGCGATTTTACCATGTTCATCTCTAATAACAAATAAACGGCCATGTTTACTTGTCATACTATGTTCCATATCTAGTTCAGCCCAGTTATCAATTTCTTGACAGCAATCAGATAAAGTACCAGCAGCTATTGGGAAGGCATCCATTAAACGAGGTATTTCATAAGTATATTCATCTTTGCTTGATGATATTCTTGGAATACTTGAGAAAGTTCTTAATTTACCATAATTAAAGATTTGTTGAAGAATATCAAATTCTGCTTGAGAATAACCAGCAATTGCTGAGACACGAGATAAATCTTCATTACCAGTTTCAACATTAGAATATTTATTACTTTGAACATAATCAACAGCTAGTTTTAAAGTTAGGACACGATTACTATTATCGATTTTAATACGATCAAATTGTTTTTGAATAGCAGCAACATAAGTCATATATTCGGGATTATCAAGAATTTCATCTAAATTTTTAAGTAAGAATTCACGAAAATCACGGTCATATTTTAATGTAAAACTACCAAATAAACTATGAGCTATTTGCGGTGTTATCATTCCTCTGACGTTATTGGCTTCCATGAAATTCCTAACCCATTTCGCCGTTTCAGGATATTGCTGTTCATTTAGAATTAAATGATATTGGTTATTTTCATTAGCTCTAAATATAAAAGGTAGGACTGGTTGATTTTCGGCGTTACTAAAGCCTTCTTTTTGCATTACTTCACGAAGTTTTTTATACTCTGGTAAACCGATTAACATATTGTTTCTATTTTCTTCAGGATTAGTAAATGATTTGAGAATAGTTTCTTCCATTTGGAAAATAGTATTTTGGTCAGTTGAATTAAGATTACGAGGAAGATTACTAATTATTGATATTAATCTTTTTTCGGCTTGAGAATCACCTTCAAAAATACCAAATGAGTAAGCTAGTTTAATTAAAGCATCGACACCTTCAGGAGTATTTCGATAGTTACCACTACGCATTAGTAGGGACCAACTCTTACCATGAGCTAAGAACTTATCAGCATCAGCAAATGGTAAAGTTTCCATAACTACATAATCTGGGATAAATTTCTTACCTGTTTTTAAATACCATTTTTCTAATAAATCGAGTTTATTATGACTAATCATGTAATCAACATCTTTTGGCTTTTGTAAGCCTAATTTAAGGAATTGTTGTTCCCCACCAATATGATCAATAAATTCAATAAGCTCTTTTTCGCGTATACGTGGAGTATTGTAATAGAATGGTAAAATACTTTTATTTTGTAAGAAAGGTAACCATTCAGGATGAGCTTTTAAAACAGTAAATGAAATTGAATAGTTAACATTTTTATAATAATATTTTTTTAAATCATCAGGGGCATTAGAAGCTAAGAACATATGAGGTATTTCTTGTTTAATAAATTGAGGGACATCTTCGTCATATGTTATTTGACCATTTTTAATAAGGTTTATAAGTTGATCTTTAATATTAAGGATTGTAGCTTGATCTAAAGTTTTAAGATCTTTAAGACTATCTAAAACTTTAGAATCTTCAGCAATATAGTTACCAAAGGTTGTAATCAATTGGTAAGCGATATCATCAGGAATAAAGTTTAAATAGTTATTAGTGATTCTTACACCTTTAAAAGCAAGAGAAAATTTAATATGCTGTAAATAAGTATAGTATTCAGGGTAATGATAAAAGTCACTGTAGTTTAAAGTTCTTGCATAGTATTTATCTTTTAATTCTTGAGGAGCATTAGATGAAAGGAAAATATCAGGATATTTTTGTTTAAATGATTCAGGGAAATCTTCCGCAAATGAGAAGGCATTGTTAACAATTACATTATATAATCCTTGTTCAATACTAGATTCGATTCCCTCTTTACTAGTATCTTTTAAGTCAACATTTAGTTTTTTAAATAAATTAATAACAGAAGAATATGGAAGTAAGAAATCTAAATAGGATTTTAAACCATAATTCTTAATATATATCTCTGTAAGATTGAAGTTGCTGTCAGGTAAGTTAGCAGAGGATTCACTATCGATAGCTGTAATGTTTTGGGGAATATCACGAATATTGAAAGCTGTTTTACCTTCAAGGTATGGAAGCCATTCTGGGTGGTTATTGATATTTTTTAGAGTTAAACTACCGGCATAAAAATAACTTTTTAAGTCACTTGGAGCATCAGAGCTTAAGAATAATTCAGGGTATAGTTGTTTAAAGCTGGCTGGTAGATTTTCATCGTAAATAGAATCGAAAACACTCCAACTTTGTTTTAATTTTTCTATTAATGTATCATGAATCTTTTCTGTTATAAGATTATCTAATTCAGCAAGATTTAAATCATTAAAAGAATTAATATTTATTGAAAGGCCATTTAATAAATTTCCGTATGACAAAATATATTCAATCATTTTATCTTTGGCACCGATAGAATATAAATAATCAGTTAAGTTCATATACTTGTCAGGTGTTGAAATTACTGGGCAGGCATTGGCAAATATATTGCGTAAATCAACATTTTTTAAATAATTTTGCCATTCAGGATTCATTCTCATTTGTTGAAATGATAAATTATTGGCATAGTAAAGGTTTTTTAAATCTTCTGGAGCATCAGAACTAAGGAATATTTCAGGATGTTCTTTTTTAAATAAATCAGGGACAGTTTCAATAGCTTTAACTTTATTATTATAATATTGAGTGCGAATAGATGTAATAAATAAGTTAGTTAAACGGTTAAGAAATTCTTCATATGTTGCTGGTGGTTCCTCAACATTATAAGTATAATAACGAGCAAAAACATTTAAGTTATCACCTAATGGACCATATTCTTTTGCAAAACGGATAAGATTTTTAAGACCTAGAGCTTCTATTAGACGTTTATCACTAACGTTTAGAAAGGTTTCAGAAGTTATTAAAGGGATATATTCATCGCTAAGAATGTTAGTAGACTCTAAATATATGCCAAGTTTTTGAAGCCATTCAGGGTATGATGCACTATCAAAGACAGAGGGATCATTAGTTTTAACAAAAGTTAAATTGTCGTTATTATAGTAACGTTGAACGATTGTTAAATAAAAAAGATCTTTTATGTTATAGATTTCGTTATTTTCACGAGCACTATTTATCTTTTTATTTAATGAGCTGTAAAAGTCGAAATCTTGGCCAATATCAAAAGGTAAAAAATTATTTGTAAAAAGAAATGGCGCTTCATTAATGATGGCGAGAAAATTTTCAGCACCAATTAAATTTTTAATATCTTGTAATGAATGATTTAAATGATTAAGGAAGTTGCCTTTACCAAAAACATTATAGTGATTGACATAGTCGGCCAACGTTAATTGGTTATGAGTAAATCTTTCATAAACATCTTCAGGTAATTCGTCTTTAGAAATAAACAAATTAGGATATTTATTTCTAAAACGATTACTAAAATTATAGATATCAAGATAAGATGTACTAGTTACTAATTGAGCAATATATTCATCTACCCTATCCATCATTAAAGGGATTGGCTCTATTTTTAGAATTTCCATTATTTGTTCTTTATTAATTTCTTGACCGAAATTACTATATTTTATATTATTAATAACAATTGATAGTTCGTTAATATACTCAGGATTAATTTTATATACTTTGACGGATTTAGTTAAACCTAGATAATCAGAAATGTTGGTTAAAAGACGATTGTCATTGCTTTGATAATTTAAGATACTATTACGTTTTTTGGCAGATAATTCATTTAGTTGTTCATCACTTAAATTAAGTAAGTCACTGATTTCTAGGGTTGAAGTAACATATTTTTTTTCAAATTCGCGATCAAATAAAGAAGATAAGAAAAGATCAGGATGTTCTTTAACAATTTGTTCATCAAAGTTATCGCGAAGTAAGTTGGAATAGGCATATTCAACATTACGAATATTGCAACCTTTAAGGTTAACTCCGTAAGGAGACTCAATACTATCAATTACTCTAAAGTCAATATTAGCATGAGTAGCTGATAAATCTAAAGGACTATCAAGAGAAACAAGGGAAACGTTTTCCCATTCTTCAAATGGAATATCACTTAAATCATAACTTATTAATTCTTGACAAATTTTTAAGACATCGGCACCATATTCTCTGATAAATTGTTCGTTATCACTTTCATATAATTCTTTGTGTTCTTCAGAACTAATTTCAAATTGTTTAATAGCTGCAAAATACTGTTCTTTTAACTCTCTAAATTTTGCTAAAGTTAGTTTTTCTCGCATAATGAATACCTCTTCTACTCTATAATTAATTATAACATAAATAAAATAATATCTAAAAATTAAATAAGATATTAAAAAAACTAGTAATTAACTAGTTTTTAGTGACCAAGTTTTGGTGAATCCTGATTGGGAGTACCAAAGGCTAATTTACCAGCATATCCCATTGAATATAGAGGTTCTGGTAAAGATTTTTGTTTTGTAATACCTAAAGATTGTAAAAATAATTGATTAATAAATTGGACTTGATATGGAGTTCTAAATAAGGAAACAAGAATATCTTGATTATAGCTATAATGATGTAAATCATCAATATTTCTAAATAATCCAACGGTATCTATAACTCCCTTATCACGACATTCCTTAATTAATTCTTGACAAATTATATTATATAAAGTTTCAGCTGATTTATTAAAAGCATAATTCATTCCAGGACGTTGATCAGAGTAATAATATTTAATTCCAGCTGATGAAAGCCATAAGTTAGCAAATAAAGCTTTGGCAAAAAGTTTTTTATCAGTTACTATGTGTCCAGTTTTGATATCAGCTATTTTGTATTTAGAAGTATCAGTTTCTAGAGGGTCATCTGAATCAACATAAATCTCATATTTAGATGCTAAGTCTTTTAATTCAGCAAAAGTAGGGATATTAATTCTATTCTTTTTATTTTCTAGAACTTCAAGTTCAACTCGTTTATTTGTACTAAAGTAGTCAATTAAGTCAGGATCAACTACACGATAGCCATTTGCATCATAATAACCAATATAGCCCCCAGATTCACCTACTTTACGATCGAGTCTTTCACGACTTAAATATTCATCTACCATATCTTGACGATTGTCATTAAAGAAGTTTCTTTCAGTATAAATAGTATTTCTTTTTAATACTTCATTGCTACCTTCTTTAACAAGTTCAAAAATGTCATAATGCATTACATCAACGCCACAAATTTTATATGGTTTATTTAACATTCTTTGAGCAATAAAGACACTGCCATCACTTCTTTTATATCTTCTAGTTGGATAAATAAACATCTTTTGTTTTTCTTGAGGCTTATCAATTTCTTTGACACTAGTAACTAAATCTAGATTTTCATTTAAATCTTCATTAATAGTGTTTTTACTTGCTTTACCAATATAATAAGTTCTTTGAGCAAGTGAGTCTGCAATATTTTCTGGAGAAAATAAAATGTTAACAAGTGTATTTTCGAAATTTAAAGGAATATGTTCATTAAATCTTTGACGATTAATTAAATCAGTAACATTAGTTTCACTATATAGGATTAATGGTAATTCTCTCTTTCCATCTTTAGTTATATTTACGTAATAGTAACGATAATAATTTGTACCATCGAATGTATTATTGCCAATTTGCGCTACAATAAATTTGGTACCATCTTTTCGTTTTCCATAATAGGTAGTATTTTTATAGTTTCTTGATCTATTGGCGCCAGTTTGACTAAGAAGCATTTTAATTAGTTGAGGATCAAGTTGAGATAAGGTATGCTCATAATCTTGAGTTTTTTCGCCTGGAGCAGGATGATGGCAACGGCTAAATTTTTTAACGTCTTGACAAAGCCAGTCAAAACTATTATATTTTCCAGATCTAAAAGTTGTATTGTCCCATGTTAAATCAATTGGATATTTTTTACCGTCAATAGTTACAATATTCCAAGCATGACCTGATGTTTCTTGACTTTTAACTCCTCCTCTAGCATATTCACATTCAATATTATGGCGATCCATAAATTCTTTAAAAATAACAGCATAACCAGCACAAACAGTTTGTCTAGTAATTAACCCTCTTAAACTTCTAATTTCACTAGAAGCTTTTTGTTCATATTTAGGATCATACATGATTCCAGTCTTTAATCTATCATATATGTAGATTATTTTTTGAATGTCTGACCAATTTTTATTAATTCCTGACTCGATTTTTTCCATTTGCTCTAATATTTTTATAGTTTCATTTCTGGTATAAATAACAGAATTATAATAATAATCTTCTAATGATTCGGTTTTAAAACTGCATCCTTTATATCTTTCAAGTCTATCCTTATCATAGCTACCAGCAATTCTAATTGCGACATTTGGGTTTAACTGTCTTATCATAGAAGAAGTTATTCCTTTAGTATTTTGAATTTCAACTAAAATAGGCGAATTGGGGTATTGACGACAAACATTATTAATACGGTTAATATCTAGGGGTTCATTTAAAGCAAATGTAATTTTATACAGATAATCATATTTCATTATACTCACCAGCGAATTCTACCATATTTTCGTTTAAAACTAAAATATCTTTTTTTAGCAAATTATTAAATAATTCTTTGTTATTGTTATATTGTTTTTCATCGATACTTAATCTTTTTAATTTTAATAAACTATTTAAGAAATTAAAATCATGAATATTAGTGTTATCGATATATAATTCTTCTAATGATTTAATATTTATATCATCGCAATTGGTAATGTTAGAATAAGATAATTGTAGATAT
Source organism: uncultured Bacilli bacterium (assembly GCA_947626095.1). Classification (GTDB taxonomy): domain Bacteria; phylum Bacillota_I; class Bacilli_A; order RF39; family UBA660; genus Coprovivens. The sequence goes on from CANQQV010000002.1 coordinate 111,830, forward strand.
TTTAAATTGGTTAAAGAGTTGATTATAGCAATAGGTATTTCACCATTAATAATCGTTAGTTTTTCAAGATTTTTAAAAAGTTTTAAAAAAGAATAATTATTGATGCGACAATTAACAAGGGATAATGAATTTAATTTCAAAGATGCAATTAAGTCAGCATTTTCAAAATCACAGTTTTCAAAAGTAAAATCATTTAAAGAGTTTAATTTTAAAAAAATATTATAATTATCATTAAAAATATGACCATTTCTAATAGTGATAGTTGTTAAGTTAGGAAACTTTAATAATTCTTCTAAAAAATTAAGATCGCTTTCGTTATTATAATCAATTACTACTTCAGTTATTTTAGCTAGTTCTTCTTTGGTAAAACTATTATCTAGTTTATCTAGTTTAAACATTGCATAATCTGCTAAGTTAGAATTTTCAATACTAATTAAATCTTCCATATTATCACTTCTCTCAATATAAATATACTATAGATTATGGTATTTGAGGGGTTTTATTTAATGAGCTTTACATATAAAAAGATGACTTAATAGTCACCTTCTATTTAATTAGTGAATTACCATTTATTTCGACTGGTATAGGTAGTTCTAGTAAACTTAACATGGTTGGAGCAATATCAGATAGTTTACCATCACTTTTTAGTTCAAGACCTTTTTTGGTAACAATAAACGGAACTTTATTAGTAGTATGAGTTGTATATGGTGAACCATCTTCATTAATCATAACATCACAGTTACCATGATCAGCAGTAATAATTAGAGTTCCTTCTTTTTCTTCTACTTTCGCATATAATCTTTTTAAACAAGTATCTAAGAATTCAACAGCTTTAACAGCAGCATCATAAACGCCAGTATGACCTACCATATCACCATTAGCATAGTTTAAGATAACAACATCTAAATAGTCTTTATCTAGTTCAGCTAATAGTTTATCAGTTACTTCTTCCGCACTCATTTCTGGTTTTAAATCATAAGTAGCGACTTTTGGTGAATTAACTAAAATACGTTTTGAATTTTTAAGTTCAATTTCTTTACCACCATCAAAGAAGTAAGTAACATGGGCATACTTTTCGGTTTCCGCAATACGTAATTGATTTAAACCTAAAGAGTCTATATAAGCACCAAATGGGTTATCTAAATTTTGATAAGCGAAAGCAGTTAAACCATGAACTGATTCATTTATTGCCATCATTGATACTAGTTTAATATTATTAAATTTAGTAACAGGCATTTCATTAAAGTCAGGATTAGTTAAAGCTGTACACATTTCACGTAGACGATCAGGGCGATAGTTAAAGACAATAATACCATCGTTTTCTTCAATCTTACCATCATTTAAAACAGTAGGAATTATAAATTCATCAGTTACATCTTTAGCATAAGAATTAGTAAATAATTCTTCAGGCGTATTAGCATGTTCGCCAATACCATAGACAATAGCATCATAAGCAATCTTTAAGCGATCATAATTGTTATCACGATCCATACCATAATAACGACCACCAATTGTAATTATTTTACCAATGTTATCAGCTTTAATTTTATCTTCTAATTTTTTTACATAATCTTTACCACTATGGATATCAGTATCTCTTCCATCAGTAAATAAATGGAAATATAGTTCTTTAATACCATTTTCTTTACACATATCAATTACAGCATTTAAGTGTCTAGTATGAGAGTGAATTCCCCCATCACTAATTAAACCCATAACGTGTAATTTAGAATTGTTTTCTTTGGTATGATTAATAACTTTTAAGATATTTTCATTAGAAAAGAATTCTTTAGTTTCAATAGCGTTATTAATTAGTTCTAATGGTTGGTAGACGATTCTTCCAGCACCAATATTCATGTGACCAACTTCACTATTACCCATTTGGCCTTCTGGTAAACCAACTAATTTACCAGAAGCTTCTAAAATAGTATGAGGATAGTTATTCCATAAATAATCAAAGGTTTCTTTATGCGCATTTTTAAATGCATTACCTTTAGTTTCTTCTCTTAGACCACAACCATCTAAGATACATAAGACAAGAGGTTTTTTCATTTCAATTCTCCTTTTTATATTTCATCTAATTCTTTAGATATTTCTTCTTTAGATATACCTTTACCAATAAAGACTAATTTAACCATACGGTCACCATAGAATGGATCCCAGTCTTTTTGTAAATCGGGATTAGCAGCTAAAACTTCTTTTTGGAGTTTTGGAGATTCAGCCGCTAACCACAAACCAGCTTCGCCAATATTTTTTAAAGTACCAGCTTGTTCAAACATATAGGACATATCTTTATCATCATCAAAGTATGTAATACCTTTAACTCTAATTATTTTTTTAGGCCAAGCTTTACCAGCATAGTCATAGAATTTTTTACGATTCATTGGTTCACGACGATAATAAACAAAGGTATTAATACCGTATTCTTCGACTTCACCATGGTCATGATCATGATGATGGTCGTGGTGATGTTCATGTTCTTCATGTTCATGGTGATGTTCATGTTCTTCGTGTTCTTCTTCATTATCATCTTTATCTAGTTCACTATACCATCCTGATGAAGTAGCCGCTTTTTCAAAATTAAATTTTTTGGTAGCTAAGATTTCTTTTAAATCAACTTTAGAATAATTAGTTTCGATAATATCAGCTTTAGGTTGTAAAGCTTTAATAACATCTTTAAGACTTGCTAAATCTTTTTTAGATACTTCATCAACTTTATTTAAGATAATAGTGTCACAGAATTCAATTTGATGAATTACTAAGTTTTCGATATCTTCATCATCGATATGATCGTTTAGTAAGTCACCACCAGCATTAAATTCATCACTCATACGTTTAGCATCAACAACGGAGACAATAGAATCTAAGTAACATAGTTTGGGCATTTTATATTCATCATAAGCATCTTCTAAAGCACAAATAGTTTGGGCGATAGGAATAGGTTCACAAATACCACTAGCTTCGATAATAATATAGTCAAACTTTTTAGTTTCGATAATATCTTGAATTTGTTTTAATAAATCAGCATTTAAAGTACAACAGATACAGCCGTTTTGTAAAGCAACTAAAGAGTCATCTTTACCACTAACTACTCCACCCTTTTCAATTAGGTTGGCATCAATATTTACTTCTCCAATATCATTGACAATAACTGCTATTTTATATCCTTCTTGGTTATTTAGAATATGATTTAAAAGGGTTGTTTTACCACTACCTAAATAACCAGTTAATAATGTAATAGGAATACTTTTTTGCATCTTAATCACTCTTTTCTTCACTCACTTATTATATTATTTTTTACTTTTTTTGTACATAGAAAAATTAGAAAGCAATGTTTCTAATTTTAAGCATCTTGACAACGACTATTAAGTTCTTCTTCTAAAGTACGATTAGTAGCTTTTAAGTTTTCTTTAATAAGCTTTTCAAGTTCTTTAGTAAGTTTTTTATTATATTTTTCTAAGTCGTCGGTATCAACAGTAAATGGTTTACCATATCTAATCATTAAGTTTTTACTACGGAATTTATAATCACCAGTTACGGCACAAGGTACAATTGTAGCTTTAGTTTTATGGGCCATAGAAACGGCACCGAATTTTAAATCTAATAATAAGACGTCGTTGGTTTTATTTCTTGTTCCTTCGGGGAATATACCAATCGCCCCACCATTATTTAAAACATCTAAAGCAGCAGATTTAGCAGCTTCATCATGAATAGCACGATTAACGGGGATACAACCAACCATTTTAAAGAACCAAGCTAGTTTACCATCAAAGTATTCTTTTTTAGCCATATAATGAATTACTCTTTTAGTGGCCATGATAGTTAGACATTGATCAAATAAGTGTTTATGATTACTTGTAATAAGAATAGCTCCTTCTTTAGGAATTAGTTCTTTATTAACGATTTGAGGATTATAGTATAAACGGAATAAAACACGCATGATTGGTGTTAATATTTTGTAACCCGTTTCACCTTTAAACTTCTTTTTTGCCATTTTTTTCCTCCAGACGTTTTTCGATATTTTCTTGTTGTAGTTTTCTAAAGTCGACTTTACCTATCATGGTTTTAGGTAGACTTTTTCTAAATTCAAATTCTTTAGGTATTGAATAAGCTGCAAGATTCTTTTTACATAGTTCTAATAATTCTTCACGTAATTTAGGTGTATCTTTATATCCTTGTTTTAAGGCGATGTAAGCTTTAGCTACTTCAACTTTATAAGGATGTGGAATACCAATGACGGATGAGTCCATTACAGCTGGGTGTTGTTCTAGGACTTCTTCTATTTGGGATGGATAGACATTATAACCAGAGGTAACTATCATACGTTTAATACGTGATTTATAAGAGACGAAGCCATCTTTATCCATAGAACCAATATCTCCACTATGCAACCAAACGTTGCCATCTTTATGAATATGAAGGGCATCGTTAGTTTCTTTTTCATTATTGTAGTAACCTAACATAACAGTTGGACCACAAATACAGATTTCGCCTTCTTCCCCAATAGGAACTTCTTCATCTGTACCTGGTTTAGTAATTGAAACATAAGTACCTGGCCATGGAATACCAACAGTACCAGGACGTGAAGCAAATTTTAAGTCGAAAGTGATGGCCGCAACGGCCTCAGTCATACCATAACCTTGAGTTAAGTTAGTATTAGCACCATGTTCATGTAAGAATTCATTTATCTTATTAACACGATCAGCGTTTAGGGTATCTCCACCAGCAATAACGTATTTTAAGTTAGATAAATCAACTTTATCCATACGCGCATTAGTAGTTAAAGCTTCAAATAAGGTTGGTACGCCAACTAAAACACTAGGTTTATATTTAGTTAGTAGCTTATCAAATTCACTAGCTTTAAAAGTTGGAATTAAGATTACTTTAGCACCAACAGCAAAAGCATCAGTAATACTTACGGATAGACCAAAGCCATGGAAGATGGGCATGATAGCTAAGATAATATCTTGTTTATCTAGATCAGGTAAAGCTCTTTCAGCTTGCATAGTAGCAGCATTAAAGTTACCGTTAGATAAGACGATACCCTTTGGCGTACCGGTACTTCCGCCACTATGTAAAATAACTGCTGGAGTATCACGTTTAGTGTTTTCGGCGACTTTTTCAATTGTATAGTGTTCACCGTGTTTAATAAAGTCTTTCCAATAGAGGAAGTCTTCACTCTTTTTAGGTTTTTCTACTTTATAACCTTGAGTTACTTCATAACCGATTTTCATTAAAGTAGACATAGAGTCTTTAGCCGAAATAATAATTGTTTTGTATACTTCAGTTTCAGCTAATATATTTTTAATCTTACTATAAGTTATATCCATGGCAACTAACATAACGGTAGAATATCTTTTTAAAGCTTCTTTAATTTCATTTTCACTGGATAAAGGGTGAATCATGTTAGCGATGGCACCGATTTTATTAAGAGCATAGAAAGAGATAACAGCTTCAGGAATATTAGCTGATAAAACAGTGACAACATCGCCACGACGAATACCTTGACTTAAAAATGAACGAGCAACTAAATCAATATTTTGATAGAATTCATGATAAGTCATTTTAGTACCAAAGTATTCAATAGCAATATGGTTTTTATAATTATTTTCTAAAGACTTATCTTTGATATATTTGTATATAGAAATATTTGGAACATCAAAATTCATTTGTTGTTTAGAATAGTATTTGCCCCATTTGGCTTTTGGTTTCTTCTTTAAACCAATAAAACTAAAAAACTTCATATCTAAAATTCCCATATTATTTCCTCTTTTCTTCTAACTTTTCGCTAATTAATTGCATAAGTTTTTCATTTTCTTTAGTTAAATCATCAGATTTTATTTTATGTGGCTTTAAAAATTCAATTGTTAAATCATTTTTAAATAGTTTATATTTACCAGTAATAATAAATGGAATGATAGATGATTTAGTGTCATGAGCCATTTTGACAGCGCCGATTTTAAAAGGCATGACGATGTCTTTAGTACGATTGATTGTTCCTTCAGGAAAGATGCCAATTACTTTATTTTCTTTTAAAGCGTTAATGGCATTATCTAAAGCACCTTTATCATGGATGGAACGATTAACAGGAATTATAGCCATGTTCTTAAAGATGATTTTTTTCCATCCTTTCATTAAAGAATCTTTAGCTAAAAAATGAATAACATCTTTCGTACAATTAACTAAGAGTACACTATCAAAATTATTTGTGTGGTTGCCACATAAGACATATGGACCACCTTTTGGTATGTTTTCTAAACCAATATATTTCGGATGAAAGAAGACTTTCATAAATATCTTTAGTAAGGGTCTTACTATTTTGTAAAATAATGGATCTTTCATTGAATCGCATCCTTAATAATTAATGTATACATTTATTTTATCATATATTCAAAAGATATTCTATGCAAGAAAAAAAACAGATTTAATTATCTGTTATTATATTTAGTTAAGTCGTAACGCAAATCAAGGGTTTTATTATAAGCGATGGCAGAATCGTCATTTTTAATGATTAATAAATACCACCATGATTCATTTTCTTTGATTTTAGTCGAAGTTAAGTCTTTTTCATTTTCAATAATAAGTGATGGGAAGATATTGATGGAATAAACATTTTCTAAAGCTATGTCATTACCAAAGGTTGTATAGAATTCTTCTTCCGTATAACCCATTTCAGTTAAAGCATCTAAACCATTGGTATAGTTATAAGTACCATGATAATAGTTATCATTTAATTCGTTATAAGTATTATACCAGTAGAAGTTTTCGTCTTGAGAAAAGACAAATAATTCATTATTTTGCGAAGTCCACATACCTAACTTGCTTGGTTCAAATTGCTTTTCATTATCATGATCTAATTGGTCTTGAACTTTAGGAGTTGATAAAAAATTAGATAGTAAGACAAGGTTGACTAAGATTAAAGCAATTATTAAAAAGATGGAAATGGTATTAAAAGATAGATTAGAAGAAGGTTTCTTTTTAGCAGTACTGACTTTTTTGACTTTTAAAGGAACTTCTTTTAACTTAACGTCCTTAGGTAATTTATTTTTTAAGACTGTTTTTTGACAATTTGGACATTTAGATGCGCTCTTAGGAAGCTTTTTACCACATTTTGGACATTTAGCCATTTTTACCACCTTCTATTCTTTTTAATATTAACAAATAATTGAGGAAAAGACTACCCTTTTTCTACTAATTTATGACTTAAATTAATATCGATAAATTTAATATGGTATTTTAACTTTTTAATTTTATTACGTATTTCTGATTCAATAGTTAATAATTTGTAGACACGAATATTTTTTAAAATATCAATATATAGTTCTAAAGTATAATAATTACCATTTTTAACTAGTTCCATATCTTTATAAGATACTTCTTCATATTTATTTAAAATTGATTTAATATGTGTTTCTATTTCATAGTTATCTTCGACTTCACCAATTAAAGATAAGATATTATCTTTGAAAAGACCTAAAGAAGTTTTAACAATTAGTAAACCAAGAATAACACCTCCGACTGTATCAGCATACTGCAAGATTTCAATTTGAGATGAAAACTGAGAAAGAATAATAATGATTACGACACCTAAAGAAGTTATCATATCATCTTCTGATTCTTTACTAGTAGTTATCAGAATTGGACTATTATGTTTTAGACCTTTCATCATTAAGAAACGCGAATTGATTAGTTTTAAAATAACAGTGAAGATAATAACTATTATCCATAAAACATTAATCGGATGAGAAGGATTAACAATACTATTATAGATGGTATATATACCCATTAAAAGGATAACCGCCGCAATAAATAAGTCAACTAAATATTGGATACGGCCAAAGCCATCCGGATATTTTTTATTAGCTTTTTTATAACTTAATTTAGTACCAAAATAAGCGATTATATCTGTTATAAAACCAGATATAGAGTGAAAGCCATCAGCTATCATTGATTTACTTTCACAATAAATACCAACAACTAATTTAGTAGATGAGCAAATAAAATTGATTAACATACTAAATAATAAAGGTTTACTTTCTTCTTTCATTTATATCACTTCCTAATTTCTATTTAATTTATGCACCAGCAAATTCTTGAACATAGTAGGTACGTCCATTTAAAGTATATTTGCCAATACCAATTTTGGTAAGGCGTGGATTAATCATAGTGGCATAATGAGTACTAGAGTTATGCCATTGTTCACAAGCACGTAAGTCAGTACTTGAATTATAGGCAAGATTTTCAGCAAGAGCATTATATATATTACCTAAAGTTTTTTGACCAAAATATTCATCGTGTAAAGTAAAACAACCTTTATTACCTGGTCGAATATGATCAAAATTATTAGAATAAGCCAATTCGATAGCTTTAATAGTAGCTATAATACTTAAATCATAATCTAAAGTTAAAGCTGGAACATCAACATCAGCACGGAAACGATTAGTTTCTTCAAGAATAGTATTTCTTGAACTGCTTTGACTACTATATAAGCTTTTGGCTTCATTACTCATTTGTGACACAGTACCATTAAAAGTAGTGAAATTAATATCTTGTTCAGGAGCTGTTCGACTAGATTCGACTTTACTTCCATCGCTATATAATTTATATGTTACAGTATAATAGGTTTCTTTTTTGACGCCATATTTTATAGCTTCCGAAGCAATAATGACTTTTTCTTGAACGTCTTTGACATATTTTTTAGTTGTAGTAGTTGTAGTAGGTTTTTTAGTGGTTACTATTGGCTTTTTATTAATAGTTAATTTGGTAATACCATCAGTACAGTTACCAGATTTGTCACAAACTTTTAACTTTATTTCATAATGGCCTTCTTTAGTTAAAGATGCTTTGCTTTCGTCTAAGTAAGTGGCGTTATATTCAGAATCATTACTATTATCATTATATTCTTGAATAAAGGAAGTAATATTATATTTATCGCCTTCAGTAATTGTTAGTTCTTGTAACTTAATTGTTGGTGGGGTTAAATCAATTACTTTTAATAGTGATTCATCTTGATCATTAATGACTACTTTATATTCATTTACCGCTTTTAAATAATATTTATTATCTTTAATAGTAGTAATATCTTCTAATTTAACTTCTTGATCAGCTAAATAATATTTTATTTCTTCTTTATCTTGTTCTTCATAATTATCATAGTAATCACTTATTTTGGGCAATTCACTACCTACTTCAAGACTTAATTCTTTTTTGACATTCATGAATATTTTAATTTCATTTTTAATGGGATATGATGCTGGTTGGTTATTATGTTGATTAGCAAAGATTTTATTATTAAGCAAAAGAGACAAACTAATGATAACTAAAGCAATGGTTACTATACTTAATATTAATATGGTTTTATTATCATTTGTTTTCATCATACCACCAACTATTTTATATTATATCAAATATTTGGGATTTAGTTAATTTACTTCTTATTTATCTCATGATATAATTTATTAGAATAATAAAAGGAGAATGGTTATGAACGAGTATGATACTAGAGAATATTTAGAAAAGTTAAATAAATACTGGAATGCCGCGAATTATTTATCAGCTTGTCAACTTTACTTATTGGATAATCCATTATTAAAAAGAAGTTTAAGACGAGAAGATGTGAAGAAAAAGATTGTTGGTCACTGGGGAACAGTACCTGGTCAATCTTTTGTTTATACACATTTAAATCGTGTTATTAATAAATATGATTTAGATATGATATATGTTTCTGGTCCAGGTCATGGTGGAAATGCAGTGGTTAGTCATGTATATCTTGAAGGAAGTTATAGTGAAGTATACCCTTCAGTTTCACAAGATGAAAGAGGTTTACAAAAATTATTTAAACAATTCTCTTTCCCAGGGGGAATATCTTCCCATGTAGCACCAGAAACACCTGGTTCAATTAATGAAGGTGGTGAGTTAGGTTATTCATTAGCTCATGCTTTTGGAGCCGTTTTTGATAATCCAGATTTAATCGCCGCTGTAGTGGTTGGTGATGGTGAAGCAGAAACTGCCAGTTTAGCAACTTCATGGCAATCAAATAAGTTTTTAAATCCGAAAAATGATGGAGCTGTCTTACCTATTCTACATTTAAATGGTTATAAAATTAGTAATCCAACGATTTTATCACGTATTAGTGAAGATGAATTAGTAAGTTTCTTCCATGGTTGTGGTTGGGAACCAATTATTGTTGCTGGTGATGATCCAATGACAATGCATAAAGAAATGGCAACAGCTTTAGATAAATGTATTGAAAAAATTAAAAAGATTCAAGAAAAAGCTCGTAATAGCGCAACATATAAAAGACCTTTCTGGCCAATGATTATATTAAGAACACCTAAAGGATGGACGGGTCCTAAAGTAGTTAATGGTAAACAAATTGAAGGATCATTTAGAGCTCACCAAGTACCTATTGATATGAGTGGTGAAAATGATTTAGATACATTAGAAAATTGGTTAAGAAGTTATCATCCAGAAGAATTATTTGATGAGAATGGTCGTTTAATACCAGAGTTACAAGCTTTAAGTCCTAAAGGTACTAGAAGAATGGGAAGTAATCCTCATGCTAATGGTGGTAAAATACTTAAAGATTTAATCTTACCTGATTTTAGAAAATATGCTTTAGACATTAAGAAACCAGGTGAAGTTGAAGCACAAGATATGATTGAACTTGGTAATTATGTTAGAGATGTCTTTAAATTAAATAAAGAAAATAAGAATTTCCGTATCTTTGGTCCAGATGAAACAATGTCTAATAGATTGAATCATAGTTTTGAAGCCGAAAATAGAAGCTGGATGGGTGAAATAAAAGATACAGATGAGTTCTTAGCTCAAGATGGTCGTATCATGGATGGAATGCTTTCAGAAAATATGTGTGAAGGATGGCTTGAAGGATATATCTTAACTGGTCGTCATGGATTCTTTGCTAGTTATGAAGCGTTTGTTAGAGTTATTGATTCAATGGCTAGTCAACATGCTAAATGGTTAAAGATAACTAAACCTATTCCATGGCGTGAAGAAATAGCTTCTTTAAACTATATTTTAACTAGTAATGTATGGCAACAAGATCATAATGGTTATACACATCAAGACCCTGGATTCTTAGATCATATAGCGACAAAGAAAGCAGATATCGTTCGTATGTATTTGCCTCCAGATACTAACTGCTTATTATCTTGTTTTGAACACTGTTTAAAGAGTAAAGAATATATTAATGTTTTAGTTACATCTAAACATCCAAGACCTCAATGGTTAACAATGGAACAAGCTGTTAAACATTGTACCCAAGGTTTAGGTATTTGGGATTTTGCTAGTAATGATCAAGAACAAGAACCGGATTTAATAATGGCTTGTTGTGGTGAAACCCCTACTCTAGAAAGTTTAGCGGCGGTTTCAATTTTACGTGAACATTTACCTAAATTAAAAATAAGATTTATAAATGTTGTTGACTTATTTAAATTACAAACGAAGAGTAAACATCCACATGGTTTAAGTGATGAAGATTATGATGCTTTATTTACAAAGAAAAAACCAATTATCTTTAACTTCCATGGCTATCCTACGCTAATTCATGAATTATTATATGAAAGATTTAATCATAATATCGTAGTTAAAGGTTATATTGAAGAAGGTTCAATTACAACACCATTTGATATGAGAGTTCAAAATGAAATCGATCGTTATCATTTAGTAATTGAAGCTTGTAAGATGGTACCTAATTTAGGTAGTAAAGGTGTTTACTTACAAAAGTTAATGAAAGAAAAATTAGTTGAACATAAAGAATTCATTCATGAGTTTGGTTATGATATGCCAGAAGTTAGTGAATGGAAATGGAAAAATGAATAATAAGAAAAACTCGTTAATAATTATAACGAGTTTTTTTGTTTTTAATTAATTTAATAACTAAGTAAATAGCTAATAAGATAATGCCGATGATAAAGCTATAAATAGCGACATGATTTAAAATATTTTGTAAATAGTTAACGACATTAGCGACTATTTCATACTCGGCTATTTCAGCTTTTAATTTATATTTTAGGACAATACCTAGAGCATACATACCGACTGTATCCATGATAAAAATATAAGCTAAATCAGAAATGAGTTTTAAGATATTACGATTAATTAAGAAATAAATTATTAGAATGACAATAAAAGCTATAATAGCAATAATTGGGGTTGAATCAAGATTTAATAAGTAAAATATAACAGTCATATGATCTTTTTTTAATTGCATATTTTCTTTTAAGTTTTTATCTAAGGCTTCAATATTAGTGTTAATAAAGGAACGATCAATCTTAATATCTTTAGCTTGTTCGTAACTATCACAATATTTATTTAAAATGTTTGTTAATTCATCAAGCGAAGGTGTTTGTTTTAAAAGACCAATATTATATTGAAGATAATTACTTAGTAAATTACTATATACTTTATTTAATTCCTTTTGATCAATATAATCGTTAAAATCAGGAAGACTATTTTCAATTATGACATTGTTATCGGTAAATAACATTTTTTCGATATTAGAACTAGATAAGAAGTTTTTTAAGATATAACTAGCTAAGATAGTGGTTAAAGATAATAAAAGTAAAAGACTTAAAATGTAGTTAATAACTTTTTTTAACATAACTACTCTCTTACTAAGTACCATTCTTGTAAGTAGTTATTAGGACTACCACAGTATTCACAAGTGTTTTTAGTAATATCAATAGATGCACCACAACTACGACATTTAATAATATTAACTTCTTTATCTAATTTAAGAGGAGAAACGTTATTTCTTTTAAAAGTAAAGTTTTCAATTTTTTCATCTTTAACTAGTTTATCATTAAGATAAGTTATGGTACGTAATTTGACTTTTACTTTAACATATAAGTTTTTATTTTGGACATAATCATTAAATTCTAAGTAATCAATAATGTCATAATCGATGAGATTCGTATTTACTTGATCATCGAAATAATAATTTTTTAATTCATAATTTAGATTGTTAAAGAAAGTATTTTTATTAACACCTTGTTCATTCATTCTGTTCCAAAAAGCTATTTGTTTTTGATTTTGTCTATCTTTATACATTTCCAAAGGTAAAATAACGATAAAAGCATCGATGATATAAAAAACATAATAGAATGCAACACCTAGGCAACCACCAATGATAAAGATTTTAGCAATATCATAAATATTGAAAGTACGACTACTAATTTTAACGTAAAAGTACATTAAGATAATACAGAAGATAATGTCAATAATGAAAGTAATAATAGAATATATATTACTATTTACAACTTGATCATAATGATACTTAGTACCTAGACTTTTATTACTATAATCCATATTGTAATATGTATGACAGTATGGGCAGCCATCTTTGAATTTTTTTACTTTATCAGTATAACCACAGTTTGGACAAGTTATCTTTTTATCACTACTATCAAAGACAAAGGTATAAGTTAGACGAGGATCAAAGTTATATGTTTTTAATAAAAGCTTTTGATCTTTATAGTAATCTTTTTCTAAGATAATACCATTAATGACATTATCGTTATGGGAATTGTTAGAGTTTCTTTCTAATCTTTTATTATCAGCTTTATAAATTGTTTTGATATTGATATTATACTTATCTAATCTTTTAGTATGTAATCTTTCCGTAATAAGAGTCATTTTAGTTCCCTCCTAATTATTATTGTTGTTATTATTGTTGTTATTGTTATTATTGTTGTTATTATTTGATGAAGAGCCACCACTATATGAACTACTACTAGGAGTATAATGCGGATATAAAGTAAAGCCACTATTAGTTAATTTAAGACCATCAATAGAACTATCTTTAAGGGTGGTAGGAATATTTTTTAGAAGACTACCATTCGCCGTAATAAGAGAAATAATATTAGCGGTAGCTGTTAAGTAGTTGGCAGGATCATTATTCATAAAATCGTATATTTCATCAAGATTATCTTCAGATATAGAATAACGTTTAGCTAAATCCATACATTGTTTGACTTTAACTAATTCATTATATGTTTCTGGTTCTTTCATAACTAATCTTCTCCTTTTAAATAATAGAATTCAATATTTTGAAATGGTAAATTAATAGCAGCTATATGATAATAAGCATTATTCTTTTGTTTTAAGTAATGATAATCACGTAAGGCATTAGTCGTAAAGAATAAGTTATTAGGATTATCTTGATCAAGATATTGACTATATTCTTTTATTAAGTTAGTAATATCATAACATAAGTAACCTTCTTTATTAGATTTATTACTTAATAAAACATCTTTATATATTTGGTGAGACATAATATGACGTTGTTTAGTACGGTTTTCATCACCATATGTTATTAAATCGCCACTTAATAACATGATATATAAGGAATTGTTCTGCGGATATGGACATTCCTCATCTAGTAAATTATCTTTAAGATATATTTTTATTTGACTTTGATTGGTTAGATAAATTATATCACGTTTGGTTTTAAGAATTTGGGATTCTAATTTATATTCATGACCATCAACGTCTAAGATAAAGCATTCACGATCATAGATGTATTTTAAGTGTTCATCTTTACTAATTATTTCTTCTAAAGTTGGTGTACCATCGTTATTTACTTTAGCTGGGTAATATTTTTCACGAAGTTCAGGATGCATAATAGATAAATAGCGATATAATGATTCTTCTTGATATTGATCTGGTTCATAGTTTCTTTTTTTATATAGTTCTTGTTGTAGTTTACATGTATATGATTTATTACTGTTGTAAACATTTTTGACAAATGGACAACCAGTTTTACAGATATATAAGTATGGACATTTACAACATTCTTCATTAAAGCCAAGTCTTTGATGATTATTAAATATTTTAAGATAAGCATTATTTAGGATGTCTTCAACACTATCTTTATAGATATTACCATAGTAAAAGTCTGGTTGTTTTTGACCTCTTACACAAGAGTATATGTCCCCACTACGTTCAAGTAAGAAAAATTTTTCCCCACAGTTATCACAATTAGTACAATACTCAGGGCCAAATTCATTAAACCAAGCTCCATTAAGACCAGCATCTAATTTAGTATTAGCGAATTCTTTGTGCATACGATTAAAGAATTCTACTTGCTCGTCTTCAGTTAAGGGATGTAATAAATTATTAGAGTTATAAGCAAAGCCGATCATAAAATTAAAATCATTCATATCTAAACAAGTATTTTCATCTAAATACTTAATATCTTTGATAATTTCATCGATATATTCATAATGTTCTTTAAAAATAGTAGCTGAAACCTTTTTCTTATTAGGTATATCTTTTAATAGCTCGATATTCTTAATAATGGTAGCCATAGTTTTTTGATTATTTTTCGTAACTCTAAATTTATCATGTAAATGAAATGGTAAATCTAAGCTACCACTAATAGAAACATTAAACTCTTTAATAGTATCTAGATGTTTATCAAGATTATAGAGATTAGTTTTAATATGAGGAGATCCTACTTTAAAACCGTTATCACTAATTAATTTAGCATTAGTATTATAGTAATCACTAATGTATTTGATTAAATCATGGAAATCTTCTTTACTTAAAGTAGTTACTTCACCACCATGTAAAGAGATATTAAAAGGAATTACGTTACTCTCTTTAAACTTTTTTATAGCATAAGCTAAAGTTTCAACAGGTTTATAAGGGGAATTTTCATCAACAGTATTATCTTCTAAATAGCAATATTTGCATCCCATATTACAGGCCATGGTTGGGACATAGAGTAAATGAATAAAACGATTATTCATAAATATCCTCCGCATAAGTTTGATTACCATTTCTTCTAGTTATAACGGTTGGGCTTTCTTTGAAAGCACGTGAATTAACTGACGTATTAGCTGGTATTTCAATCGTATATAGTGAACTACATTGTCTAAAGGCGGAACTACCTATATCATTTACAGAATCAGGAATAGTTACGCTACTTAGGGAAGAACATCCATAAAAGGCATGGCCACCTATTCTTGTAACACCTTCGGGAATATCAATACTCTTTAAAGAAGAACAATTTTCAAAAGTATTACCGTTTATTTCGGTTATCTTTGATGGTAAAGTTATTTTTTGAAGAGAAGTACAGTTAACAAATGTTTCACCATGAATAGAAGTTATATTATCATGTAAAATAATTTCTTCTAAAGATGAACAGTTTTTAAAAGTTTCACCATTAATTTCTGTAACACCTAAAGGAATGGTTATTTTCTTTAGGGAACTACAATTTTTAAAAGCACTACCACCTAAATACTTTAGATTTTTGGGGAGATTTATTTTTTCGAGAGTACGATCATTTAAGAAGGCATTACCTCTTATTTCTTCAATAGTATCAGGTAAAACAACTTCTTTTAAAGTAAGAATATTGGCAAAGACATTACCTCTTATAGATAAGACTTTACGACCGTTATGAGTTTCAGGTATTTCTGCTTTAGTATAATTAGCAAGGCCGATAGTATAGAATCTTACACCGTAACCATTTTCATAGTTTTCATAAAAGATATGAGGTTCAAAATAAATAATAATTGGCAAAATAAATGATGCAGCGATGATAATTGTTTTAGTTAAATATAATTTACTACGGGGAACTTGTTCAGCAACTAAACTAGAAATAACGTCAGACATTTTTTCATCAGGACGGGCTTTAATCTGTTTTTTAAGATAGCTAATAAGGTCAATTTTGCGACTAAAGATAATAAAAATAATAATATTTACGATTTCTAATAATAAGGTCCATAATGGTAAATGGAAGAAAATGAAGGAAAGACAAATAAAATTCAAAATAGCAAATAAAATACTTATAGCATATTTTCGGCGTTTAAGATATGGAATGATAGTTTTTTCGTTAGCATTATTTTTAGGTAATTCACTTTTAATTTTTTCTTCAAGTATATCATCAAGATCTTTTAAATAGATTGGATCGATTTCAACTTCTTTAATTGGTTCAGCAATATAAAGAACTGGTTGATTAATAAAAGTATATGTACTTGGATAAGAGACACTATTAGAAATAACAGCTTTAACTTTATTATATACGCGATTATTTCTCACATATAAACTTTTAGTATGACCATCAACAGTACACTTAGTATCACTTATAACTATTTCACTAGCAAATCTTTTTTTAGTTTCTGGAATATTCGTAATAATGTTGTTATTACTACTAAAAATTGTTTTGAAAATGATAAATATAAATATCATCAATCCAATAGGAAAAATAAAAGTAAATGAAAAAATTAGTTTACCACCAGACATATCGACAAAAATAGAAAGAATATATATAATAACAACAAAGTATACTATAAAGATAATTAGCTTTTTGGATTTATTCATATACTACCACCATTATAATTTTAACATATAACAATTAAAAATGTTATAATTTAGTTGGTGATTGTATGGATAATATTGCACGTCTACAAAAGTGTATCGATGAATGTAATAATATTGTTTTCTTTGGTGGGGCTGGTGTTAGCACAGAATCAGGAATTAAGGATTTTCGTAGTGTAGATGGTTTATATAATGAAAAGTATGATTATCCACCAGAAGTTATATTAAGTAGATCGTTTTTTAATGAACATCCACATGAGTTTTATAAATTTTATAAAGATAAGTTAAATGCTTTAGATATCGAACCTAATATAACGCATTATTTTTTAAAGAAGTTAGAAGATAAAGGAAAGTTAAAAGCAATTGTAACCCAGAATATTGATGGATTACATGAAAAAGCTGGAAGTAAAAATGTTTTGCTATTACACGGAACAACTTATCAAAATCATTGTATGATGTGTAATAAAGAGTATTCGGCTCATAAGGTCTTTAATAGTAAGGATTTACCTAAATGTAGTTGTGGTGGTTTAATAAAACCAGATGTTGTTTTATATGAAGAGCCATTAGATGAAGAAGTTATTGATAAGACAATTAAAGCTATAAGTGAATGTGAATTATTAATTGTAGCTGGAACTTCATTAGCTGTCTACCCTGCGGCTAGTTTTATACATTATTTTAGGGGCAAATACTTAGTAATTATTAATAAAGATGCTACTTCGTTTGATAATTTAGCAACGTTAGTTATTCATGATAAATTAGGGAATGTTTTTAGCAAATTAAAAGTTGATTAGTAATTAATCAACTTTTAGTTTGTCTTTCCAATCAGTATTAATAGTTTCACATTCATATAGAGTATCAGAGACATATTCAATAGCTTTATATAGATTTCTAGTTCCCTTTTTACTCTTTTCATAGTTAGCAATATTACTTGATTTTATACCAATAGTTTCTCCTTCAGCATATGAATCAATATTAGCACCAATATATAAGAATTCCCAATTAGAATGCTTAGCAATTAATTTTTTTATTTTATCTTTAGTATATTCACATGAGGCGTTTTCTAAACCATCAGTCGTAATAATAAATAATACTTTATTATCTTTAACTTCTTTGGCAATAGTATTAATTGTTTTACCTATAGCATCATATAAAGCTGTGCAACCTCTAACATAGTATTCTTTGGCGGTTAAATTATGAACATCCTTAATATCTTGACGATTAGTTAATAATTCATATTCGTTATCAAATAAAACTGTCGTTATTTTGGTATTATATTTGTTATGACGTTGTTTATCTAAATAACTGTTATAACCTCCTATTGTATCTTTTTCACTGCCTTGCATTGATCCACTGCGATCAAGTAAAAAGACAACATCTAAACTTTTTTTCTTTGTCATTTTAATTCCTTCTTTCTGCCTACATAATAAACGATTTAAACTTTAAGAAGGTCTCTTTTAAAGCGACAAATAAAAAGAATTAAAAACTTAATTTTAATTCTATTTTAATTTTTGATTAACACTTACAAAATTAGGATTTGAACTATAGGTAACGTCCATAGTTTGGAACAATACACTACCATCATCGGCAACTTCAACATCAAAGGCATTTTTAAAACTAACTTCACCATTTGAACTTACGTCACCAATTTGTTCTTGATAAACGCAATCACTACTTTTATCTTTACATAAGTATGTACCACTTATACTATATATTCTAGTATTAGTATTTTTTATATAACCAACATAAGTTACTTCAGCTAAATTCCAACTTCTTAAATTATTAAAATCAACAGTTCTAAGAGCAACCATATATGATTTATATACTGATTTAATATTGGCAGCAGTTACTTCATTAGAAGTTACACATTCGGTTGAAGATGGTGTTGAATTATTGGTAGTTTGGTTATTTGAATGTTCATCTTTTTGATCTTCCTTTTGGTCTTCTTTTTGATCATTTTCTTGATTATTTTTATCATCTGTTGGTTCTTCTTCATTGTCATCTTTTTGGTTACTTACTTCTTTTTGCGGATCAGTACCACTATTTTGAAATTGAACTTCAGGCTTTTTGACTAAGCTATAGACATTAAAAGCTAAAGAACATACTAAGATAATTGAAATAACTACTCCTATAAGATTATTACTTTTATTTTCTTCCATTTTAATCACTACTTTCATTATTATTTTATACATTACATATTTATCTTGTCAATATGTTAAAATATTGGTTGGCATTTTCTTTCTATTTGATATAATACTATAAATAGTTGGGATGATTATGATGAAAGATAAGTTAAGAGAATACATAAAGGATAATTTAGAAAATAAAGTTTTTGTTTCGTTTAGTAAGGCCCGTTATAACTTAGAAGATGCTTGTTGTTTGGAAACGGCTAAATTATATGATGAAGAAGAAATAAATATAAATACTTATATTCATAACAATAAGGAAGAGAGCGAATTTCAAAAGGTTTTATTTGGATTTATTGATGAACGCCATTTAAAAGATAGTGATGTTTACAATAAGGTTCATCTAGATCGTCGTTTATTTTCGAAAATAAGAAGTAATGTTAATTATCATCCAAGTAAGGAGACAGTAATTTTATTAGGTTTAGCGCTTGAATTAAATGAACAAGAGATAGAGAAATTATTATTAAGTGCTTCTTATTCACTACCGAAAAATAATGAATATGATCTTATTATTAGATTTTGTTTTATAGAAGGAATTTATAAAATAAGGGAAGTTAATGATTTATTAGATTTATATCAATGTAAGTTATTTGCATATTAAAAGTAGGATTACTCCTACTCTTTTTAATTTTTTAAAATTAATTTATGGTTACTATCAATAATACTTAATAGTTGCTCATTATCAATTAAGTTAAATAAGGTATCTAGATGAATAGCACAGTAAAAATTAGTTACATCTCCTTTAATAACAAAAGTGCGTAAGACAGGATTATTAAAGTAATTATTAATATCAACAGTATTACCTAAGAAACTCAACCATAAAGATTTTAAGAAAGTTGGATTATAGATACTATCTTGATGGGTTTTATCAAATAATTCAAATAGCAATTCCATTTCTTCTCTTTTTAAAGCATTAAGTCTTCTTCTTACCCTATTTAACATTTGGGAATCGGCAAATTCACTACCTACAGCTAAAGCTTCTTGGTATGATAACTGCTCGATTTTGTCTTTTACACGTTGATATTTTCTATTTATATCAACTATTTCTTTATTATCAAAAGTTATTTTAGCAACCCCTATTTCATTTGACGGAATTGAAAGCCTTTCAAAAGGGAAATCAATTAAGTTTTGACCATAACAAAATAAGGGAAATAAATTAAGATATGAAGCTAGTACTTGAAGTTCTTTATTAGATATTTTATCTAAAGAACCATTTAAATAATTGGTAACAACATAATTAATAAAACGACGAAAACGATTGATAGTATTACTTATATATGGTTTAGTAATATCGTCAACACGAGTAGTATATTGAAAGACAAGTTCTCTTTCGCTCATTTCATACATTGATAATTGACGGTAGTCATTAAAAGAATATACTTTACATTCATGGGGCGCTTTAGGTGGTGTTTTAGTATTTGCATTATCAGTAAAAATTCTTTGTGGAAGGACAATACTTTGTTTTTTATAGGCTTCTAAGCTATTTATTAAGTTAATAAAGAATGATATATCATAAGTATTGTCGTTAGTATGAAGTTGAGTTCCTTCAATGTAGTAATCTGACCAACGGAAAAGATTACAAACAATTTCATATAAACTTAGATCATATTCTTTTAAAATGTTTTTATTAGCATTTAAATAAATAAAGATTAGTTCAAAAGTAATGTAGTCATTATTGTCTGGAGTTAAGTTGTGGTTTAGGGCATACGAAAAAGATTTATTGGCTTTAATTAGTTCACATAAAGTTTTAATCTTTTCCTCTTCCATTTTTTAGCCTCTATTGTAAGTTATATGTTACTTTTAACTTTTCTATTTCATTAATTATTTTTTGTTGTTCTTTCATAGTTTTAGCTAATTGTAAAGAATTAATCTTATTAATGATATTAGATTTTTCTTCAATATCAAGATTAGATTCTTTTACTTTGTGTTTTAAACTAGTATAGTCTGGTAATGGTTCTTCTTCAACATCTAAAGCAAAGAAGGAAGCTAAATTATCAGCTAGTTCATAATTATTTTTATTTTTTATTGTTAATCCCATATGTATCACCTGTCCTTATTGTAGCAAATAATTGACAATTTAAAAAGAATAATTATTTTAGCAAAAAAAAAATAATCCGGGTTTTGGATTACTTTTTAGAACTTTTTTTATTATCTTTTGGTTCTTCTAAGCTTTTAACTGTATCTTTTAGAACATCAATAGTTTTAAGTCTTAGATCCTCAACAGCTTTATGAATAGCTGGTGTTGCTTTTTCTTTAGCTTCTTCAACTAATTCATCCATTTTCTTTTTAATAGCAGCTGCTTTTTCTTTAGCTATTTCTAAAACTTTTTCTTTGTCTAAATCAGCTAAATCGCTTTTGATTTCATCAATCTTATTTAAGAATGATTCTCTGACTTCTTCTAAATCGATTTCTTTAACTTTTTTAACCATTTCATTAAATTTTTGTTTTAATTCTTTTCTTGTTTCTTTACCAGATTTTGGGGCGAATAGAATTCCTAATCCAGCTCCAATAGCAGCTCCAGCTAAAAACTTACCTAAGCCACTTTTTTTCTTTTCACTTTTTTCTTCCATATTAATTATTCCTCCTCTTCATCACTTTTTACATGTCTACGTTTAAAGATATGTCCAATAAGACCACTGACTCCCTCAACAACGCGATCAGTAATTGATACTATTTTGTCAGTTGTAAAATCAATTAAATTAAAGAATCCATTTAATGATTGAACTTTGTCATTAACATCATCAACAACTTTATCTACTTTATTTAGGGTCTGAATAGATCTTACACCTAATATTATGCCAATTATTAATAAAATTATTAGTAAGATATAAATTATAATTGGTAAAATTGTTTGTAAAAAATTAATCATTTTCTTCCTCCTTTCCTTCTTCTTCATCTTGTTCATACATTGAATCTATTAAATTAAATAAATCATTTTCGAGAGTATCACTTTTTTCAAGATGCTCTCTCATTTCATCTTCTTCACTTTTTTCTTCTTCGGTTGTAATTGGTTTTATTGAATTTAATTCTTTTTCAATGTCGTCAAGGATTTGTAAAGTATTGGTTTTTTCCATATCGTCTAAAGCTTTTGGCTTTGGCTTTTCTTCTTCTTTAATTGGAAATTTTTCTTCGATATTTTCTTTTTCTTCACTTACATCTATAACATTAGTAACTTCGTATTCTTTATCGTCTAATTGTTCTTCAACGCTTGTTTCTGCAACTGGTACTGGTTCAACTTTTACTTCTTCAATTGTGGTTTCTTCTTCTGGTTCTATCTCAATTGGTTCTTTTATTTTAACTTCTATTTTCTCAATTTCTTCTTTATGATTTTCTAGAGTATCAGTTGTAGCTTTTTTCTCTAATAGTTCTAGCCCACCATAAGCTTTTTTTCTAACAGAATCGATATCAACAGCGGGAATACTTTTTTCTTCATCTTCCTCAACACTATCTACTCTTGGTAGTATTGGTTTAACTATTTTTTCTCTTTTCATGCCATCTTTTTTATCAACTATCTCATCTTTTTTATAGTTACGATCTAAGATACCATAAACTGGTGAGATAACTGGAGATGGTTTAAATGGCTTACGTCCTGGTGTTGCACTGATTTTATATCTTTCAGGATCGTTTTCTTTTTTGGCTTGAGGGGCAGAAGTTGATGAAACATTGCTATTAGCTCTGCGAGCTTCCGTATATTGATTATTTTCACTTCTACTCTCTTTATTATATTCTCTATTACCATCATTTCTGGTTTTGTTTTCGTTATTATTTATATAAGAATTAAGTCTTTCAAATTCGGCTTCATCAAAGGAAAGAAATGGAGATTTCTTTTCTTCTTTAGGTAGTTCTTCTCTTACTGGTTCTCTTTCTTCTTCCTCGTATGTTGGAGCAACTTCTTCAGCTCCATCGACTTCACCTAAAACATCGTCATCGAATGACATATCGATATCTCTTTTAACATTATTAAAATGTGAATCATTTGATGTGTTAATTGGATTTGGATCAAATGGAGCTTCAATATGTTCTTCTTCGATAGCTTTTTGTACTTCTTTTACATCTTCTTTAGTGTAAACTGGCATTTCACTAACTTCATCATCGTCTTCAAATAAAATATTTTTTATTTTACCAAACAATCCCATTTATAACACCGCCTTAATTTATTAAATCTGAATCGTGTATTTCTTCGTCTTCGTAAACATCGGAATCTACTGCATCCATATATTCACTATTATCATTTTGACCATTGGTTTCAAATATATTAAATTCGTAATCTTTAAATTGTGATACTTCTTCATCTAGTAAAGTTTTAAGGATATTACTATCAAAGTTAATTGAACCTAAAACACTTAAAGAATAAGAGACAGCTAGGTTAATATCTTTTTCCTTTACTATTACCTCTATTTTAGCATAATTATACATAATTTCAATAAAATACTTATCGTCATCTACTTGATTAATTTCGATATATCCGTATTTATCTTCATGGCTAATTTGCTTAGAAACATAAGATTTTTCATTTTCTTCATAAGTCTCAATTACTTTATTATAGTAACTAACGGCATCAATATATAAATAGTATGTATAATCATTACCTTTTAATACTTCATTATATTCAGTATTATCAACGACTTTTAAACCTTTAGGGACGTTATATTTATATCCTTTACGGTATGTGTTATATACTTCAACTTTACGTTCAACACCATTTTTTATTATTTCATCTAGAGACATATCTTCAATAGCTGTACAACCACATAAAATAAGACAGATAAAAACAGAAAGTATGATAAATTTTCTTTTCATAATGCCTCCCATGTTTCTATAGATTATTATATCATTTCTAGCTTTAAATTAAAATATTATTTTTACGGGCCTTAAGATAATTTATCTTTATTCCTTGACTCATAAATTTACTTTCATATTCCGTTAAAGAGTTTTCAATTTCAGTATTAGCTAAATCTAAAGATATTTCTTCGATAATATAACCATGAGTACTTAAACTTATGATGGAACTTTCAAATAAACCAACATTATCAGTTTTTTGGATAATTACTTGATCATTAGCAAAAACTTGGTCATAAATATTTAAAAAGACTTCAGATGTTAAGCGTCTTTTAGCATGTCTTTTTTTAGGCCATGGATCACTAAAATTAAGATAGATAACAGCTATTTCATGATCAAAGATATTCGCTAAATTAAGAGCATCTTCACGAATAATTTTAACGTTAGGTAGATTAAGATTAGCGAGTTTTTCTAAAGCACGACATAACACACTTTCATATTTTTCTAAACCAATGAAATTAATATCGGGATTTTTAATTGCTTTATCAATGATAAAGTTACCTTTACCCATCCCTATTTCTAAATGAATAGGATTATTATTACCAAATAACTCTTGATAATGACCTTTATACTTTTCAGGTTCTAATATAGTATATGAACTACTAGCAACTAGTTCTTTTGCATTTTTAACATTTCTAAGACGCATTTACATCACCTTTTCTAAACTAAAACATATACTTTTAATAAGGAGGACTTTATAATGAGAAAAGATCGTAATACTTTCTTTACTAACTACAATGCCCAAACAGCTAGTTACATGCCTAATGTACCGAATATGCAGGCTATGCCAAATAATAATTATGGTCCTTATCAGGCAGCACAAACTAATACAAGTTATTATGCAGGACCAGATATTGGTATGTCAAATGAAATAGATAATCGTTTATCGAAAATTGAAAGACAAATAAATCGTTTAGATAACCGAGTAACTAAATTAGAAAATAGTATACCAAATATTACAGGTAGTAATAATACGGAAATAAATGAGAATAACTATTCTAATATGTATATGCTTTAAATACTTATCTTACCAAAGGTAAGTTTTTTTATAATTTTGTTAACGTATTCTTTACCAAAGATACGATTAATAATACCCATTTTGTAAGATATTACAATATATGTTATTGCTCCTACTAAAGCAATTATAGCTACATAGATAACACAAGATAAACGACTTAAGTAATTAATAGGAATAATATCTTTTAAAACAAGAACAATGATAATCATTATAATAGTAGGAATCATTATAAGACCTAATTCTTTAAAGGTCTTACCATATTTTAAGTTGCAGTCTTTCTTTAATGAGATTAAAGAAATCATAATACTTAGGGAATAACCAATAATACTAGCAGTTATAGCGCCTAAGTATGAAGGAATACCGATTTTATTAAATAAAAGCATTAAAGGAATATCTAGTAAAGCATTAGTAGCAAAACCAGCAATTGTGGTTATATAAACGGTTTTAAATTTATTTAAACCTTGTAAAGCAGATGAAGTTATCATAAAGAAATTAATACATAAGCCATTAAAGACATTTAAAGCAAGTATAATACTACCCTTGATACTATGGCCATAGAAAATACTCCATACAGATTCACTTAGTAAGGATAAACCAACGGTCATAGGAATAGTTATAAATAGTAAGATTTGTAAAGCTTGATTAAATTTATTATTAACTTCATGCCAATTTTTTAAAGTATAAGCACTAACCATTGTCGGAATAAAACTAGTTGTCATTCCCATAGCAATAGAAGCTATTATCATGTTAATTTTAGGGGCCCATGTAGTAATAGAACTAGTAACAAATTCAACATCAGCAACATTTAGTTTTAAATAATCCATCGTTCTTAAAACTAAAGTCATATCGATAAAGTTATAGCAACTACTAACGATATTAATAATAATAAATGGTATAGCATAACTGAATATTTTTTTTACTATTTCTTTGTTAGAAACATCATCTAGTTCATAGTTACCATCTTTATTTAATTCTTTTTTATTTTTTAAAGTATGATATTTGACAAAGGCGTAAGCAGCTAAACCAGCGATGAAAGCACCAAAGACAGATAAACCAACTGCTAAAGTTACGGAACCACCAAAGACTTTAATAATTAAATAAGAACCAAGTAATAAAACAGTTATTCTAACAATTTGTTCAATAACTTGACTGGCACTAGAGACATTAATAATCTTGTGGCCTTGTAAATACCCTTTTTCAACGCTTAAGAATGGGACAATTAAAATAGCAAATGAAACACAGCGGATAGCAAAAGCAACATCAGCTGGCGTATTACCACCTTCTAATTCACCTAATAATAAATGAGCAATTTGCGGAGCGAAAATAAACATTGTTATAAAAATAGTAATCGCAAAGAAACTCATTATTTTTTTACTTAGGTGGTAAGCTCGTTCTTTAGCATCTAACATGCCTAAAGTATTATATTCATTAATTATTTTACTAACAGCAATTGGTAAACCAGCACTAGAAATATCTAAAAAGATACTATATATCATATAAGCATAAGCATATAAAGCACTACCTTGAACACCAATGATGGCATAAAAAGGTATAACGTAAAGCATACCTAAGATTTTAGTAATAACGATTGCTAAAGTAGCAATAATTGTTCCTTCAACAAATGAACTTTTTTTCATCTTTAACCACTCATTTTTCTTCATAAATGACCATTGCAGAAAAGCAATATATCTGATCTTCACCGGACGTTGCAATTGCCACTTGATACTTGATATCAATTATATCACAATTGTTGTCTTTAAGAAATTCATTAATACTGTTTTCTAAATCCCTTTCATGATTTTCATCAAATAACTTGACACTCACTATTACCACCTCTTAAGTTATCTTAGCAAGAAAGAGATGCGAATTATGTAGTAAATAGACGAAATAAAAGGTATAATAAACTCAAGGTGGTTTTATGGCAAGATTTAAAAAAGTTATTCCTTATTTAGTTAATATGTTATTAGTATTAGGAATATTTATAGGAACGATGATTATCACGAAAACATATCCTTTTGGGGATTATATCTTGGGTAAATCAGATGCAATAGTACAATTTAAACCAATGCTATATAACTTTATTATGGCTTTAAAAACAGGGACAATTGGTGCTTTTTCTTTTAATAATGGACTTGGTAATCCATTTATCTTTGATTTTATTTATTATTTAGCTAGTCCATTAAATTTAATTGCTATTTTCTTTAATAATCCGGATTATATGTATTTAAGCACTCTATTATTAAAGCTAGCTTTAACGGCTGTAACAATAACTTTTTATGCTAAGAAAAAAACAAATAATAACTTTTTAGCAACTATTATTTGCTTATCATATGTTTTTTCTAGTTGGTACTTTGCGTATTACTGTTACTTACCATATTTAGATATTTTTTTAATATTTCCGTTATATCAATATGGTTTAGAAAAATTATTAAATGAACATAAATACAATCTTTACATTTTTACACTAGCTTTTACACTTATTTCTAACTTTTATTTAGCATTACCAATTCTTATTTACACTTTATTATACTTTGTAATAAGTGAATTAATATATAAAAAACAAACAGCAAAAGAAAAAATTAATAACTTTAATTATCTTTTTATAAGTACCCTATTTACTTTTATTTTAATTAGTTTTTATCTATATATTCTTTATTCATCATTTATGAAATCGGGAATAGAAACACTAGAAGTAATGAATAGTGATAATACTTTATCAATATTTAATTTTATTAAAACGTTAGTTTTAGGGAATATTAATGTTTTAATGAATACTGAAAAAACTATATATCCTACACTTTATTTAAATACTTTGATGATAGTAAGTTTCTTTTATTTCTTTGTTAATAGTAAAATAACGAAGAAAGATAAATTATTTACAATAAGTTCAATATTATTATTTGGTATATTATTCTTTATATTCTTAAATCCAGTTCTAGATAGATTATTAAGCTCTTTTAATACTAATATTAATTGTTATACATTTATTCTAATATTTTTAATAATCGTAATGTTTATAAAGAATGTTAATAACTTAGAAATAAAAGATTCTAAAAAGTTATATTTTATCTTTCTTTTAATAGCTATTTTATTATTTATTAATTACAAAAATATTGAATTTAATATTTTAATATTTAATATCGTCTTTATTCTTAGTTTCTTTATCTTATTTATTTTTTATAATAATACTAAGTTATATAAAGCTTTAATTGTCTTAGTTTTAATTGTTCAATCATTAGTAGCTAATTGTTTATATTTTTCGGATGAATTAAGTAAAGATAATGAAATGATTGATGATATTGTTTATAAAACAGAAACAATTAAATATCGTTTAAATAATTTGGAAAATGACGATAATGATTACTTAAATAAAAATTTATATTCCAATGATAAGATGACTTATCTTTTAAGTAACATGACTTATAATTCAGTATTTAGTTTAGATTTTAAATTAGGTTGTGCTACATCAGGTGGTAATTCTATTGCCTGTCCTAGTAATGGCGAAATATTTGATATGTTATTAAATGTAAAAAATGATCGTTATTTAGAGAAGTTATATGCAGTGAATAAAAATATCTTATATATTGATTTAGATGAATATAGTGTTAAAAATTCACATGAATATATTATTGAAGCAATGACAGGTATTAAAGATATTTATGATAAAGAAGTAATAAAAGGAACTAAAATAAATGATAAATATTATTACCATGTTAAGAGTAATAACTATTTAATTGATTTTATTACGGAAGATAATAATGTTATTAATGAAATACAAACTTATAAGAATTTTACTAGTGATTTACCATCATTTACAATATATACGGTAAATCAAGATAAACTTAATGAAGTATATCAACAGTTAGCAAAGAACCAAATTAAATATACACATTATGAAGATAGTAAGATGGAAGGAACAATTACGGTGGATAAAGATCAAGTTATCTTCACTTCTCTTCCTTATGATTCTTCTTGGCAAGTTAAGATTGATGGAGAAAAAGTAGAACCATCAATAGCATTAGATTCATTAATAGTGATTGAATGTCCGGAAGGTGAACATACAATTAGCTTAGAATATAAAGATAATTATATATTACCAATTATTATTTCTTTAACTAGTTTAGTAATATATGTAGGTAATATTTTCTATCAAAGAAAAAGGAGTGTTAATAACTAACACTCTTCTTTTTGAGCTTGTTTTTTTAAAATCAAAATCTTTCGGGTTTCAACACTACCTCTTCTTTTTAGTAAGCAACGACCACATAAGGGAACATAGCCGGCATCACCAACTAAGACAGCGTCGGTTTTTTCACCTTCAAAGTAAGTATATGGGGCTTCTCTACCACAATCATAACAACTAGCTTTAATTACTTCAATTTCATCACTAATAGCTAAGATTTGCGGCATGATGAGAAATGGTTCTTGTTCAGAAGTTTGATTTAAACCACCAACGTATATATCCATATCATTAACAATTGATAAGTAAGACAAAACACTAACATTACCTTGCATAAGTTGTGCTTCATCAACAAAGATTGTTGTAACAGAATCATCAACATAATCTAATATTTCATCAAAAGTATCAATACCAATAGATGGAACTCCATCACCATAATCTTTACTTTTCATAACACCGATATCACGGGTATCACAGTTAGGTTTAAAACACTTAACGTGTTCTTTATTCCATATTTTATTATAAGTAGCAATCATAGCAGCTGTTTTACCACTATGCATAGGGCCAGTAAATGTCTTAATCATGTTTTAACTCCTTCTTAGCAGCTGGTTTTATTAAAGCCATACTTTTATTAGAATATTTATTATCATTAGTAACTTGATCAATAACCGAAACAAAATCAGGAATTAAGACTTTTTCATCAGCAGAAACATTAATTTCTAAGATACCTAATTCTTGATCATTAGCAAAGATATCTAAGTAGAAATATTCACCTTGGTAACTAAAGTAATAACGTTTTTTATGAACAGGACTATATCTTTCATCTTTAAATTCCATTAAACTATCATATACTTTACTATCAATTTGTTTTTCACTAACAATAACTTTAGTACCATCTGCTAAAGTTTTATAAACACTCATATAGTAAGTATAAGAATTACCCATTTGAACTTTTCTAATTCTTTTTTCAACATCTTCACTACTCTGTAAATATACTTGTTCGATATTAACACAAGAACTATTATTAGTAATATAAGCAATATCACTCTTAGTTAAATCGACTAAGTATTTTTCTTGTCTTTTAACTTGTTTTAAATTTAATAACTTATTTATTTCATTTAAGACTTCTTTTATCTTATCGTCTAATTCATCTTTTGGAAGAATTATTTTTACTTTAGGATGTCCTAACCAAACTTTTAAGGTCTTTTTACCTAGTTCTAAAGCCGAAGTAACATCTTCACTACGAGCTTTATTATTTTCCGTAGTATAGAAATCTTCACGACTAACTAAGTTAATAACTAAATCATATTTATTCATTAATTCAGAAATATTTTTAACATGGTTTAAACGAGTTAGTACTTCTTCAAATTCTTGTTCATTGATATAAGCACGATTGTCAATAGTACCACGATCATAAACGATAATAACATTTTCATTAGGTAACATATTAACAGCACGATCAAAGACTTCTTCTTTAGCTAGTTGCATACGCATTACTAGTTCTTGGAAATCAACTAAGTCAACTGCTCCTTCACCAAATGGTTTTATACCATGATTAATTAAATAAGATGCTGTTTCATCAATAATAATTACTTTATAACCTTGCGCTGTAAATACTTGATCAATTTTTTCTAAGACTGATGTTTTACCACTACCAGGACCACCAGTTAAAACAATCCTTTTTATCATAAACCTCTACCTCACCTTTTTTATTGTTCTATTTTCTATATCTAATTCATGGACAGATGCTGGTGTAACACCAAACTGTTTTTTATCCATATCAACATCACGATTATTTAAAACGAAATAAATCATGTTAATA
Source organism: uncultured Bacilli bacterium (assembly GCA_947626095.1). Classification (GTDB taxonomy): domain Bacteria; phylum Bacillota_I; class Bacilli_A; order RF39; family UBA660; genus Coprovivens. The sequence goes on from CANQQV010000002.1 coordinate 143,212, forward strand.
ACTCCACGATGTGTAATAAGAAGAGTATCTTCTTGAAGAGTCATTAATTTTTCTAAATATTCTTTTATACGATTATATAAATCTCTTAATGATTCACCTTCAGGATAAATAGTATCAACCGTAACATTACTTAATAAATCATGATATTCTTCTTCGGCTTTTTCTTGTAACATACCATTTAATAACCCTTTATTTTGTTCTCTTAATTCAGTACTTGGTAAATAAGCAAGCTTTAAGATATCACAAACGATATCAGCTGTTTGCATTGCTCTTTTAATATCACTAGAAATTACTTTAGTAATATGTAAATTATCTTTTATCCATAAGGCAGTATCAATTACTTCCATCTTTCCTTCTTTTGTAAGACCGACCTTACTCCAGCCACCAATATAATTTTCATCATCTTGGCCATGGCGCATTAAATAAACCACTCTTTCACCTCCTTGATTTGGGAAAAATAAAAACATATTTTAGTTTTAAAATATATCTTTATCCACAATTTTATCTTTAAATTTATAAACTTTAGCTGGTTTGTTACCTTCAAAGCGATCGCTACGATTAGTATCTTCGATTAAATCTAAATTAAGTATTTTTTTACGAAAGTTACGACGATCAAATTTTTTATCTAAAATAGCTTCATAAGTTTTTTGTAATTCGGGCAACGTAACACCATCAGGGAATAGACTTTTTAAAATATTACTTTTGACAATCTGTTTACGTAATTCTAAGATAGCATCATGTAAGATTTCTTCATGGTCATAACCTAAAGGCGGAATCTTATCAATGGGGAACCAATCAGCATTAGAAGTATTCTTAGTTTCACGTAATAAGTTAACTCTTTTACTATCTAAGATACCAATAAAACCAATGGCAACCATACGCATTACTGGGGAACGATCTACTTTACCGAAAGCTTTAAATTGATTAATTTTAACTTCAGTAATACCAGTTTTCTCTTTAATTTCTCTTAAGGCGCCATCTTCTAAGTTCTCATTATTATATAGGGCTCCACCGGTTAAAACCCAGTCACCAAGAAATGGCTCATTCTTACGTTTAATAAGTAAAACTTTAGTAATACCTTGTTCAACAGTAAATAAGGCTGTAATAACATGAATTCCTTGACCTTTATATAACTTGTTTTTGACTTCCATATCATCACCCTATAATTATTATAATGCGTACAAAATACACTTGTCAATATCTTATTCCTAAAATTATAAAATATGTTATAATTTAAACATAATAAAGGGTGAATAAAATGATTTTAGTAATATTAATTTTTTTAGTACTGGTTTGTTTAGTTAAAGTTAGTAATAACCATGATTTAATTAAAGCAAATTGTAAGACACCAGAAGCTACAGCTAATGTTAAGAATGCGAAGAAAGTATTTAATCGTGAAAAGTACTCTATTGCCTTCTTTGCTATAGGTGTTCTATTAATCATTTTTATTGTAATATGTCAGTTTACAACTTTAGATACGATTATTATTAATTATTTTTCAGCAGATTTTTATACAGAAGACTTCTTTAATAGTTATCTTTACTATATTCCAGCTTTTATTTTAGTAAGTCGTAAGATCCTTGTGGAAGTTAAAATGTCAGAATTTTTACATAAGTATTTTGAAGTAGTTGAAGAAGAAATAAGTAGTGCTGAAGTTCTTAAGAGTATTTTATATAAAAAGAAACCGGCGGCTACTCCTCCTAGTGATGGTAAGGATGCGAAGAACGAGGATGCAGTTAAAGATGAGGGAGCAACTAAGGATGAAGCTAAAACTGCGGATGTAAAAGAAGAGCAAAAAGATGAAGCGAAAGACGAAGTTAAGGAAGAAGTATTAACAACTAGTGAGGATAGTACGGAAGTTTTAAGCGAAGAAAAAAATTGATGTTTTGGGGCATCAATTTTTGTTTGGGATAAGTGAATATTAGTTTTGGTTGGTTATAAATTGTAACCGACTGACTTATTTAGATTTTCGTTTGGCTTTTACGATCGCTTTCCTGAGTACAGGAAACTCTTATTATTAAGTATTTATCTATATTAGCATTTGAGATAAATTTTTGATATTTTCAAATATAAATTCAATTTTATCTAGTTTCTTTTCAGTATGATAATGTCCACAATACCATTTTCTTGTTTAATATCAAAATAATCCTATCCTAATGCTACTTTTTTCTGGAGTGCATTCTAAACTATTAAATAACATGCAGATCTTGTTAAGTGATAACTTATAACATTTTAAATATTATCTTTTCCGCCTACTATCGTTTTCCTGACTTCAGGAAAATGAATATTAAAACTATTATTACTAGTTACACTGGCAATCGGTGCACGTTTTACAACTTTATAATCATTCTCCATTTAATATGCTCTATTAAAGGCATTAATTCTTTTTTTTACCAATATTCGTTTCCTTAATCATCGACATGCTTAATATCATTTAAAGTTTTTTCTGTATAATTTTCTATATTGTTCGTTTATTATCCCTTCTGTTGAATATTATATAAACTTTTTGTTATTGTTTTGGTAGCTGTATAAGTGGTTTGTCTATTTTTTTATGCATGCCATGTCGCAACCTTCTGAATTTATGTGATTACTTTTCTAAAAATCAGGCATCTCAAGTACTAACCTCTTAGGTTTATCTTGGTCTTCGGTGTACTTAAGCCATTTATCTTCTCTTACTCTATCGATTGTATCTAAGTCATGTTGGTATTTAAGTAATGATATTTCTTTAGCATAAGAATCTTCTTTTTTACTAGTTCTTTCTTGACCTTTTAATAATAAAGATCTATATCCATCACTTAATAATGAATTAGTATACTTCGTATATAGTTCATTGGAATCATCTAAGTCATTATTACCAATATCTATTTTATATACTTTAGATAATAATTTAACTGTATCTTGATATGATAAACCTTCATATAACATAATATAACCTGTTATATTAAATGATTCACCACACGCAAAACAGCGACCTAGTCCAACGCCATTACTAATACCTAGTGATGGACTTTTTTTCCCTATGAAACTGACAAGTAAATAAATATGAATCTAGAGAATATGGTTTTATTTTAGGATTAGTATTATTAGTATATACTAAATGAGTTAATGAACATTCTTCTTGTAAGTATTGTTTTAATGTTTTAGGAACAATACTTTCTTCTAATAGTTTTAATAATTTAATATAATCAGTTAATACTTGAGTTATTTCATCTAACCATGCTCTTTTATTATCTCTAGTAGTTATATATTCTTCTTTATCTTTTTCATTTCCTTTTTGTCTTAAGATATAACTATATAATCTTACATATTCATACCAGTCTAAATAAGCTCTTTTTTTCATAAGAACTACTTCTTTAATTACTTTTTTTATTACTTCATAATCTTCTAAAGTTAAACCTGTACTATGTAAGTAATAATAGTATTTATTTAATTCTTGATTATACATTTCAAGTAATTCATAATCACTTATTTCATAATCTTTTTCTTCTAATATTTCCATAATTAATATCCCCTGTAAATTTAATAATATTTATCTTACACTTTATATTAGATGAAGTCAAAAGAAAATTAGTTTAACTTTGAAGAGTATATTGTGAATTAATAAATTATTAGTGTTAGTGCTAATTACAACTTAAAAAGTCTTCCTTAAAATAAGAAAGACTTTTTAATTTAATATTAACGATTAATTAATTCTTTTAACTTATTAATTTGGTTATTTAATAAAATACATAATCTATTGATACGAGTATCAGAATATCCCGTTAAATGTTGATATTGATGTAGTAAATCGTCAAACCATTCTACTATTCCATCTAATTTACTGATATCTATTCTTTTGACATTTTTAACTACTTTAATTATTTCATCAAAAGGTTTTACTTCATAAAATAATCTTCCATTCCCCTCAATATGAATCTCTTCTTCATCGTAATATTCAATATTTAAACTTTGGCCATTATCAAATATAGGAGCTACATCTATCCATTTTAAAGAATTAACATCTCTTATAATACCAAAGTTATTTAAATGTCTATCTTCATTCATAATAAGATAATCTAGAATATACATATTCTCTACTTTTTCTCTAGCATTTTCTATACCATTTTCTTCTAACTTTTTAATATATTCTTCATAATCTTTTGAATTATCATGTCTTGGCATATCATGTTTTATTTGAGAGCAGGTAATAAATTCAGTATCTTTAGTTATAAAACATGGACATTTAGATACTACCATATCTTTATATGTATCTATAGTATACTCTACATGATTAAATCCTAACCTTTTACATATTTCACTTGCTAATACTTCATTAAATGGTTGTAATGTTTCATTTTTATATCCACCTTTTAATAAGTATCTTGTACCATTTTCTATTATCCAAGCTTTTTTAAGCATTCCATCTGTAGTATTATTAGGAGTTCTTAAAGATGTTTCCTTTGTAATAGTTCTACTATTGGTGGATAAGGAAGCTTCCATAAATTCCGCATAATCAAAATCGTTGTCAAAAAAGTTGATATCATCATATGCAATATTACTTTCATAAGGTTTTAACCAATATTGATCTGATAGAGATAAACCAAAAGCTTTATCTAAAAGTTCATAAGGAGCACTTATATTCAATCTATGTAATAGTAAATCTAATCTATCACGCCATGAGGGAATTCCTCTTCCTTTAAACCATTCACTTAAATTTGTTATAAAAGAAGTACTATTAATATCATTTTCATTATATAAACTTTTTAAAATATATGGTGCATATTTGATGTTTTTGATTTCATATATATAATCAAAGAATTTTGAATTTTCATTATATTCTGCAACCAATACTTCGATATTTTTATTCATTAATATACATTTCATATAAGCACCTCTTTGAATATATTTATGTTATTATTATACCATTCTTAGTGGTATAAATAAACTCTATCCAAGTTATAGGTTATTTAATAGTTATACCAGTATTAGTTTGAAATTGCTTTTTATAAGATGTTAATAATTCGTTAGTACGATTTTGAATTGTTTCATTAGCACTTGTATCACCAGTTAATGAAACATATTCTTGGTGAATATCTAAGTATCTTTGACGTTCTTTAAGAACTACTTGTTCTAGTTTAGATTTTATATAGATTAAAGTAGCTGGATCTTTAGCATATTTAGTTAAACGTATTAAAGCTTCGCTTTTACCCATATAAATATTATCTAGAGCTTTGCATTTAATAATAGCTTCAGCTAAAGACAAAGGTGATGTGAATAACTTAGGTAATGAGGAATAGCTTATATAAAGTATAAAATGAATTTTTAAAGCTAAGTTATGACCATTTATTATAGTTTCTAAGTATTTAGTATATAAGTTATGAGATATTAAGTAATTTTTAAATTCTAAAGCTTGTTCTTCAGTATATACTCTAAAACATAATATGTCTAAGACTCTTGTTCTTTGTTGTTCATCATTAGTAGCTATAAAGTATAAAGCATTTCTTGGTGTATTATAGGGATTTTTTAAAGCATTTTGACATAGTACTTTGTAGATAGGTCTTTTAAAAGTATAGGCATAATAAAGTTTGGTACGATAATCAAAGTTTTGATTATTTAGTAAAGCGTTATCAATAGTGTTATAGTCGATAGTATTAGTTTGATCTTTTAATACAGTATCTAATGATACTAAGAAGTTAGATACATCGTTATTAGTTATATAAGTACATAAGCGATTAGTAATATTCATAATATACACACTCCAAAACTTGGTTGTTATTATATTATTAATTAAGTAATTTAGCAAATCTTTAGGTATTAAAAAATGTCACGCATTAATAGTGACATTTTTACTATGTTTTTGAACTAGATCAAGAATCTTTTTTCTTTCAGTTTCATTAGCTAGTCGTGGACGATAATCATTTACTGGTTTAGGCGTTGATGATACCATTGCGGGAATAACTTCAATTTGGGAATCTGATAGTTTATGATCAGTAAATGTTAAGTTGGTATGGAAGACCATTGTTTCAAAGTAAGCAGGATTTTTATTACCACCAAAGGTAAAGTTACCTAAACTATAGACAATATATTTATCTTTGTATTTTTCAATACCTTGTAAACAATGAGTATGATGACCAATGATTAAATCGGCGCCATTATCGATAGCATAATGAGCTAGAGATTCTTGAGACTGACTTTGTTGGAATGATAGTTCGATACCCTAGTGATATGTCATGATAATCATATCAACGTTTTGACTTTTTAAATAGTTAAGAGCTTTTAAAGTATCTGGTTTACAATCAGCTACTTCATCTTCAGCACAGTATAAACCAGCCATACCAATTTTTATACCTTTAACATCGAGAATAGAATAACTATCATTACCATAGAATGGTAGTTTAGCTTCACGTAAGTTATTTTTAGTATCTTCGTAACCTTTTTCGCCATAATCATGAGAATGGTTATTAGCAATGTTAACAACATCAACACCTGAACCAGTTAGAATTTTTAATACTTTAGCTGGTGCTTTAAAGTTAAAGGCTTTAGGAACACGGTAGCTTTCGTCAGCATCAGTGATAGCTAGTTCAAGGTTAGCAATAGTTAAATCATCTTTTTCAAACATATCTTTAAAGTTAGCTAGGAAGTAATCTGGTCCTTCTTTTTCTAAAACTTTATCATAACCTAAATCACCATAATAAAAATGAGTATCAACATTAAGCGTACAATCCCCTACAGCATGGATATCGATAGTTGTTTTAGTTGGTTCCAAAACAGGAGGTTTTTCTGTTGGATTATTTTCTGGTTCTTCCGGTGTAGCAAGATTTTGTTTTTGGGTTGTTTGATGAAATTGAGAAATAATTAAGACAACTAAGATACATCCAATTATTGTTAATAGAATAAGTGATATATTTATTATTTTATTTCTTTGTTTCATAGTTAATATTCATTTCCTATTCTAATTTCATTATATATTAATAATTCGTTAAATACAATTTGTTTTTTTAAGGTATTTTAGGTATAATTAGTAGTAGATTTAGGTCCTCGTAGCTCAGTAGGATAGAGCGATCGCCTCCTAAGAGTGTGTTCATTTTTTAGAGGGTGTGAGGGCGAACATAAAACATACATTATCCCCTTATATTTAGGGGGATTCATGTCTCCATAGCTCAGATGGATAGAGCGCAGACCTCCTAAGTCTGGTCATTGGCCGAGTTCGAGTCTCGGTGGGGACACCAGGAGAATTATATGTCTTGAAATTAAAGGGTTTCAAGGCATTTTTTATTTTTTAAAAAGTGATATAAAGTGATACAACATGATTTGGCATAATATTTGTTACGGCACTTTTTACGGCACCAATAAAAGATAACTTAACTATCGGTAAAATAAGGGATAAAACACAATCTTAAAAGTAGCTGCACTTTTAAAAAGTGTCAGAAAGGAAGAAAAATGGAAGAAAATTTAAAAGAAATAGAAGATTTAAGATTCTATTTTACGGATGATATGAAACAAACCTTATTTGATATGTTAACAATTCAAAATATGTTAAATAACGAGGATTTAAGTTATAAAGAAATACGACAACTTGAAAAAGAAAAAGAAAGACTCTTAGAGCACTTTAGAGAAGAACTTCATGCAAATAATCCAGTAGAAGTTGCAATTGTAAGAGAATTTCTGAACATGAAAAATGAAGAAAAGTAAAGTATTAAGAATGAAAATACTAAGTGAAACAGTAACTATAATTAGATGGAATTTATACTTTTTTAGATTATTGATGGACTTATGTTTTAATTTATATTACTTTATCACAATAAGTATAATTATAATTTATTGTATAGAGTAAAATTAAATTATTATTTTAATGTATATATAATTTAATACTATTTTTATAAATTTATTTATTAGTATACAATTATTAAAAAAAATATAGAATGTTGTGGTTAAGTGTTGACCCGTATCAATTTTTAATGTATAATATATTATGAAGGGAGGTTATATATGAAAACAAATATTATATATAATGAATCTAGTGAAACAATGCACCAAATAAATAATGAATCTATTGACATGATTGTGACCTCTCCGCCTTATAACATAAATATAAGTTATGGTAATAAAGTTTCCAAAGGAAAAATAATTCAAAGTAAAGGTGTTAAGTATAAAGATAATCTTCAAGAGGATAATTACAGATTAATGTTGGAAAAAGTATTTAGTGAATGTAAAAGAGTTTTGAAAAAAGATGGTTCAATTTTTATAAATATTAAAAATAGATATAATGATGGAACAATACTTTCACCATTTTGGATTCAGGATTATTTTAAAGATATGTTTTTAAAGAATATAATTATTTGGAATTTTGATTGGGGTGGTTCAACAAATAAAAGGTTTGCTCCTAGATATGAATATGTATTTTGGTTTACAAAAGATAAAGAAAAATACAAATTTAATTTAGATTCTATTAAAATTCCTGCCTTAAATTATAGACCTGATAGATATAAATCACAATTAAAAAATCCTAGTGATGTATGGAAAATATCTATGGTTTCTGGGAATTTTGAAGAAAGAACAGAACATCCTGCGCAATATCCTGAAAGACTAATAGAAAGAATAATTGGATGTTCAACATTTAAAAATGATATTGTGTTAGATCCATTTATGGGTTCTGGGACTACGGCAGCAGTTGCAAAAAAAATGAGCAGGAATTATATAGGATATGAAATAGTTCCTGAATATATAAAGATTTCAGAAGATAGATTAAAAAAATGTAAGAAAGGAGAATTATTAGATGAAAGAGACTGTTAAGATTGAATTTGGTGATTGCAGAGATTTATTAAAAAAAATTCCAGATGAGTCTGTAACTCTAGTTGTAACTTCTCCACCATATAATATTGGAAAACCCTATGGAAAATACAAAGATAAAATACCTTTAGAAGAATGGAAAGAACTGATTGATGATGTTACAAAAGAAATTTATAGAATATTAAAACCTAATGGTAGTTTCTTTTTAAATCTATCTCCAATACCCTATGGAAAAGATAAGGAGATATTACCATTACCTTATATTGGCTATGATATTATGAAAAAAAACAATTTTAAAATAAGAAATATCATTACATGGACATTTAATAATATGCAAAATTGTACTAATAGATTGTCAGGAAGATATGAAAATATCATATGGGGTGTAAAAGACTTAAGTAATTATATATTTAATTTAGATGATATTAGAGTTCCTTATATTACTCAAAATGACAAAAGACTTACAGGTGTTGGAAGAAATCCTACTGATGTATGGTATTTTAATCGGGTAAATAATGTTACAAAAAAGAAATTAAATTTAACACATCCAACAATTTATCCATCAGATATGATTGAAAGAATAGTATTAATGGCATCGAATGAAAATGATGTTGTTCTTGACCCTTTTTTGGGAAGTGGAACTACTGTTGCTGTTGCATTAAAATTAAATAGAAAAGGAATTGGATTTGAACTTGATGAAAATTATAAAAATGAAATTAACTTAAGACTTAAAAATGTTCAAATACAATTAAAGTTATAAAAAGACATCAAATTGATGTCTTTTAATTAATATTATCGTGAATATATTTAAAAAAATCTATTGGAAATTTATTTATTAAATTTTCAAAACTTTCAAATTTTGATACTAATTTAGTTAATTTACAATGTTGCCATATTGAATGGCAATTCATTATTTGTCTGGCATAATAATAGTATTCATCCGATATATATTTTTTAGAGTATAATTCTTTTAAATTGTTAGTATTATTTATTAACTTACAAGCAGGACATCCACATAATTGGATATCATTATCTACTTCATTTATTTTATAATAGTCAAATTTATAATTATTATTTATTATTTCTAAATTGTTATCAATCATCCCAGGAATAAATTTTGAAAAACTTTCTCTTGCTTGTTTGTCAAAAACAATAGATGATGATTCATTATTTCCATCATATGCTCGTCTTCCAGGTGTCTGGCAATCAAAAGAAGTAGCACCATTTAATACTAATGATGGTATATTATCTTTATTGCCACCACCTAATACATGTATTGGTTTTTCACCAACCACATTTTTTACAATCTTTAATGCTTTAGTAACTAAATGAGTATTTTTTAAATTACCTTTACAATCATCAAACCAAGAATCATCAGCATTTTTACTACTTGCAATGCCACCTAAGGCATATCCGAAGAAATTTAAATTATTATTTTTTTCTTTATTTACAATATAATTAATATATTCTTGATATTCATCAGGGGTTTTACCATGAACTGTTGCATAAACTTTAGGATAGTAATTTTTATGCACTTTTAGATATTCAATTGTTTTATCTAAAAGTATTTTATTAAAATCATTTTCCATTAATCGATTTATTTCTGTTTTTAAATTTTCATCAGAACATTCAGAATCTTTAAAAGTGTATTTCCCACCCAAATCAAATCCTATTACAAAATCAAATTTATACTTTTGAGCAAAATCATAATATTCATACATTTTTTCAATCATTGTTTCTTCTACTGTGTTATGTAACTTTATTTTCCCTCTAATAATATCATTCAATATGTTTCTTGCTCCTGAATCTAGTAAATATATATTGTTATTATAATCATATTTTCCAGGAATATGTTCTTTGCAAATGTATTTTTCCTTATATATCATATCATTTCTGGTGAATTCTAAAAACTCAGAAAAAGATTGATAATTATTTAATTTAGATAGCCATTTTGTAGCAAATTTTGGATATTTTAAATAGTAATAATTATATAATGTTGGAATTCCATTATATAAATCTAAATATACTGTTTCACGATATTTATCACTTCCGCCACCACCTAGGTTAGATATCCAAAAGAAACTAGGAACAACATATTTTTTGTTATTAATCATCATTACTTGTTTCATTTTATCATGCTCCTAATGATCTCTACAAATTCCTCTAAGGTTCCCATTTCTAGAAGTTTTGAATATATCTTTTCTTTATATATTGATTGAGGATTTTTTTCAAAATCTCCTTCGCGTTCTTGTCGTTGAAAAATTTTTTCGTTTATAAGAGCATTTTTTACTTGTTCACTTGTTTCAAAATATATTCCTTTTAAACAAGGATAATCTATCCAGTGGATATAAAAGACCGGTCTTTCAATATCTGATTCGATAATTTCCAATTGCCTTTCTATCTTTTTGTAATCTAATGTAGCACTACTTTCATAACAATATCTATTTATTTTGTTTATTGCTGAAATAAAAGGCGCACAATGATATTTTACTTCAAAATATGCAATTATTCCCTTATCTTTACCTAAAATCATACAATCAGGGTATTTTTTATTTGTTTTGTCCCCATGAACTGCTTTTATTTTTAAATGATTGGTAAAATAATCTATTAATATTTCTTCAAATAATTGTCCCATAATTACATCATATTTAATATGGCTTTTGTTTCTGGGGTTCATGAAATACTGACCACATTTTTTACAAACATCTTTTAATTCAGGAATTTTTTCTTTTAAGACTTTAACTGGAAAAGGATTTTCATTTTGATTATTCTTAAACATATTATCAAAACAATCTTTATTGAATTCAGAATATAATAATTGATTTTCAAAAGTTGGTACATTCTTAAAAAAGTCTGTTAATTTATCTTTATACAATTCAAGTATTTCCTCATACATAATTTCACCTTCTCAGTAAAATTATAGCATAAATATCGTAAAAAAATAAATTTTAGCAAAAATTGTTGATTGATTTTTTTGTTTTATTATTAACAAAAATTGTATTTTTATGATTTCATCTCTACTATATAAGTAAATTAAAGGGGTATTTATTATATATAAATATAATATATAAAATATAAAAATTTATAGTATATAAGATAAACTATATATTATTTTATCTTACAATAGGATTATAATATTATTTATCTTCCATCTGTAAAGTATATAATAAAAGAAAAGAATTAATCATACCCCTAACTTGTTTTACAATATATTCACTTCGTTCATATATTGTAAAACCTTCCCCCTTTCTTGATAAGAAAAGAAAATGAGATTTGCTAAGTTCGGTTTGGTGTTACCATTGGTTTTTATGATTACAAATTTCAATTTTTACTAAACCCATCCCTCTATTTAATAAAACACCAAATTCCGCTATCTCTCGGCTTCGAAAGATTCAGAATGAACAATTAGTCTAGGCAATTGTAAAAGTGCCTCAAAATCGATTTAAATGGGCAAAAAAAGGTATATTCAAGAACGAATGTTTGATAAGTTTTTAATCTAGTTTACTATGTAACTACTATGTAGGTACTATATTACTATTTTTAGAGTTTTCTCTTCTAATAACTTCTATTATTATGAGGAGGATTGATAGTATGAAAGAAAAACTATATACATTAATTGAAATTTCAAATTGGACAAAGACACCAGTTCTATATCTAAGAAGAATGATTAAAGAGGGAAAACTTGAAGCAAGTAAGATTGGAAGAAATTATAAGGTAAGAGAATCAGAGGTTGAAAGATTCATTGATTCTTGTAGGTACAAAAATGTCAGATAAGGATTTACTTAAGGCATTAGGCCTTGATAATAGGACAATTACTATTGGACTTAATGATGAGTATGCTCAAATGATGATCGAAAAGAAAATTGATAGTTATCTTAAAAAGTTAGATGAAGAAAAAAAGAAAGAAGATTTCATTGACCGATTGAAAAATAGTTACGATGAGTATAAAGAAAAACAACAATTAGTAGAAATGCTAAAAAGTAAGTATGTATATGGTGCAATTAAGGATATGCTAATTAGAGATGGTTTTAGTTTTCGTTGCCCAACATGTATTGATTTATCCGGTCAATATGGTATAGCAATTCAGAACTATCCAAAGTATAATAAAAAATAAGAGATGGTTTAGGTCATCTCTTTATTTTTTAACTTATATTTTGTCTGTTTACTTTTATCATAAACAAACATATTTAACAAATTTGTTTCTTCTATAATATTTTGAATATACCATATAGCATTGATAATTCTTAAAGTATCAATTTGTTTATTTGAATACTTTGAACCATGTGAAATTAAATTTCTATTAATTATATTAGATTGAGGATTTTTTAATTGCTCATTATTCTTATATAATTTATCATAAAAGTTTTTTAAAATTTCTATTTTCAAAAACATTTGATATGTATCATGACTTAAATAATAATCATGTAGTGAATCAACTACTAGATGTGATGTGTGTTGCTTAGTTGAATTGTCATCTATCAATTGCAAGGTTAAACTATCAACATAAGTAATTAGTGAGGCCAAACATATAGAATAATTGCCTAAAAAATAATTTTGTTTTATTTGCCTTAATATTTGTTTTTTATCTTTCCTTTCTTCTCGTTTTATACATTCAGAAAAAATTCTATTTATCCTAGATTTTGTAAAATGTTTTATCATCTTTTTTTCAAAATCATTTTTGTTAAGTTTTGTTAAAGAATTTATATTTTTATACTCATATTCATAAGGAATTACCCAAAATCTTTTGTTTAAATATTCAGTTTCATATCCAGATAAATCTCCTATGTGTAGTGATGTGATTGTTTTAGATAATCCATCCATAATACTTTGTAATTTAGAGGAAACTGCAATATTAATAAGATTACTAAAATCATAAGAATCAATAATTGATTTAAATGTTTCAGATAATTTTGAAGTAGTTTCAATACTATTTTTTATTACATTAGGCATAATAATCTTTTGATAATCTGCAATAATTTTTGCTGTTTTATTAAGTGATGAACTTAGTTCCATATTTTGTTGTAATGCATTTGGAATTATTGATGTATGCATATCAATTAAAGATTTTGATAATTGACTTAGTGTTGATGACATTCCTTTAATGCTATTCATATATTCTGCTGATTTTAATTTTTCTTGAATTTCAGACAAACTTGTTTCATTATGGCTGTCTAGTGATTTAATAATATTTTTTTTGTCATTATTTTCTTTCATGTTTTCACCTCAAGAAATATTATATCATCATTTTTGCTGTATTTATGCTATAATAGTCAATCAAAAGGAAGTGATGTCATGATTCTATATAATACTAGAACAGATAAGTTACCTTTAAGTACAGAGTTTTATAATAATCATGCAAATGGTCTTAAAATGTTTAGGTATAATGAAACTCTTATGAATAATTGTGGAGATTATAAGATTCAAGAACAAATTACTTCTGATGTTTATTACACTTACAATGCCTTAGTAAAATTCAATAATACTTTAGACAAAGAGGTTATCAATGCTTTTAATATATTAGATAAGTTTTTACAAGAACATAAAGAAGTTAAAAATAGTAAGGATAACAAGTGCAAAAACTATTATGAAAAAATTCTTTATTGGAATAATAAATATAAAAAAGATTCATCAGATAGTAGTGTCCAAATAATTATATCTGATGTGCAAGATTTAATGAGATTCTTAGCAAAACAAGAAATAATAAAAGAATCCGGATGTAATTTAAAAAGAAATTATTTTTAGAGGACAAAATTGCCCTCTTATTTTTTTTGTTTTCTTTTAGATACCGAACACAAATCGAACATCAAAACAACAAAAAACTCATTCTAAGGGGCAGACATGAGGTTATTAATAATAATAAAATGGAATCAACAAGAGAAAAAACACACTCTTGATTGGCCAATAAAATTTGTGTTATTAGGAGGAGATTAAATGAGTTTTTTAGATTATATTAATGAGAATACAGAGGGGTTGGCTTTAATTGATAGATTAAGAAATGCAATAAAAAATTTATGTCATGATGACATTAAAAATGAGTTTAAAGAAGTTACAGAGGATGATATTGATAAACTGACTCTTTTTATTGAAAATAGTCTTATAGAATGCTTAAAGAATTATGATGGAGATTTTGATACTATTTCATTAGAATATGTAACGAATACAATTGGGGGTTTAGTAGGTTTTCATCGTTTGCTTAATGGTATTGATAAAAATAGAAGAGAATCTTATTTAGAAATATTATGGGATGTAATATGTGAGTCATTTTCTAGTGTTGATGATATAGATAAATTATGTGAATTATCTTATGTAGTCAATAAGTATGTAATGATTAATGCCGGAGAATATGATGGAGATTATTCAGATTGTCTTTGTGAAAAAGACATGCAAGAGTGTTTATCAGAAATATATAAATACATACTTAAAGATAAATTGGATTTCTAGGGGTATTGGCTTTGACTAAAGAGATGTGTGATTTAAAGACAATATCAGAATATCTAGATTTATCAATACCATATATCAGAAAGTTAGTCAGAGCCAAAATGATACCTTATTATAAATTTGGTAACAGACTAAAATTTGATATAAAAGAAATCAATGAATGGATAGAATTACATCGCCAAGAAGAACGAAAAAGTGTCCTTTTCTTCTAGGAAAAAATGCCGTTTTATGGTATAATATTTATAGATAGTTAAGTATGTGTTCTATCCCATAAGTTATGAAAGGAGAACTTATGGCAATTAAAAAAATAGATGTGAACAAATACAAAATAACTATTGAACTCGGTTATGATATATTAGGTAATCGGAAACGAAAGACAATCAATTTTACTGGTACTAAGTCAGAGGCAATTAAAAGAGAGGCCGAACTAAAAACAGAATATTATCACATGGGAGAATCCAAACGAATAACAGATTTGACTTTCAAAGATTTATCAGAAATATTCATTGAAAAATATTGTAAGCCAAATATTTCATTGGTTACAACAAATGGATATAAAAAGTCTCTTAAAAGAATACTTCCAATCATAGGAAATAGAAAGTTAAAAGATATAACACCTTTTGTCTTAGATAATATGTATCAAAAATTGAGAATTGGTAAGAATGGTCAAGAGTTAGGATATCATTCAAATTATAATTTATATAAAGTTGTAAATGTTATGTTTAATCAAGCAATTAGATGGGAGATTATGGATAAGAATCCTAACTTAAAAGCAAGTAAGCCAAAGAAAGAACATAAGGAAAAGAACTTCTATGATGTTTATCAAGTTAAGAAGTTGTTAGATGTTCTTGAAAATGAATCTATCAAATATAAAATGTTAATTGTACTTGCCTTAGATTCCGGTGCAAGAAGAAGTGAGATTTGTGCTTTAAGATGGTCAGACATTGACTTAGATACAAGAATGGTAAGCATAACAAAATCACTTAAAGTTGTTGAGGGTGTCATTGATGAAAAAACAACAAAGACAGAATCATCCATCAGAACAATTAAATTGAGTGAAGCGACTATCAATCTTATTAAGGAATATAAGAAATGGCAAGATGCCTATAAGTTAGTTAACAAGCAAAGATGGATTGGAAAAGATGACAGAGTTTTTACCTCTTTAAATGGTTCATACATGTTCCCGGGTACTTGTGACCATATATTGAGAAAGATTGTTAAGAAATACAATTTAGACCCAATATGTTTTCATGAGTTAAGGCATACATGTGCAAGTCTTTTAATTAATTCTGGTGTTGACCCTAAGACTGTCAGTAAGAGATTAGGCCATTCAGATACATCAATCACGATGGAAATATATACTCATTCATTCGAAGAAAGTAAAAATGCATGTGCAGACAGATTTGATGAAATGATGAAAAAGTTAGAAATGGCATAAAATCATAGCATTATGGCACCAATTCACGGCACCTTAATGAAAAACGAGTTCAAAGAAAAATAAGTAAAATTAAAAGAAACCCTTTATTTATAAGGATTTCTTGATGTATAATATTGGTGTCCGAGGGATGAGGAACAGCCCCCTCCTAAGCGATAGGTCGGCAGTTCGATTCTGCCTGGGGACGCCATATAAAAAATAAAGCCTGTTGAGGCTTTTTTTATTTGACACTTTTATTTGTAAAATTGAAATACTTTTGATGAAGAAGATAGAAGATGATTGTGGAGATAGATGCACCGCAAGTATCAATTAAGACGTCTAGTAGTTCACCAGAACGACCACTTATAAACAGTTGATGACATTCATCACTACAAGCATAGATTAAACAGAGGATGATAGTATATATAATGGTTTTAGGAGTTAGATGATAGATTTTGTAGTATAGACGGAAGACAAGGAAACCAAGGATGAAGTAAGCCGTAAAATGAGCTGTTTTACGGACTATTTTGGAATAAGTTGAAGTTATTTTTTGTTGTTCTATAGGACTTAGTTCTTTGGAGGTTATAGTATTAATAACATTGATAATAAAGTTATTACTAGTTTCTTTGGAAGCAACGCCAGTTTGACTAGAGAAATGAAAAATTATAAACATCCAAAGAATAATTAAGATGATATTAAAGATATATTTTTTCATGTTGATCAATCCTTACTTATTAATAGTAACAATTATTAACAGGCATTTCAATATATTAAAAAAAGACTTTATTAAGCCTTATTTTCTTCGGGAATAATTTTTATGTAGAAAGAACTATCTTTTTGTTCGAGAAGAAATTCTATTTCTTGGTTTTCTTCTAATGAATAGTTCTTTTTAGCTGTTTTATCTAAGTGCGCAAAGATGCTTTCATGACTATTGTATTCGATAAAACCGCAACTTTTTTCTTTACTCCACCATTTAACTCTTCCTTTCATTTACTCTACCCTTTCTTAACTATGATTATCTTATCATACAATTGTTTGTATATCAAGATATTTTTGCATATATTTTTAGTATATTTACATTAAAAAAAAATATACCGTTAAAGGGTATATTTTTGAGCCAAAAAAAAATCGGCGACTTCCTATTTTTGCTTGCGCTATCTTCGGCGTTTAAGTGCTTAACTGCTCTGTTCGGGATGGGAAGAGGTGTTGCCACTTAGCTATCGTCACCAACAAAGGAATTATGTCCTTTAAAAACTAGA
>CANQQV010000003.1 GCA_947626095.1 uncultured Bacilli bacterium
GATGACTTACATCACCCTTAACAAAGCAATTCATTTATCAAATTTATTGTTTACCAACACTATTTGACAAAGAACCTGTCATTTTATTTTTCTTTATTGATATCATTCGTAATAAACATTGCATCTCCAAAACTAAAGAAACGATATTTATTTTGAATAGCTATCTTATAAGCATTAAGTATATAATCTCTACTAGCTAAAGCCGATACTAACATAACTAAAGTACTTTTAGGTAGATGAAAATTAGTTATTAAACAATCAATTGCTTTAAACTCATACCCCGGATAAATAAAGATATCTGTATTACCAGAAGTTGCGATAAACTTTCCATTATTATTAGTAGCTATTGTTTCTAATGTTCTTGTACTAGTCGTTCCAACGGCAATTATTCTTCTACTCTCTTCTTTAGCTTTATTTAAAATATCTGCTGTTTCCTTACTCATGACATAATATTCACTATGCATATGATGTTCTAAAATATTATCAACTTGTACTGGTCTAAAAGTTCCTAAACCAACATGCAAAGTAACATAAGTAACTATAATCCCTTTATCTTCTATTTGTTTAAGTAATTCTTTCGTAAAATGAAGTCCTGCCGTTGGTGCTGCAGCACTACCTGTTACTTTGGCATAAACTGTTTGATATCTATTTTGATCTTTTAACTCTTTATGAATATAAGGTGGAAGTGGCATTGTTCCTAACTGATCTAATATTTCCATTAGTATACCTTTATATAACAATTTAACATGAGTTAGTCCTTCACTAAACTTTTCTACTACTTCACCTTTTAACAAACCATCACCAAAAGAAATAATAGTTCCCACTTTTAATCTTTTAGCTGGTTTTGATAAACATTCCCAAACATCATTACCTAAATCTTTTAATAATAATAGTTCTATACTAGCTTTCGTTTCTTCTTTAACACCTATAAGTCTTGCTGGTATTACCTTCGTATCATTTAAAACTAAAACATCACCTTTATGTAAATAATCAATTATATTACTAAAATGTTCATGTATAACTTCTCCATTATTTTTATTTAAAATTAATAACTTTGAACTATCTCTTTTTTCTAATGGTGTCTGGGCGATTAACTCTTCTGGTAATTCATAATCAAATTCATTAATATTCATAATCTCACTTCCAAACATAAACCATTATACTCAATAACTTAAATAAAATAAAGAATAACTTTACGTTATTCCTTTATTTTATCTTATTAAATACATTAGTAAATAAACTTAATACTAATATTACCACATAAACACCAATACCTAAATGTAAAACATTAACAAATATAGCACATAAGATACCTAACAATAAAGCATATATAATACGTCCCATTCTAACAACTGGTGTTGCTGTACTAATTGTACTTACAAATATTAAATTAAATAATAAACCACTTTCACAAGCATTTATAAATATTTCATTAAATGCATTACCCATTACTAAAGCAATAATTACACTAACAATCGCATAACTCAGTAAAGCTATTATTGGTATTTCTTTCTTATAATAAGAATTAAATAGTAAAACAACAAACCCAACTAAAGCAAATATTGAACTAGTAGTTCCTATTCCTCCTGGGAATCCTCCTAACAACATATTCATAATACCCGTACTATATTCTATAGTTACCTCATAATTATTAGCTGTACTTGTAATTCCCATCGCCATTAATATTAAATACATTAAACACTTAAATAAAGCCACTTGATTAATACTAAATTTATTATCTATAAACTTTAATATAATATCTAAAACAATGATAAGTGGTATAGTAAGCCATAAATAATCTAATGGTCCACATACTAAATAACATAAAGCATTTATATATGGTACTAGCGAATTAACAACATTATGATAGTCATCATCTTTCTTAATTCCTATATAATAATATATTTCAAAAACATAACTTAATACAATAATAACTATTGGTATAACTAAATATTGTAAAGATAAGAATAATGAAATATACCCATGAGTATATGGAACTATTCCATTTTTATAAAAACTATAAATAATAATTGGTACAATACTTAATATATAAAGAATATCAATTCCTAAAACTTTATTTTTCTTTAATAAACCCTTTTTCATTCTTATTTCCCCTTATTAAGTAAATTTATATTAGCTGGACATACATTATTACATAAGCCACATCTAATACATGCTGGATCTAACTTCTTATCTAAAGGATTAATATTAACGGGACATATCTCCACACATTTACCACATTTAATACATTTAGATGCCTTAACATCATCATGCTCTAAAATAAATATTGTCTTAACATTATCATTAACTATTAAAGCTTTAACATCATCACACTTAACCCCACGCATATAGTTATTTAAATATATATCACGATTAGTTAAATCAATATTAACTGCTTCACTTAATATACTAGCTAAACTAGTTCCATAACGACATTTAACTACTGATATATTATCAGTTCCATTTAAACATACTGTAACATATCTTTCACTAACTGGAAGTCCATCCTTTAAAGCCGTATATAACTTATTTAAAGCAAATGTATCAAAGAATAATAATTCATTATATTTATACTCTTTAAAATATTTTTTTGCTATACAAGGATTAGTTGTAAAAGGAAATACATCATCAACTGTTTTAAAAATAATATTCGGATACTTTGAAATAACTTTTCTAACTTCCTCTATATTATTTTCATCATATTTATTAAGAATTAAATAAGCATTTAAATTAAATAAATTTGATATAACCTCTGTTACTTCTAAAATACATTCTAAACGATCTTCTAACATATAATTATTATTAAATTGATAAGGTTCAATATCCATTCCATTAACAATAATTACTTTATTCTTATTTTGTAATTTTTCAACTAATAACTTATTTTCATATTCAATACCTAATTCTTGGCATATATTAATAACTTCTTCTTTTTTTAATTTACTTATATCATCAACCGTATCTTCTGATACAATTGTTGAATCACTATTATCATTACTAATTCTAATGATTCCTTTTTTAACTGAAGCCGTACCAGATACTGTTGCATAAGTTTTTATTCCATTTTTACTTTCTTTAAGTAATTGATTAATATAAACTTCTTCACCATCACTTACATAGACTTCATCATCAGCTTTAGGATAAACTATAATCTCTTTAGGATTTACATATTCTACCTTTTTTATATCAAGTTTTTGTTCATCATTCTTAAATCGATAAGTAAGTTTCACACTAACCACCTATTCTTTCTCTTTGTCTTTTTCAAGTAAATAAGTTCTAAGCTCTACTGCAACATTTTCTGGTAATATTTCTTTTAATTCATCAAGACTAGCTGCTTTTATTTTCGCTAAACTACCAAACTTCTTAATTAGAGCTTTCTTTCTAGATGGACCAACCCCCTCGATATCATCTAAAACACTACTAATACTACCTTTACTTCTAAGCGTTCTATGATAAGTAATAGTAAATCTATGTACTTCATCTTGCATTCTTGTTAAGTAGTGAAATACATTACTCATTCTATCTATATTATACACACTAAAATCAGAAGAAATCAAGTCATTAGTACGATGCTTATCGTTCTTTTTCAAACCAACCACTTTAATCTTCAAATGTAATAAATCTAATATCTCTTTAGCAGCCCTTATTTGGTTTTCGCCACCATCGACAATTATTAAGTCTGGTAATGATGTTTTTTCTACTAAAGCTCTTTGATATCGACGATAAAGTATTTCTTTCATTGTATTGTAATCATCATTGACATCAACAGATACTTTATATTTACGATATTCATTCTTAGCTGGTTTACCATCAATAAAAACAACCATTCCTGATACAGCAAAACTACCAAATAAATTTGAATTATCAAAAACATCGATTCTTCTTATTTCATCCATACCTAGTATTTCCGCTAACTCTTCATTAGCTTTTAACGTTCTTGATTCATCCTTTTGAATTTCTTCAAACTTATTATTTAAATTCATCTTCGCATTATCATAAGCCATCTTAATTAGATCTTTTTTAACTCCCTTTTGCGGTGCCAAGATATTAGTTTCCACAACACTTCTAATATTATCGATATTTAAAGTTTCAGGAATTAATATTTCTTTAGGTATTTCATTACGCGTATAAAACTGGGCAATAAAGTATTCTACATCATCTTCTATATCAATATTAATTGGTAATATCGTATTCTTATGATTTAATAACTTTCCATTACGAATAAATAATATTTCAATTGATAAATAACCATTATCGACATAATAAGCAATAACATCCCTATTAACAAAATCATGTAATTCAACCTTTTGCTTATCTAAAACAATATCTATATATTCTAATTCTTTCTTTAAATCTAAAGCCATTTCAAAATTAAGATTATCACTATATACTTTAATCTTATCCATTATCTTATTTCTTAGTATTTCATCATTACCCTTTAAAAAAGATAATATTTCATTTTCCATCTCTCTTACTTTATCTTGATCAATACTTTTACTACAATAACCTAGACATTCCCCAATATGATAATAAAGACATAAATCTTTCTTATTACCTTCACATTTCTTTAAAGGATATAACCTATTAAGTAAATTAACAATTCTTCTTGCCGCATACGCATTAGGATAAGGCCCAAATAACTTTTTATTATCCTTTTTCTTAATATTTAAATATCTAGATACCTTAAGCCTTGGATAAGGACTACTAATATATTCAATATATGGATAACTCTTATCATCCGTAAGCATTATATTATACTTAGGATTAAATTCTTTAATTAAATTAATTTCAATAATAAAAGCTTCTAACTCGGAACTAGCTACTAAATAAGTAAAATCATCAATCAAACTAACCATTTTCGCTGTCTTACCAGTATGTACTCTATTAAAGTAAGAAGATAATCTCTTATGTAAATCTTTAGCTTTACCAACATAAATTATCGTCCCATTCTTATCTTTCATCTGATAAGAACCAGGTTTATGAGGTACCAAAGCTAATTTCTCTTTAAATCTCATTTTGGCCCTCCATACTTTCTAAATAATTATATAATCCCACGCATCCCTCATATATAAGATCATAAGCCGTATCAAAATCACCTGTATACCAAGGATCATCTATTGTTCTTAAATTATTAGTATATTCTAAAAGTAAATGAATCTTATTACTATTATCTTCCCCAAATATTCTCAGTAAATCTCTTCTATTACGTTCTTCCATCACGATAATTAAATCATACTTTTCATAATCATCTTTTTTTATTTGAGTAGCTACATGTTTTTCAATCGTAATTCCCTTTTCCTCTAACTTTCTTAAAGCTGGTGGATATATCGAATTACCTAACTCTTCCATACTAGTTGCTCGAGAAACACAACTATATTTATACCTTTTATTATTTTTATATATTAAATCTTTAAAAATCATTTCGGCCATTGGACTACGACAAATATTACCATAACAAACAAAAACAATATTAAACATATCTATCGCCTCCAATTACTAACATTATACCCTATTTTAGTTAAAAAAATAAGGTGTGAAATATATCACACCTTAATAACATCTCTATCTTAATAATTTTCTGCTTTTAATTCAAAATAACTTTGTGGATGAGCACATACTGGACATACGGCTGGAGCTTGTTTACCAACAACAATATGACCACAATTACGACATACCCAAATAGCATCTTCATCTTTAGAGAATACTACTTTATCTTCAACATTCTTAAGTAGTTTACGATATCTTTCTTCATGGGCTTTTTCAATTGCTGCTACTGCTCTAAATTTAGCAGCTATTGCTTTAAAGCCTTCTTCTTCAGCTACTTTAGCAAAATTATCATACATATCTGTCCATTCATAATTTTCACCTTCAGCTGCTGCAAGTAAGTTTTCTTCAGTAGATGGAATATCTCCACCATTTAATTCTTTAAACCACATTTTAGCATGTTCTTTTTCATTATTTGCTGTTTCCTCAAAGATAGCTGCAATTTGTTCATAACCATCTTTTTTAGCTTTAGAAGCAAAATAAGTATATTTATTTCTTGCTTGTGATTCTCCAGCAAAAGCAGTCATTAAATTTTGTTCAGTTTTAGATCCTTTTAATTCCATATAAATCCTCTTTCTATAATAATTATGATATTACATCATTACTTGTTATTATATCATTTTTAAGGTTAAAGTCAACGGACGAACCTACTTCTTTTTTACTATTTTAACTGCTGTTCCATAAGCTATTATTTCCGCTGCTGAAGCCATTACTTGTGATGATCCATATCTTACTCCTACTATGGCATCAGCTCCTAAACTATTAGCATCGTCAACCATTCTTTTCGTTGCAATCTGTCTAGCTTCTTTAATCATTTCCGTATAACCAGCTATTTCGCCACCAACAATCGTCTTCATTCCCGCCATAAAATCACGTCCAATATTTTTTGATTGCACTACTTGACCTTTAACTATTCCTAACGATTCAACTATTTCATAACCAGGTACATAATCAATACTTACTAGCTTCATCTTCTTCACCTCCATTTATTTCTTCTATTCTCTTAACTAAATTAACGATAATTGCTATAACTGGTATTATGAATATTAAAGCAAACAAATAAGAAATCTTTGTTGAATATTCTCTATATCCCATCACAATAAAAATAATCGCGGGAATTAAAAACAATAAACCAAAGATCAAACTAGATAAAACCGCCCCAAAAATTTTTTTCTTTTTATTTGATTTTATTTCTCGCATCGTAAACCCTTCTTTATTTAATATATTAATATTTTGAAAATACTTAGTTATATCAATCTTTTCATATGTTTCATTAGCTTCAATAATTTCTAAACACATCTTCTTAACTTTTTGATAATTCTCTTCTTCATTTTCAATATTTTCAATCCTTTTCTTTAAGCACTCTTTTAAATCTAATTCCTGATTATTTAATTTTTTTAACTCACTAATCGGCACACCTAATTCTCTTAAAAACTTAATAACCTTTAATCGGTTAATATCATCTTCACTATATAAACGATAATCATTATTATCATTTCTTTTTGGTCTAACTAAGCCTTCTTGTTCATAATACCTAATAGCTTTTTTTGATAATTTAACAATATTTTCTACTTCATTAATAAACATATAAACTCCTTTCTTATTTGTAATATAGACTATTACCTAAGGTTAAGGTCAAGAACTTTTTAAAAAAAGAATCTTTTTTAAAGATTCTTAATTACGTGCTAAACCATCGACCTGTAATACAACCCCAGTTATATAACTAGCCATATCACTAGCTAAGAATAAAAAGGCATTAGCAATATCTTCTGGTTTACCAATTCTTCCTAATGGAATTGTTTTAATTAATGGTTCAATCATTTCTTGTGGTAAATTCTTAACCATATCTGTTTCTGTTATACCAGGAGCTACAGCATTAACTCTTACTCCGAATGGTGCTAATTCACGTGCTAATGACTTAGTCATCCCATTAACCGCATACTTAGTAGCAGGATACATTACGCCAGATGGTTGACCATACATGCTTACCATTGAACTAGTATTTAAAATTGTCCCTTTACTTTCTTTCAAATAAGGTGTAACAACCTTCGAGCAAACAAATACAGCCTTTAAATTTAAATCAGTTATTTTATCATATTCTTCCATAGTAAATTTATCTAAAGGTGTGCTAGATGATAAACCAGCATTATTAACTAATATATCAATACGTCCATAAGTATCATTAACTTTCTTAAATGTTTCACTTACTTCTTCTTCACTTGTTAAATTAGGATAATAACCACTTACTTCATAATTACTATTTTCTTCTTTTAATGTATTTAAAGCTTTAGTAACACTTTCTTCTCTTGAGCCTAGTAATACTACCTTAGCTCCATTTTTTAAAAAGGTTCTAACTATTTCAAAACCAATGCCTCTTGTTCCCCCTGTAACTATTGCAACTTTATTTTCTAACATATCAATTCCTCCATCTATAGTATACAATATTAATTCATAAGAAAGTATAATTTTTTTATTCTTACATAAACTTATTAACAGAAAGGACTTATTATGTTAAAGATATTAAAAAGTATATATCATTTATTTTTACCCGTTATCTTAGGGAGTTTAGTCGGTTTATTAATATCAAGTAGTATTGATTATACAGAATTAATTAAACCACCATTCGCTCCACCAAAAATCTTCTTTCCTATCGCTTGGACAATCATATACTTATTAATGGGTATATCATGGTACATCTTAAATAAAAAGAATTTAGCTGATTTAGATGATACTTTAATTTATTACAGCCAACTATTTATTAATCTATTATGGAGTATTATTTTCTTTTTACTTAAATGGCGTTTTATTGCTGTTATATGGATTATCTTACTAGATATTATTGTCTACTACATGCTATACATCTTTAGTAAGAAAAATAAAGTATCAGTCTATTTAAATATCTTCTACGCTTTATGGATTACTTTCGCTACTTATTTAACAATTGGCATATATATGTTAAACTAAACAGAATTGCTTTGCATTGGCAATTTTTTTCTTATGATATTATCTTTTTCTAATTCTTTAAGACTTTTTTCTGGTGTTGGTAAATCTTCAGGCATCGTACCTCCTAGTCTTTTGATTGTATTACGAACTTCTTTACCTACTTCATAATGGGTTGTATTAGCATTACTTTCAGTTTTAATGTTTTCTCTTTTTAATTTTTGCTCAGTTTGAGAAATTCTAAATAAATTAGCAATAAGTTCTTCACTACCCATATTATCTAATATATCTTCTCGATATCTTAAACCTTTTCTTCTAGCAATATCGTCTGCTGTTTCACCATTATATAAGCCTTTATATCCAGAATTATGAAACTTATCAAAGTTTTTGACACCAGCATTTTTTGCTGCGTGATTTAATGAATAATTTCCCTTTTTAGTTAAATTCCTATTATAAAATCTCTTTTCATCTTCGGATAGAACACTATATTCAAGTTCTGATAGTTCTTGCTTTCTGGTTTGAACAGCAAAATAAGTTTGAGCTAAAGCAACTACTTCTTTTCTACTATCACCATTTTGAGCGATTAAATAACAAGCATATCTTGATAGCTTATAATCATTAATTAATTTTGATGCTCCTTTTGGCATTTTTATCGTTTTGCCAACGTCGGCAAAATGATCATCAATGTTATTATTACTTAACATACAAGCACTTTTTGCTTTTTTTATGACACTTTCAAAATTGCTCCATTTTGAATATTTAAGTGCCATCATTAATTCCCTAGCACACCAATACTCATTTCCTTCCTTATCAATATGTTTAATCTCTTCAAATGTTTTAGTTGTTTTCTTTAATTTATTCATCAACCGTTCCTCCTTTTATTTTTTCTTTTTATATGGTTTATATTATATCAAACATTTGTTCTTCATACAAGATAAAAAAAGTTCATTTTTAGAACTTCTTTTCATATGATAAAACTTTATCTAACTTAGTCAATAAGATAATTAAAGTCACTAATACAACAGTTATTAAGCATCTTAATGAATGAATACTAAGAGCAATTGAGTTAGCTTCAATACCTATAAAGTCAACACCAGTATATGGCGGAGCACTTTCATATGAAGAATTATTACTTGGTTTCTTATTATTCTGTTGTTCTACTTTATTTGGTTTATTTTCTCCAGTACTAGGTTTTAACTCTTCATTTTGTTTACTATATGCTCCTGCTGATATAATATCCAAAGCATTAATATAAACTTCTTGATCTTTTTTATCTAATTTATTAACTAAGCTTAATACTTCATTATAAATATCAGGTGAGGTAAATGGATTTGCAAAATCTTCTTCTTTTTTTTCACTTAATAATTTATCGATATATGTCTTAATATCATCAGAATATTTTTGATATAGTTTATCTTTATCATTAGTTAATGATTCTGGTACTAAACCATATTTAGTAACAACAAAAGTAATTTCATGATCTTTAAAATCTTCATTACTTAGTTTAGTTATTTTACCAGTTAAACCATTAGTTACACGAACATCTTCTTTATTACCTAAATAATATATTTTAAGTTTATATCCTTCTTTAACCGGGACTTCTTTATTAGTTACTTTGTCTTTAACCCATGTATCATACCAATAACGTTGAACACTATTTTTATATACTTCTTTATTATCATTATCTAAAACAGTTAAAGAACTAAATAATACGGTATTATCATTTCCACTATTTGGATAAGTATCACCATAATTGAAAACTAAATTATTTCCTACTAAATCTATTTTAAATGGTGTATAATCTTCACCCCAATAACCACGTGTTCTAATACTTGTTTTAAAACCATAATCTAAATCATTAATTGGTTTGTAATTTACTTCATAAGTTTGAGTTCCTGAATCTTTAACGATAATATATAAATTATCATAATCTAAGGCTTCCTTAGATTTAGGAAATGCTACTTTATATGTACCTATTGGTAATTCAGTAGTAACAGTTTTATCTTTGATAGTAATTGTTTTAACTGTTTTTCCCCCATCATTAATCGTAATATTTTGATTTTTGATATTATCTAGATTAGCAATATTAATATTAAATGTTACTTTACCTGTTAAGTTAGTATCTTTTAATTCGTCTGTTGAAACCAAATCATATAAACCAAAATTATTTAATTTAGTTTTTAATTCTTGACCTTTAGTTTCATCAGTTAACATTTCTTTCATATAATAAATAGTTGGTAATGGTTTAGCCATTAATTCATCTTTAACATTATCAGATACAGTAATACCCCATGATTCAATATATGGAACAACATTAACATTATATTTTTCAGCTAAAGCTAAGGCCCAAACATCAGTTGTTTTCATTCTAGTACCTGTTTCGCTATACACACGACGATAATATTGATTAATATAAGCATAAGCTTCTTTATAATCATCAAAATAATTTAACATATTAACAATAGCATATAACATCCCAGCGGCCCCAACATTACCTTCACCATTATCTAAGAATCCTTTACCATCTTGACGAGCTTTATTATATTCATTTTCTTTAGTGGCTAATGATAACCAGTTATCGTTATATTTATTTAATTCTGGCGTATAAGTTTGAATATAGTAGCAGAAGATATTAACCCCTACTTCTCCTATAGGTAAACCACCAGCATTACCACCAACTTGAGCTTGATAACCATGACCAACTTCGTGTAAGTTTCCCCAACCATATTGGAAAAATGACCAGTCATGTTCTTGGTTAATACCTACATGATCACCACTAGCATAGTAAGCAGCCCCTGCTCCATGTTTATTTGCTTTACCAAAATATTTAGTTTTAACATTTTGACTTAATTCATCGACTGGATGATCATATGATAAACCAATTAAATCATCGTAATGATCCATTACTTGGTCCCACCAATTTAAATAGTTATCTAATGATTCATATGGTTTACCACCAGGGTATTTAGTTTCAAATAATTTATCATGGTCAATATATGGCACAGATATCATATAAGAAGCTCCATCAATAATACTATATGAGTTTTCATCTTCAGCCCATTCTTTTAAGAATGTTTCTTGATATGTAGCCCCATCACCTTGATGATAATAATGTAATCTTTTTGTTTTAACATTTGTAGTATCATATTTTATTTCATATTTAACAACATCAGTTTGTTTATATAAAGTTTTAATAGTTGGTAAACTAACATAATTAGTACTAACACCATCTGTAGTAACAACATTTTTGATATTTACCCAACCTTCTAAGGCTTCAGTTAAGTCTAACTCTTTAGCTAACTCTTCATCAGTAATAGTTTCTTTTGGATTGCTTTCAGTTCTTTTAGTTTTTTCATCATTAAGTTTTTTCTGAACTTCTTCAATAACTTTATCTTTACTTTGTACTTTAATTTCACTTTCAGTATTTTGATCATCATTTTGTAATTTAACAATTAAATCGCCACCACTAATATGACGCATTTGAAATTCACCATCAAGATCTAAAAATAAACCAACAATTTGACGATCCATATTATTACCACGTGTATATCCCAAATTATTTAAATGATCAACTGATGGCAATGAATACATTGTTCTTTCAATATTAATCTCGGTTGTACCTTCAACAACCTTAACTGGTACTTCAATAGTCGAAGTATTATTATGTGAATCAGTTACTTCATAAATTACTTTGTATTCGCCAGCTTTTGTTGTATCTATAGTATCTAAAGTTTTCTTTATTTTAGTTGTTAAGTCACCATCTTCCATGTCCTTAACAAAAATTCTAAAACGTGCATCATGTTCTAGATCAATAGTAGTTCCAACTGGAACAGTTATTTTAGTAGCACCATAAAAGAATGGTTTATTCTTGACACTCCAATATTCTTCTTTTGGAACATAACTACTTTTTTCTTCGGTAGTATTTTCAGGAACAATATTACCAAAAGAGATTGGTATAAACAGATTAAATAATAAAGCAATAATTAAAAATATATTACATATACGTACTAATTTCTTCATAAGCAACCCCCTAATATGTATTAATTGTATTATAAGGAATAATTTCCGTCAATTTTTGCCCTATTTTTCGTAAAAAAACTAAAAAAAAGAAGCTCTTACTCGGAACTTCCATTAAACTTTTCTTCAAGCATCTTAATAGGTTTTGATTTATCTTTCATAATACCTGAAATAGACTCGTCATGATGAATTGTATAAATTATTTCAGCTACTTCTTTAGAACAATCACAAACATGTAACCATTTATATTTTAAGTATTCTTTAGGAATATAAGATAAGTTAGTAGTATATAAGCCATCAAACTTACCTGCTTTATAGTATTCTTCAAATTTTTCGACACCTTTAGTAAATAAAGCATAAGTAACCATAATATATATTTTTTTTACATTACGCTTCTTTAACTCATCAATAACATCAAACATGCTACCACCACTTGATATCATATCATCCGAAACTATCGCTGTAAAACCATCAAGTTCAGGATTACCTGAATAATCATGTGATATAACTGGATATTTACCATCTACTAAATGATTATAATCTCTTTGTTTAACAAAACTACCAGCTTCACGATGAATATGATCATAGTTAAAGCTATTTAAATAAACATTACGTCTACCAGTAGCTCCATTATCAGGGGCAACAAAAACTAACTTTTTTAAACTACTTTTAGATGAATCATTAATAAAAGCTTCTAAAATAGTATTAGTTGCATAGAAATTATCAAATTCCATATTGCGTATCGCATGTTCTACTCCTTCATCATGAGCATCAAAAGTTATAAAACTTTTAACCCCATTTAACATATCTAATTCATGTAAGGACATCCCACACATTAAATTTTCTCTAGTATTACGACGATGTTGTCTACCATCATAAAGTAGAGGCATTATAATATTGATACTTTTAGCATGACGATTACAAGCTCCTATTCCATCTTTAAGTTGCATCATAATATCATTAGGACTTGTATGATTTACTAAACCACGCATTTTATATTCAATCGAATAATTACCTACATCAGTTAAAGTAAAAATATCTTTACCACGTACTGTTTCTTTTATCTCAACTTTTAAATGTCCGTCGTCAAAGAAGACCTCATTCATTGGTAATAAAAACGTATATTTTTCTTTATCTAAGCCATACATATCAAGAAGGTGATCATTTACTTTAGTACCTAAATCTTCAGCACTTTTAAATACCATTAATCTTAAATTATCTTTTTCAACTAATTTTTTCATTCCTACTCCTTCATCAGCAATATACTATTAAAAAATAAGATAAATCATAAACTCTATTATCACCAAAACCCTTTCCTATTATCATTACACTAAGATTATAACACGACATTAAAAAAAGTAAACGGCCAAACGTTTACTTTTTATCTATTATTTTTAAACTAGTTAAAATACTTAAAACTTAGTTTTAAATTTTTCACTATGTAGTAAGATTTTTAATAATATTAGTTAAAGTTTCAATTAAATCTATATAACGATTTATTTCTAAGATTGTTTTAGTAACTTCCTCTGTTGCAAGCTTTATTTCATCTTCATCATTAGTTATAAGACCTAAACTACGCTCTAAATTATAATGTAACCAATTAAAACGATTTATTAAATTACCACAAATAACATCATACCAATCAATATCTGGTAATGGTCTTTCATTTAAATATGTCGTTATAAAAGACTTAAATTTATCTTCCCTAAAATTATCTGTTAAGAACCCTGACCAACATAAAGCCACTTCTAATAGCTCTTGATAAGGACATGCCAAAGTAGCAGCTTCAAAATCAATTACTACTGGTTCATTACCTTGCCACATAACATTTTTTGGATCTAAATCTTGATGCGATAAAGTATAATCTTTATTAATATTATTAAATCTCTCATTAGCTCTTTGTTGTAAAGAAACATATTTTAAATAGTTATTTAAGTATAGTTCTTGATAGGGCATTTGTTTAAAACTAGCCATTTTAGTATATGATGACCAATCATAAATATCTGTATATTTCGTTATTTCAGGTATTAAATTTAACTTAGTATAATCTAAACTATGTATTTGTGCTAAAAGATGAGCTATCTTTTGACAATGTAAAATTGTTATCTCTTCATCTTTTAAGACTTTACCTTCTACAAAGTCAAATACCATATAATACAAATCTTTATATTTATTTAAATAATTATTATTTATTTTTAAAGCATTAGATACTTTTATATTATTAAGTGCCAAATAATTAGAAATTGTTTCTGAAGTAACAAAATTATCATAAGCTTCAGGTCGATTCATAACTTCTTTATTTAACACTTTAATGGCATAAATCTTTTTTGTTGTTTCAACTTTATACATTTGGTGCATTAAACCACCAGTTAATTTCGTAATCTTTAAAACTTTACCTAAACCATAAGTATCACAAAAACCATCAATATTCATTTAATCACTTCCTTTTTATTTCACTTATTATTTTACAATAACTTTCATATCTTTCTTGACTAATATTTTTCTTAACTTCTTGTTTAATCGCACAAGTATTTTCCGGTTCATCATAATGCAAACAATTATGATATTTACATAAATTATTATATGGTCTAAATTCTTTAAAATAATCTTGAATATCTTCAATCTTAAATTTTTTTAAATCTAAACTTCTAATCCCTGGTGTATCAATAATTCCCGAATTATCCTGCCATAAATAATATTTAGAAGTTGTCGTTGTATGACAGCCTCTCTTACTTTTATCACTTACACTATTAGTTCTTATAACATCATCATCTAATAAATAATTAGTAAGTGATGATTTACCTACACCACTATTACCAACTAAAATACAAGTTTTATTTAGTAATCTCTCTTTTAAATCATTTAATCCTTCTTTAGTTTTTGTCGAAGTTTTAACAACTTCATAACCTAACTCTCCATAAAAATCAATTATCTTTTGTTCTTTCTCCGTAACTAAATCATATTTATTAAAACAAATAATAAAAGGAATATTACTGTTTTCTAATAAAATTATATAACGGTCTATAAACTTCGGATGAACTGGTGGATCATTAACTGCCACTACAATAACTGCTAAATCAATATTAGTAGCCACTATTTTATTAGTTCCTATTGCCTTTAATTTAGTGCCATCTACTTTATCACGACTTAAAATATTTGTTCTTTCAATAATTCCTATTATTTCATTATTATCAATAATTACTTTATCTCCAGGAAACACTATTTTATTTATCACATAATTAAATTTTTTAGCTAATGTAACTTCATTTATTTTATTATCTTTTAAAACATAAGCTTTCTGATAATTAGTTTCTATAACAATCCCATAATCATTACTTGTATAATCAAATTCTATTTCTCTCTTTTTTTCTTTTCTCTCTTTTTTAATATTTTCATATCTTTTATGATGTGTTATTTTAATCACCTTTCCATTTTTATATTTTTATAATTAAAAAGAACTTACTTTATAGTAAGTTCCACATCAAAGATACGATAACTATTTATTACCTTGTGTGATTATCTTACTATAAAGTTCATTTAAAACATTTATCTTTTTCATATAATCACACTCCTTCACTAACTAAATCGTACTATATTTATTATTATTTGTCAATTTCTAACGTTTAAAATATTTAACTGCTTTAGGAGCTAAAGACAAAGTAGGATTTAAATCATTTAAACGATTAATATCCATAAATTCATTGAGTAATTCTTCTACCGTATAGTTACCATCAAAGATTGATTGAATACGACTCTTTATATATTCTCTTGTTGCATTACTACCAAAATAATATTCCGCAAATAAATTATATGCTCTTACATCAGAAACAACATATTTAGAATCAATTAAAGCATCATCTTCACTTTTTTCTAATCTATTTTGCTTAAAATCCCTTAATTCACGAGCTAAGGTTTCTATTTCATAAATTCTTCTTGAATCAAATGTTCTTAATATATTTTCTGATTTATCTAATAACTCAGCTAATTGAAGTTCTATAAATACACTTAAAACTTCAGAATTATAATATGAACCAATCGCTCCATTTACTGAATCAACTTCGGCATGAGTTATTTCATGAGCATAAGAACTAGACGTTAACTCTGTAACTAAACTATTTAATTCGATTCCAATAAAAGAAACATTTGGATAACTATCTTTTAGCTCTGTTATTAAACCACCATAAAAGGTATCACCACTTACTGTTTTAGGAATAACCGGTAATTCAAAAGGACTTACATTTAAACGTTTAAATAGTTTTAAATATTTTTTATTAATTAAATATTTTAAATATGGTACATCATGTGTTTTATAAAAAGCTCTAAAAAAGTTTTCTGTATCTGACAAAGCATCTTCAATATGCATTTGATGAACATGATATACTGTTTTATTAACCTCTAATTTACCAATATGAGCAGCTGTAAAAATCAAATCCGTAGTTGGCACATATGGTTCTATCTCACTTATATAACCTCTTTTTCTTATTTGCTCTCTAATAGAAATTTCTTTCATTATAAACTCCTCCTTACATGTTTTTTAAAAATATCTTCATTTATACTATTTTCATATGTAATATTAAAATAAGCAAGCAA
The DNA here is from genome assembly GCA_947626095.1 of uncultured Bacilli bacterium. Classification (GTDB taxonomy): domain Bacteria; phylum Bacillota_I; class Bacilli_A; order RF39; family UBA660; genus Coprovivens. Next base: position 17,092 of record CANQQV010000003.1, read on the forward strand.
TTCTTCTACACTCATAAAATGACTTAAAACTCTTTGAATTCCTACCATTATTGTTCTTCTTACATCAATATCACCATTTACATATATATCAAACAAATGATAAGCTTTTAACGTACTATGTAAATATGAAGTTCCTTCTAATAAAACATCTTGAATTTTGGGATTACTAGAATCATAATTATTTTCTAATTCTCTAATTATTTCTTTTAATTCACGTAAACGATAAAAATCATGCGCATGTATTAAATTATAATTTGGACTTTCATAAGCTTCTATCAGTTCTAAAAAGATACTTAAAAACTCTACATTATTATAGTCTTCAATACTACCTGGTATATGATTAAGTTGCGTATGAATAATTTCATGAGTATAAGCAAGTGGTGCTAACTCCGTTAAATCTTTAGATAATTCAATCCATCGATATCTTAAGTTAGAACAAACTTCTGATCCTGTACCAAAAAGCAATACCTCACGTGAACAACCATAAAAAGCATCACTATCACCAACTAATTTAACTGGTAAATCAAAAGGATGAACATATCTAGATACTTCAAAACTAAAAGTTAAAATATTTATTTTTCTTTCATATGGAATGTCACGTAATCTAAAATATTTTAAAAGGAAATCATGACTCTCAGCTAAAACTTCTTTTTTTCTCATCGTTTTTACTTTAACTTCATCTTGTAAAAAAGGTTCAATCAAAGAAGCAATCCTAATTAATTCTTTATTAGGTCGCGTTATAATTGGCAATTCATCATAACCACGACTTTTTATTTGTGTAGCATAACTAGTCATATAAGTTCCCCTTTCATCAAGTGGATATTATAAAATAAGCTATCTAATATGTCAAAAAAAAGGATGATATAAATCATCTTTTCTTCTTAATTACTTCTACTTTATATTTTCTTAAAGTAAAGAGCGTTACCCGTTTACCACAATTAGGACATTTAGCATGATTAATCCCTCTTTTATTAGGTAATGGTAATTTTAATGTTGTCTTACAACTATGACATTTTCGATATACATATTCCTTACGATCATGATAATTTCGCATCATATTCTTAAATGGTTTTTTAATTACACTAATCACTTTTAAGAATTTTTTATTTTCTTTATAACGTGCACTTTTATCTTTAGATATCAAGCGAAAAACAACAATAACAAATATTAAAATAGGTATTAAATCTAAAATAAAATTATGGGTAAATAAACTAACAATAAACATTATTAACCATAAAACTATTAATAAACGATTTAACTCATCAACAAAATGTTTAAATATATCTTTAATACTAGGTAACTGTCCATTATTAAAAGGCATATATAACCTTCTTTCTATTTAATCTTTTTCCCTTTATTAACAATATAATCTATATATGATATAAAATCTATTCCATAAGCTGGTTTTTGATATTCATATAATGCTAATGTTTTAAGTTCATCTTCAGTTAAAAACTCTTTACCATATTCTATCTGTTTTTGCCATATATCATCTAACAATTCTTCTAATGTATCAAACCCCAAAATTCCTCTATTTAAACCATCAGCATGTTCAAAATGATAATATTTATTATTATCTTTATAAACTAAAAAAGTATGAGTTGGACCAGAATTAGGATATGGCAGACTAAAAATCATAAAATACGTTTTAAATTCATAACTATGTTTTGTAAACCAATCACGTTCTAACTCCACTTGATCAAAACAATGACCTAATTTCGTTTTAAGTAACTCTTCTGGTGAAGACAAAGTCCAAGCTAAAATATTTTCTTCAAATTCATCTCCATTACCAACTATTCTTTTATTATTAGTAACAAAGCCATACTCTATTTCATCCATAAACTTAAGTAATTCTTCCGGTGTCTTTATATCTTCATACTTCATCTAACTTACCTACTTTATTTTAATTAAACATTCAATATCTGGATCTATTAATTTCTTAAATTCTTCCCCATCATTCATCCTACCAACTATACTACCATAATGAATTGGTATAACTACTCTTGGTTTAATAATATTTACCAATAGAGCTGCTTCCTTATAATCACAAGTGAATTTACCACCAATTGGTATTAAAGCAATATCACATTTAACATTCTTAGCTTCTGGTGTTACATCCATATCTCCCGCTACATAAATTCGTTCATTATTAATATTTATAATATAACCAACATAATTCTTGTTTCGTGGATGAAATAATTTATTAATATTATAACTAGGTATCGTTTCAACATCTATATTCTCAATGTTATAGTTTTCATTAGGATCTACCCCAATAACACTACGTGTACTAATTCCCTTACCTAATAGTTCAGGTACAATACTATTAGGAGCTACAATCAAAGTTTCATCCTTTTTTACTTTATTAATAGAATCATAATCTAAATGATCATAATGATCATGCGTAATAAAGATTACATCTGCATCATGACTATCTTCTTCTATTTTAAATGGATCAAAATAAATTATTTTATCTCCAACTATTTTAATACTACTTTGCGTATTAACATATATATTATTTTCCATATTCTTTACTCCATTCTTTTTCTTTTATTTTATTAATTCTTAAAAACTCTTTTCTAAATAGTTCATCATCATAAATTATTTTATTTAAATTTTCTAAATACTTCATATATTCTAAATCTTTAAAATACATTTTATCAACTGCATATCCATTCTTTCCAAATTTACTTTGTAAATGTTCTTGAGATTCTCTAATAAGTTCATCTAAAGATAATCCCAGATTATGTTTTAAACTATAAGCATACGTCCTTTTAAATGGTTCATCTAATGTTGTATTACGATCAGCTGATGAAACTATCTTACCATATACAGAACGTGGCTCATTGTCACTAGAAGCTCTGTGATCTTCAATTGCTTCTGCCATAACTTTAATTTCATCTTCTGTAAACCATTTAACTAAATTCTTATCATTTCTTAACATTTCTGCTGATAAAACTTCATGCCTTTTATGATCAATATGATGAGCTACATCATGATAATAAGCTATCGTATAAACCATATCTAAATTAATATCTTCTACTTCTTTAGCAAAATTTAGGCTACGACGAATAACATAATTAATATGTTCCATATTATGTCCTAAATCATTTTTATTATTTTCAATACTTATATTTTCTTCTAAATACTTTTTTAAATCATTATTAATCATACTATCATCTCTTTTGTATTATACCATAAATTCATTTTATAAAAAAAAGAAACCCTATGCTTCACTAAAGATAAAAGGATTTCCTTCTAATAAATTAACTAATTCTTCATTAGTATAATGATGTTCTAACTTATAATCTTCAATATCAAAATCATCTAAGTCTAAAAGATAAGGATTAGTATCAAATAAAATATTTAAATCATTTAACCCAATACTTAATAATTCATTAATTAATCCTACTACATCTTCCTTTGTACGTGATAAATAATTCGGATTACTAATTAAGATATTTTTAATCATTCTCGTATCACATTTAATTAAATATAAAATATCAATTAAAATATTTAATTCTGGCTCATCTAAGATATTTTTATTTAATTCCAACATACTTTTTAATTCTTCTTCACTAATTCCAAGTTCAACTAACTTTTCCATATGTTTGCTCCTTATATTTTTTATAATCGTAAATCTGTATTAGTTCACCCTTAGTCACATGAAAACGCTTTTTAAAATATGGTTCATCACTAAATAGTAAGTAATAATCATCACTAGTTGGTGTTAAATCTTTACTCTTTAAAAATTCATATCTAGCATAAGTTACACTAACACTCTGCATTAACTGTTTAGGGTCATTTGTCACAACCTCTTTTAAGTTAATACTAATTAAATATTTTATTTTATCTTCAATGTTTTGTAAACTAAAACCGAATAAACCAGGAAAAATAGTTAACATATTTATAGCTTGTTCTTTAGTTATATCAAAACTCATTAAATCCTTAATTCTTTTTTGCATACGTGTCTTTTTATAAGTATAAATAGCTGGATGCATATAAGTCATTCTTAAAATACTATCTTTATCAAAACCTAAACTAATAAGTTCGTCTATCTTATCTTTTAAGGTCGCACTACTATATCCAAATAAAGCCGGACTTTTATAAAATAACCTTAATACTTGTTTTCTCGTATAGCCTAACTTTATTGCTTCATCAATTTTTATATCTAAAGTTTCTTTTGAATAACCAAAAACCGCTGGATTTAATTTACCTATTTTATGGGCTTGTTCTTTTGTATAACCTAAAGTTTCTAAATCTAACAAAGCCTGCTCCATATTCGGTAAACTATAAACAAATAATTTCGGAATATTACGTGTCATTTTAATCATATCTTTACGCGTATATCCAAGTGACATTATTTCCTTTTGTCTATTAGCAACAGTCTCTTTACTATAACTTAATAAATTACCACTACTAGCCATCATTTTTAATGCTTCTTTTTTACTATAACCTAATTCTTTTAAATTTAAAAGTTTATTTTCGATATTCTTCTTTGCTAAACAAAAAGTTTCTGAAAAAGAGATAATAAGCCTAATAACATCTTGATCACTAAAACCAATCGTCTTTAAATCTTTAATTTTTTGTTCTAGATTAGCTACTGTTAAACCATATATGTTAGGAGCAAAACAAATCATCTTAATAATTGTTTCTCTAGGTATTTGTAATCCTTCTAAGAATAAATTATTTTCTTTAGCATGTTTTAATAGTGTTTCTTCCTTACTGCCTTGTAAAATTAACGGTTTAACTATATTTATACTTTGTTCATAAGTATATCCATAAGCTATTAAATAATCTATTAATTCAGAGTTATTAGCCATTATACCCCTCCACTCTATACTTCAAATAAAATATTAAACTTTAGTAAAATGTGAACGATCCGCTCCACATAATGGACAAACAAAATCATCAGGTAATTCTTCATCAGTTTCTATTACATAACCACATAAATCACAAACATATTTATATTTACCTTTACTTTTTGTTTCTTCTACTTCTTCATAAGTTGGTGCCTTTTTAGGTGCTTTACCTTTTATTACTTCATGATAATAACGATAAGTCATTTCTTTTTCATCATTATATTTCTTTGTATCAACCACACGCGCAATAATTATATCATGAGTCTTAGCATCAAAAATATTTTCTACTTCACAAACTAAGTAACCACATACTCCTTCAGTAATTACTTTTATATTATCAATCACATCATATTTATAATCTTTAAATTTATCCGTCTCTTTAGATGTAGTAAAACCAAAAGTCGAAATAATATTAGGATTTATTTTTTCATTTATTATTGCTACCACAAATTTACGAGCTTTTCTAATTATTTCATTAGTATAATTTTCTTTATTTAAACTAATTGATACTAATGGTCCTTCACTCGTTACCTGTGTTAAAGTATTTATAACACAACCTGCATCAACGCCTTCATTATTACTACTTACAAGATATACCCCATAACTTATATTTCTTAAAATTTTTGTATCCATAAATACCCTCCATATATTACTAATTATATCATAAAATTTTATGATTTTTTTGTCTTTTATTTTAAGACAAAAAAATAGTTTTAAAGCCTTATTTTCAGCTAAAAAACTATTTTAATAAAAAAGGTCGATTTCGCTTTACTTTAGCAAAAATTTGTACTAAATTAAAGCATGACACATTTGGCAGATGCCTTTCCTTTAGGGTTATCTAAATTCATCCTTTATGGGGGTTTTGGATTACCTTTTTAAAGGCGGTGATTATATGATTAAATTAATAAATAAACTTATTAATCTCATATTTATCCTTTTATTCGTAATAATATTTTTATTATTTAGATAAAAAAGGCATCTCTCTAAGGTTACTTAGAGCGGATGTCCAACCTTGGAAGGACATTTGGCAACAACAAATGTGTCATTTTTTATGACTTTCCTTCTCTATTTTTATTATAGCATATAAGATAATTTTTTAAAACAATTATTTTAGGTATTTAATTGTAAATGTTGTTCCTTTATTTAGTTCTGATTCAACGGTAATATAGCCATTATTTTTTTCAATAATTGTTTTTGCTAATGATAAACCGATACCTATGCTATCTTTGTTAGAATTTTCACCTTTATAAAATCTTTTAAAAATATTTTTTAAATCTTTTTCACTCATTCCTGTTCCATAATCCGTAATAACTATTTTAGTAAATAAATCATTTGTGGTATAAACTATATCAATCTCACCATTCTCTTTCGAATGCTCTAGACAATTTTTTAATATATTAGTTAAAGCTTCAACTTGCCATTTATAGTCACAATTAATTATAGATGATTTCGAACCATCTATCTTAATTTTAATATTTTTTAAATCACAAATAGCATCAACGTTACTCACAACTTCATCTATCATTTTTCTTACTTTAACACTTTCATTTTTGTAAGTAATCGCATTAGCATCAAACCTCGATAAAGTAAGTAAAGATTGAATCAAAAAAGTAATATTACTAATTTTATGACGAATATTAAGAAGTAAACTTTCCTTTTCTTTCGATGTTAAATTATCATTTTCAATTAAGTTATCAAGCATTAGATTTATGGATGTTAAAGGTGTTTTAATTTGATGAGAAATATCGCTTAAAGAATCTTTTAATAATTCTTTATCTTTTTTAGATAATCTTTCTTTTTCATTTAAAATAACCGCCGTTTTATATAATTCATTTTTTAATAATGATAATTCATCTTCTTTATTAGTATCAATATTTAAGGAATAATTTTTGTTATTAATTTCTTGTAAGTAATTTAATAGTTTTCCAATATTTTTTGCTTTGTGATACTGATATATTTTAATGATAGAAATAATGATAATAGAAAAGATTAATAAAGTTATTAGATTGCTAATTATTATTTGTTTAGTAATGGTTTGATTAGCCACACTTATGGCGTTATCTTTTAGTTCAATACCATATTTAGTTAAAATATCTTGTTTATTTAAATCTTGAGCATTTAAAGATTTTATTATTTCTTCTTCTGATATTTCTGGATACTCTTCTTTAACATTATTAATGATATGAGAAATAATAATATTTTCATTAGTATTATACTTTTGTAATAAATTAACCGTTATTAAAGAATTTATAACTAAAGTTATAAGTGAAATTAGTATTATAATAATTATAGTTTTTTTAAATGTTTTATCTTTCATCCGAATCAATCCTATAACCTATTCCTTTAAGAGTAATTATTATATCTGTTTGTAATTTTTCCCTAATTCTTTTTAGATAAACAGTTACTGTATTATCATTTACATCATTACCGGTCCATTGCCATATACTATCAATAATATTCTCTCTAGTAACAACTTTATTTAAATTAGTAAACAATAATAAAAGTATTTTTAATTCTAAATTAGTCAATTTAACTTCTTTATTATTTTTATATACGGTCATTTTATCAAGATCAAAAGTTATATCTTTTACTTTTATAACATTATTTTTTTCTTTATGTAAGATGATTTTATTTAATCTTAATAATAACTCTTTAGCATGGAATGGTTTAGTAACATAATCATCAGCACCAAGTTCTAAAGATTTAATGATTGTTTCTTCATCATCTTTAGCAGTTAAGAAAATAGTTGGAATACTTTTTTTACTTATCTCTTTTTCATAATAATCTAAGCCATTACCATCAGGTAAAGTAATATCTAAAATAAGGGCATCATAATTATTATTTAAATCGATACCTTTTAGATTAGAGGCAGTATCAACTTGGTAATCATTTTCTTTTAAAAATAAAGAAAGATTACTAGATATATCTTGATCATCTTCAATGATTAATACTTTCATTTTAGACCTCCTCTACTTTATTTTTAGATAAAAAAACATCTGAATTAGCTTAGCTAATAAACAGATGTCCTTACAACGGAAGGACATTTGGAGAAAGCAAATGTGTCATTTTTTATGACTTTCCTTCACTATTAAATTATATCATAAAGATAAATTATTTTAAATATTTTCCTTACGAATAGTTTCAATAATATTTTGTTTTTTAGTTTTATTTAATGAGTATCTTATAATGATAACTATAATAACGCTTATAGCAATTACTGCTATAATCATTGAAAGATACGGTACATGATATGGAATCTCCGCTTTAGAATAATAATTATCATCCATAAATTTATTATATATTACATAAGATGATAACCAACCTATAATTAAACCAATTACTAAAGATTCAATACCAATAAAGATACTTTCTAAACTAATCATTTTATTAAATTCTTTATTACTCATCCCAACACTTTTTAACATAGCAAATTCTTTCTGACGCATTTCAATTGAAGTTGTTATTGTATTAAAGACATTAGTTATACTAATTAATAAAACAATAATTATAAAGCTATATAAAAAGATATTTACAACCATAATTGTCCCTTTTACATTTTTAAAATCTTGCTCGTAATTATTTAAATAATATATCGCACTAGGACCTAAGATCTCTTTTATTTCTTTTTCAGTCGTACTAGGATCTTTTGAATTTATAAAAATTCTATAGTCCTTAACAGTTGGATATAATTTATCAAATAATTCATCACTTAATATCAAAGCTGAATTATTTTGTTTGTCAAAATAAGAATTTAATCCTAAAGGTAATACTTTATTTTTTAGAGTCATATTTAGAATATGACCTATTTCTATTGGATAAGAAATAGTTAAATCCGTCGGTTCTGTTTCACAGTCAAATTCATCGGGATAAATAGTTATTTTATCTCCGATTCCATAATCTAACTCGTGATAATAATGTCTTACTTCTTTCTTTGTTTTGGGATTATATGATTTAAAAATAATTGAATCTATTAATATCGCTTTATCTTTCATATCTTCATATTTTAAACCTAATTTTTTAATATAACGTTTATATTCATCTTCTCCGACTTTAAAAGCCATTATACTTTTACGATTATTAATACTATTGTTGCATTTATAATCCGAAAACATATAATCTTGATGATAATAATTTTCATATTCTTCACTAACTGGATAATTAATTACATATACCGAATATGTCGTAATCTTAGAATACTCTTTAATCGAATCTAAAGCATACACTTCATCAATATTTTCCATTTCAGATTGTTCGATACTTAACAACATATTGTAATTAATATCATATTCACTTAAATAAGCATCATATAATAAATTTACAAAATATGATACAGAAATAAATAAAATAAGACAGATAACTAAAGAAATAATTGTTGGACGATATTTTTTTCTATTCCTTCTTAAATTTTTATACGATATATTACCTCCAACACCAAATAGTTTAGTTATTATCGATGGAACTTTTAAACTACCCTTTTTTATCTTTATATTTTCATTATTACGAATTGCTTCGATAGGATTTAATTTAGATGCTTTAAAGGCACTTCTTAAAGATGATAAGAAAACAGTTATAATACTAAGAATTATAGCTAAAATAACAAATTCAATTGATACATGAAAGATAATATTGGCATTATATACATCTTTTAAAACATTATTATTAATTGTCAGTAATAGATAAGAAAGGCCATAACCAGCTAATAAACCTATTGGAATACTTGCTAGACATAACAATAAAGCTTCATAGTAAATTGAATGTCTAATTTGTTTTTTAGTCGCTCCAATACTTGATAACATTCCATATTGACGAACTTTTTCGGTTACGGAAATATCAAAACTATTTTTAATACATAAAATAGAAGTTATGATAATGATTAGAGCAATCACCGCACATATTGCCGCTATTGGTTTTAAATCTGGATTCTTAAACCAATTAGTTTCAATTGTAATTAAATTACCATTATAATACGGAACATACTTAACTTCATTAAAGAAATCTTGATACTCTTTTTTAAAAAAGTCCCTAAACTTAAATACAATATCTTCACTTTTATTTAAAATATCTTCATATTTATTTAAATCATAATTAATAAGATAAGCCGTTACTTCATTTTGTTTTCTTAAACCTTTTTTAGTATATCTAACAAATAAATTATAATTACCATTTAAATTATCTTCTTCAAGTTTAGTTAGATGAATATAACCATATATATCATCAATGTTATTCATAGTTCCAGTATAAATTCCAACAATTTTATATGTCGTAGGTGTTCTATTAATAATATTATAATCTATTTTCATTTCTTCTTCTGAATAAGGAATTACCCTAGCACCAGAAGCATTTAGATCATTAGCAACTTTATAGTCATCATAAAAATGTTTATCTTCTAAAGTGCCTAAATCATAAGTTATTTCATCACCTATTTTATATTTATGATCTTTATATATTGTTGCTCGTGAATCTAAAATAATTTCATGACTATTTTGTGGTAAACGCCCACTTACTAATTTAATTCCTAAGTTATTAAATGCGTCTTCACTTAAAGCTTTTACTTCAACAAAATAAATATATTTACGTTCATCTAGATTATCAGTATAACCAAGATGCTTAGTTAAATAAATCTTTTCAATATTACGATTTTCTTGAAAATATTTTAAATCACTACTAGGAACATCTTCAAAATAATAATGAAAATCACCATATTCTTCGATTGTTGCTTTAGTCATAGTTGCTTTAAGACTACTAAAAATATTAGCTACTGCTGTAATTAAAGCAACTGATAGAATAATTCCTAAAATAGTTACTCGAGTTCTTTTTTTATTTAATTTTAAATTCTTAAGAGTAAGTTTGTTTAATAAAGACATATTAATCACCTACTCATTATTATTTACAATATGTCCATCTTCAAGTTTAATAATACGATCAGCAGTAGCAGCTAAGTCTAGATTATGTGTAATCATAATAATAGTTTGATTGTATTTCTTATTTGATAATTTAAGTAATTCTGCTATTTCTTCTGAGGCTTTAGAATCTAAGTTACCAGTTGGTTCATCAGCTAAGATAATGGCTGGACTAGTAATCATTGCACGACCAATAGAAGTTCTTTGTTGTTGGCCACCAGATAATTCATTAGGTAGATGTTTACGACGATCTTCTAAACCTAAAGTTTTAAGTAAACTATCTAGTTCTTTAGTATCTACTTTACGACCATCTAATTCTAAAGGTAAAGTAATATTTTCTTCAACATTTAAAATAGGTATTAAATTATAAAACTGATAAATTAAACCAACTTGCCTTCTTCTAAATATTGCTAAGGCATCATCATTTAGTTCATAGATATCTTTCCCATCAATAAATACTTTACCACGCGTTGGACGATCAACTCCCCCAATTAAATGTAATAGAGTTGACTTACCACTACCTGATGCTCCAACTATTGCAACAAATTCACCCTTTTCTACCGTAAAAGATACATTATCTAAAGCTACTACCTTAGTATCTCCTTTACCATATATTTTTGTTAAATTCTCTACTTTTAAAATTTCCATTTTTCTTCTCCTTTCTTAAAAGTTAGATATTTTCATTACGAATCGTTTCAATAATATTTTGTTTATTTATTTTATTGATTGAATATTTCATAATTGAAATAATTAATAGTAATACCACGATAGTTCCCGTAATAATTGCCAAGTAAGGTAAGATAAATACACTAGTTAAATCACTATTAAACTTCGCATAGTAATAATAAATTAAATACGATAAAATACATCCTAATGGTAAACCTATTATTAATGATTTAAAACCATAGAATAAACTTTCCAATCTAATCATTCTCTTAAACTCTTTATCTGTCATTCCAATACTTTTTAACATTGCAAATTCTCTTTTACGCAGTTCCATACTTGTTGTTATCGTATTAAATATATTTGTAATACCTATTAAAGCAATAACTGTTATAAAACCATATAAGAAAATAGCTATTAAAGTATATAGTGATAATCTTTCACGAATTCCCTCGTTACCATTTATTAACATATAATCATCTTCCGAAAAATCATCTTGTAATAAATTTACGATATCACTTTGTAACTTATCTGGATCAGTTGAATTAATATACAAAGTATCAAATACATTACTATCTTCATTAAATAATTTATTATATTGTTCTTCACTAACAATCATACGAGATCGAATATATCTTTTAGCAATACCAAAAGGTACTTCATCAGTCATTTTAGCAATTTTAAATTCATATATTTCTTTTTCAGCTTCTGGATTACAATAAAATGAGCCTGCCCCAAAATATAGTTTTATCGTATCTCCTTCTTTAAAATTGAAATAAGGAATAATACTATTAATCACCGTTTTTTTATCTTCATCAAAATATGAATCAGCAACATTATTTAAAAGAATTCCCCCATTTTCTTCTTTAACTTTATCATAATCAAGATTTAACTTTTTAAGATAGTTTTTATATTCTTCATCATTTATTTTAATCACATCTATACTTTCACTATATACTTTATTCTCTTCTATTTCACCAGATGGATCATCAGTCATATAACAGTAAGACGAACCTTGAAAACTACCATTTGTTTTCGTAAATTCCTTACTATATTTATAATCTTTAACATTTATTGGCATTTCATCAGTACGAACATACTGTTTAATATTATTAAGCTTTAAAATACTATCTAGATAAAATTCCTCATTATGCTCACGATTAGAAGTAAAACGAAAAGTTATATTATAATCAAATAAATTTAATTGTTCATCAACATTTTTAAAAGCCAAATTCATAAAGTAATATAAAGATATAAAAACCGCTAGACAAACAACAATAGACACAATCGTTGGACGATATTGTTTTTTATTACGTTTTAAATTTTTATAGGAAATAGTTCCCCCAATTCCAAATAATTTATCAATAAACTTTGGTATTTTAAGTTTCTTCGCTTTAATTTTTAACTCTGAACTATTACGTATTGCTTCAATTGGACTTATTTTAGCTGCTTTATGAGCACTACGCCATGAAGATAAGAAGATAGTTATCAATCCTAAAAGAGTTGATAATAAGATTGCTAACCACGAAACAACATAGATAAATTTAATTGGATATAAATTTTTTAAAAAGAAATTAACTAAAACTATTAAGACTGCTGATGCAATTAAACCACAAATTATTCCTAAAGGTATTGCTATTAAACCAAGTATTAAACCTTCGTAATAAACACTTCTTTTAATTTGTTTCTTAGTTGCACCAATACTTGATAACATGCCATATTGTCTAATCTTCTCCGTAAGTGATATATCAAAACTATTTTTAATACAGAAAACTGAAGTAAAAATGATTATTAAACAAACAATTGAACCAGCAATGGCTAAAGCTTGGGTTGTCGGTTCAGCAAAATAATTACTTTCTAACATAATAAGTTCACTATTATAATCAAAATCATATTTTTTTAATTTATTATAAGTTTCCTCTAATTCTATTCTTTCATCAAATGATAAGTCAATTATATAATCGATATTTTCACACTTTAAATATAAGTCTAAATCGACTCCCAAAATATTTGCCACTACTTCATCTCTATTGGCTAAAGATTTAGTTGTAAATCTCGTATAAACATCAACATCAGAAGTAATATTATCTTCATCAAGTAAAGTAAAGAATGAATAACCTGGTGAAGAAAAAGCTTCCACATCATATATTGGTCTTTCAATAATACCTACTACTTTATATTTCTTCGTAAATACTTTTTCAAAATGTTCCTCTTCTGGAACATAACTATTACTAATACCTAATTTAAAATTATCGCTATTAAGTCTACGATCACCTATATCTAAAGTTAATTCATCACCTATTTGATAATTAACATGACCATTACTTTCTAAATGTTCCGGTATAACTATTTCTGAATCATTTTCTGGTAATCTTCCATCTATTAAAGTAATACCTAAATTAGTAAATGCTTTTTTAGAAAAAGATCTGAGTAAAATATAAGGTTTATATTCATTTTCACTCTCTTTTAAAGGAGCATAACCTATATAAGAAGTTAAATAATAATCTTCTAAAGAACGATTTTCTTTAAAATATTTATAATCACCGGCTGGTACATCATAAAAAACATAGTGGTAGTCGCCTCTATCTTCTTTAGCATAATTAATAAGTGATGCCCTAGCACTAAAAAACATATTCGCTACAGCTGTAAGTAAAGCCACTGATAACATAATTCCAATAATAGTAACAATCGTTCTTTTCTTATTTAATTTAAGATTTTTAATTGTTATTTTATTTAATAAATTCATAATATCTTCCTTTCAAATCTTATTATAAAGTATCTAAATGACATTTAAATGACAAAAATAAAAGAAGTTACTCTGTAACTCCTTCATTTAACTTACTAGTTATTTCTATATATTCATCATATATCTCTGTACTATCAAAACTAATTGTATCTTTTTTTATCTCCCAATGTTTAACATTAGTCTCTAAAAAAGTTAATGCTTCATTATATACATCTAAACGATTATTTGCTTTATTATATTTAGCTAATAAATTTTCTTTTAATGTTTCATCATTAACTTCATTAGTTAATTCCAAATAAAATTTAATATAATAGTTACTTAAATCTTTACTTGTCACATAACTTAACTTAGTATCTTCAACTGTTAAATAATTAATAAATAAATTATAGTACTCTTCAATCTGGGCTTTGGTATTATTAATAAGGTCTTTAGACTTTAATAAAGCATCAGAATTAGGTTTTAAATTACTAACTGCTAAATAATTATATTCGTTTTCTTCATCCAATAAGAAGTTTAAATTTTTTAAATTACTATATAAATCTTTATAATATAATTTAATACTATCTTCTACTTTACTATAATCTCCTCTAGTAATAACTCTTCTTTCTAACACCGCATTAACATCTTCATTATCAATATTAGCTGTGCCAAAAACTTTAGTTACTTCTTTTATCTCATCTCTTATTTTAGCCTCTTTTTTAAAATCAATAGAAATTTTAATTGTAACCCCAATAATTACAAGCACTAATATAACTATAATACCTACTAATAACTTCTTATTTTTCATGGTAACACCCCTTAATGCATTTTAAGTATATCGATATCTATTTTTAAAATCAACCTTCCCTAACAAGGTTTACATATTTTGACAAAAAATATCTTACATAATAGTCTATGTAAGATATTTAATTAAATTGTAATATTTACTTAACTAATTTGTTTAGCTATTAATACAAAACGTTTATTTTTGTATTTGCTATATTTTGAATGATATGTACAAGTTTGAACAACTAAGATTTTATCACTAGAAGATACTTCAGTACCAAAATCATACCATGAATTATCTTTTAATTGTTTAATATGGTTAGCCCAATCTGCATCTGAATCAAAGTTAACATTCATATATGAAAAATTATGTAATTCATCAGCATCAATATAAACAGAGAATATTTCAAAAGTACGTACTTGTGTCTTAGTTGTAACTTTAATTATACGATTTTTCTTCGCAAAATCTTCAGTGTAATATTTTTCAAGTTTCTTAAAAGGTGGATTTAAATTTGGTGAATTATGACCAAAAATCAAAATTTTTGGTGAATTATCAATATTAACACGATAATCTAAGAAAGTAGAACCAATAACATTTTTCTTTTTATTTATATCATGATTTAAATAATAACTATTATTTGTTGATTGAAGAACTGGTTCTTTTAAATCTAAACCAGGAAATTCAATTAAACCAACGACATCTGGATTTTCATAATCATCAGAAAAATCTTCTGGAACTTCTGGTTCTGGTGTTGGTTCCTCAACCTTAGTTTCTGTTTGTTCTTCTGTTTTATTACTTGTTTCTTCTACTTTATCAGATTTGTGGAAGGTAGTTGCTACTAAAAATAAAGTAATCGTAATAACAACTAATATAAGAATTATAATTAATGGTTTTTCTTTTAAACGTAACTTTTTCTTTTTAGCATGCTTACTTTCTTGAACAGGAGGAACTTGCTTTTCAGCTTTTCCTTCTACTTTTTTTTCAGCTTCCTTTTTTACTTCATTTTCTTTTTTAGTCTCAACTTTATCTTCAACCTTGTTTGGTGTTACTTTATCTAAACCTTTTTCAATTACTTGTTCTTCAACTCTTTCAGCTGTTCTATCTACTCTTTTGCCAATAGATTTTTCACTAGGTTTCTCAGATGTTACTTTTCTACTATTTTCAATTGGTTTATTCGTTATTCTTTCAAGCTCTCTATCTACTCTTTTTTCACTGGTTTTATTCGCTTGTCTTTGAACAGGTCTATCTACACGTCTATCAGTTCTTTTAGTAGTTGTTCGACTAGACCTACTAGATCTACTAGATCTACTTACTTCTTTCCCCATTTCCTTCATCCTTCTTTCAATAATATGTTACTTTATTGTCTAAAATAAGTCAAGATAATAATTAAAATTAAATAACTGAGATATAATTTAAATTAAACATTAATTCTAAGTCTAAAGCTTCATAAACTTTTTCTTTTTGCACTGGGTAATAAATACGGACTTTAATTTTTTTCTTTTCGCCCGCTTTGAGTAAATCATCTTTTTGAATAATTTTATCATCTAAATAAGTTAAAGAATAATCTAAGATTTTTTTGTCATTTTTAACATCGAGATTAATCTCCCCAATCTTAGCATCTAAAGTTCCATTATTAACAACATCTAAAGTAAATTCATAAAATTCCGTTTCTTTATCAAATTGAACTTGTAAAGAAATTGCATTATCATTTAAAGATATTGTTCCATCCTCACTACCTTTTGTTACTTCTAAATTAGTAAAATTAATATTCCACATATATGATGAATCAAACTTTTGCTCTCTAATCGTATGAATAAAATTAATTGTTAAAAGACTAAAAATAAAAATAACAGTTAAAATAATCATACCTTCTAAAATATGGATTTGTTTTTTCATATCAATCACTCTTGGTTAACTATTATACTAAAAATATTAAAATATACAAAGTTATTTTTTACCAAGAAAAAAAGATTTTATTCAAATCTTTTAATTCTTAATCTTAAACTAATAATTAATAAACCTGATAATATTACAAGAAGAATTACTGCTGGCATCAATTTATCAGATGTTGTTGGATTCTTCTTATCCTCTCCTGGATCTTGTGATGTCGTTGGTTTTTCAGGTTCTGTAGGAGTTTCTGGAGTAACTGGTTCACTTGGAGTAACTGGTTCTTCTGGTTTAGTAGGTTCCACTGGTGTTACAGATTCTGATACATCATTTGCTATATTATTAAAAGTTAAAACACCATCTTTCGTAATAACCCCAGATATTACCTTTTTATTTTCAGCACCAATATATGTTTTATAACCATCAACTTCCTCTTGCGTAATTGTATAACTAGCATTCACTGGAACATCTGTAAATTTCACTGTTTCATTACTATTTAATGTCAATGTAGTCTCCCCATTAGCACTAAAAACCTGATAACTACTTGTTCCATCTGCTTTTATATATTTATGTGCTCCACTCATTTTATCTATTTTAATTGTATAAGTATAAGTATTTTTTTTCTTATCACTTTGTTTATTAGAAAGAGTTAAATTTGTATAAGAAATAGGCTCTTCTTCCATGTAAGTTTCAATTTCTATATCATCAACATTTAAGCCATTAGAAACAGTACCATCATCAATCATCTGTAAATACTCAACACTCTCTAAACTTCTATTCATATAGAAATCAGCTACTACAAGTGTTATAGTGAGTAAAATAACAATTGCATAAACGAGTTTTCTATCCATAGCTTTCACTACTTTCTACTATATATATTATATAATCTTTATAAATTAATAGCAATCTTATTTTTAGTATCGACCATATTTACTTTACTATACAAAAAAAGAATATACAATGTATATTCTATTCTGTTCTTAAAGCTACAACTGGATCTTTCTTAGAAGCAATCTTCGCTGGTATAAAGCCGGCTAATACTGTAAGTAACACACTTATAATAATTAAGATAATTGCTCCATCAACTGGTAACTTAGCAATATTACTAATATTTACAATATTCTTAATAATAATATTAATTGGAATATTAAGTAAAACAGTTACTACAATACCTAAAACACCAGCTGTTAAACCTTCAATTAACGTCTCAGCATTAAATACTCTCGAAACATCTTTCTTAGAAGCACCTATTGCTCTTAAAATACCTATTTCTTTAGTTCTTTCAATAACTGAAATATATGTAATAATCGCAATCATTATTGAAGATACAACTAAACTAATTGCTACAAAGGCGATTAAAACACTACTAATAACATTAACAATAGTTGACACTGAACTCATCATAACTCCAACTAAATCAGTATAAGTTAATTGATCTTCTTCCTTTTTACCTTCATTATATTCATCAATTATCTTAACTATTTCTTCTTTAGCATCAAAATCTTTAGGATAAATAGATATCGTATCAGGATCATCTAAATCAGCAATCCCTAACTTAGTTAAATTCTCTTCATAACTTGAAGTCATATTTTCTGTTATATTTTTAATATATTCCATTTGTTCAGCTTCAGATAGTTTTTGGAATGCTGCATATTGTTCTTTAGTAAATGAAGTTGGATCAAATTTATTATTCGTTGTAAATTCTTGACCTGTAAAGATATTTATCTCGGGATTTTCTAATTGCTCTTTAGTTATTTTTTCTTCATTAATCGTCTTAATTAAGTGTTCCATTAGTTCATGTGTATAACCAACCATACCAGGAGTTCCACTGCCTGTAATTGCTTCTTCATTTGGTTTAATAATACCTACTATTTTTATTTCTTCAGCATCTTTTAATTTTTTCTTCATGTAGTCCTCATCTGAAGAACGATCAACCCATAAGCTACCTACTTTTTCATAGTAATCAGTATTTAATAATAGTTTAAAAGAGGTATTAAGTAATTCTTCTGTTGTATATGAATGTTCATCAAACTTAACTTTTTTACCTGTTGTCATATTCGTAAATTGTTCTTTTAAGTCATCTTGTTCTAATAGACCTAAACTATATAATGTATAATCAGATATTTCATTATTATCATTTACTTGTAATACAACTTCATTATATTTTTCTGGCCAACGACCATCAACTAAATCATATTGTTGTTTTAACAAATCTTCATTATCAATTAATTCATAGAACACATCATATGAAGACATATAAGTACTATAAACACTAGACATTCCTGATGTTCCCATACCTAAAGTATCAAAAACTGTTGTTGGATTGATTTGAACTACTCGATCTGGATCATTTTTATATAAATTCATTGTTACATTATATGAATATCTAATTGATGTAACATAATCATTGATATTAGTCTTATCACTTTCTAAATACTCTTTAAAAGCCTTTAAATCATTTCTATCTACTTCTTGTGATAATGTTGTAAATAAATCACCCATTATATTTAGGGAATGTATTTTATCATCATCATAAGCTTTACGTTCTTGATTACCAGACATATTAATAATTAATGATGACATATCCACTGATTCTTTTTCTATCGTTAACGGATAAGAACTTAAAGTTTCTTCTTCCGTTTTATTTATATATTCTTGAATACCATGTGATAACGATAAAATTAAAGCAATTCCTATAATACCTATTGAACCAGCAAATGCTGTTAAAATTGTACGTCCTTTTTTTGTCATTAAGTTATTCAAACTTAAAGATAAAGCTGTTAAGAAACTCATTTGCGTCTTTTTACTTTTATTAGTTTTTTCAATTAGTACTTCATCTTTACCATCAAATGGATTAGAATCATCAATAATCTCTCCATCTAATAACTTAACAATTCTAGTTGAATAATTAACTGCTAATTCTGGATTATGAGTTACCATAATAACTAATTTATCTTTAGCTATTTCTTTAAGTAAATCTAAAACTTGTAAACTTGTCTCAGAATCTAATGCTCCTGTTGGTTCATCAGCCAATAAAATATCTGGATCATTAACTAAGGCACGAGCAATAGCAATTCTCTGCATTTGACCACCACTCATTTGATTAGGTCTTTTATGCATTTGCTTTTCCAAACCGACTTTTTTCAAAACCGCAATACTTCTTTTTCTTCTTTCTTCTTTACCTATACCTGATAAAGTTAAAGCTAATTCAACGTTTTGTAAAGCCGTTTGATGTGGTATTAAATTATAACTTTGAAAAACAAAGCCAACACGATGATTACGATAAGTATCCCAATCACGATCAGTAAAGTCTTTAGTTGAAACATCATTAATGATTAAATCTCCACTAGTATACTCATCTAAACCACCAACAATATTAAGTAAAGTTGTTTTACCACTACCACTTTGACCTAAAATAGAAACAAATTCACTACGACGAAATTTAATATCTATTTTATTTAAAGCTTTCTGATTAGTACCAGCTACTTCATAAACTTTCGTAATCTTTTTTAATTCTAACATCGTATCACTCTTTCTTTTAATCAAGTTACTTTATATTATAATATAAAATCTTTATTTTTTTAACCTTAAATTCGTAAATAAGACAATAATTGGGAATATTTCTAAGCGTCCTAATAACATTCCTATACTTAATGTTATTTTAGATAAGGAACTAAAACTATAAAAATCACTAATATTAAAGCATAAACCAACGTTAGCAAAGGTTGCAGCTACTGCATTAATCGTTGTCTCTAAATCAAAGCCATCAAAGCTTACAATAAACATTATGCCTAAAATAAGAAGAAAATACAAAAACATAAATGTACAAGTATTCTTGATTGTATCTTCATCAACCTTTTTATCTTCATATGTAATCGTATAAACACTATTAGGATGGACTAACTTTAAAAAATCTCTTTTAATCGTCTTAAACACGATAATTAATCTTGTTATCTTAAATCCTCCACACGTTGATCCTGCACAAGCACTAATTAACATTAAACATATTAAGATAATTCGACTAGTTGTCGGTAAAATATTAATATCGCCAATACTAAATCCCGTACTACTAATAATTGAACTAGTATGAAAAAAGATCTGGGTAAAAGCTTCAAATAAATTATTAAATAACTGATAACTATTAACTAAAATAATTAATATAGCACTGACAAAAATAATTAAATAAGTCTTTAATTCTTCACTCTTTAAAGCCGTCTTAATATTTTTCATTAAAATTAAAAAATAAATATTAAAGTTAATTCCAAATAAGAACATAAAAATAGCTACAACATACTTATTGAATAAACTATAAGTTGCTAAACTGCTATTTAAAGGGGCAAACCCTCCAGTTCCTGCAGTTGAAAAAGCTACTAATATACTATCAAATACGTCTAACCCACCAATCAGTAATAAAACTATTTCTATTACAGTTAAACTTAAATATATAAAATATAAATAAAACAAAGTCTTTTTTAAACTAGGTACTAATTTAGCTACACTAGGTCCAGGCATTTCTGCTTTTAAAACATGCATTGATTTATCATTACTCGATAATGGTATAATAGCCATTACAAACGCTAAAACTCCCATACCACCTAAAAAATGGGTAAAACTACGCCAAAAAAGAATACTCTTATTTAAACTTTCTACATCTCTAAATATCGTTGCTCCCGTTGTCGTAAGACCTGATACTGCTTCAAAAAAAGCATTAACAAACGAAACATGATGCGTAATCATAAAAGGTATAGCACTTAAAAGACTAATAATAATCCATGCTAACGCCACAATAATAAACCCATCTTTAGCATACAAATTCTTTTTCCCTATTTTTATACTATTTAACACTAATCCTAAGACTAAACTTATAAATAAAGGAACTATAAACCCTATAATAGATTCATGATAACTAATAGCTGTTATTATCGGTACAACTAAAATAAGAGAAAAACCAATTAAAACTTTACCAATATACTTTAAAATATTCTTCATAAGCTACTCCAAAATATCATTGATATCATCAACAATCGTCTCATCGCTAACAATAACTATTATCGTATCATTAAGTCTTATTTCATCATTACCATTCGGAAATATTATATTTTTACCACGTAAAATAGCTGCAATTAAAACCCCATCTTTTAATTTCAAATCTTTTAATTTACTATTTGGTCTCGTAAAATCACCTTTAATTTTATATTCTAAGATATCAAAATTATCATCTTCTAATTTATATATTGACTCTGAACTACTCTGCTCACTGTTTTGCATCGCTTTTATATATCTTATTATTTGATTAGAAGCTATTTTATGTGGTGTAATAACAGTACTTATTTTAGCTTGTTCTACAACGCCATCTAAATCGATATGATTAACTTTTGTAATAATCTTTGGAATATTAAGACGTGAAGCAAACATTGAATAAACGATATTTTCTTCATCGATACTATTTAACGAAATAAAAGCATCACATTTTTCTATGCCCTCTTCATATAATAAATTTTGATCAGATACATCACCATTAATTATTAAAGCCTTTGGTAATACTTCACTTAAAAATTCACAACGTTCAGGATCTATTTCAATCAACTTAACATCTATACCCATTTCATTAAGTAAACGCGCCAAATAAATAGCTGTATTAGATCCACCACTAATCATTACTTTCTTCGTCTTAGAAGCAATTAAATTAGCATATTTTAAGAATTCATTAATATCTTTTGGTGTCCCTGTAATATGTAATTTATCACCTTCTAATATTTTCGTATTACCTTTTGGAATAATTAACTTATCATCTCGTTTAATCGCACAAACTATAATATTAAAATTAAGTTTCTGTGCCAGATTATGAATTGTTTGTCCCGCTAAAATACTCTTTTCTTTAACAATTAAAGAAATCATTTCAATACGTCCCTTAAAGAACGTTGTTACATCTAAAGCACTAGGAATACTTAAAATACGGGCAATATACTCTGCTGTCATTCTCTCTGGATTAATTGACATTGAAAGACCTAATTCATCTTTTAAAATATTTATTGAACTAGCATATTCTGGTGTACGAATACGTGCAATTGTCCTTTTAGCGCCTAACTTCTTACCTAAAAGTGAACACATAACATTCTGTTCATCTTTTTCCATTACACTAATTAAAATATCACATTCAGCTACTCTAGCTTCTTCTAAGACATTCGAGTCTAAACCATTACCAATTATATAATTAACATCTTCATTATTAATAATATCTTGCGTTTTTATAAAATTCTTATCAATTAAAGTAACTTCGTTTTCTTTAACTAAATTTTTGGCTAAATACTCACCTAATTTACCTATACCTACGATTATTATTTTCATCATAATCACCTAATCAATTATATCATCTTTTATCTTTTTAAACACCATATTTACATTAATATGCTATAATAAATAAGGAATTGGGGATGTCATAATGATTGTTACAAGAACAGAAGACGAAATAAATAAATTAAGAGAAGCTGGTAGAATTGTCGGTTTAACTCATAAATACTTACAACAATTTATCAAACCTGGTATTAGTACCAAAGAATTAGATAGACTTGCTAAAGCTTTTATCGAAAGTAAAGGTTGTACTTGCTCATTTGAAGGCCTATATGGTTTTCCTGGTAGTATTTGTATCAGCATTAATAACGAAGTCGTTCATGGTATTCCATCTCATCGTAAATTAAAAGAAGGCGATATTGTTAAATTAGATATCGGTGCTTGTTACCAAGGATATCATGGTGACTCAGCTTGGAGTTATATAGTTGGTAAACCAAGAAGCAAAAAAGATGAAGATTTACTAAAATGGACTGAAGAATCACTAATGAATGGTTTAAAAGCTATTCATGACGGTTGTACCACTGGTGATATTGGCCATGCTGTTTTTAAAACTGCTCGTAAATATAATTTAGGTGTTGTAAGAGAACTAGTTGGTCATGGTGTTGGTGATAAAGTTCATATGGAACCAGATGTTCCTAACTATGGTACCGAAAAAAAAGGTCCTACTCTTCACACTGGCAATGTCATTGCTGTTGAACCAATGTTAAACTTAGGCACTGCTGATATCTATATGTTAGATGATAATTGGACTATCTGTACTGATGATGATAAAAATAGTGCTCATTTTGAACACACAGTCTTAGTTACCGATGATGGATACGAAATCTTAACTAGACGAGATGTCGAACTAGATCCAGAGGATATCGTCAAATAAAAAGATGTAAAATAATTTTTACATTTTTTTCATTTGTTCTAAATCAACTACTTTATAATCATTTATAATACTAGCTACTAGTTTTTCTGAAAAACCACTTAACCAAGTATAATATCTATTATTAAAAACAACTGGATATAAAGAACTTTCATTTAATTCTCTAATAATATCAGTAATATTTTCATTTTTATTTACTTTTTCATTTATCATAACTGCTAATTTATTTAGTATTTCAATAGCTTTAACTAAATCATCATTAGTCCATTTCATATTAAAATTCATATTAATAAACTCTAACATACTTGAAAATGAAAGTTGGTTCTTGATCAAATTAACTAAATAGATAAATATTTGATTTTGTAAATTAATATTTACTAATATATCTCTATTACCTTTAACTTCTCCACTCTCATAAAAAGGTCTTAATTTTCTTGCTCTAATTGGATGTCTTAAATGTTTTATAGCTCTTGCTTCTATTCCTCTTTCTACTTCTAAAGAAACTCCTAAATCTTTAGCAACTTCTTCTCTTGTTTTAATTCCATCACCATCAAAACCGAAACGAAGTTTTAATACTTTTTGCTCTTCTTCTCTTAATTCACCTATAATTGAAGAAACAACTTTTTTTAACATATGATAATCAGTAATTTCCGCAAAATCTTGTTCATATCCAACTAAATTTTCATCTTCATAATCATCAATCGCTTGATAATCATCCAAAGTCATTGGCATTTCAAAACGAGGATCACTTAAATCATCAACAACTACAGATGACTCACTAACCATTTGTTCAATCGAAGAGATTTCCTCATTATCATAATTAACCCAACGAACTCCTAGCATTTCTTTAAAATATCTTTGGATATTGTGTTTAATTGAACGAATAGCATAAGCTGAAAATTTAAAACCCTTAGTATAATCATAATTATTTACAGCAATTACTAAACCTTCTATTCCATACATTTTAGCTTCATCATATGGTAAAGGAACATTACTAAAATAAGTTTTAAGACACCAATCAACTAACATAATATTCTCTTCAATTATTTGTTCTCTTATTTTTTCATATTCACGATCAAACTCACTCTTATTTTTAATTTCTTCTAATCTTTTAAATTGTTCACTATAATCAGCTTGAATTAAACTATTTATTACTTCATCTGCCATGTGAATCCCCCTTTCTTATACAACATCATCATATCATTGATTTCAAAAATAGACAAATATTACTATTAATATTTGTCTATTTAAAATTAACTTTTAAAATGTTTCCTTCAGTATCATAGGTATAATCCGTTACATTACCATTACCATTTAACTCGTATTTTACTTTAATTAACTTACATAAAGTTAAAACCTCGTTATAACTCCATCCCTTAATATTAGGTATATCATAAGAAGCACTATTAGTAACTAAATATAGTTTTTGTCCCGCTAATAAAGTCTTACCAGATAATGGATATTGATTAACTATATACTTACCACTACCCAATTTAACTACATCTAAATTAAGTTTCTTTAACTTTTCTTCGACAACTGCATAATCACTATTAATATAATTATCTATTGTAATAATCTTTGATTCATCTACTTTTTCAATCGATTTAGAAATATTCTTATATTTAGCTATCTCTTCAACTATACTTGTTATCATCTTTGCATAATCTTTGTAATTACCGACAAATCTTTTAGCAGAAACATAAATTATATACTGTGGATCTTCATAAGGGAATACCCCCGCAAAACTACGAATATAATCATACGTCCCATCTAAATACTTACCATCAGGTCCAGCTATTTGCGCTGTTCCTGTTTTACCAGCTATTACTATATTATCATTTTTATAATTACGAGCATCAGTACGTCCACTATAAACAACATCATACATTAAAGATAACATCTTATCGACATTCTCTTTTGAAGCTTTTTGTCCTAACTCCGTTAATTGATGCTGATATACAACATCACCAGTATCACTATTAACAATCTTTTCAACTATATAAGGTTGAATTTCCATTCCTTCATTAGCTAATATTGATAAAGCCTGTAGATTTTGAATTGGTGTCGTTGTAATACCTTGACCAAAAGAAGCAGTAGCTAATTCTACACGATAAGTAATATCAATATCGCCAGCTCCCTCATTAGGTAGAGAAATACCCGTCTTACGTCCAAACCCTAAATTAGAGTAATAATTATATAACTCTTCACGTCCTAAATCTAAAGCCAAAGTTGTGGCCGCAACATTTGATGAATAAGCAAAACCAACATCAAAAGTTATATCACCCCATCCACGGCCACCATTAAAATCTTGAATAATAGCATTATCGACTTGTTTTCTACCTGAATGATACTTAGCACTACCATCATACTTTCCTGCCTCCATTGAAGCTAAAAAAGAGAATATCTTCATCGTACTACCAGGTTCATACTGATAAGAAGTTAATGGATTTAAATAATCTTTAACATCTAACTTATTTAAATTAAAACTAGGATCAGAACTTGAAGCTAAAATTGCGCCTGTCTTAGCATCCATAACAGAGACAGTTAACCAATCCATTTTATTATTCTTAACTAATTCCTTAACTCCATTTTCCACATATAACTGAATATTACTATCAATCGTTAAATAAATATCTTCTCCAGCTTGAGCTGGTTCCGTAATCGTTGTAACATTTGGTAACGTATAACCATATGCATCCTTTTGATAAATTGTATAACCATCTTTACCTTGTAATTCCTCATCATAATAAGCTTCTATACCCATCTTACCTGTAATTGGTGCTGAGGCATCATCAGGATCTCTAGAAGCAAAACCAACAATATATGGCGCAAAAGTACTTAATGGGTAATATCTCTTAGACGTTTCAATAAAATCAATTCCTGGTAAATGTAAAGCTTCTATTTGTTTTTTTATTAAAGAAGAAATATCACGACCACCTGGGCCTAATTCTACTTGATATACATCACGATTAAGTAAATTTAATACCGTATCAACATCCATATTAATAATTGGGGCTAAAGCTTCAGCTGTCTTTTCTTTATCAACAACATGCTGTGGATTTTCTGGATCTTTAGTCCTCGTTGGTGATAAATAAGCTATAACTGTATAAGCATTAACATTTTGTGCTAGTATTTCCCCATCAACGGAATAAATACTACCCCTCTTAGCCTGTAATACTTCAGTCTCAGTATTTCTATTTTCCACAAATGCTGTTAAATCTATTCCATCCGTTTCTTTCGCCATTGAAACAAACGATAACTTTATTACAATCGCAAAAAAAGAAAAAACTAACACAATAAAGACAAATATATTAACATTTATTGTGCTGTTTTTTCTTTTCATAGTTCATTAACTCCTTGTATTACTATTCACTAGTAACAACTTTAATATTACTATTTTCGTAAGACAAACCGTTTTCGTTAGCTATAGCTTGAATCTTATCAAGAGAAGCTAATTCACTAATTTCCATTTTTAAACCATCATTTATACTCTCTTGATCTTTTATCTTACTCTTAGTTTGCTCTAAAGCAATATTGCTAGATGATAGTATAGCTTTAGTATAAACGTTACAAATAGGAATTGCAAGTAGTATAAAAATTATTGTCAAGTAAATTATTTTTTCACTTTGAAATATTTTTCTCGCTTTCTTATTTTGTTTTTTAGCTTTTACCATACTATCAAACCCTTTCAATTATTCTTAATTTAGCGCTTTTACTACGCGAATTTTCTTTTATTTCTTCTTCACTAGGTAATATCGGCTTTTTATTTATTAATTTAATCCTTGGTTTATATTCCAAAGGAATTTCAGGTAAGCCTTTAACTAGCTCGTTAATTTCACTTTCATTTTTAAATATCTGTTTAACAATTCGATCCTCTAATGAATGGAATGTTATAACGGATATTCTTCCTTCTTTATTTAATAAATCAATTGCTTGTGGTAAAGCATCACTTAATACTGTAAGTTCTCCATTTACTTCAATTCTAATTGCTTGAAATATTTGTCTTTCTGGATGGAACTTATTAAAGTATTTGGCTCCCACCGCTTCTTCAATAATATGAACCAATTCTTTAGTTGTTGTAATTTCTTTTGTCAGTCTTTCACTAACTATTTTCTTAGCAATAAACTTTGACATCTTTTCTTCCCCATATAAGAAGAATATATTACTAAGTTTTTCAATACTATACGTATTAACTATCTCTTTAGCTGTTAAACTACTAGATAAGTCCATACGCATATCTAAAGGAGCATCTTCCATAAAAGTAAATCCTCGATTCTTATCATCAATCTGTGGACTAGATAATCCCAAATCAAAGATAATACCATCAACTTGCTTTATTCCTAACTCCTCTAATCTATCTTTTAAATGAACAAAATTAGAATGAATAATTGTAAAATTCTTACTTATCTTAGATAATCTTTCTTCTGAAGATTTAATTGCTTCAATATCTTGATCAAAAGCATATAAGTGACCAGTAGTTAATCTTTTTAATATTTCACTACTATGTCCCCCATAACCTAAAGTAGCATCAACATAAATACCATCAGGTTTAATATTTAAACCTTCAATTGCTTCTTTAAGCAAAACACTATAATGTTTCATCTAGTGCACTTCCTATAAATAAGTTTTCCGCAATATCTTCAATTGTACTTTGATTTTCTAAGAAGAAATTATTCCATCCCTCTTCTGACCATATCTCAATACGGTCGTTCGCGCCGATAATTACACATTCTTTTGTAATATCGGCGTAACTAACCAATGGGGAGGTAATGTTAATTCGACCTTGACGGTCAAATTCACATTCAGTGGCACCAGAAAAGAAGAATCTGTCGAATGTACGGACGTCTTTTTTGGTAAAAGGTAGAGTTTTTAATTTGGCAACTGTTTTATTCCATTCGGTTTCAGAATATACATATAAGCATTTCTCCAAACCTCGAGTAATAATAAACTTATCACCGAGTTCAGTACGAAATTTGGCAGGAATTATAAGTCGTCCTTTATCATCAATGTTATGATGATACTCGCCCATAAACATTTTAAAATCCCCCACTTTCCTCCACAATGTACCACTGTCTACAATAATAATACTTTAAAATACCCCACTTGTAAACCTTTTTAAAAAAATCTCTAGAATATCAAATGTCAATTTACGTAAAGTAAAAGGCCAATAAAAAAAGCAGATTACTCTGCTTCCTACATCATTTTGCCTTTGGCACCTTTAGCTCCCTTAGTTCCATCAAAAGTACTTAAAACATTTGATTCAAAACTAGTTACTTTCTTCTTCGCTTGCTTATATTCTTTAACTGCACCCTTAATCATTTCATCTAATAACATTGGATACTTCTTACCTTTTGGTGTGAAGAAGAAGAAAGCCAAAGAACCAGGAATAGTATTAGGTTCATTAACATAAACCTTTTTAGCTTTATCATCAATTAAGAAATCAAAACGTGTAACTCCACTTAAATTTAATGATCTAAATGCTTCTTTAGCATATTGGTATACGTGTTCTTCAACATCTTTATCTAATTGCGCTGGTATTTTAAAGCCACTACTACTTATCTTACCACCATCATTGTTTTTAGCTCCTGTCTTCTTACTTCCACTTTTACCTAAATATTTATCAGCAAAAGTTAAGAAGTCATTTTCCGTCATCATTTCCCCAATTAATGAACATTCCATATTTTCATAATTACCAACTACTGCACAATCAACTTCCTTTAAATTAGGAACCATCTTTTCCACGATAATCTTTTGATCATACTTAATTGCTTCATTAATTGCTTTAATAACTTCACTTTCTTTTTTGGCTACTTCAATACCAACACTACTACCTAAACGGGCTGGTTTAACAATTACTGGATAACCAAGTTCTTTTATTTCTTTTAAGTATTTATCTTCATCATCTTGATACTCACTATCATAAAACCAAATATAGTCAACTACAGGAATCCCCGCTGCCGCCATAACTTGTTTTTGCACTACTTTATCTTGTCCAATTGAAGAACCTAACATACTAGATCCAATATATGGAATACCTAATGTTTCTAAATATCCAGCTAAAGAGCCATCTTCAACCCCTTTACCATGAACAATTGGAAAAGCTACATCAATAGTTTCTACCATTCCTTTAAATAATCCTCTTTTTTTCTGTAAGACAAAAGAATTATCTCTCTTCGTTAAAGTAACTTCTTTAGTTACATATTTAATTGAATCTAAATCTTTATAAGTATTCATACTTCTTAAAGCTTCACCAGTATACCAATTATGATCTTTACTAATATATATTGGTACTATCTGATATTTTGTTGTATCCATATAATTCATGGCTTGAACAGCTGTTATAATACTTACTTCATGTTCAACTGTTTCACCACCAAAGATAACACCTATTTTTAACATTTATCTCACTCCTTATTTTTCATTAAATGAATCTGGTAAATCATTTTCTAATAACGCATATGTTTCTTCACCTTTTAACTTCAACATTAATGGAAAAGCATCCATTACATCGTTTAAAACATGAATATGTTCATTAGGAAACTTCCCTTTCATTAATCCCTCATAAATAGCTTTTGTTTTCTCTTTACCTATTAATATTACTTCGTCAACTTTACTAATACTTATTTCCATTCCAAATTCGCGATTAACTTCATCTTCTT
This sequence comes from uncultured Bacilli bacterium, assembly GCA_947626095.1. Taxonomy (GTDB): domain Bacteria; phylum Bacillota_I; class Bacilli_A; order RF39; family UBA660; genus Coprovivens. The sequence goes on from CANQQV010000003.1 coordinate 47,797, forward strand.
TCGCCCCAACCTCAATCATTCCTGGAGTAACCACAATATGTTTACCAGGCATCATACTTAAGACTTCCAAAGCCATCTTACATCCCATTGGATTAGAATTATAAGCATCATCAATTAAATTTATATCATAATATTTACTCATTGATAAACGATGTTCTATTGGCATTACTAACTTCACTGCTTTTTGTAATTCTGTTACTTTCATTCCTAAAGCCCTACCTAAAGTAATACCCGCTAAAATATTATAGATATTATTACGTCCTAATAACTTAGTTTCAAAAGCATATTCATTTTTATCATCTTTAAACTTAACTTTAAATTTTGTTCCCTTATAAGTTAATTCTAAGTCTTTCGCATAACAATCAACACGATGATTATCAATGCCTATCCAAAGTATATCACAATCATTTTTAATATGATAGCTAAGTTGTTTCTCATCATCACCATTTAATATTCCAATTCCCTCACTAGGTAATGATTCAATTAATTCAAACTTAGTATTCATAATCGCTTCTTCACTACCAAAAGTTTCTAAATGCGCCAAACCAATTCTCGTTAATATTCCATATTTAGGTTTAACTAAGTCACATAATTCTTTTATATCACCCGTCTTACAAGCTCCCATCTCTGCTATAAAATAATCATTATATTTATCTAAATAATTATTAATCGTAACCATTAAACCATAAGGCGTATTATAATTCTGTGGTGTCTTATAAACGTTATATTTATGACTTAATATATCATATACAATATTCTTTGTACTTGTTTTACCATAACTACCCGTAATACCAATAACTTCCATATTACTCATACTAGCTAACTTCTCTTTAGCTTGTTTTTCAAAATGTAACCCAACCATTCTTTCTACTGGTCGATTAATAAAATTATCTAACAATAAAACAAAGTAATTAATAAATGATAAAATACCTAATACTAAATAATATATACTTTGATATTCTTCACTATAAGTTAAACAAATAACTATAATAGGAATCAAATAAATAATTGCATTAGTTACCATTAATCTTTCAATACGTGCCGTATATTTAAGTGGTAATTTTGCTTTTTCTTTTCTTCTTTCATTAACAAAGACATAAGTTAAAAATAAAGTAATTATAATAAATAGATATGATGAGATATTGTTTAAAGTTTCACTAAAGATTCCAAAAACAAAAATAAAGAATAATAAGTTCAAATTAAGAAAATTATCTTTATAGTTTTTTATAATCCATTTAATATATCGATACCCTCTATTATATCTATTTTGTTGTAACATATGCAGACTTCTTGTACTAATAATATTTATATGAATAAAATATATTATTAGCGAAATAATAAATAATAAACTCATCTTTTCACTTCCCTATTTAATAAAAGATTTAATAATTGAATTAGTTTGACTAAGACGTTCTAAATAAGCATAATGCGTACATCCACTATAAACTGTTAAACCACTATCCGGTATTAATCTTTCTAATTCATACGCATCATCAACTGGTACAGCATCATCATTATCGCCCCAAATAATAAAGGTTGGACATTTTATCTTTTTCGCTTCTTCCGTTAAATCTGTATTAACATGTTTAACTAATATATCACGCATAATTGGTGAAGCATTTTTATAATCAGTTGAGCCAATATGACTTTTCATTTTATCAGCTATATTACTCATACCTGGTAATTTTTTTATTTGTTTTAACATTCTCATTTTAAGTGATGGTTTTTTTATTTTTACTTTAAAAGGACTAGATAATAATATTAAACGTTTAACTGGATACTTAGATGCATATAATAAACTTATTTTGCCACCAAATGAATGTCCTATTAAATTTGGTGTATCAACTTTTAAATGTTTAAGTAAAGCCTTAAGCATTTCTACATATTCATCTAAAGTCCAAGCCTCAGTTGGTTCTGAAGATTCTCCAAAACCTGGTAAATCCAAAATAATTAAACGATGAGTATCAACAAATGGTTTCGCTATCGGTTCCATCATCGCAATATTCTGTCCCCAACCATGTAAATAAACAATCGGACTTTTATCTTTATCACCAAAGTCTTTATAGTTAACCCTAACATCTTTATATTTAAACATCTAAATCACCTTGTTAATTTCTATGAAGAAGAAAACTCCTTTATACATAATATTTTATCATATATAAAAAAAGTTGGTATTAATTTGCACAATTTTGACAATATTTTATGACAAGAAAAAAAGCTTATCACTAAGCTCTACTTGAATACTTACCATCAAGAGTCGAAACGATAATCTTTTCCCCTTCTGTAATAAATAATGGAACCTTAACAACATAACCGTTTTCCAAAACAGCATCCTTTTGTGCATTATTAGTTGTATTACCTTTAACTGCTTCAGTTGTTTCCGCAACAACATATTCAACTTTTTCAGGTAACGTTACCCCAATAATTTCACCTTGATAAAAATCGATTTGAACTTCCATATTTTCTTTTAAGAATTTCTTTTCTTCTACTAATTTATCTTCTGTAATTTCAATTTGTTCATATGTTTCATTATCCATGAATACATATCCTGTACCACTATTATATAAATAAGCCATTTTCTTTTTGTCAACATGAGCTTTTTCAACTTTAACACTACTATTAATAGTTTCTTCTATAATGGCACCTGTTCTTAAATTACGCATTTTAACTTTCATGAAAGCAGCACCTTTACCAGGTTTAACATGTTGGAAACTTTGTACTAAATATAGTTTACCATCATAAATGATAGTCATTCCATTTTTAATATCATTAATATTAATTAAGCCGTTCATTTTTTCACCCTCTTAACTATTTCTTTTCTTTATGAACAGTTGATTTATTACACCATTTACAAAATTTTTTGATTTCTAATTTATCTGTTGTATTCTTTTTGTTTTTTTGTGTAACATAGTTTTCATGTTTACATTCAGTACAAACTAGAGTAATATTAGGTCTATTTTCATTTTTTGCCATAGTACTGCCCTCCTTTTTTAATCCGTTCCTATTGTATCATATATTTTTTATTTTTCAAATACTAATTTACTTACTTCTTGCGAAATATAGCGATTTATTGGGGCAATATACCCATCTTGACGATTATTATAAGCAATATTCGGACTCATAACGACTATTGAATACTCTGGATCATCATATGGTGCAAACATTGCATAAGTATGATTAATTGTTGTTACATCCTTACTATATACTACTTCTGAAGTCCCTGTCTTACCTGCTGGTTTATACTTTAAATCTGTATATCCTCTACCTGTACCATTATATAATACTTGTCTAAATCCTTCTTTAATACGAGAAAAATTAGATTCTACTACATTTAATAAATTAGGTTCATAGCTATATACTACCTTATTTTTATTTCTAACTTCTTTTAAATAATGTAGTGCATACCTCTTACCTGAAGTAGCTATAGTATTAATATAATTAGATAAACCAAGTGGTGTATAAGTATCATACTGTCCAATACTTAAATTAAGTAATAAGTCCGGCGCTACTTTCTTTCCTTTAATGCCCGTTGTTTCATTTTCTAAGTCAATACCTGTACTAGCTCCTAAACCAAAAGAACCAAAGACTTCACGATATATCTTAAAATGTTCATCATTAACATCTAACTTCATATTATATTTATACTTTTGCCCCGTTAATTTAATAGCTGTCATAAACTGATAATAATTACTCGATGTTTTTAACGCTGTTATATCATCAATTAAACCTAATCTTTTAAAAGAACACTTCGTTGGTACTTGATAAAGTTTAACACACGAATCATTAATCTTCTTACCTATCTCAATTAAATCATTTTGATACCCAACCGTATGTGAAGCTCCTTTAACTACTGATCCCACTGTATAAGACGAAGTTAAAATATTAGTTGTAACATCATGATAACTATCTTTTACTTTACTAAGTCCCGTACTAGCAATAATCTCTCCTGTATTTGGATCACTAACAATTACATATGAAGTATTATAATATTTTGTATACTTATAATTCTTACTTTTATCTAAATACTTCTTTAATATCTCATTTATCTTTAGTTGTAAATCTATATCTATAGTTAAATATATGTCACTACCTTGTTTAGCTGAACTAATTAAAGTTAAAGTATTATCATCATTTACTAAATACTTAGCTTTTTCTCCCTTTAAATATTCATCATATTCTTTCTCTAAATAACTTAAACCAACCATATCATTAAGCGAATAACCTAATCCTAAATAATAATCTTTATTTTCTTTAGTAATCTTTCCTACTTTACCATATATATCATTCAAAGTATCATAAAGATATATTCTTTCTGTTGTATATTCACAATTAAGCCCATTAATATTCTTTTCATTTACTAAAGCACATACTTTATCAGAAACATTACTCTCAATAATCTTACTATCATAATAATACCCATTATTAAGTAAATAATATAAATATATTATCTGTTTTTCCTCTTTACTATAACCTAAGTATTTATCTAATCTCTCTTTTTTTATTTCTTCAACTTCTGTTGTACTTAATTTCCTTCTTGCATATAATTCTTTTTCTTCCTTCGTTAACAAATTATCAGTTTCATTATATTTTAAATAAAAATTCTTTTGACTATCAACATCTGCTTCACGAACATCATCTAAAATCGTCAATAAAGTACGAGCTACACTTAAAGTATCAATATTATCTAAATTATGATATACAATCGTATTAATTCCTTTATTATCAACAAGTACCTTCCCATTACGATCTAATATCCTTCCTCTTGGTGCATTAAGTCCATAAACTATTTTATTAGTTGCATTCAAATACTTTTCATAGTAATAATCATATTTACCATAAGCAATATATGTATACCTAGCCACTATAACTGCTATTAAAGTAAAAATTAAAATATAATAGATTTTTTTCATAAACTCACCATTATTAGTATTAAAAAAAGCTCATTTATCATACAATATTTATAGGTGATTAGATGTTTGTATTAATTGAAAGATATATAAATAATTTAACTATCCATGATTTAAATAACTTAGCTATTACCAAAGATATTTATTTAAGTCCTGAAGAACTAGAATTCTCTTATGAATTCATTAAGAAAAATTGGCAAAGTATTTTATCTAATCATGGTATCTTCGATATCAATAAATATAAAAGTCATTATAGTGAAGAAAATTTTACTAAGATTAAAAAACTTATTAAAGAATACTCCATCAAATATCGAAACTATTTATAACGAAAAATTAGAGTGCCAAACTCTAATTTTTTTTAACTAAACAAACCTAGTTTTTTTCCTTCCGTAATTACCATATCATGAATAAGTTTATAATTATTTTCATTTTTAATATTTTGACTTTCCCCTTTAATATCATATTCCGTTACATTACCATCAACGAATACAACATAATTTACTCTATGCCTATATTTATCGTAACCAATAGCATAATACTCTTTATCATCATCATTACCTTGATAATATATTTTTTTATCATTTATATCACAAAAGAAGATTCCTTTATCATAAACTTTTTTATATATTTGCTTATCCATTTCTTGATATCCGTTCGCCTTTAAATATTTAATAAGATTATTATCTACTTGGTTTATACTATCTTTATTATCTTCTATTAATTTAAGTTTAATCTTATTTTCTTTAGTTTCTCCCATATAATCTTTATAACTTATTTCAATATATAAATTATCTTTATTATTTACTAAAACATTATATAAACTTAACTTATTATTTTTACTTTCTCCTATTGTTACATAATTATATTTATTTTTTTTTACTATTTCTTCTTTACTATCTTCATTTTCATAATATAAAGTTAAACTAAATTCTGGTTGTAATGGATAATCAATTACTTTAAACTCACCCATATTTAACCATAATTTATCTTTGGTAATTATTAGATAACTATCTTCTAAACTATAATATTCATCATCTAAAACAATTTTATAAACCTTAGCTTTATCATAATTATTTATTAAAAATATAAATGAAAATAATATAACCATAACCAAACTGGCAATTACTAACCACAGAATTTTAATCTTCAATTTATTTTTTTTATTTTCTAACTGTTCTAAAATATCAACGTCTAAAATTTTTTCAATTCTTTTAATCATTTCATAGTCAGGAAGATTCTTACCAGTTTCCCAATTACTAATAGCTTTATCACTTATCTTTAACTTATCCGCTAACTCTTGTTGAGTAATACCTTTTGCTTTTCTCGCTTCATTAATAAGTTTACCAATATCTATTTTATCTTTCATCTTATCTTCCTTCCTTTATTTTAATCTTTAACTACTTTAGCCGAATATGGATATATTAAATCTTCAATAAAATATCTAAAAGAATAATAAGAATATGGATCTACTCCATCTTTATCCGCTACTTCTTTTATCATTTCTTCATATTTATAGGCACTTTCCATTCGTCTTAAATACTCATAATAATCTATATATTCGGTTTCTAAAACTTTAGTCACTTTATAACTTTCATTTGTCTCACATTTTGTTGCCACTTTAACCGGTGTATCTTTCGTAAAATAATCATAAAAGTGAAACATAACAATATTATAATCCGTAATACGGGCATTATTAAGTTCATAATACTTTTCTGGATTATCCGTTATATCATAGAGTTCTTGAAGTGTATAAGGATTTTCATCTAGTTTAAATTTTTCTTCTGTATCATTTTCTTTTATACTATTCTTTTCTTTATCAACTACTTTATAAACTAATACGGTCGCCCCAACCCCAATTAAAATTCCAACCAATAATATAATTACCATAACTATTTTCATTTTAAAATCTTTTTTCACTATCTCACTCTCCTTTCTCTTTCCAAATTAAACTAATTTTTGACAATTAACAACCTAGACTTACGAGAACTAAATTTAAAAAATTCTAGTTTTACTAGAATTCTATTTTGAAGAGAAAAATTTATTTTATACTTTTCTTTATCTGCTCAATACGTGTTAATTCTTCTTTAATCCCTTTTTCTTTACCAATACTTGATGGATGATAATATTTCTTATCTTTTAATTCATCAGGTAAACACTGCATATTAGTTATTTTATTCTCTGTATTATGCGCATACTGATAGTTAGCACCATATCCTAATTCACCATCTAACTTAGTAACTGCATTACGTAAATCTAATGGTACTTTAACATCAGCAGTTGCAATCGCATCTCTTTTAACTGCTTCATAAGCCGTATATAATGAATTTGATTTAGGTGAAACACTTAAATAAACCACAGCTTGTGCCAAATTAACGTTACATTCAGGCATTCCATTATAATGAGCTGCTTCATAAGCCGAAGTAGCTTGAACTAAAGCACTCGGATTAGCAAGACCAATATCTTCTGAAGCAAAACGAATTAAACGACGAGCAACATATAAAGGATCTTCCCCAGCTTCTAACATACGTGCTAAATAATATAAAGCCGCATCAGGATCACTATTACGCATTGATTTATGTAAAGCTGATATTAAATTATAATGTTCTTCACCCTTTTTATCATATAAGAACGTCTTTTTATTAACCATTTTCGAAATTAAAGCTTTAGTAATTTCTTTTTTATTACTTTTAACCGGTGTAACATTTAAAATATTTTCCAAAGTATTTAAAGCATTTCTTGCATCGCCATTACTTAAAGTTGCAATCGCACTTAACGCATCATCCTTAATACTTATTTTTATTGAATTATTTTCATTTTCTTTAGTTATAGCATTTATTAAGACTTTCTTAATATCTTCTTCTGTTAAACTATTTAAAACATAGACTTTAGTTCTTGAAAGTAAGGCGCTATTAACTTCAAAAGAAGGATTTTCTGTTGTCGCTCCAATTAAAATAATATCGCCACTTTCAACATATGGTAAAAAAGCATCTTGTTGCGCTTTATTAAAGCGATGAATTTCATCAACAAACAAAATTGTCCTTCTACCACTAACTTTATTAAATTCTGCTTCTGTAATTATTTCTTTAATATCTTTAACTCCAGAAGTAACTGCACTTAATTGTTTAAAAACTGAATTAGTTTTATTAGCAATTATTTTAGCTAAAGTTGTTTTACCAACCCCTGGTGGTCCCCAAAAGATCATTGATGTAACTAAATCATTTTCAATCATTTCTCTTAAAGGTGAATTAGGTCCCACTACTTCTTCTTGCCCAATAAAATCATCTAAAGACTGAGGACGCATTTTCTCCGCTAAAGGTTTATATACTTCATTATCTAATTCACTAAATAAATTCTCCATAAATATCACCTTTGATTAATGTTATTATATCATAATACATTTGTTTGTGAATAAAATTAATAAAAAAGAAGTAATTTCTTACTTCTTGTAATAAGCTCTTATCTTATTTCTAAAATCAGGATCAAATTCTTTATTACGAATCATTTCAATTTCAAAACGATATGGTGGATATATACGTTCCTTATCTTCATCATTCTCCCCTATATAAGGTGTTTCTAATATTTTAGGAACATTCTCTAACTTCTCATGATAAATAATCTTAATTAAGTTATTAAAACCAATATTTCCAATTCCTATATTTTCATGACGATCTTTATGTGAACCTAAAACATTCTTTGAATCATTTATATGAATACACCCTATTTTATCTAAACCTATTTTAGATTCAAATTCATCTAAGAAAGCATCAAAATCACTTATGTCATAACCGCCATCAAATAAATGGCAAGTATCTAAACAAACCCCAATTTGTTCTTGTCTATTAGTATTCTTAACTAAATAAGCTATTTCATCTAATGTACAACCACATTCACTGCCTTTACCAGCCATCGTTTCAAGTAATATCTTACATTTAGTCGTTCCATCTAATATTGTATTTAAAGCTTCAACAATATTCTTTAAACCTTCTTCTTTAGTTATATCAACGGCATTACCTGGATGTAAAACCATTTTCGTAATCTGCATTTCATCGCATCTTTTAAGCTCATTACGAATAAAATTAATACTAAATTCATACTTAGATAAATCTTTTTTACTACCTAAATTAACAATATATGGAGCATGACAAACAACATTATTAATATCTATATTATTTTCTTGCATTAAAGCTAAAGCTTCATCTATATATTTAGTTTCAATATCTTTTCTAATTGTATTAGTTGGTGCCCCAGTATAAAACATAAAAGTATTCGCCTTATAACTTAAAGCTTCTTTTAATGAACCGAGTATTTGATCTTTTCCAAAAGACACATGACTACCAATTATTAACATTTAAATCACCTAAAGTAAATTATAACAAAAAAAGATAGATTATTCTATCTTTTCACTTAGACACTTACTTGAATATTTATTACCAGTACCGCCCTTATCAGTACTTGTACTAGCAAATTCTTTACGAACACTATGCGCAAATTCTTCTTGATCAAATTTAGTAATTCCTTTATTTAATTTTAAATCATCAATTTTACTAGCTTCATAACCAGCAATAACATATTCTTTATCAGTTAACCAAATACTATAAAAGAAATTATTATTCTTTTCTTCTACAACAACATATCCATCCCAATTATCATATGTTTTAGTTGTAAAATCATTATTAACTAAACCATCTAAGGTAATACACATTCCCTTACTTTCCCCATTGTTACTAGTTACAATATACTCTGTATTATTCAAATGAGAGTAATTATTATAAGCTATCTTAGCTGCTTCAATAATTGAATTAGCTTCTTGCTTTAAATTAATTGTTTTTTGATTATTAGTTGCTAATGTTACAATAGCTACTCCTCCTAATACAAAACAAGCTACTAAAACAACCATACATAGTATTTCAAGTTTTGAAAAATTAATTTTGTCTTTATATTTATCCATATTATCACCATATATTCTATACATATTTTAATATAAAGACCAATAAAATACAATATTATTCTAAAGTACTTATAATACTACTAACTACTTCCATATCATCTATAAAATTAGACACTTTATCACTTAATCTTAAATTATATTTTTCTTTAATTATTTTCTTAAATTCATTATAAAAATTAGGATTACGATTTAAATCTTTTATAAAGTACGAATTTTCTTTTAAATAATCCATCATTTTATCTTTTTGTAAATTTTCTAATACTATTCTTTCCATTTTAATCACCAAAAAATTTCGATAATGGTCTTGCAATATCTGGTTTAACATTATTATTTATATTTTCGGTTGTCTTGGTTGCTAATTCACTAAAAATATCTAAAGCTTTCTGCGCATTTTCGATATGTTTCTGTAAAGCATCTGGATCAAACTTTTCCATATAATCAGCTATTTTCTTTGTTGGTTTCTCATCTTTTTTACTATACTTACTCCATATTTTTTCATCCTCCCCATACAAATCATATAATTCATAAAACTTTTGCCATGTCATTTCATTATTTTCCACATAAGTAGCTAACTCTGGCTTTGTTTTAACAAACTCTTTAAATTGTTCTTTTGCCATAAAAAAATCACCTATTAAATTTTATGTTTAATAAGTGATTTTTTGTCTATAATTTAAAATCATCAATAAAATCATCAATGGTTAATTCTTCTGATTTTGTCGTTTCTTCTGTTTCTACTTCTCCTTCATCTTTAGCCACAACTTTATTATCACTATTATCATTTAATTCTAACTTACATTCTCTTACTTCAGCTACTTTAAATGTATCTTCTAAAGCTGTTTTACAAATTGTACTTCCCGTTGATAATAAATCCATAATTGGTAATTCTGAAGCTTTTATTTCGTTAAATTCACCATCTGTTTTAATACCAATTGTATCACGCATATTAACTGCTAATACATTTAGTACTTCATAATTAGTTGATTTAACTTTTTTAATTAACATACTACCTTTTTTCGCACGATTCATTTCTTCCAGTTCACTCATCTTAATTCTCTTTGCCGTACTCTTATTTGTAAATACTGCTAAATATTCATCACTATCAGTTGGTGAAAGACAAGTAACAACTTCATCATCTTTAACATTAATTCCTTTAACACCAGATGCTTTAGCTCCTACAAGTGGTATTTCATTAGCATCAATATTAATATAACGACCAGTCTTTGTTACAAAAATAGCTCGACCATTATCTGGACATACTGAAACTAATTCATCACCATCTTTTAACTTCATTGCATTAATTGGTTTCGTATAACGACTAACTATTAAATCTTCTAAATTAGTACGTTTAGTTATACCATTACGTGTCGTCATAATAACATTAGTCTGTTTATTGTCTAAAATCATTGCAGAAATAATTTTTTCTTCCGCGCCAATTTGAATTAAATTACTAATGTGTTTGCCTAGTTCTTTCCACTTAGTTTCTACTATTTCATGAACTGGAACATATAAATAATGTCCTAAATTAGTAAACATTAATAATGTATCTAAAGTTGTTGTACTATATATACCTCTTATAAAGTCACCAGGTTTTAACGTAGTTTGTTCACCAGAAGCACTAACATAAGATTTTAATGGAATACGTTTAACATAACCATCATTAGTTGCTACAACAATAACATTTTCTTTCGCAATCATATCCATTGCATCAATCTTTATTTCGACAACTTCATCACGAATTTCCGTACGACGAGGATTAGCAAATTCTTTCTTAATTTCATTAATCTCAATCTTCATTTGACGTTTTAAGATATTTTCATCATTTAATATTGAATTTAAGAACTCTATCATACGTTCCAAATCGCTTTTTTCACCTAATAATTGATTAATATCTGTATTAGATAAACGATATAATTGCATTGTTACAATTGCTGTTGCTTGTTCTTCTGTAAAATCAAATTCTTTAACTAAATTTACAATACAATCAGCTTTATTTTTTGAAGCTCTAATCGTCTTAATTACTTCATCTAAAACATCTATTGCTTTAAGTAAACCTTCAACAATATGCAAACGTGCTTTAGCATGTTCTAAATCAAATCTTGTACGTCTTAAAATAACATCTTTTTGATGAGCAATAAACGCATCTAAGATTTCTAAGATTCCTACTTGTTTAGGTCGACGATTAACTATCGCTACCATATTAAAGTTATAGTTTATTTGTAATTCTGTATTTTTAAGTAAATAGTTTAAAATTAATTCAGCATTAGCTTCCTTTTTAAGTTCAATAATAATCTTGGCCATATGCTCTTTATCAGAAACATCAACCACATCAACTATGCCATCTACTTTTTTATCTATTTTAATATCTTCTATTTTTTTACGTAATTGTTCTTTTAAAACATCATAAGGTATTTCATGAATAATAATTTGATGAATTCCACGTTCTTTAACAATTTCCGTTTTAGCTTTAACTACAACTTTACCACGACCAGTTGAATAAGCTTCAATTAAACCTTCTTTACCTTCAACTACTCCACCAGTTGGAAAGTCAGGTCCTTTGATAATATTTAAAATTGTATCTAAACGACAATTTGGATTATCAATACGATGGATTGTTGCATCTATTACTTCCCCTAAATTATGGGGTGGAATATTAGTTGCATAACCAGCTGAAATACCAGTTGAACCATTTACTAAAAGGTTTGGAAAATAAGCTGGTAAAACTGTTGGTTCTAAATCTTCATCACTATAATTTAATGTCATTTCAACTGCATTACGATTGATATCTTTAAGCATCATTTGTGCTAACTTAGTAAGTCTTGTCTCGGTATAACGATAAGCAGCTGGTCCATCACCATCAATTGATCCATTATTACCATGAATATCAATAAATGGTTCACGCATCTTCCAAGCTTGTGACATATATATCATCGCACCATAGATACTTGAATCACCATGTGGATGGTATTTTCCCATTACATCCCCAACTGCTTTAGCACATTTACGATATGGATGATCAAACGTATTTTTATCTTCCCACATCGTATATAAAATACGTCTTTGAACTGGTTTTAAACCATCACGTACATCCGGTAACGCACGATCTTGAATAATACTTTTAGAGTATCTTCCAAAACGATCACCCATTATGTCTTCTAAAGTATAATCATAGATTTTCTCAATAATTGTTTTCTCTTCTTTTGCTTTTGCCATCTTGATTACCTCCTAAAGTCATCTTCTAATGTGAAATCAACGTTTTCATTTATCCACTCTTTACGTGGCTCTACTTTATCACCCATTAAAACTGATACTCTCTTTTCTGCTAAAGCTGCATCAGTAATACTTACTTTTATTAAACTTCTCGTTGCTGGATTCATTGTTGTTTCATAAAGTTCATCAGCATCCATTTCACCTAGACCTTTAAATCTTTGAACTTTATAAGACTGTTTAATCGTCTTTTTCTTTTCTTCTAGTTCTTCATCTGTTGCGACATATTCTTTATATTTACCATAATCTATCGCGTATAATGGTGGATTAGCTATATAAAGCATTCCTGCTTCAATTAATGGACGCATAAAACGATAGAAGAAAGTTAATAAAAGTATTTGAATATGAGCCCCATCATCATCGGCATCAGTCATAATAATTACTTTACCATAATTAGATTCCGTCGGATCAAATTCATTGCCAATGCCTGCCCCTATCGCATATGTTAAAGTATTTAATTCTTCGTTATTATGAATGTCATTACTTGATGCTTTTTCACAGTTTAATACTTTACCTCTTAAAGGTAAGATAGCCTGTGTTTCACGATTACGTCCCGTTTTAGCTGAACCACCAGCTGAATCTCCTTCGACTAAGAATAATTCAGCTACTTTAGCATCTTTACCTGTCGCTTTCGCTAACTTACCACTTAATATTTTATCTTTCTTTTCTTTACCTTTACCTTGACGAGCTGCATCACGTGCCTTACGTGCTGCTTCACGAGCTATCTTACTTCTTGAAGCTTTTTCCACAATCGTCACAGCAATTTCTCTATTTTCTTCTAAGAAGAACTTCATATTTTCATAAGTAATTTGTTCCGTTACCGTACGGGCTTCCGGTGTTCCTAACTTACCTTTAGTTTGACCTTCAAATTGTAATAAATTTTCTGGTATCTTAAGATTAATAACGGCACTTAAACCTTCTCTAACATCTGATCCTTCAAAAGAAGCATCTTTACCTTTTAAAATATTATTTTCTTTCGCATAGTCATTAAAAGCTTTTGTAATACCTGATTTAAAACCTGTTTCATGTGAACCACCATCACTAGTTTTAACATTATTAACAAAGCTTAAAATATTTTCGTTATATCCTTCTTGATATTGTAAAGCAATATCTACTTCAATACCTTGTTTAATTCCATTAAAATTAATAACTTTATGTAAAACTGTTTTGCCTTCATTTATATATTCTACAAAATTAGTTAAACCTTGTTCATAGTGATATTTAACATTACGATTATTCTCTTCATCTTCTACTTCAATTGTAATACCTGATAGTAAAAACGCACTTTCTTGCATTCTTTCCGTTATTGTTGTAAAAGAAAAACTAGTTGCTTTAAATATTTCTGGATCCGGCATAAAAGTTACCGTAGTACCGGTTCTATTAGTTGTACCAATTTTCTTTAAAGGTTCTTTAACATGTCCCCCATTTTCAAAACTAATACTATGAATAGCACCATCGCGATAAATAACAACTTTCATCCATTTAGATAATGCATTAACTACTGAAGCCCCAACTCCATGTAAGCCACCAGAAACCTTATAACTACCTTCTTCAAACTTACCACCAGCATGTAAAATCGTATATATTACTTCTGGTGTAGTATGCCCACTTTCATGCATTCCTGTAGGTACCCCACGACCATGATCTTCAACTGTTACTGATCCATCTTTATTAATTGTTATCTTAATATAATCACCATAACCATTAATACTTTCATCAATAGCATTATCAACAATTTCCCAAACCAAATGATGAAGACCTCTCTTATCAGTTGAACCAATATACATACCTGGTCTTTTACGTACTGCATCTAATCCTTCTAATATTTTTATAGATGTTGCATCATAAGATTTATTATTTACTGTTGCCATATAATTCACCATAGTTAGTATAACATAAATTACAATCAAAAAAAAAGAGCTTTGACAGTTTAAAATGTCAACAAAGCCCCTATTTACGGCATTTTCTAAAATTCATCATCATCGACAAGATGCAATTTATTATCATCTATTTTTACTTCATCATCTTGCTTTTTAGTAGTTACTTCTTCTTTAATAGGTTTATCTATTTTTTTTACTTCTTCATGCTTAACTTCTTTAGGTGCAGGTTCTTCATTAATTACTATTGGATCAACTTCATCTTCTATTATTACCGGCGTATCTTCTTTCTTATCTTTAAAGATTTCTTCTTTTAAAACATCTTTTGTAACAATTTTTTCCTCTTTATCACTATCATCAATATCACTAACTGGTGATATTACTGCTGTATCTTCAATAATATTAATATCTAATATTTTAACTGGTTTTGTTGCTTCACTTAAAGTATTATGTTTTGATGTTCTTACTTCAACATCCTGATTTTTTTCAATTTCTTCTTCGAAATTTTTTCTAAAATCTTCAAGGTTCTTTGTTAAAACAGGCTTTTCAAAAGTAACATCCTCTTTTTCCGTTCGTTCTTTAGTCTCTGGCTCAAAAGTAATATCTTTAACATCTTCTTCTTTAATCTTTTTAGGCTCACTACTTTTTTTAGCATCTCTTATTCCTAAAATAAGAACTATAACAAATAAAACTACTAAAACAATAATTGCAATTATTAAAATTGTTGCAAAATTATCATTTTCATATAATTTGTCTATAATACTAAGTAAATTCATATGACACCTCTTATTATTCTATATATAAGAATACCACAATTATACTCCTTTTGACAACAATATTTCATAAAAAAAACAACTTAATAAAGTTGCTATCTATATTTATTCATTTGCTGCATTATTTGTCTTACTTGCTTTTGACTAGGTTTTCTTCCCATTCCGCTCATCATCGCTTCAATCATCTTTTCATTAATTGGTGGATTTTGCTCAATTTGTTTCTTAAAAACATGACGAGCAACAAAAAAGCCAACTACTAATCCAATAACAAGACCAACAACAACTTGTAATATATCTACTAATAGTGGTGCCATAATCACCCTCCTTGTATGTTTATTTTACTAAATAATCCCTCTTTTAACAATACTAATTACATTTCTTCTAACCAAAAATAGTCTTTATTAACAAAATCACAAACAAATAAGTTATCTTTTTTGGGTAATACTTTTAAAAAAGAAGGCATTTCTTTTGTTGTTCTAATATAGAGATATGATTTATTAATTATTAACTTTGTCTTCTCTTTACTAAAATAATCATATATCATATGCGTATAATTTATCTTACTATAATTATCTTTATTTTTATAATACGCATATAAATTATAATCTAGACTATCTTTATTAAAATAATCTCTAATCTGTTCAAAAAAATTATAAGCTATTTTCACTTGATCATTATTAAGATAATAAATATTTTCTAAGGCTTTATATAAATTATAAGGATAATTCTTAGTTAAATCAGAATATGACTGTTTAATTTTAAAAACATAATATGTACGCATAAATAAATCACCAATAAGAATATATCTCTTATTGGTGATTAAATATGTCGAAATTAATTTTTATGAAGATTTTCAACTATTTTATTCATTATTGAATCGTAATCAAAACCAACCTTCTTTAAAACATCATCTTTACGACCACTATAACCAAATGTATCTATACCAATTGCACAATCTGGTGAAGCAAAACGATACCATGGTAGCGTTGAACTAGCTTCAACTGTAAAGACCTTCGCTTGACGTGGAATAATTGATTCTTGATATTCTTTGCTTTGTTCTAAAAAGACTTCTACTGAAGGCATTGATACTAATCTTGTATCTATACCTTTGGTACGTAATTCTTCACATATTAAATAAGTTGTTGTTAAATCAATTCCTGTACTTACCAAAACGGCATCTAATCTTTGTGATTCCCTACGAACAATATAAGCACCTTTTTTAACACTTTCGCCATCTGTACCATCTAAGATATGGGCTTCGTCTTTGGCTAAAACTAAAGCCACCGGCTTCTTATTAGCTAAAATATAATCCCAACAACCAATAACTTCATTAATATCCGCTGGACGCAATACCGTCAAATTAGGAGTTGTTCTTAACATTGCTAATTGTTCTACAGGTTCATGAGTCGGTCCATCTTGACCAACGGTTACTGAATCATGTGTAAAAATATAAGTAACTGGCAAATTCATTAACGCACTCATTCTAATTGCTGGTTTTAAATAATCCGAAAAGACTAAAAAAGTCGAACCAAATACACGAAGTCCAGATAAAGCCATTCCATTTAAAATTGCTCCCATTGCATGTTCACGAACACCAAAATTGATATTACGTCCCATATTATCTTTACGACTAAAATCAATTTCTTTAAGTAATCCTGTATGACATGAATTAGCTAAATCGGCACTACCACCCAAAAACAACTTATTACGATCACTTATAATATTCATCATCTTTGAATTAGATTCACGTAACTCTTCACTATAATTATTTTGAATTTTAAAATTAGCACTACTAAAAGGAATATTTACTTCTCCCGTTTCAATAAAATCTAAAAGTTTCTTTAAATTTTCACTAGGTTCACTCCTCTTAACACTTTCAAAATAACTTTTCCAACTCTTATAATTATGTTCTGTACGATTCTTAATATTTTCTCTAACATATTTAACTGCATTTTCCGTAATTTCCATCGTATTAGTTGCAATATTATATTTTTTCCTGATATTAATCATATCATCTTTATTTAAAGGCTTACCATGGACTAAATTCTTACCTTCATAATAAGAGCCACGACCAATAACTGTTTTTATCTCTATTAAAGTTGGCTTTTTATTTACTTTGGCTCTTGCTAATGCTTTATCTATTTCACGAAGATCATTTCCTTCAGGAACATAATCTACTTCCCAACCCATTGTAATAAATTTTTGAATAATATTTTCCGTATTAGCTTTCTTAAGTTCTCCATCTAATGTAACATCATTTGAATCATACAAAACAATTAAATTATCTAAACCTAAAGTTCCAGCAAGTGAAGCCGCTTCATTAGTAATTCCTTCCATCAAGTCCCCATCACCAACTAAAGCATATACATAATAATTAATTAATTTTTGTTTTGGTAATTCTTCTTCTAACAAAGTCGCCAAATACTTTTCCGCAATTGCCATTCCAACCGCATTAGCAAATCCTTGACCTAAAGGGCCAGTTGAAGTTTCAACACCAGGTGTAACCCCATACTCTGGATGACCAGGTGCCTTAGAATCTATCTTACGGAAATCTACTAAATCATCAATTGATATATCATAACCAGCCATAAAAAGCATGGCATATAATAATGCTGAACCATGTCCAGCACTCATTACAAAGCGATCTCTATTTGGCCATTTTGGATCACTAGGATATATATTCATATTATCTACATATGCTGAAAATATAATTGGTGCTGCCCCTAAACAAATTCCAGGGTGACCACTTTTCGCATACGAAATCATATCTACACTTAAAATTCTCAAGCTATTTAATGAATGAGTTGCATCAGGGTTCATAACATCACTCTCCTATTCTTAATTATACCAATTTTTTACAATTAGTAAACAAAAAAGAAGTAACGAATTACTTCCCTTTTAAACACTTAATTGCTACCTCATAAAGCTTTTCCATTGCTTTATCATTAGTATTAGAAGCCATATTCTTTTGCATGTCTAAAACTACATTAGGATTATCAGAAACGCGTTGCATAAACTTATTAAACATAAAAGACGTTCTAAATCTTTTACCATAACCATGCTTTTCAAAATATTTAATATTACCAACTTCTTGACCACCACTACAATTTATCATTATAACTGGCTTTTTAAAATATAAACTTTCAGTAGTTTGCGCTCCCCCTGGTTTAGATACCACAAAATCACATATTTGTAATAATTCTGGAACATTATTTACAAATCCCAAAGTCTTCATATTTTTCACATCATATTCTTTTATCCACTTATCAACTTTTTCTTTGGCAGCTTGATTCTTACCAGCGACATATATAAAATCAATATTTAAATTACTTTTAATGATTTTACGAATATAAGGAAGAGAATGCGTTCCTCCATTACCTCCACCACCAAAGAACAAACAAATAGGTCTTGTTCCATCAAAGCCATACTTTTCTGTCGCTTTAATTACATCAAAGTCAACACTTGTTGTTGGATGAATAGGTATACCATATGGTTTAATAATACTTCTTTTAACCCCTTTTTTAACTAAGTAATTAACTTCATCTTTATCACCAACAAAAATCGCTTGTTCATTTTTATAACCACGAAGCCATAAACTATGTGCTTCATAATCCGTAACAACAGTAATTAACTTCGAATTAATTACACCCTTACGATTGTAATATTCAATTAAGCTACTACCAAAGAAATGCGTTGATATTGTCATATCTGGATTAAAATCACTTATAATTTTCTTCATTCTTTTATTCTTAAATAAGCTCATACTCGTATGATTAGCAATAGCTGCACTTAACTTTGTATCAAAAATATCATATATAATCGACCACCCAAAAGGAAATTTTAATAAGAAAAAATCAGTTACTTTCTGACTTAATCGACCTAATATAGGGGTTGAATACTTTAATATATCTATCGCAAGAATCTCTAACTCAGGATCTTGTTTTTTAAAATAACTTTGAATATATTCCGCAATCGCTCTATGACCATTACCATACATTGCATAAGTTAGTAAAATTCTTTTCTTCATATATTTAACCTCTTTAATAGATTATACACTAAAACAATTTGTTTTAAAATAGAAAAAATATCAGTTGCCTGATATTAATTCCCCAATGAAGCAATGTTTTGATTGTTGTTAATAACCTCCATTCGAGCATCAATAGCAACAACCCCTAATATTAATATTAGGTAAAAAACGATAATTCCTGCCACATTTCTCATCGTTTCACTGTGTTTCATTTTTCCTCACTCCCTTTACCATCTCTATCATATTACATACATTTGTTTGTGTCAATATATTTTCAAAACAAATGTTTGTATTTTTACATTTTTATTTTACAAGCTAAGTTTTTATAACAAAAAACATTTGTTTGACTTCTCTATTTCCATATGATATTATTATATTGGAGGTATAAAATGGAAAAAAATATCACTAAAAGACAAGAAGATGTTCTTAACTACGTCAAAAAATATGTCGTTGACCATGGTTATCCACCATCAACTAGAGAAATTGGTGCTGCCCTTGGTTTATCATCTCCTGCTACTGTTCATTCGCATTTAAAAAAACTAGAAGATGCTGGATGCATTCGTAAAACTAGTTCTAAATTCCGTACAATTGAAATTGTCGGTGAAAATGAATATGCTAAAAAGAATGAAGAATTAGTTAAAGTTCCATTACTTGGAAAAGTTGCTTGTGGTAATCCTATCGAAGCAATTGAAAACCCTGATGACTGGTTTACTTTACCAGCTAGTATTATTCCAGCTAAAGAAACAATCTTTACTTTAAAAGCTAGTGGTGAATCAATGATAAACAAAGGTATTTATGATGGAGATATTATCATTGTTCAAAAACAAAACGTCGCTCGTAATGGTGAAATAGTCGTTGCTATGACTCCCGATGGTGATGTTACCTTAAAGACATTCTATAAAGAAAAGGATCACATTAGATTGCAACCCGAAAATGATACAATGAGTCCTATTATTTTAGACAATTGTACTATTCTAGGTAAAGCAGTTGGTTTATATCGTCAAATATAAAAAGATTCAATCAATCGATTGAATCTTTTCTATTTAAAGAATATTAAATATACTAAGGCTACAACATATATTAACAAACATATTATACCATTTACTTTTTCAAAATTTTTAGATTTTCCATCTATTCCTAAAGCCATAGTTATTAAGATACCACCAACTAAGCCTCCAACATGACAGAAATTATCTATTCCGCTTATCATACAACCAATTAACAAGTTAATAACAATAACAGGTATTATTTGTCTTCTTAAAGCATCACCTAAGTAAGTACGATAATGATAACCAAAATACAATAATGATCCAGCTAAACCAAAGATAGCTCCCGAAGCACCAACGGCAATAATATTGCTATCCATTGTTGCAATTGAAAGTAAACTACCACATAAACCACTTACTAAATATATAATAATAAACTTTGTTTTACCTAAGAACGTTTCTATTTGACGCCCTAAAATATTTAACGAATACATATTAACTAATAAATGAACAAGTGAAGCATGTAAAAACATTGAAGTAAATAAACGCCATATTTCGCCATTCTTAACTAAGTTAACATTATCGCCACCCATTTGGCTTAAAACAGTCGCAATATAATGATTATCACTACCAAATAAGAACTCACTGCCACCTTTTAAACAAGTCAAACCAAAAACAATAACGCATAAAGCAATTAATAAATAAGTAACAACTATTTTTTTTGGTCTAAAAGTTTTTTCATATACTATATTATCTCTTTCCGTTTTTTGATTTATATCTTTAGTTACATTCAATATTAATTCAACTCCATTTGTATCCTTTAATAACTTTTCATTAATATTTGGAAAAGCCTCTAAAATTCCTTCATTCGTAATATTTAAATCCGTACCATCTAAAGAAACTGGCATAATGTGCTTAGTTCCCTCTAGTTTTAAATCTTCATTAACATCAAGTAAAATATTTAAGGTATTAACATTAAAAGAAAAAGTTTTCTTTTTTATCTGTCTAACAATACTTTCAATTTTATAATTATCATACTCTAATTGTTCTTTATTAAAAATATTGTTTGAATTTATTCTAACGATACGATATGGCCCTTCTGAATTTTCCAACCATATTTCATCTTTAACACCGTTAACAACAATAGGATTATAATTTCCTTCAGTTATAAAATAATGAACTAATTTCATGATTATTTCATCTTTTGTGTTCATTACAATAGTACTCATAAGATTCCTCCTATCTAATATTTTATTATAATTTTTCTAACTCGTAAAGCTTAATCAATATCATAGCTGTTAAGTAAAATATTTGCAAGTTATTTCATTCATAGTTTATCTTTTTTTTAATAAGATTAACTATGAGGTGAAATAATGGTTTATATCTTAGTTATTTTATATGCCGTAGTTTTATTTTTATTATCTTTTTTATTCTGTCATATTATATATGAAAAAAAGATGAAAAACGATTTATTCTTTTTCGTTATTTCTAACTTTATCTTATCTTTTTCTTTTCTAGTCTTCTTCTTTTATTATAAAGACTACTTATTTAGCTTAGTAAATATCTTTATTTTACTTATTAATACTATTTTCTTAAGCTACGAAATCCGTCTAACTTACGACAAATATAAATTATTCTCTATGCCTTACTTAATCTATATTGTTTTTATCTTTTATCTTATTTTTGACTTGTTTCTAATGAATCTATAAACTTTTGAAAATACTCTGGTAAAGGACATTCAAAATGTAAATGTTCTTTTGTTATTGGATGAATCATATCAATCTTCGCTGAATGCAAAAACTGACCAAATTCTGTTGCCTTCTTCGTATTATAAACCGGATCATTATATATTGGATAACCAATATAATTCATATGTACTCTTATTTGATGTGTTCTCCCTGTTTTTAATACTAAACTTACCAAAGTATAACCTTTATACCTTTTTAATACTTTCATATAAGTAATTGCTTCTTTAGCATTTTTATCTGTAACCGTCATCTTCTTACGATCTTTAGAATCTCTTCCTATCGGTGCATCAATCGTCGCTGAATCATGGGGAAACTCCCCACATATTAAAGCAATATACTCTCTTTTAATATTTTCATGATTTTTAAAATAATCAGTTAATATCGCATGCGTTTTATTATTCTTTGCTACCACTAATAATCCTGATGTATCTTTATCAATACGATGAACTATTCCTGGTCTTTCTTCACCATTTATATCACTTAAAAAATCTGTATAATACATAAGACCATTTACTAAAGTATTATCATGATTGCCACTACCAGGATGAACTACTAAACCACTAGGTTTATTAATAACCATTAAATCATCATCTTCATAAACAATATCTAACTTCATTTCCGTCGGCGTAACATCTACTTCTTTTATATAGTTATCTGTAACATCTATTTCATCATTTTCTCTTACCTTATAAGAAGCTTTTATTTCTTTTCCATTAACTAAAACATCATTACTATCTAACATTTTAGCAATCACCGAACGTGTATAATCTGTTTTACTTGCTAGATACTTGTCTAGTCTTTCGTTCTCTTCTTCCTTTAGAACTTTTATCTTCATTTACATCTTCCCCTTTAATTGTCGCATAAATCAGTAACAAAATTCCAACAACTATCGCTACATCAGCAACATTAAAAACTGGATAATCATACTTAAATATATAAAAATCAAAGAAATCTCTTACATATCCATATATTATACGATCTATTAAATTACCAGCTAATCCTCCAATTAATAAACCAAAAGCCATATCATTTCTTTTATTTTTTTTAAAGCAAAAAATAAAATGATAAATTAAAACAATTGCTAATAAAGTCCCTATTATTATTAAAATTTTATAATTCTGTAAAATTCCCCATGCTGCTCCATAATTATGACATAAAGTTAAATTAAAAAAATTAGGTATAACAACTAAACTCTTATTTAATTTCAAATAAATAGAAGCAAGTATTTTACTTATTTGATCCAGTGCTAAAATGATTGATGCCACAATTAAGATTTTCTTATTCATTTTGGCCACCTCACTTAAATTATATCACAAGTTAACTAAAATTACATCTTCTCCTATTTTAGAAATATCATCAAAAGATACTTTAGTATCTTCTGTTGATATCATAAATTTACGCCATGTTTTCTTTTCTTCAATAATTAAATATATTATTCTTCCCTGACTATTAATCTCTGCATCCACTATTTTACCTATTCTACGTCCATCTTTAACACTTATAATATCTTTACTTTGTAAATCTGATAAAAACATATAACCACCTGCTTAATTATATGTTACTTTTTATTTCACTAGTCTTTTAATATTATCTAAAGCTGTTTTTTCAATTCTTGATACTTGAGCTTGTGAAATATGTAATTCTTCACTTAATTCAGTTTGCGTCTTACCAATTATATAACGACTATAAATTATCTTTCGTTCACGGTTCTTTAACTTACTTAAAGCTTTTCTAAGTAATAGTAAAGTTTCTCGATCATACTCTGGCCCTGGTGATGCTATTTGATCTGATAAATATATCGTATCTCCACCATCATTATATATCGGTGTATTAATACTAATTGGTTCTTTTAAAGATGTTAAAGCATAAGAAATAAGATATTCTTCAATTCCTAATTCTTTAGCAATCTCCTCATTACTAGGTTCATTACCATAAGTATTATAATATTTCTCTTTATAAGTTAATATCTTATAAGCTAAATCTTTAGTACTACGACTAACTCTAATTGGTGTCTCATCTCTAAAAGCCCTTAATATTTCTCCTTTAATTAAAAATACCGCATAAGTACTAAAACAGACATTTAAATTTAAATCAAAATTATCAATGGCCTTTATTAAACCTATACAACCTATTTGAAACATATCATTAATATTATTAGCATTAGTTTTAAACCTTTTTAAAATACTTAAAACTAATTTTAAATTACCTTCTACTAACTTATCTTTAGCTTCTTTACTTCCTTTCTTCATCTCTTTAAATAACTCAATCATTTCTTCATTACTTAATGTTTTTAAAGTACTAGTATTTATTCCTGCTATTTCAACTTTACGATTATACATAATTAAAACTCCTTTCAACCTTATATAGGTTAGAAACAAGTTATTTTATGCAAATTGTTCTTACCATTAAAAAAATTAGAATATTTTCTAATTTTTATTCATAATTATTTTCATAAAATTCTTCAAAAATATCTAAAAGATATTCTCGACAAGCAATTGCTTTCTTCCATTCCTCAGGTATTAATTCATCACCATATATAATTCCTGATAAACCACCAGTTAAAGCGCCAATCGTATCCGTATCATCACCTAGATTAACTGCGCCAATTATTGCTTCCTTAAAGTTCTCACTCTGTAAAGTAACCCATATCGCACTTTCCAAAGTATCAACAATATAACCCGTTGATGCGATATCATTTATTGTCAATTTTGCAATATCATCTTTTAATAAACGATCATAAACTTTTCTCGTTTCTTCACTAAACATCGAATAATCAATACTCTTAATCATACTATAAGCTGCAAATTTATCTTTTCCGTTAAGTAAAAACATTGCATATCTTACATATATATAGCAACCCATTATACTTATTTCATGCGCATGAGTTAAAGAAGATACATCACGAACAACATCTAAGATTTCGTTATCTTTTAATCTTTTCTCTACGGCATAATAAGCAATTGGTAATATACGCATTAATGAACCATTACCATTTGATTTAATATCACTTAAACCACAAGTATAAGGATCATGGCTCTCTTCATAATTACAGATTGATTGCAAACAAGTTCTACCAATATCAAACACTTCACCTAAAGCTGTATAAGTCGCATGATTTTTCCATGCTACAAATTTAAGTGCAATATCATTTAAATCTATGGTTTGTTTCGAATTAATTGAATCAATCGTTGCAATCATCATTGAAGTATCATCTGACCATGTTCCCGCTGGTAGATTATAAGTCCCATTACCTGTCATTTTTGTAATAGGATTCTTTAGTAACTCATGACGTGAAACAAATTCAACTGGTACACCAAAAGCATCCCCAATAACAAAACCCATTAAACCACCAAGATATTTCGACTTCATAATCTCACCCACCTAGTAATATTTTACCAAATGTAATTTATAAAGTCTATTTTTTATTTTTATTAAATCTCATTTCAACAAACAAGTTTTTATAATACCTGTATAAAAGAAATTTATTTGAGCAATCTATATAATAAAAATACCTAAATAAGTGAGGTGATTTCTATTGAAGAGTAATGATATTTTAGCTATAAACTTAAAATATTATCGTTATTTGTCAAAACTTTCTCAAGAGAAATTCGCCGAAGCTTTAGACACAAGTTTAATATACGAAAACCAATTAGAGAAAAAAAGACGAAATCCTTCTTTAGAAATGTTAGATAAACTATCAACAGGTATCTCCAAACTATTAAAAACTCATATAACATCTGCTGATTTAATAAAATATGATGAAAAAAAGATTGTTAATCATAAACGAATAGATGAAACAAAAAGAACTAGTGAATCCTAGTTCTTTTAATTATACATTTTTTTATTTAAATCTAAACCCTCTAATTGTAAAGCAATCACCATACTTTTTATCTCAACATCATTAAAACCTTGTTCCTTTAAATCTTTACGTTTCAAAATCCATAAATCATTTACAGTATTAATTTTTGCTTCTTTTAATTTCTTAGTTAATTCAGGAGATAAATTTAATTTGCTTATCTGTTCATCAATATTTACCATTATTTATTCCCCCTTTTCTTGTTCTGTAATAAAATCAATTACATATTTTTTACACTCATCATACGACATATCTAGAGCTATCCCTAATGTCGTATATAAATATTTTTCACTTAAATTAAAATAATTATTATCTTTTTCGGCAATCTTTTTTCCACAATTTAAACGATTTTGATTACGTATATATGTAGTTTTAATTATTTTAGCTAAATCCAAAGGATTTTGTGTACTTAATAATTCTTTATAAACATTCTCTAATGACTTTTCATCTGTCTTAATACACTTAACATCTTTTATCGCTTTAATAATATCCAGAGCTTGTTCTTTTGTTAAAATATTTTGGATATCTTTAGCATCTACTGGTACTTTAAGAGTTAACGATTCATCATTTACGGGAGTCAAAACGTAATAATCACGATCTTGAAAATACTTTTCTTTAATATCCCTAACCTGACATACTTCTCTTTTATATAAAATATAATCATTTATTTTATACATAAAACCTCCCCTTTCCTTAAAAAGACGAGTAGCTCAACTGGACTTACGCCTAAGCTACTCGTTGTATTAATATTATAACATTTTTTCTTTCTCTTAGTAAGTTTTATTTAAACGGAATAAGAAGTTTTTCATCAAGTTTAGAAGCATCAAAACGATAATGCCCTGTTATCTTATAATTTGTAATAACATCTTCTTCTCTATTTAACTGACCACCATTATGAATAATATATGTATATCCTTTTTCATTACGACGATCAGATATCATTCCTACATGATTATTATTTAAAAAGACTATATCGCCCGCTTGCCATTCAGCTATCTTTTTATAATCATTAGTTAAACTAATCGCATTTCTTTTAAAAAATACTCTTAAATTATTTACTCGACGAAAGTCAATATTCTTATCTCTATTTTCAATATCAGGATAATCACTAGGATGCATCTTAATATCATTATCGACCATGTCTCTTAAACTATAACCTGCATTTTTAAAAGCACGCCATATCACATCCGTACAAACTCCTTCACTATCTGGTGGATACGAATCAGCATAATACTTACTAATATAAGTCGGATGATTTTCAGCATCTTGACGAGCTCCTAATAAAAAGTCTGAGTAATCATCAATATCATCATTATCAAAATCAACACTACTATAAACAGTTTTTATATCAAAGTCTTTGCCCATATAATATTTCTTAGGAATTAAGTTACATTTATTCATCACAAAAATTACTACTACAGTAAAAACTAAGATAATACAAATTATAAGGAAATTACGTAAAACATGTTTCTTTAAACCATCAGATAAATTTTGCAAGAAAATCACCCTTTTCATATTTTATTATACAAAATTAATATGGCCTTTTAAAGATTTTTCTCCCATTTCTTTTTAAGTAACGGTTTAATATCAATAACTACTGGTGATGGTAAAAGATCACTAAGTTCACAAGCCATCTCTTGATAATTTACTTCACCAATTACTTTAGCTAAATACTCTAAAGCGCCAATAAAATCTTTTAAACTTATTCGTTTAGCTTTTCTTAATAAACAATAAGCAATTGTTAATCTTAAAGTCCTATTAATTTTATCATACAACTCATCTAATTGATTATCATCATTAATTTTTCTAGCAAACAAAGCATATATTTCTTCCCACTCTCTATCAGTTATCATAATTGGTGGTAAATTATAAACTCTATTTAATACATTATATTCAAAATTTATTCGTTTCTTGACATCATCTATTGTTAAAAAGACAAATGGCTCTGGCCATAGTTCATCATCATTTCTTTTTTCCTTTGCCATATTCTTTATATCATCATTTAAAAAGTCATTACTACTATAAAAAGAACAAGATATATTATAAGGATCATCATCATTTAATTTGATAATATTAGTATCATGACAATTTATTCTTTTACTTTCTTTTACTACATCCTTAACCATAACTGCTATAGCACAACCACTAACATACATTGTTCCAATAACTAATGGCGTTAAATCTTTAAGTAACAAACTTGCTAAAACTGCCATTGAAAAAGGCGCAAAAGCAATAAGTGCTTTCTTTTTATTCTCTTTATTTATCTTTTGCATATTAGCTTCCGTTTTACTAACTAAATCATCTAATTGCCAAAGATAAAGTTCTTCTGTTAATGTTCTAATCTCTCCATTATGTATTTTCATCCCAATACCCTCTTTAGCAAAGATAATTTATCATAAATAAAAAGAATTAGCAACTTAAAGAGCTAATTCTTGATTCCTTTTTTTAATAATAAAATAATATACTAAACCCGATATTACTAATCCTGTTACTTCTAAGGTTAACATTGGTGGAAAATACTTAAGCCATGGATATAATACCATTACATTATCAGGTATTTTCGTTGAAAATATATAATTAGTCTTAAAAGCCAAATTAAACGGATACATAATTAACATTAAAAAATTAGTTAAGATAAAGGTTTGAATATAGTTTTTAAACTCAACATGATAATTTAGTGCATAATAAGAAAATAAACTAAGGGAAATAAAACAATGATGCGATATAACATATTGCCAGAAATTAAAATTATCAATCGTTGAAACTAAATTCGGCCATAAAATAGCTGGTATTGGCCCTATAAATGATAAAAAGATAGTTATCTTTAAAATATTCTCTTTATTAAACAAAATACCAAACATAAATAAATAATTAGCAATAAAACATAAATGTAATGGTAAATGCTCTTTATAATCAAAACTACCAAAATATAAATTACCAAAAGTAAAAATAAGCATATTAATAAATAATATAATCGCTCCTATTTTTAAAATTCTTTTACTGGTCTTTACTGGTATTTTAGCAATTTTATTTCTTTTTAAATAAATAATAATTAAAACTATTACTACTAACCCAATAAATATATTATGTATTAAACCAAATTGTTTAAACAAAAACTTAGGATGCTCATTAACAAAGAACTCTCTTAACATCTTTTCCTATCCTCCAATTAAAAAGACAGAATAATCTGTCTTAACTAGTTTTGAATTGAATAATAATTCCTAGTACAAAAACTACTAAAACAACTATCGATAAAACATTACTACTCATTGTAATTAAAACTGGTAAATAAGCTTTAATAATTGCTGACCCAGCTAGTGAAGAAACTAAAATCATTATTGGTTTAATAAAGAAAGTCGCTAACATTCCTGCTAAAGCTGAAATAACTAATCTTACTACTAACATCATATTAGCATCTAACCCATTAATCTGGATATTTAAAGAGCCATATACTAAGTAAGCCACGGCAATTAATACGGCCAGCTTTTCTAATTTAAATCCTAAAGATCCTAGTACTAAACCCGCTACTATTTCTATAATAATATTAACTTGTTTACTTAAATCAAAATAAGTAAGAACATATTGAGCTACCATATACCCCATTGCAAACCAAGCTAATATTATAATTAACTTTTGAATTTTAAAACCACTTGTACAAAGGGCTAATCCAATTAAAACCGCCCCAATCGCTAAAATATTATTATCCATTTTTCTTACCTTCTTTTACTCTATATATTACTTTATAAACTTCAAACACTGCTATTACTATTAATGACAATAATAATAAATTAATTACTGTTTTAAATGGTAATGGTGCTACCTTTAAGAATCTAGCTGTTAAAGGTATTTCAGCTATAACAACTTGTAATAAAATTGAACCAACAACCGTTACTAAAACTAAAGGATTATCTAGTAATGACTCTTTAAACACCGTTCTTTTTTCACTACGACAATTTAAAACATTAACATTTTGAATAAATACCATTAACATCATAATAATTGCACGTGCTGTTGTTATATTAGTACCTCTATCCATAATATACTTCCATACTAAGAATACTGTTACACTTATTGTTATGCCTAAAATCATTACTTCGATCATTAGGTCTCTAGAAAATAATGATTCTTTAGTATCACGTGGCTTTTCTTTCATAATCGCTTTTTCAGTTTTTTCAAAAGATAAAGCTATATCTTGCATTCCATCAGTTACAATATTTAACCATAATAACTGAATAGCTACTAATGGTATATCATAACCAAAGGCAATTGAAAGTAAGAAGAATGCTACTTCTGCAAAGCCACAACCTAATAAGAATAAAGTTATTTTACGAATATTACTATAAGCAGTTCTTCCTTCTTCAATACCCGCTACTATTGAGGTAAAATTATCATCTGCCACAATCATTGAAGCAGTTTCTTTCGCTACATCCGTACCACTACCCATCGCAATACCTATATTAGCTGACTTAATGGCTGGTGCATCATTAACACCATCACCTGTAACAGCCACAAACTCCCCTTGTCTTTTTAATGAATTAACAATATCTAATTTATCCATAGGTGTTACACGGGAAAATACTCTTATATGTCCAACAAACTCATCAAATGCTTCTTCACCCATCTCACGGTATTTGGCGACATCTTTACCAGTTGCTACTTCTGAAGCATCTTTACATAAACCTAAATCTAAAGCTATCGCATAAGCCGTAAGTGGATGATCACCTGTAATCATCATTACTTTAATTCCAGCATTTTTACATTCTTTAATTGAATCTTTTACTTCGACTCTAATTGGATCAATAAAAGCAACCATACCCTTAAAGTCTAACTTTTTAATATCTTCTTTACTCGTTCCTTTTACTTTACCATCAGCTATCGCAATTACACGATAACCCTTACCAGTTAAATCCTGATTTTGATTATGATACTTTTGATTCTCTTCGGAAAAAGCCATAACTTTTTCTAAAGAGCCCTTAACTGTACAATATAGTTCATTATTCTTCTTATAAAAAACAGCTGAATATTGATTTTCTGACTCATAAGGAATAATCTCTTCTACTTCTGGTATATCATCTATTTTCATTTTCTTAGCTAAACTTAAAAAAGCTATATCTATTGAATCGCCAAATGATTCCCATTCATCGTCTTTTTTCTCTAAATGAGCTTCATTATTTAAGGCCCCTAATAATGCAATTTCATAAGCTTTATCCATATTAGCTTTATCTACTGCTGTAACTTTACCATTATCATTATATCCAGTTCCACTTATTTCGTATGTTGAACCATCTTTAGCTACAATCATTTTAGCTGTCTGTTCATTCACGGTTAATGTCCCCGTTTTATCTGAAGCAATAACTGTACAACTACCTAATGATTCAACGGCATTTAATTTCTTTACAATAACATTCTTCTTAGCCATTCGCTTAGAAGCAATGGTTAAAGCCATTGTTAAAGCAAGTGGTAATCCTTCTGGCATCGCTGATACTGATAAAGCGATAACACATAGAAATATCTCATTAGTTGGATATCCCTTAACTAATAAGATAACTGTTGTAATAATCGCAATTAAAACAATAATAATACTAATTTGTTTGGAAAACTTTTCTGTTCTAATCGTTAAAGGTGACTTTTCTTCTTTCGTATTAGTTACCTTATCAGCAATATGACCTATTTCGGTATTTGTTCCAATTGCTGTAACAATTGCATGTGCACGACCTGTTATAACTGCAGTTCCGGCATAAACCATATTAATACGTTCAGCTAGTGTTGCTTCCTTATTTATTTCTTCTGCAGTTTTAACTACTCCAACACTCTCTCCCGTTAAAGCTGACTCATCAACCTGAAAATTATGACATTCAATAATACGGGCATCAGCAGATATCTTTGTTCCACTTTCTAAAACAATAATATCGCCTACTGTTACTTCACTAGAATCAATTTCTATCTCTTTATTATTTCTAATTACTCTAGTTGTAACTTTAATCATATTAATTAGACTTTGTGCATCTTTACGAGCTTTCCATTCTTCAAAGGTTCCCATTAAGACATCAACTAAAATAATAAAGATTAAAGCAATCGCATCAACTACTTCATGAGCGACAAAAGATAAAATTACGGTCACTACTAAAATAATCTCAATTGGATTATAAAATTGCGAAATAAATATTTTAAAAATACTATCTTGTTTCGCTTGTGGTAGTTCATTTTTACCATATTTTTCTTGATTACTTTTAACTTGTTCTGAAGTTAAACCTGTCTTTTTACTTTTTAATTCTTTTAATACTTCATCTGTACTTTTAGCAAAATAATTCATCTATTTACCTCTTCTCTGAAGAACATCTTTATCTTTATACCTATTACCAAAAATTATACCATATCTAATCATTGATTTCTATACTTTATAAGCATCAAAAAAGCTTGTTCTAAAACAAGCCTATAAAAATGTTTCACGGTATTTATTTACACCAGTTAATAACGTCTGATCTAATACTTCAAATCTTAAAGAAATCTTTGCTTCCTTTAATCTTTTCATTAAACTATCTTTATGCTGTGGATACTTTATTGCTAAACGATATAATTTTAAATATTCTTCTAACATATCTACCATGGTATCTTCACTTATCGGTGCTGTTACATTACTATTTGGCACAATACGATAAGTAAAAAATGATTCTTTAAAACTCGTATAACTCTTAGCTTTACATAAAGCAGTTAAAGTAAAAGCAATATCTTCATATCTCTTACATTCAGGAAAAGTAATATCTTTTAATAGTTCTCTTTTAAAACATTTAGTTGGACACCCTAAATACTCCGTATCTGCGATTCTTTCTTCTAATGACTTATCTTCTTCTGTCATATAGACAAATTCCCCAGTACTTCTTTTCTTAGTAAAATCTAAGAAAATAACATCTTCACCCTTAATCGTTTTAACAAGTTTCTCTAAAGATTCATTACTAGTTAAATAATCATCACTATCTAAAAAGATAATATAATCCCCCGTCGCTTCCTTTAAGCCACAATTTCTTGCACCTCCAGCTCCACGACGATTAGTTTTTAATACTTTAAAACTATTATATTTCTTTACTTTCTCTAAACTATCATCTGTACTACCATCATCAACGACTATTACTTCATAATTCTTATATGTCTGATTAGTAATACTATCTAAGCAATCATTAATATATTCTCCCTTATTATAATTAGGTACTATAAAAGTAAATTTTATCTCACTCATCTTTACCCACCTTATCATTTAAAGCATATTCTAAATAGTTAGCAAATTCTTCTTTTAATTTACCACCATCATACTTTTCTATACTTTCTCTATTTTCTTGCGATAACTCTTCTAGTATTTCTCTATTATTATATAATTCTTTTAATTTAGCTTTTAACTTTTTCTTTACTTCTTCATCCTTTAAGCCATTTTGTCTTTCCCCAATTATATATTCTTGTTCTTTTGGCCCTAGTACTTCTTTAACTACTCCAACATCCGTTGTTACAATTGGAATTCCACAGTACATTGCTTCCAAAACTGGTAAAGGCGTTCCTTCATGAATTGATGTACATAAACATACATCTATTTCTTTATAGTAATCTAGCATTTCTTTTCTACTTCTTAGTTTCTCATTACGATCAGCATAATAACCTTTTATATCGTAACCTTCCGTCACTAATTCATCTATTACTGGTTTAATAATTGTATTTAAACCCTTTAAATCGATATCATTAACTTTTCTTGCACTATTGCCTACCCACCCAACGACAAACGTTCTATTTAAATTTTCAAAACGTTCTAAATTAAGTGGTTTTAAATTACTATAATCAATTACATCATGAACTACCCCATAAGGCTTTTTATACTCTTTTACTTTTATATACTCTTTATATAGTTTCTTCGAAGAAACATAATACGTACAAGTATATTTATTAAATATATCTTGATACTTCAAAATATTTTCTTCATCTAAATATAAGAAATCATAAACTCCTGTTGATAATTTACTACTTAATTTTTTAATAAACTCCTCAAAGTCCCCTTTAATATGTCCTTTAAATTCTAACGAATCTAATAGTAATAAAGACTTACGCCAAAAGAAATGAATTAAATCACAATCTAAATTGCGTTCAATCACCTCGTATAATTCCTCTGGTTTATTGTACATATCAAAATAATCAATACGTATTTCATACCTATCTCTTAAATCTTTTTTTAACTGATTAGCAATAATATCAAATGCCCAACCACGAGCATCACATATTAAACATATTTTAAGTTTAACTAACTTACTCATAATAAGCCCATTACTTTCATATCTTGTCTAACTTCTAAGAAGTTATAAAATAACTCATGATTATATAAGATTAAATACAAGCAAGCTTTTTGCGATTTATTTAATAAAGGCAATAACTTAGCTTCTAAGCTCTTATTCTTTAATGCTTTAGTAATAATACTAAAGATATGCGTTGATTTCTTCGCTACTGTTTTATATTTTCTTCCAGCAATTACATATTTAACACTTATACTTATAATTGATTCAAGCAAAGCAAATAAATTATATACTTGATAATTTAAATTTTTTTCATAAACATCATTATAACGGTATAATATAACATCTAAAAAATCATTAAGATTCTTTTCTGAACATGTCGCTGTAATACTATTTTCTCTTTTTAAATAGTTATAACAAACCTTATTAACATAAACAATCTTCTTTATATATTTAGACATTTCATAAGTAAATAATACGTCTTCATAGCATATATTTTCTTTAAATAAACAAGAATCAAATAATTCTCGACGATATAACTTCGTACAAACATAATTTTTAAAACTTTTACGTAGTAAAACTTCTTTTAAAATTGTTCTTTTATTATATACTTTTAATTTAGAATTATGTTCACTTTCTTTGATATCATCACTAGTTTCAATGACATATCCACTTTCTCTCGTCATAACTAAACTAGCACTAGCAACATCAGCTTTTTTAAGCAATATAGCATTTAATAATGTTTCACAATAATCCTCCGTTATCGTATCATCACTATCGATAAAAGCCAAAAATTCCCCTGTACTTACTCGAATTCCTTGATTCCTTGTTGCTGATAAACCTTTATTCTTTTCATGATATACCCTAATTCTTTGATCTTTTTTGGCATACTCATCACATATTTGTGGCGATTCATCAGTTGAACCATCATCAATTAAGATAATTTCTAAATTTTTATACGTTTGTTTTAATATACTATCTATACATTTATTTAAATACTTACTAACATTATAAACCGGAACAATAAGACTGATTTTATTCATATATTTTCTTCACCATTTTTATCATCCTACAGCGAAAATCTCGCTGCTGGCCTAATAATATCACAATCATTTTAAAAAAGCAAATTAAGAAATAATTCCAAAATAATCCCTGTTAACGCCCCAATTAAATACAAAGTAACAACAATAAAAATATTCTCTTTTAGCGACTTATTTCCTTTAAATAAAACGATTAAAGCAATTCCACTACCAGTGAGTAAACCAGCTAAAGTACTAGCAAAACTTATCGTCTTACTTAAATATAATTCTGTAATCATAATACTAGATCCACAGTTAGGTATTAAACCTATCAAACTAGTTATTAAAGGTCCTATTAAACTATTTTTATGTAATAATTTAGCTAAATACTGTTCCCCAACATAATGAAATAATATATTAATAATAAAAGTAATAATTAGAATATATATAATCGTTTTCCCCGTATGAATAAGACTAGATTTAATTAAACTATCACTTTCTTCACATCCACAATGCTCATCCTGACATATATCATATACTTTTTCTTCTTTTCTTTTCTTACGAAAAATAAAATCAATTATATAACCACAAATAACCCCAATAATAAACTTACAACCTAATAAAGCTAAAATAACCTTAAAATCAACTCTATTAGATAACATTATTGGTAACATTTCATCACTCGTTGATAAATATATCGCTATTAAAGTTCCTAAAGATACAATTCTTGTAATATATAAATTAGTCGCTATTACCGAAAAACCACATTGTGGTATTAAACCTAATAAACTACCAAATAAAGGTGAATACTTACCACTTTTCTTGATAATATTTTCACTTTTTGTACTAAGTTTATGTTCTACATACTCAATAATTAAAAAGGCCACAAATAAGAAAGGTACTAACTTAATAGTATCTAAAAGAGTATCAATTATAATATCTTTCATTCGCCCACCTCTTTTTTCCTTTTAATTTTATATTAGAACTTATCTTTCGTCAATAAATAACTAATATCAGTATATCATACTACTATTATCTATGAAAAAAGAAATAACTCCTGTTATTTCTTATTCCATCTCTCATTAAACATATTATTTAAATATTCTACCCCAAAGTACTTATCTAATACTTCTTCAAACTTATTACTAGGTGGAATATTTTGTTCATACTTTTTACCACGATCAACCGCCGCCAATGTTAATACCGCATCACACAGTAAAAAGATTATCATATATTTCATTAATCTAACGCTGTTATTTTTATCTAACTTATCAATTAATTTTTTTATTCTTGGATATAATAGTTTAATCCATACAATACCTAAAATACCCCAAAAAATTGAATATGTTAAGCAAATACGACCATTAATATTAAAAGGTTTACGCTTATAATTCCAAGCCACAAACCCAAACATTAATTCCATAACATAACTCATAATGTATTCTAAGATTGAACCAGTTGCAAAAGATACACAGAATATTTCAAAATTGCCCTTATTTTTTAAACGATATAACATAATCGTTAATACAACTGCTCCAATACCATAAACAAGGTTAAATGGACCAATTACTAAGGCTGTATGATTAATTAACACACCCTTTTTGATTAAAGTCCAAATACCTTCTATAATCCAACCAAAGATGCAACCAAATAAGAATGTATAAAACATATCATGAAATGAAATCTTTTCTGTTTTCATACCTATTCCCCACATTGCCTAGATTATATCACTTAACCTATTCTCATGCAATTTTTAGTCCTTATTCAAAACTTTTTTTCTTGCTGCAATACTTTTTTTTAAATAATCAAGATAATAATTACATTTATACTCATTGCTTAGTAAATCATACTTATGATACTCAGCACTAAATATTTCTTCAATTTCATTTAATTCATAAATCGAATTAGTTTCATTAAGACGATTAATAACAACACTTAATAACAAGTATATATCATATCTTAACGCTTCTTCTTTATTCACCTTACGATAAGCTGTATAATTATTTTCTAACTTCGTTAAGACTTTTTTAAGTAGATATGGTTCATACGTCATTTCATATTCTTTTAATAACTTATTAACACTTAATAACTCTTTTTTAGCTACTTTCTCTAAATCAATACTAATAATTGGTAAACCTTCTGGATGTCTCTTACTTCTAAACTCTAAACTTATATTAACTATTTGATTTAAATACATCTTATCATTTAAACGATTAGCTTTAACTAAGATATAATCTGGTTCTATATTAGGTATATTATCATCGTTATAATTAGGTCGTACTCCATATTTATTTAAATACAAAGTATTATTATAATCCCTAGTTTGATCAATTAAATTACTAACTGATGAATAATAATCTTTACTATTATCATCTATTTTATCTAAATAATAATTAGATACTTTAATAAGTCCTTCAGCTAATAAACCATTATAACCAAATAAGAAATCCTTATCAAATACTAAATTATCTTTAGTTATTAAACTACAAGGTACTCCCTTTTCTCCTTCGTTTAATAACTTATGATAACTTTTAAAATAACTCTTGGTCTTTAAATAAGACTCTTCTAAATCTAAATTACATACTAAGTATAAGAAATCTTCTTTACTCTTATATATCGTTATCTCTTTATTATAGAAATTAATTGTTGATGCTTTTAAATTATTATTTTTACTACGTAACTCATAATTATATATCTGACCATACATCTTCTTTAGTTTATACTCTAAGCGATAACTTTCATCCATTGCTATAACTTTATAATCTCTATCTAATTCTTTTAATGATTCATTATCGGTATTAAGTATTTTATTTAAATTCGTTACGAACATATATTCTTCGTTATAGACATTAATATCTACAGAACTAACATCATACATTTTAACCATTAAACGTGCTTCTTCTAAAGTCAATTTAAAATGTTTTTGGATAAAATAATCTTTAATATTATCTTCCGTCTTAATAAGATTAGTCAATTTATTCTCTGTTTCTTTCTCATAGTTAACTATCTCTTCATAGGTATGAGGTGCTTTTAAAACAATTGGTCTTAATAAAACTTCTTCATTCCTATAAAACCTAGGTATTAAATATAATAAATAATTTATTAAACTGTTTAATTCTTTTTTAGGTATTCGCTGATAATTAACACCATCTAATAATTTCGGCAAATTACCAAATCTTTTACGATTCTTACTATTAGTTACCATAACTAATATATCTAATACTCTATCTAACGTTTCATCTCTATTTAATTCTTCTAAAGCATAATACAAAGTATTAATTAACATACTTGGATTTTGATAGTATTTACCAATTACAACTATCTTTTCTTCTAAAGCAGGATACTTAGTAATATAACTTAAAATACTTAGTTTTAAATCAACAATATAATCTTCAAAGATTCTAAAATCTATTGTATTAAGTAAATAAGCATTATTATTTAATAACTTTTTATAAATATTATAGTATTTACTAGATAAAACTTTTTCGACTAATTCTTTAGTACAAAATTCCTTTTTACCATCATAATCTAATTCTCTAATAATGTTAGTCAATAACTCTTTATCAAAATAATTATATTCTTTATTAAAATACTTAATTAGATCTTCGCGATCTTTAATTACATCACTTATAATATGATAATCTTCTTTCGCATATTTAAATAAAATATCTATTACTTTAAAGTTACTTAATACTTGACTATTAAAACTAATATCTGTTTTAAGTAATAATTCTTTTATAACTGGTGCTTTTAACTTCGTTATTTCATTAATATTATTTAAATAATAACTAATAGCATATTCATCTAAATGATATGACTTTTCATTGACTAATTCATTTCTAAGTTCATTACTATCATAAAAATACTTACGTTTACTTAGAGGCATATCTTTTAATAACATATTAAGTAATTTAGAGTCTTTAAACTCTTCAACATTCGCCATTAATAATAAACGATCATCCATTGTAAATTTACCAGCTTTAAATAAATTATCTAACATACTATAATCTTTACTCTTTAAACTATTAACTATTCTTGTACATAATTCTTTATTTTTAATAATATCTTTCTTATAACTACTATCTATACGACACAACTCGGTTAAATCTTTAATATTAAATCTATTTAATTGTTCA
Source organism: uncultured Bacilli bacterium (assembly GCA_947626095.1). Classification (GTDB taxonomy): domain Bacteria; phylum Bacillota_I; class Bacilli_A; order RF39; family UBA660; genus Coprovivens. The sequence continues at coordinate 87,605 of CANQQV010000003.1, forward strand.
GTCTTTAAATCAAGACGTTCTTCATAATTTAAAGCTTTAATAAACTTAACATCATCAATAATTTCTAAATTTCTTAACAAAGCCCCGTAATAATTCTTATTACTATCCGCAATAACTTGTAATTTATCTAAAGGTAAATCCTTAATAATATCAAAGTAAGGATCTACAAATAAATTTTGTTCTTTAACTAATATTTTTTTTAGATAACAATATGGTAAACTTCTTAATATATAAATGTTCTTACTATTAATAACTATTTGTTCAACATTATCTAACTGTAATAAATCTTTTTGTAATAACTTATCTGTATTCTTAACTAGATGTAATATAATATTATCTTTTGAATAACTAGCTAAAATACTATCTAATTTTTTCTTGGATAAATATTTAAATAATGGACAATCAACAGCATAATTATTATCTAACTTAGTTAAATAAATTTTTAAAAACTCTTCATTATTAGCTAATTCTTCTACTTTCTCATAACTAGCTATAAAATCATTAATCGCTTTTAAATTATATAATTTTAAAATACTTAAATTATTCTTAATTTGTTCTTTAGTATCTTCCTTTAAAGTATTAAAACTAAGACCTTTTTTAATTAATAAATTATCTATATCTATATCTTTTCTTAAAAAAGCCACTTCATCAGCTGTTAAATCATTAATTATCTCTTCTAAAGTAAGTATTTCATCCCCTTTTAAAATACTCTTTCTTATTTTTTTAGAATAAGTAAGTAAAGCTAAACGAGGTTTAGGGAAATTCGAAGTTAATGATAGAAGCATTGAACCATCTATGTTTGTTGCATCTAAAAGTTTAATAAATTCTTTATCATTATAAACTGTTTTTAAATAATCAAAAACCATGAATTTATTAGCTACATACAAATATGGATATAACATTGAAACATTATCTAAATTAAATCTAAAACTTTTATCTAAAAGATGCAGATTTATTTTCGTTAATATTTTCTTAGCTTTCTCCTCATTATTCTTATTACTTTCTAATTCTTTAAATAACTTTTTCATAGACTCTTGTTCTTGCATAATGCCAACTCCCTATTCTCTATTTATTATAGCAAATATCCCTATTAAAAAAAAGGAATTTTTATTTCCTTTCTTCATTATTATTAATTGCATTTTGCGCTAGCAATATTGCATCATCTAATGTATTAGTACAAGCTAAAAAACCACTTGCATGCACAAAACGAGCACTTTTTATCTGTGATATTTGTGCTAACTCTTCATCATGTAATCCATAAAACCTTGTATCAAAATGACAAACTAATTCTTTTGATTTTTCATTAATCGTCATTGGCTTTATACTATAACCTCCTCGATTAGAAGGAAATATTACTACTTTTATTTCTTTAGCTTTTGGCTTTACTGAATTAAAAATGGCTTCTTGATATGGCATATATTCATCTAATATTAAAATATTACCTTCTACTTGATCAATTAGCTCATTAACCTTTTTACTCGCTTTTATTTTAGCTAATTCTTTTCTAATAAGACGATCAAATATATCTAAAGCACAAGCTACTGCTTTTAAGAAATTTTCGTCATTATCAACATCTTCATCCCAAGCTTTATTATATAAATCAATTATTGCATCTAAGTCTAATAAACTATATGGTGCATTAACTTGAGGAAATAAACCATTATCAATCCCATCAATCTGTTTAACTAACTTTTCATCAATCGCTTGCCATAGTATTTCATAATCCTCTGTTATAGTCTTTAAATATTCTCTACCATAAGTTTCCCATAGTAAACCAAAAGAACAATATTTTATTTTTTCATCACGCCACTTTGCATCTGGACCATGATGATCAAAGCTTCCAAACCCAATATCATATACAATACTATCTTTATTAATATCATCAGGAACATAATTAACTCGACATACTACCGGATTTGAAACAATCTTAGTTAAAAAAGCCGTACTAAAGACATCATCGGGATGAAAAGTTGAAGCATGTGTAATTAAATTAGCTTCTTTTATATCTTTCGTTATTTTAAGATTCATTTTTTGACCTTCTTTCTCGTTGTTGTAAAACGTGCAAATTTAGTTAATTCAAAAATAACAATTGGCACCAAACTAACTAATACTGAACTAAAATAATTTTTTAAACCAATATTTCTAGTTGTAAAATAAGTAAAATAATTTATTCCGATTGTTATTGCAATACTTATTACAACATATAAATCTATTCTTATATTTTTTAAAGACTTAAAAATATTATATAAAATATTATGTTCACTAAATAAAGAATAAGTCATCAAAATATTAATATATATATAAACAATAAAATAAATAGTATTAGCCAAATTAATTGAGCCACCTTGTGCTAAAACAAACATATATGGAATTGCTAAAGCAAATACTATACAAAATGATTCCATAACATTAATAAATAATTCTTGACTACCCATAAAAACATATAGTGGTTTAGGTTTTCTCACGCCTATATCAGTATCATAAGGCATCTTTTTATATACAACTTCACTCACTACAATAGTAAATAATTTAAGCACTAAAATAAGTAATAAATTATTAATTGTTGGAAAACCAGCAATTAGAAAAGCAAAATAACAAATTAATAATGGTAAATAAGTATTAATAATATATTTTATCGTTCTAATATAATTATCAGCTACTCCCCTAGCTTCATATATTTTATGATAAGCTTCATCTAATGAAGCAAATTCATAGTAAGTTGTTAATTTATTCATTTTATTTAATAAATCTAAATTATCCGTTTTAATTATTATATTTTTTCTTAAATAACTATTATTTACTTCATCTTCGTTAATAACTTTTAACTTCGTTTTTATCTTTTTATTAATTAAAACAATAACATTAATACCCGCTCTATTAAACTTTTTTATTAAATCAGCATTATAAATATTTGTTACAATTGTCTTCGTATGATTTATCTTTTCTTCATCTTTGAAACTAACTAAGTATAACGTATTAATTGATAAAGGCATTGTAATAAAAGCTATTGCTAACGCATTTATAATAACATTTAATGTTGATTTATCACTTTTAGCTTCAATAAATAAAGCAATAACAAAAACCAAAAAGGAAACAACATATAAAATGATATTTAATTTACGGGCTTTATTATATAATTCTTTTTTATAAACATCACGATATTTCTTACTTTGATATATCTTATAAACAATTATTACTATTAACACCATAATAGATAATAAAATCTTCATTTTCATATCTACCACCACCTCAATTATATCACAAAAAAATCACTAATATTACGAATGTAGTGATTCTTTTATTTATATAATAATTTCTTTAAACCATCATCTTTATGTTCTAAATAAAATTCTGTATCAAATAAATCATGTACTATTTCTTCACGTGATTTTAATTCTTTTTTTGCCTCTGCTATTTTTTCTTTTTCTTTTAACAACTTCTTTTTTTGTAAGTGAAGCTCCGCCATCTTTAACTCATCTTCCGTCAGAGTTAAAGTCTCAGTTTCTTCCCTTTTCTTATCTTGCATTAAAGCCTTTTTCTGATAATCATAAGTAACATATAAACTTCCAGCAATAGCTGGTATAGCTAAAATCGTTGAAACTAAATTAGGATTTAAACTTAACAAGGTATTAAAAGAAGAAACATTAATATAACTTAATAAATTTTTTAAAGTTGGTGCTGAATAAGCAAAAAAACTACCTACTATTGAGGCGGCTAATAAAACTGTTTTAGCTTTACCAGCCATACTTGATTGTGAGTTATTGCCTCTTTCCACACTACTATAATTAACAAAAAGAATTCCTAACTCTAAACCAATTATTATTAAAAATATAGGATTTAAAGTCGATAAAATTAATAAACAGACAATTCCAAATGCTTTATCAGACAAAGCATCAAGAATACTTCCAAAAAAGCTTTGAACATGAAGTTTTCTGGCTAAAAAGCCATCAATAAAATCTGTTGAAAAAAAGCCTATCGCCGCTAACGCAGTCGCTAAAGCACCATGAACTGCATAAACAGGTATTATTGCTATAGTACCTAAAGAACGTATAAAAGTAATAAGATTAACCAAAACTTTATTACGTATATGTTTATGTTGTTCTTGTTTATCTTTTTCTACTTTAATAAACTTGTCTTCCTTTTTCATCCTGCTAAAACTCCCATCGATTTCCTATAATAGCAATGGCTATATAAAATGTCAAACTTTAATATCACTAAATTTTAAATGGTATTGAATATAAGCATTAGAAATCGTTATATCAGTAATTATTTTTTTATTAGAACGTATACTTATCTCAGTACTAAGTTCCTCAAATGTTATTTCATAACGATACTCAATATATGATTCATTATCAAATACTTCTTCTTCACTATCTTTTATTAAATCAAATATATATGTAGGATCTAATAAGTTACTATCAATTTCCTTAAATACATCTTTCTTCGTATTAATATTATATTCCACAAAACTAGGTAAAGTACATTTACCTATTTCTTCATTTTCATTTCTTTTTCCTTCACATTCAAAATAATACGTTTTATCTTGCATACTATACATTAACGTATAATCATAGTTATATTTATTTTTCTTTAAATTACTTTTTTGTTCTTCGTAATCTACTTCTTTTATTTCTTGTTCTTCATTATCACTAATTGGTATATCTACTTTTTCTTCTTTTATAAACCACTTTTCTGGTGCTAAAAACACAATAAATATTAAAGCACCAATAACTAAAATGGCATATCCTATTAATAAAAATTTATGTTTCTTACTCATTATTTTACTATGCTATAAAGAACACGAGCTTTATCTAAACCATTTATATAATCTAAAGCTGCCATTTCTTTTTTACCAAAAGGTTTAACTCTTGTAATATAGACTACTTTATCTTTTGTACATATACCAATATTATCTTTATTTATTTCACATATTGTTCCTGCTGAAAAACGACTATCTTTATCTCCAATAAAACATTCTAAAATTTTTACTTCTTGTTCATTAATCAAACAATTAGCTTTAGGCCATGGATATAACCCACGAACTTTATTATATATTTCCTTTGCCGTTAAATTAAAATCTAAATGTTCTTCTTCACGTGTAATATTATAAGCATAGGTTGCTAAAGCATCATCTTGCTTTATTCTTTTGTTAGTTCTCTCGACAATTGAAGGCAATGTATCTAACAATAAATCTCTACCCATTACACTAAGTGTATCATGTAAAATACCAACATTATCACTATCTTTAATTATATATTCCCTAGTTGCAATAATATCACCAGTATCCATATTCTTATCCATATACATAATCGTAATTCCCGTTTTTTCTTCACCATCTATAATTGCATGATGAAGTGGTGCTCCACCTCTTAATCTTGGTAACAAAGAAGCATGAACATTAATACAACCTAATCTTGGCGCATTTAAAATTTCTTCGGGAATAATTTGACCATAAGCACATGTAATTATTATATCTGCCTTAGTATTAACAACTTCATTGTATTCTTTTCTTATCTTAGTTGGTTGAAAAACTTTAATACCATGACTTAAAGCCACTTTCTTAACAGGTGTCATCTCCATTTCATGATGACGACCAACTTCTTTATCTGGTTGTGTTACGACCATTACAACATCTGTATTTTCAATTAACATTTCTAATATAGGTACTGCAAAATCTGGAGTTCCCATAAAGATAACTTTTGTATCTTTCATATTATCACCTTATCTATTATAACATTTATTTTCTTCTGTTTTCACTTATTAATTCCATATCTTCGGTAAGTTCTTTAATTCTTTCAACCAAACGACGTGCTTTTACTTCATCATCACTATATTTATTTGTATTTAAATGATTTTCTAATTCTTTAAGAGTTAAATTAGAAGTAAAGAAAGTTGTCTTATAATTATTCATTCGTTTTTGTAATATTGGTCCTAATATTTCATCTCTACCCCATTCAGTAACTCTTTCAGCTCCAATATCATCAAGTAATAACAAATCCACATTTTCTAAGTAATCAATATAATCAGCAAAATTATCAAAGTCACTCTTTAAATCACGTAATAATTCGGGAAAATAAACAATTTCTGTTGTAACTCTCTTTTTAGCTAACTCATTAAATAAAGCAGCTATAAAATATGTTTTACCACTACCAAAATTACCATGTAAATAAAGCCCTTTAAATTTCCCATTACGATTATATTCATCATAAAACTTTTTTAACCATTTAATAACATGAATTCTCTTTTTATCCGTCAAATCCAAATCCGCCATTGAAGCTGAAGCTAATTCCTTTTCTCTAGTTGGTTTATTTTCTTCTTGTTTTATTGCTTCCTTTTGATATTTACAAGGTGCATACGAAAATATAACATTATTATTTTGCTTTTCTGGATAAAAGACATGTCCTTCTTGTTTATTTTGACAAACCATTAAACCAGTACATTCATGACAATTAGTCAGTTCACTAACTGTTCTTTCTAAAGATGAAGTATATTTCATCGCTTCTTCATCTTTTAAACCTAATTTTTTTACTAAAGCACAAAACTTTTTATCCTTTTGCGCTTCACTATAACTTTCTTTTAAGGCTTTTTCATTATATTTTTCCATCTTAATCACCTAAAATCTTTTAATAAATCTTCTAACTCATTAAGTTCTTCATCACTAATTTCTTCCTTTTTAATTTCACTATTAAACCATACTGGTTCTGATGTCGAAACTTTCTTATTCGTTTTATTTTCAATCTTCTTCATTATTTTACTATTTTCTTTTTTTGCTAACTCCATCGCTTCTTTAGCGGTTTGAACATTACATCTCTTCCATTGACTCGCAATTGTTTCAATATAAGCTTGATTAAGTTTATTATTATTTTTCTTTAGTGCATAATCAACTAAAACATTAATAACTGCTGGCGGTAGCTCTAAATCAATCATTAAACATTCAATTATTTTTAAATCATGAGCTGTTGGTTTGGCTCCCTTATTCTTCATTCTTAAAAAGTCATAAGGAGAAGTATTTTCAAACATATATATAATCTTCGCTAACGCTGAAGTTTCTCCCTCCGGTGTTTTTAAATACTCTGGTTGCGTACGATAAACTAAAGTTGGTAATTTACCATTGTTATTATATTGATAATACTTACGGGCATTCTTACGTAATTCTTCTTTATCAAAAGTACCCTTATCTGTAATAACCACTCTTAATAATTCAATCATTTTCAAAGTATCTAAATCATAGATAAAAGCCAACTGCTCAATTAATTCTTTAACTTTCTTAGTTAACGCATTTTCTTTAACTAAACCTTTTGGCATTGACGATAGTAACAAATCAAAATCAATATTACTATCTAACTTAATATTTAGTGCAGTCTTTTCTCTAGCTTCAATTGGTTCAAAATTAGATGAAGACTTATATGTCGCATTTAGCTCTTTTGATATATCATTATAATCTTTTAAATCAATCTTTGGTAACTCGTACTCTGAAACTATCAAATCATATTCTGTTTTACCAATATTATTATATAAAGTAACACTAAAGATTGGTGAAGCAAAAAACTCTTTTGGACTTAATGGTGAATATAATTCATAAACATATGAATTAGGTTCACCTTCCTTTAAATACGCTTTTAAAAGTCCAACTCCTTCTAACGATTCTCTCGCTAACCTAATTACTTCCAAACTACTTTTCATTATTGTCATTAAATGATGATGCGTATGATCCGCACTAATTAAATCTAATAAATTAATATCTCTTAATAAAGTAAAATATAAGCTAACCGCAATAGGTCCTATTATTGGTTCATACAAAGAAATAATATTCTTTTTATCATCTTCAGTAATAATTGATTTATTAACAACTGTATAAGTATCTGCTGGTAATAAAGATATTATTTTCATATGACCACACCCTTAATATGTATTATAAACTACAATCATTTATTTTAAAAGAAAAAACGGCTAACAGCCGCCTTCTTCACCTACTTCACATTCACTACCTAAATAACTAGCAATTAACTTTGTATACTCTTCAGATAATTTATTAACTTCTTCATCAGTTAAATCTCTTAAATTTTGTTTATCATCTAACTCATGACCATCAAGAGTTCCCTCATGGAAACCAACTATTTCACCACCTTTAACTGCTACTACTGTTGGTGTATTTAATCTTTTAACTCCTGTTTTAACTTTTTTACCTTTAGATGTATATAAAACATATTCATCTAAATAATCAGCTAAAGAAGTAACTACTTCATAATAAGCATCACTAGCATCTTTCGTTTTCTTTGCTTTATTCTTATCGTTTAAATTATAAATATCACGAAGATCATTTTCTTCTTTATCATTAGGTCTTATATTAACATAGTATATTTTATCTAAGTTAGTACTACTCATTGCATTTAATAAAACCGGTACAGCACTACGACTATAAGCATCAGCAGCATAACCAAAATAGATTACTCCACTACCACTATCTAAAATATCATTTACTTCATCTAATGTTGTATACACAATATTATTATCTTCAATAATCTTTATTTCTTTATTTTGTGTTCCATCACTCTTCGTTGTATTATTTAATTTTTCATATTCTTCTTTAAAACTACGTTCATCATCTGTCATTTGATAACCAGGTTTATCACCATCATCTTTATGTTTATTATATTGAACAGCTAAATAACCACCTAAAAAGATTACAACTATTAAAACAGCAGCTAATAAAGTGCGACCATAACCATTTTCCTCACTTTTTATAACTTCTTCTTTCTTTTTATTATCTTCTTTTTTTACTTTCGTAACCTTTTTTTCTTTAGTTGTTTTTTGCTTTTTATTATTTTCTTTTGCCATATAAATCTCCTTACTTCAAGTACTTATATTATAACAATTATCTAATTAATAGTAAAATAAAATAGTAGCTATTCTACTATTTTATTACAAGTAACAGAATCAAAATTCATCTTCTTATCACCAATTATTATATCTTTACTATAAGTTTCATCACATATCAAAATACTATAATCACTAAACTTATAAAGATTAGAATCATCTACTTCACTATGTATAACTTCTAATGGATTATTATATAATTCTTCAATTTGTAGCTTATTACTAGATAAAGCATTTGCTAATTCATAATTATTATCAGGATAATTTATAAACATATCTTGAATACAATAAGTATAAATATCATTATCTAAATTACTATATACTAATCTTTTTTCACTACATACATTTTCACCAGTTATACCTACTTCAAAATCATTCAAATTTATATTACTAACAATCTTAGCTTCTCCCATATATATTATATATTTACTATTATCTACTTCTAAATTTTTAACTAGACCAACTACCATTATTTCATCGTAAACATCATAATTATTTAATTCTGGTGTATTATTATTAAATAAGATTCTTAAAGTAATATTCGAAGCAAAACTAACCGCTCCATTTATCTGAACATCACTAACTTTATATGGTTGCATTTCTAAATAATTTTGCCCCGTCTTTTTACTTATCTTACCTTTAATTTTAGTGTATTTATTTTTATATTCTGCATAATTATCAACTACTGAATTTAAAAATGAATTAGAATCAATAACATCTATATCTTCCGCATTACATAAATAACCATTATTATTAAATAAATCAAAAATATACTTAGGTTCATCTTTATTACATTGCCATATTCTTAATCCTAATGAATTATATACTTTAGTATTCCCTACACTCGTAATATTATAACTAAAAACAGGAATATGTTTAAAAGCTAAAGCCCCAAGTCCGTCGATTACCAAAGATAGTAAAAAAGTAACAAAAAACACTAAAACTAAAAAAACAGGTTTCAATTTTAAAGCTTTAACAATATTAATTGTTAATAAAATAATAGCTAATATCCACATGATTGGCCTTATTGCACTAACCTCATTAACTGACATTGTCAATAAAATTATGACAATACTTATAGCTAAAGAAAACAAATTAAACTGACGTTTACCCTTTTTATTAGTCTTACTACTTTTCATATTTTATGCTCCTACTAATAGTATAATCAATAATCAAAAAAAAAGCCATAAATAATTTAATATTTATAGCTTTTTTTATTGATTAACTATAATTAGTTAATAGCGTCTTTAAGTTTGCTTCCTGCTTTGAATGAAGCTACATTTTTAGCAGGGATTTTAATAGCAGCTTTTGTTAAAGGATTAATACCTTCTCTAGCAGCTCTTTTTTTAGAACTGAAAGTTCCGAAACCAACTAGAGCAACTTTACCTTCTTTTTTAAGTCCGCTAGTAATTCCTTCTAAAGTTGCATCAAGTGCACGAGCAGCGTCAGCTTTAGTTAAGCCTGCTTTAGCAGCAACGTATTCTACTAATTCTTGTTTTCCCATAATTTTTTTACCTCCCAATAATAAAATTATCTCTGCAAGGTTTACCCTTACATATTAAAAATAACAAAAATACAAATTTAAATCAAGCTAAATCGCTTATTTTCTTTAAAAAAATTGCATTTTACAGCCAAAAGAAAAGTATTAGTGTCAATTATCTAATACTTTTATCAACTTTTAATTATTTTCTGGAGTATTTTCTAAATTATTGTCCTCACTTATCTCATTGTTGTTTTCACTCTCTTCTTCGCTTGGTAATGACTCTTCACTTTCTTCTATTTCATGATAATTAATAACACTATTATAAATATTAAAAGCATTACTATACATATTAATAATATCTAGAGCTTTAACCTCTTCATTCGCATAAGACAAAGTTCCAATCATTTCTGTTACCATTGCTTCATATTCTGTTTTTGCTTCATCTGTATGATACACAACTGTAACTCCAATTAATAAACGAGATCCGCCATTAATAAAATATATTTGTACTGGCATTTTATTAATTTTAGTATTAACTAAATAGGCATCTTTAGCACTTATTTTAATCTTTGAAACTGATGTATCAGTATAATCTTCATGAGTTGCTAAAGCTTTCTTTATTATTTCTTCATTAAGATCACTTAATGTACTTTCACTTTGATCTAACTTAATTGATACTGTACTATCTTCATTTGTAATAACGACATTTCTACTATCTTCTGTTAAAAACCATGTCTTAGGCAAATCAAATTTATATCCATTAGAAGCTACTGCAATTGTTTCTGTTTTAGGCTTATTATCAGTTGACGTAGCAGGTTTACTTCCATTTAAAAACATCATCGTGCCAATACCACCAACTACTAGTAACAACAAAATAATTAATAAAAAAGGTTTCTTTTTCTTCTTTGGTTTAACATCTTCATCTTTAACTAAAGGCGTTTGACTATCGTTTGCTAACTTTTCTTGTTTTCCCGCACTTGCATTAGACACTTGTGCACTTGCTTCAGTTGCTGGAGCAACTTCAGTTACCACAGGGGATTCCGGTGTAACACTAGCTAAAGCTGGTGCTGAATTATTTACTATTGCTCCCTGCTCATTTGGTGTAACATTAACATTAACTACTTGATTATCAACTTTATTTTCTGTAACCGGTGCCAATACTTCTGGACTACCTGCTACCACATTATTATTTACTACATTTGTTTCTGGAGTGTTAACTAAATTATTTCCACATATTGGACAAGTTGTAACCCCTGGTTCTAGAGGATTTCCACATTTTGGACAATTATTCATTTACTTATGCCTCCTATTATATATAACTATTATAATATATTAAAAATAAAAAAGCCATAGTATTTTATAACACTATAGCTATTAAGTTACTAGAACCTTTATTAACAATCTTCGTAATTGTCTGGGTTAATTTATATCTTGTAGTTTCAGGTACAACCGATAATTTAGCTTGAATTCCCTCCTTAACTATAACATCTAAACTACGACCAAATATCTCACTACGCCAAATATTTGTTGGATCTGTTTCATAGTCCTTCATCAAATAACTAATTAATTCCTTACTCTGTAATTCACTACCAATAATTGGTTCAAACAAACTTACAACATCAGCTTTAATAATATGATACGAAGATGCCGTTGCTTTTAATTTAACTCCATACCTACTACCTTGTTTAACTATTTCTGGTGTATCAAGTTGCATATCCTTTAATGTTGGATAAACAATTCCATATCCTGTTTGTTTGGCTGTTTTTATCGCTGCTTTTAAAATATCTGTTTCTTCTTTAGTCTCTTTATAAGAACTAAATATTTTAAGCATTCCTGCCTTGGTATTAACTGTATCTCCCATCATTTCATTTAATACTTCATTATACAAATCATCTTCACTATCTAAATTAATATTAACTATTCCTGTTGCTGTATCGACATTACTAATATAAGCTTTCGAAATATACTTACTTTCTTTAAAATAACTTAATATTTCATCAACATCTTTTAACTTAGTAACACTTAAAGTACTTGATTTAATTTTTGTTAAATACTCTTCCTTTACTGGATGATTATTACTTAAAATATGCACCCATTCTGGTAATTTAATCTGAATATCTAAAACAGGGAATTCATATAATGCCGCTTTTAAAATATCATAAATTTCATATTCGGTCATTGATTCCACACTAATCGGTAAAACTGGAACATTATGCTCTTCTTTTAATTTACGTGCTAGTTCCTTAGTACCAATATCTTCAGGATGCGTTGTATTTAATATCACAATAAATGGCTTATTAATTTCTTTTAACTCATTAATAACCTTTTCTTCAGCTTCTACATAACTTTCTCTTTTAATCTCTCCAAAAGAACCATCACTAGTAACTACAATCCCTATTGTTGCATGATCTTTAATAACTTTTTCTGTTCCAATTTCTGCTGCTGTTTCAAAATTAACTGGTTCCTTAAACCATGGTGTTAAAACCATACGGGGATTACCATTTTCATCTTCATAACCATTAGAACCAGGAATAATATACCCAACACAATCAATTAACTTAACATTCGTTTCAAATTCTTCAACTTTTATTTTCGCCCCATTAGAAGGTACAAATTTAGGTTCTGTTGTCATAATCGTCTTCCCTTGAGCACTTTGGGGAATCTCATCTAAACAATGCTTCTTTTCGTATTCATCCGTAATATTAGGTACCACTAAGTTTTCAATAAATCTTTTAATAAAAGTTGATTTTCCTGTTCGAACAGCACCTACAACCCCTAAATATATTTCACCATTACCCCTCTTAGAAATTGATTCTATTATTTTGTTATCTTTCAAATATAACACCCCTATCATTTTCTAATTAAGTTTATGGACTATATCTCTTTTTTAGAACAAAAAAACTAAATTACCAAATAATCTAGTCTATTTTTGATAAATATCATCTAAAAGCCATGTCTTAGAAAATAATTCAACAATACCCGTTTCACAATAAGGACATGCTTTAAATCCTAATCCCTTTATTGGTGCTCCACAATTAGGACAATTTAAACTTATATTCCCTTTTACTTCATCATAAATATATATAAACTCTGTATTTAATCGATCCTGTACTTTATCATTATCTTTATAATACTCTAAACCAGTTTGTAAGGTTATTTTACATAATCCATCTTTATTGTCATAAGCATTTAACACTGTCCTATGAATTTTAATTTTTGAATATTTAGCCTTATTACTCTTTATATTTTCCTTAATTTTATTCTCTAATTTATCAGTAATATTAGGAATATCCTTAAATTCCTTTTCACTTAATGAAGAATAATAAGTTAAAATTGCATTCTCTGCTATACTTTTTATTTCACTAATATTAATATTAGGAAAATCTTTATTAATCTTAGGCAACAAAACCGTATCTAATCCTGATAAAGATTTAGGTGTTTCACTATATTCAATCTCCTGGTTTCTAAATCCATCGACAATATTTTTTGTTCCCAAAAATCTCAAAGAAAAACGTTCTATTTTACCTTTGACATAAAAAACTAAAAATATTAAAGATATTATAATTGCTAAAATTAAAACCAAAATAATTATTAATGGTATACTCATACTATCACATCCATATAAATTATATCATAAATAATTTGTTTTATATTTATTTATATTATGTTATAATAATTAATAGTAAAGAGGTGTGTTTAATATGGATAAAAATATTAAAGACAATAAAGAAAATAATGTTCATATTGAACAAGTTACTCCCGAACGCCAAATATCAAATGAAGAGAGAAAAGCTATTATTAAATTTACTGATAATGAAGAACAACTAAGTAAAACTCAACAATTTAGATTATTAAATTCAAAAAAGAAAAAAGATGACTTTGAATTACCGCGTAAAAAAGTCGGTTTAGGCGAAACAATTAAAATTAAAATAAGTGATTTAAGAGCTAAAATAGACGAAGAAATGGAAATGCCAACTCTTAAAAAGAAAAAATCACTTTATGATACTGTAATTATCAAATTAGATGATTTAATCAATAATCACAAAGCTCTAAAAACAAATAATTTACAAAAAATTATTAATGTTGAAGAAACCCAAATTGAAAAAAAATTTCATTTTTTCAAACCTCGCGATATTACTAAAAATAAAAACATTAAAATCAATGTTGAAAGTGAAGAATTTGGTCGTCAACTATACAATATCAATCGTCTAGCTTTAATCAATTTAAGCAATCAAAAAGATCAAACCGTTAGAAAAGCTTCAATTGCTAGTCGTATTGGTCGTATTGAAAAAATAAAAATAAGTAAAAATAATTACCTAAAATACCAAACAAAATTAAATAAATTTGCTATCAACAAACTTTACTATAAGTTTGCTCCTAAAGAAACTAAAAAATATAAAATATATAAATATAGCGTTATTGTTTCAAGTTTCTTATTATTTCTAACCAGTTTCTTTATTGTCAATTGGTTCGTTCAAGGTATCCAAATTAATAGTTTAAGCAATGCTATTGCTGAAGAAACTCCTATAGTAAGTATCGAAGATGAAGGAACTATTATTACTACCCAAGAACCAATAGAAGACGAAATAGAAGGTCAAATTAATGAAAAACCTGAAAATAAAGAATCGCTTTACTGGAAATATCTAAACACTCCACTATCTTCTGTTGATTTTACCGAGTTAATAAAACAAAACAGTGATACCGTTGCTTGGATTATTATGAATAATACTAATATTAATTACCCAATAGTTCAAACTAAAGATAATGATTATTATTTAAGTCATGATTTTAATAAAAAGAAAAATCAAGCCGGTTGGGTTTTTGCTGATTTCAGAGATAATTTTAGTAACTTTAATAATAACATGATTCTTTATGGTCACGGACGTAAAGATGGTGTTATGTTCGGTTCACTTAATAATGCATTAAAAGCTAAATGGTATAAAGATCCTGATAATCAAATTATTCAATTATCAACTATTAAATATAATACTATGTGGCAAATATTCTCTATATATAAAATTCAAGCCGAATCATATTATATTACTACTGACTTTGCTAGTGAAGAATCATATCAAACCTTCATTAATACTATGAAAAAACGAAGTATTTATGATTTTGGTGTTAAGGTTACCACCAATGATAAACTACTTACATTATCAACATGTTATAACAATAATGGTATTAGAATTGTTGTTCAAGCTAAACTAGTTAAAATTCAAGAAAGATAAAAGGAAGATTTAAAAATCTTCCTTTATTTTTTATGATAAACCAATTATTTCTCCATCCACTAAATGAATCTTTTCATAATTTGGTTCCTTTGGTAAACCAGGCATAGTAATAATACTACCTAAATAAATTGTAATAAAACCAGCCCCATTATATACTTTAATATTTTTAACTGTTACTTCATAATCTTTTGGATAACCTAATACATCTTTATTATCAGATATTGAATACTGAGTCTTAGCAATACAAATTGGTTTCTTATCTAACTTATTATCTTCTAGCATCTTAATCATTTTTAAGGCGCTTTCACTATAATTTATTTTACCAGCATTATAAATATCTTTAACAATACGTGATACTTTATCTTGTAATGGTAAATCCAAGCTATATAGTTCTTTGTATTTACTTTTTTTATTTACCATTTCTAAGACTTCATTAGCTAATGGAATTGCTCCTATTCCACCATCTTTATAAGCTGTTGAAACTGCAAATCTAACCTTTAACTTAGTTACATAATCTTTAACATATGCAATATCTTCATCTGTATCATTATCGTATTTATTTAAGCAAACAATAATATTATCTGTTATATTCTTCATAATATTTATATGTGCTTCTAAATTAGCAATTCCTTTTTTAATATCATCATTACCATTGTATTTTAAAGCTTTAATTGTTGTAACTAATACTGTTACATCAGGACATAAATTATTCAAACGACATTTAATATCATAAAATTTTAAGGCACCTAAATCACTACCAAAACCAGCTTCAGTAATACAATAATCACTTAAAGCTAAAGCCGTTCTAGTAGCAATAATACTTGAACAGCCATGAGCAATATTGGCAAAAGGCCCACCATGGACTATTACTGGATTATGTTCCAAAGTCTGTACTAAATTTGGTTTAATAGCATCTTTAAGTAAAACTAACAATGAACCAGTTATATTGAAATCTTTAACAAATAAAGGTTTATTATCTTTCGTAAATCCCACTAAAATACTATCTAATTTATCTTTTAAATCATCCATATCTTTCGCTAAACATAAAATAGCCATTATTTCACTTGCTGCTGTTATATCAAACTTTTCTTGACGATGATAATTCTTACTATTAATAGTTATATCTTTTAATGCACGATCATTAACATCTAAACAACGATTAAAAACTATATTATTTTCATCTATATTAAATTTATTACCTTGAAAAATATGATTATCTACGGCTGCACAAATCAAATTATTCGCCGCCGTTATGGCATGAAAATCACCAGTAAAATTAAGATTAATATCTTCCATTGGAATAACTTGTGAATATCCTCCACCAGTTGCTCCACCTTTAATACCAAACACTGGCCCCAAAGAAGGTTCCCTTAAAGAAGCAACCGCCTTATGCCCTTCATGACATAATGCATCTAACAATCCGATTGATACTGTTGTCTTACCTTCACCAAAAGGCGTTGGTGAAGTTGCTGTTACCAATATTAATTTGCCTTTTTTATTACTTTTAACTTTTTCATAGTCAATCTTCGCCTTATAATTACCATATAATTCCAAATTATCTTTTAAATTTAACTTATCAGCAATTTTTGTAATTGGTTCTAATTGCACACTATGAGCTATTTCAATATCTGTCATTTTTATCACCCAGAATTAGTATATAATATTTAAAACATTTTATCTACACTTTTAGGTACTTTTCCTTTTAAGATTGTTTCAACAATCTTATCTTCTTTCTCTTTAGATACACTCTTCCCTGTTAAATTAGATAAAGTTGTAATAACTTCTCTTAAAGATTCCTCATCTTTTAAATTACCATTTTGTAATTTTGTTGCTAAAGAAAGAATCGTTTCTTTATCAACTTTTGTCTTTTTTTCTACTTTAGCAAAAAATTTATCATCAAAATTCATAAAATCACCTACTATATTCTATGAAAGAATTTATTTAATGTATAATAAGTTCTATTTTTATCATAATATTAATGGTGATATTATGAATAATTTTAATCAAAAAATTGAATGTTCCGTAACTGATTGTGTTCATTGTGTAAATGGTATGAGCTGTGCTTTAACAACAATTCAAATAAGTAAAGATATTCGCAACGAAAATACAATGTATAACACCATTTGTCAAAGCTATGAAGAAGAAAAATAAACTGTTTTATAACATTATTTAAAACAGTTGTGATATATTATTCCTAGAGGTTGAGTTATATGGACTTATTAAAAGGATTAGTGAAAAAATATCAAAAATGGACAATTACTACAATTCTAATCTTATTACTTACTATAATCATTGGTATAATTATATTTCAATACAACAATAATCAAGAATTTAAATTAGAAATGGAAGTTATTAAAGAAACTAAAGACAATTATAATATTGAAATTAATTATCCTGTCCTCAATAACAAAGGTTTCAACAAAAAAATAACTAACCTTATTACAACGGAAAAAAATAACTTTAAACAAAAAATAAAAGATATACCCAATACTAGCAATGAACTACGTATCGATTACGACTATACTCTAAAAGATAATATATATTCTATTCATCTTTTAATATATTCCTATACTGGTCAAAATAATGAATATTATCATAATGATAAAATATTTTATATAAACAAAGCTACCAACCAAGAATTATCGCTTTCCGATTTAGTTAATAGTGATATTTATACAAATATTAAAGAGGATTGTAAAAACTACTTAACTAATAAAAAAATCCCTTTATACGAAGATAACGTTATCGAACAAGCTTTAGACAATCTTGCAGATTTTGCTTTATTAGCCTTTAGCGAAGAAGAAATGTTTGTCATTATTCCCCCTTATAAAGTTAGTGACAACGAAATGGATATTAATATTAATATAAAATATAACAAAATCAAAGATGACTTAAATACCAAATATTTTACCTTTGCTAAAGATGAAGATTATCAAGTAAGTGGCCCAACTACTAATAACCAAGAGCGTAACTTAGATAACTTCAAAAATAAAAAGTTATTAGCTATAACCTTTGATGATGGTCCAAATTATAAAGTAACTAAATATTTAATTGATGAATTGGAAAAAAGAAATGCTCGTGTTACCTTCTTTATGGTTGGTAATCGCATAAATTCCCAAAAAGAATTAGTTAAAGAAATTTATGAAAAAGGTCATACAATTGGTTCTCATAGTTACGATCATAAATCATTAACTAAATTAAAAGAAAATCAATTAAAACAAGAAATAGATACAACCAATGAAATAATTCAAAGTATTACAGGTGAAACAGTTAAATACTTAAGGCCACCGTATGGTAATTATAATAAAGACATACTAAACGAAATCGACATGACTTTTATTTTATGGAATGTCGATACTGAAGATTGGAAAAGTAAAGATAAAGATAAAGTATGTAATCACATCATTACGCATGCTAATGATGGTAATATAATTTTACTCCATGATTTGTATCAAACTTCTGTCGATGGTGCCTTATGTGCAATCGACAAATTAAAAAATGAAGGTTATGAATTCGTAACCATTGAAGAAATGGCTAAAATAAAAGGAATAGAACTTAAAAATCATACAGCCTATAGATATATAAAATAAAAATCGCTTAAAGCGATTTTTTTATTATTAACTTTTAATATATTGAATTCGATATCCAGAATAATCTTTCTTTCCACAATCTTTTCCAGAAGTCATAAAACGTGATGATGCTGTATCCATTCTTTCAACCTTACCATCATAACTATCAATAATAAGTAAATCTTGTTCAGTTAAACTGGAAGCATTAGTCACGCTTGACTTAAAGCCAACAACTGTTACAAAATGTCTTGAAGTACCCTGTTTATTACCATTAACTTGTAAAACAACAGGTCGGCCATTAGCAACTTCATTAAATACTTTTTCCAAAACATCTTCTTTACTATCATTAACATACGTAGCAAAACTACAACCACCTGAATTATAGTTAGCTCCATCATCTGGAGAAGCTGCTGTGCTACCACGATACATCCCACAAGCATGAACATAAGCAAAACCTAGACATTTATCACTATACTTCGTCTTATTACTAGCTTGAAAAACCC
This sequence comes from uncultured Bacilli bacterium, assembly GCA_947626095.1. Lineage (GTDB taxonomy): Bacteria > Bacillota_I > Bacilli_A > RF39 > UBA660 > Coprovivens. The sequence goes on from CANQQV010000003.1 coordinate 107,265, forward strand.
CTTTACTACCAATAGCATTTGCATAATCTAATACTCTAATTGGTGTATTAACAACAGTAAAATTTTCACCTAAAATATTAAGTTCTGTAGTTCCTCCACTATTTAATACAGGATCGTATGATGTATTTCCGGAACTTCCACTACCTCCATTACCATTCGGTCCATTAGCTGGACCAGTATCTCGTGGAAGCTCAATCGTCATACATATACCATTTTCATATCGTCCATTTTTTGCTTTACATTCAATAATTAAAGCATTTTCATTAGCTTTAATTGAAGAGTCTGAAATACGTTTAACAAAACTTATCATATCATCTTCACGAGCAATCCCCGCTATTTTACTAACTGCATTCTCGGCTCTTTGAACTGTAGCAGTAGTTGGATTATTTTCCATATTTTCTAATGCTGTTATTGCTTCAGCTATTGAATCATAATATTTAATATTGTTTTCCGTTGCATTTTCCATACATACCTTTAAATCTTCAAAAGATTCCCCAGTTAAAGAAAAAACATAACTGGCAATAGTTGGCATCAAAAAGATTACTAAACCAGCAATTAATTTTTTAACCGAAACTCCAAGTGCAGCCTTAAAATCTTCTTCTTTACCACTTATAACTATTTTTGCTAAATTAACAATTACAGTAATTACAATAATAATTGGAACAACAATGAAAATTATTTTTAAAACATTACGAAAAAAATATAAAGCTCTTAAAAATGATCCCGACTGACACAAATTACTTAGTTTCATTCCCACACCTCTTTTTTATACCTGTAATGGATTATTATCAATTTCAATATTAACTTTCAAATTGCTTACATATATCCTATCTAACTCTTTCAAAGTTTTAAATAAATTATCATCTTGTTTATATTTTATAATAATTTGAAAACGATATATATTATTAATTTTAAACACTGATGCCGTAGTAGGCCCCAATATTATACTAGTCTTATTTAATTTACTACTTAAATAATTTTTAATTTTATTTATCTCTTTTAAAGCTAATTCATAGTCTTTAGAGGAAGTCTTTACACTTGTTAAATAGTAATAAGGTGGATAATCAAGTTTATGACGATTTTCCATTTCATAATTATAAAATCTTTCATAATCATGACGTGCAACACACTTTAAAGTAAAATTATCTGGATTCATTGTTTGAATAATTACTTCTCCCGGTATATCACTTCGACCTGCTCTTCCTGCTACTTGTGATAACAAAGCATATGTTCTTTCTCCACTTCTAAAATCAGGAATATTTAATGTCGCATCAGCATTAACAATACCTACTAAAGTTACTAATGGAAAATTAAGTCCTTTTGAAATCATCTGTGTACCAAGTAAGATATCATACTCATGATTTTTAAAACGATTAATTATATCTTCATGTGCTCCTTTATTTCTTGTGGTATCAGCATCCATTCTAATTGTTCTAGCACTAGGTATTAATCTATTTATCTCTTGTTCTAATTTCTCAGTTCCAACGCCATAATCCACTAAAGACTTATCATGACATTCTGGACATCTTTCTCCTTTAAAAATCGTATATCCACAATAATGACATCTTAAGTTATTGCTTGTCTTATGATAAGTTAAAGTAATATCACAATGTGGACATTTATAAGTATAACCACAAGTCTTACAAGTAATAACTGTTGAATACCCGCGACGATTAAGTAACAAAATTATTTGCTCTTTTTTTATTAATCGATCAACAATTTTATCTTTTAAAACTGAGGATAATATTACATTACGTTTCTTCATTTCCTCAATCATATTAACAATTAAGATTCTTGGTAATATTGCCTTACCAATTCTTTTTGGCATTGAAAGATACTTATATACTCCTTTTTTAGCCCTGGCCATTGATTCTAATGAAGGCGTTGCACTACCTAAAACTAATGGAATATGATGATAATGACTTCTAAATTTTGCCATATCTATTGCATGATAACGCGGACTAGTTTCTTGTTTATATGTCTCACTATGTTCTTCATCAATAATTATAATCCCAATATTTTTTAAAGGTGTAAAAATTGCACTACGTGTTCCAATAACAATATGAACTTCACCTCTTAGTATTTTTAAATATTCATCATATTTTTCCCCATCAGATAAAGCACTATGAAATATCGCCACATCATTTCCAAAACGATTATAAAAATTATTAATGATTTGCGTCGTTAAAGATATTTCAGGTACTAACATAATCGCTGTCTGTCCACTTTTTACAACCTTCTCAATTAGCTGCATATAAACTTCTGTCTTTCCACTACCTGTAACTCCATGCAAAAGATAAGTATCTTCCTTATTAAGGACAACACTTTCCAAAGCCTTCTGTTGATCCAAAGACAATTCTTTTTTTTCTTCAACTACTTTTTTATTATTTAAACGATATATTTGTTCTTTCGTTTCTTTAACTAATTTTTCTTCCTTTAAAGCCTTTACAATATTAGATGAAAAAGTATTCTTTAATATTCTTTTTTCTTTTAATAGTAATTCCAAAGCTTCATTTTGTTTTTTACGACTAGGATGACTCACAATATATTCGTTAATTTCTAACTCATTTTTACTTAGTTCTAAATAAACTAAATATTTCGAATAATTATTTTTTTGTTTTTTGACCTTTAAAGAACTAGGCAACATTGTTTGATAAGCCATAATTTTAGTACATAAAGTTTCTTCTTGTAAATAAGTCCCCAGTTTTAATAATTCATCATTTAAAACTAAATACTTATCTACTACATCCTTAATTTCTTTTAATTCATAATCTTCTTGATATTCATCTTTGATATTAGTTACAAAACCATTAATTATTTTATTCCCAAAAGGAACTAATACTTTCATTCCTATTTGTAAATCGTCTTTTAAAGATTCAGGGATTAAATATGTAAATGTTTTATCAATTGACTTAGCACTATACTCAATTAAAACTTCAGCGTACATTTAATCACCTTCATATAACGATTATACCATATATCCAAGAAAAAAAAGAGTTAAAACTCTTTTCTTCTTAAAGTGTGGCACTCAAACTGGTGCAGTATCACTTTCCCTTTTTCTTCTTTTTATTAGATATTAATCATCTAACCTTAGAGATAGCATACCTATTCTCTAAGATTATTATAATACTTTACATTATATTTTTGTAAATAAAAAATAAACATTTACATACATATATGTAAATGTTTACATTAAGAAATCCTTATTATTTTACCTGGACGATCATCCTTCATAAACCATGTCATATTCTGCGGTCCACCTTTAGAATTACGCCATAAAGATTCATCACCACAATCATAAGAATAAACATTACCATCTTTAACTGCTGCCACAATTGAAACATGACCATAACCTACTTTGCCATTTTTAGCGACATTAGTTCTCACAACAATATCCCCAGGTTTTACTTTGTTGGTAACATCTTCTCCAGCTGCTACCGATATTTCAGTCCAACCATATTTTTTATGCCAATCAGTTTTCATAAAATCTCTTGTTCGATGCTGTCCTCCAGCAAAATCTTTATATCCCATTTCATACAAAACCCAACTAACATATGAACTACAATCTATTAAATTCCCTTTAATCGGAATTTGTTCAGTATTTTCTGCATTATAATGAAAGTCTCCATTAACTACTTGATGCCATATTTTTTCAGCAACTGGTAAAACCTTAGTATTAGCCGAAGTATTATCATTATCTAAAACAGTATAATCTAATTCTGGAACTTTATATGTAATACGATTTAAATCATTATTAGATTCATATAATAAATTTACTTCAGTATCACTTTCATCCCAACAAGCACTTAAATAGTATTCATCTGGTTTTAAGGCTGTAAATAAATAATTAAGAGCTACTGGCAGTAAAAAAACAACTAAAAGCCCAATTAAACTATTACGAAAGCGATATAACAACTTTTTTCTCGTTTCGTCATTAGGATTAATAATATATTTATATAAAGCCAAAGATAAAATAATAACAACTAATATTGGAATAATAATATGACATAATTGCATAAATATTTTAAATAATTTCATTGTTATTAAAACTATTTTACTCGTACACACATTATCTTTAAACATCTATATCACTTCTTATATTAATATCGACTTTTTATACATTTAGTAAATGTAATATTATTTTCCTTAATATTAACATTATTATTTATACCGCTACCTAATTCTATATCTGGTTTTATTAAAGGACCATGATAATCAGTTCCCCCAGTTTCTAACAAATTAAACTCTTTAGCTAATTCTTTATAGAACGCTCTTTGTTCATCACTATCATTAGAATGTATCGTTTCAATTCCTTTTAAACCAATTGAAATCAAATAAGCTACTTCATCATGTAATTCCTCATTACTTAATTTTAAAGACCAAGGATGTGCTAAAACAGCTACCCCACCAGCCAGATTAATCAAAGTTATTACTTCTTCTTTAGTTAAAGTTTTCTTCGTATCTCTAATACATTCATAAACATAATTTAAATACTTGGTAAAAGCCTCATCCATATCTTTTACATATCCATCTTTAATAAGTAATTTCCCTAACTCAGGACGACCTATATTCCCCTTAGATGAAAACAAATTATCTATATCTTTCTTATCAAAAACAATCTTAAAATCTTTTTCAAGGATTTCTAAATATCTTCGCATTGAATCATGCGAAATTCTTCTTAATTCTAATAAAGTATTATTCAAGTTTTGATTATCCAAATCAATATTATACCCTAAAATATGCATCTGCCCTTTACTAACTTTTGCATTCATTTCCACCCCACTATAAATAGTAATACCAGGATGTGGCAAAGCAACTAATATTTTAGATCCTTCAATAAAATCATGGTCAGTAAGAGCAATATACTTTAATTTTTTCTTTAAAGCCATATCTAATAATTCTTGAGGAGTATTACTACCATCTGAATAAATACTATGCATATGTAAATCGATATCCATATAACCTCCTCTTTTCTATATATTATTTACGATTACGATATGTTCCCCACCACTTAGGAATAATATCCATCATTTTAAGAACCTTATCTTTTTCTAAACTTTCTAAAACTTCAATATCTCCATAATTAGGATTTAATTCGAGCAAATATTCCAACGAACTTTCCGAAGGCATTATTATTTCTTCCAATTCATTTAAAACAACAATTTTATCAATAACATATTCATGATCATTAAACATATTAATAATTGCACTTTTTTCTGCACTACAACTTATTATTGAATTAGAAGTAATACTACTTCCACTATATATTTTATTATTATGTCCCAAAATCGCACAAGATGTATTACCTGTCATTATATAATCAGATACTTCTTTAGAAACTAAATTCTTTTTAGCCGCTTCATAAAGGCTACCCCAAATACGTTCCATATCACACCTTCTTACTTAATGTATTATGATAACATACGAATGATTATTTTACAAACCAGATTATAAACTCCTGCTATATTCATTAGTTATATAAGCTTCCGTCATTTTTCCATTTTCATCAGTACTAAACATCACAAAAGAAATCGCAAAGCTCGTAATTTTTTTATAATCACTTTTAGGAATTGTCAACGAAACTATTTTCTCAGCACCATGATAAATTTCTTCTTTTAAGCTCTTATAATCATATATTTTACCATTAATCATTAACTTCTTAATGGCAATGATTTGACTCTTACCTAAACTAGTATTCTTAAAATCAAAATATAAGTAAGAATTATCTTTATCTTCTAATAATTTATAATAGCTTATCTTAGTATTATTTTTATTATCTATTTCAATTAATCCTTTACGTGAATTATCTACATCAATTTTATTAGACGCATTCATTTCAAAAAGTTTAACTTCACTTTTCCCCTCACTGTCCAAAACTTTAAAATAAAGCGCTATTCTTCCAAACGTAACAATATCTAATGCATCTAATTCCACTTGATTAATACGAATTGTTTGTGTAATACTCTCTAAAGGATTTAAACTTTTTGTAAAAGTTGTTGTTGTATCATATCCATCAACCAACACTTTTTCCAAAATAACTGTACGTGGATTATTAGTTGTTGAAAAAGTAATATCAGCATCAAAACCTAAATTAGATTTATGAAAATCAGAAAATTCTATCATATAATCAGCTGCCGTATAAAACTGCTGATCATTAAATACTGGAGCATCAAGTTTATTTTTTATTTTCGTTTCCTCTTTTTCTTCTTCTTTCTTTTTCTTATTCTCTATCTTTTCCTCGGTTTGCCAAGGCAAATTGAATTCAAAACTAATTCCATTACGTGAAAAATAAAAGACACTACCACCAATTAAAGCAAGCATAATGATTAAAATAATTATAATTCCCTTTTTATTAGTAGCTCTTTTTTCCATCTGTAAAAAGCCTTCATCATATTCTTGATAATTATATCTATTTTTCACAGTATCACACCCTACTATAAATATATTATATCACAAGCTTTAACAACTTATGGTACTTATTTAAAAAAGTAAGTTTTAAACTTACTTTTACATTTGATAAAAATTAATTCTTATATTGCGATTATGATCAGATAATAAAATTTCAATAAAATCATTTAATGATATTTCTAAATGAAAACTATGACGATAATCTTTAGCGCTATAAGCATCAAAAACCATTAAAGAATTTTCACGATCATAGTCAAAATGACCAGTAATAATCGCTCTTTTAATATAATTCAATTTTGTCTTATTGATATTAGACTCATGTCTACTTTCATCTTTAGCATCATTCAATGCTTCACGGCGATACTTAATTTCCTTTACTAAATGCTCTAATTCTGCACAATCACGTGTAATTCCCACACTATTTTCATTTAATAATTTTAAATTACTCTTTGGTATTAAACGCATATTATTTAAACGTTTATTAATACGTCGATTAACACCTACAACCTTTTTATTTAATTTCGATAAATCACTTATAATACTTTTATATTCAGGAGTTTCGTAATCAATAATGCTAGGTTTTAACTCCCCTAAATCTAATTGTGAATAATTAAATAAACGCTGTAAATTATCTTCATCATATATGTAATTAATATAAAAATTAGATATGGCAAAAGCATTTAAAATATCTCCACGCATTGTACTATCAAGAGCAAATACTTTACGACATTTATCTAAAGGATAATTTTCTTTATAAGCATGTACTAAACTTCTCAATAATTCATAAGTATTTATTAAATGACGTTTATTTATATTAGCTTTGCTATTATAACACTTAAATGTTTCTAAAATAAACTCATCTAATACTTTATCATTATCATGTTCATTATAAAGCTTTTCAATTGTTCCTTTATCTTCTTTATTAAAAAGAGCAATCTTTTTATTTATTGATAAACAAAAATGTTCCTTTGACAACTTACTATTAAGTTCCTGTAACTTCTTAAAATTATACCCTTCAATATTTGCTAACATATCAATTAAATATTTTACATCCTGATATGATAACAACTTATTATCTTTACGACTTACTGTATATTCATATAACACTATATCCTTAATAAAAGTATTTAATGATTGACTTCTATCTTCAGGAATAGTTACCGTATAAAAAGAATATGAATTATGATCTAACGCTAAATTAATATTATTATTTACTGAAGTAATTAGGAAATTAGCAAATTCAACTAACCATCCAGAATCTACAACAATACCATTATCAAACTTAATAGTATTATTATAATTACATACATATTCACCATTAGCTAAAGCACTCATTAAATAATCTATTAAACTCTCTTCTGTTTTAATAGAAGGAACTTGCATTTTAAAATAACTAATACCTTTTACTTTATCCATATAATATTTAAGTTCTTTTTTATCTAACTTAGCATAATCATCCTTAGTTAAATGTTCACTATAATTCATGATTTGTAAAGAAGTATATAATAAATCTAATGCAATATAATCAAAATCGGTAATAAATTTCAAATTCTTACTGCGATTATTTAAAATTTTTTCAATATATAAACCTAAATATTCATTAGATTTAGTCATATTAATAAAAGTATTTAGCTTTGAAATATTTGCTACTAGCGCATTCCCCTTTTTCATATTCTCACCTATTATTTATTATAACATAGTAATTAAAAAGATTAAATAAAAATTATTTAATCTTTTATAATTTAAGTCCTTGACTAGGCTCTTCCATTCCAAAGTCATATTCTTCAACTAAATCAGTACGATTAGAATCAAGACTCTTTGATGCACGAATTTGTAGTTTATAATCTCTTAAATCAAAATTCTCTTTAGGCGTTTTAAATGCTAAATCAATAGTATCATTATCTACAATAACTGTTTTACGACTACGATAATTATCTTTAGCTACTAACGCCAAACGACCATTTATCTTTCTAATTCTTTCATACAAATCTCTTCTAAGTCTAATATTAACACCGTTCTTAATTGCTGTAATAGTCATCGAATCAACATCTTTAACAATTGCTTCATCTTTACTAACTTTAACTACTTTACTATTAGGATTTAAGAAAATATGTGGTAACTTAACTTTTGCATTGTTATATTTCTTTTTATTAGAAACTGGCTCTGTTCCTATTATCGAAATAAATTCAAAATCACTATTACTATCTAATGATGGAATAAATGGTGCTTTTACTCTACTAAATAAACCACTCAACAATTCATCATTCTGTTTAACTAAATCATCAATACTATTTAAATCTAAATTATTAGTACTCATTTCATTAGACAATCTGTGAGAAATTGCTCTTCTAATAACCAAGATAAATCTAACTAATTCATTAATTCTTTTATTTAAAGAAGAATCATTTCTATCTAACAACTCTAAAACTTCATTCGCCGAAACACTAATCAATTGATTACTAAAGACTAAGTATTGATCAATTCTTGAATAATATTCGACATTGAGTAATTCTGAAGCCGAAGATACATCGCCTGCTAAGGAACGATTAAATTTCTTAACATAAGCTAAACGAAGATTTAGCAAATCATTCTTATATCTTACAATATCATTTAAATTAGAATCAGCTTTTAGTTCACTATTTATAATATTATTAATAAACTTACTATCAGAAATTGATACCATACCTGTTGATTCATAAAAACTATTAACAGCATTAACTTCTTTAACTTTAGTATTAACCTCATTAATTATTGCTAAATATAAACTATGATACTCTTCTACAGTTTCAGGAATAACTAAAGGTCTATAAGCAACAGATGTAAATACTGGCAATCTATCATTTTCTTCATTACCTGATCCACTAGGTAAATGTTCAGATCTTATAGATTTAGTCAAGTTCTTAGCAGCAATTAATTCATCACTAAGCATTTGACGTTTATAAGTCTTCATTCTTTCATTTGCAAATGTTATCGTTAAAACGTCATCTTCAAAACTCATTTTAACCCCATTCTGCATATTTAACGGATTATTAATTAAAGTATTTAAATATTCACATAATACTCGATAATCATGCTGATAATCTTCAGTATTTAAATATTCTGCCGAAGCATTTCTTAAATTATTACATTCAGGCATGACATTCAATCTGGCTATATTAATAGCCAAATAGTTCATAATATAATCGCATAAATCTCGACCTAAAATATTATAAATCTCATTTTCAAATTGATTTTCATACCTTTGAATAATACTTTCTTTTTCAATTGTACTAAGCTCAGAATAAGCTGAATCAGTTAATAGCTTTGTAATATTAGCATCAGCTACATCCATACTTTCATGATCAAAAGTAAAATTAGTTAAATAATTTAATACTTCATCATAATATATTTTAACAATTCTCTTCGCTTCAGCTTCAAATCTTTCCAACTGTTCATTTTTTACAGCAACAGTTAAGGCATCAAGATTACTTGAAGGTTCATCTAACTTCTTTGGCTCTGCTAAATGTACACTAACTAAGTTTCTTTTATTAGGATCATCATCATCTAAACTATAAGGATAATTTGTCCAAATACGATAATCCCCTTCTGGGTTTAATACATTTTCTCTTAATTCATAAGAAAAACGTGCATCACTAATATTTCTTTCCACTTCTTCCAAACTATATTCTGGATGTTCCTTAGTCATAACAGTTCTTAAAGCATCACAAATAGTTGCAATAGGAATATCACGTGTTGTTGCACCACGATACATTAAATCCTGTAATCTATCAAATAATCTATCAAATGAAAAAACACGTTCTTCGACATTATAATCAGCATTATATCCCATTAATTCCAACATTCTTGGTATGTAAAATAATGGTGAATAATCAAAGCCATAAAATCTATTATAAGGACTAGCAGAATTAATAGCTAAACGTTGATAATCATCCCTAGAAATTACTAAACACTTAGGAATAGTTAAATATTCCACTGTATTTGAATTATCAATATCCGTTTTACATCTCATTTTATTAAGTGGTGACATCCCAAAGAAATAAAATCTATATAAAGGATCATTTGTTGGATCAAAAGTACATAATTGATCTAAATGATATTTATCATCTTTTAAACGAGCTATATTTTCTACGTGATTAACAGTACTATATCTAAAGCACTTAATATCACATCTTCTAAGCATTGCTGAAAATAAAGTAGCATAACCAACACAAACTATCGTACTCTTATCTAAAATTACACGATCTAAATCACGAGCATTTCGTGGTCGATTTTCATCTTCAGTATAAATATAATTTTCTCTTAAATAACATTGAGCAGAAAGCATAGCTTCTAATGGTGAATAATTGTTATCTTTTACTTTCTTTTCAAAAGTTTCAAGACTTTTTAAAACTTGAACATATCCTTTAGCACCAACAGTACCACTTCCTTCTAATTCAGAGCGATAACAAACATTACGACTATATGGTTCATGACAAGAATCATTAATCAAATCTTGACATGTATGATAAATAACCATTATCTCATTTGGCATGCTTTCTAATTTAGCATAATCTTCACTATTATCATGTAAAGGATTACTTAAAACACTTATTTTTACTTTAGGATCAAGTCCTGCTTTAACAAACTTAGATAAAATATCACTATAGCCACTTTGATTATAAAACCTAATATTCAAACTAGCACTATAATAAGGACTAATTTTCAAAACATCGTCTAAATGATTTTCCGTAACAATTTTTTTAACTTCTTCATCACTTAAATCTCTAGTTATAAAAAAATCACAAGTAGGACTATGATGAGTTTTTACATCTTTACTATCATTTCTCACAAAAAGATTATTTTCTTCATCAATCGGCATCTGCTCTACTCTAGCAACCGACTTGTTAGCGGCAATTTCTAGAAAATTTCCCCTCTTTAATTTATCATATGTTTCTTGATCAAGAACATAATCATCGCCCACTATTCTTAATGCAAAAGCATTAGCTTGGCTCTTCTTTATAAGTGCTTCAATAACTGCATCATTTTTTAAAAAACGATAATCAATTGCAAAAGTCGGACCAAATTGTGCTTCGTTAATAATATCAATTAAATATTGTAAGACATATTGGTTTCTTTCAGATAATGAATCAAGTTCACCATAAAAACCACTACTATATCTAAAAGAAATAACTTGTCTACCTAAATCATCATCTTCACTATTAATATAATTTCCAACAACTTGTACAGGATTATCTAAACTTTCTTCCGTAAATAAACATGAATCTAAAAAAGCTCTATCCATAGAAAAGCCATTAAATCCCCATAATGCACGATATGTTTGATCCAATGCTTCATAATCATAATCCATTATAAATCACCGCTTTCTAAAAATAAATTATCATCTATCACATCAATACCATTTTGTATCAGCAATTCAGCAGTAATTCCATTACCATCAACCAAATTAGAACTAAACGTTCCATCATATATTTTACCATATCCACAAGACGGACTTTTAGCTTTCAAAATAGCTTTTTTAATTCCTAATAACTGACATAATCTTAAAGTTTCGTTAGCTCCTCTTACAAAATTATCCGTGACATCGACACCTTTTTCATTAACTACCTTTCCATCTCTTACTTCAGCTGCCAATCTTGGTGTCGTAAGTCCACCAACAATTTCCGGGCAAAAAGGAATTATCTCCCTTCCTTTTAATTTAGTAACTAACTCTTCCTTATAATTATTCTTCCCATTATACTTGCAATTAACTCCTAATAAACAAGCACTTACTAATACTTTTTCTTTCATAAAAAACAATTACAATCTAATTTCTTTTTTAATCATCTTTACTACCATTCTAAATAAAAGATAATATAAAAGAATCCATACAACAATTGACAAAGATATTAATAAATACATCTCTTTTTGTATACACAATATAATATCTAAAATCATAATAGAAGATAATAAAGCAGCAAAAATACCTATTAAAGTATACTTACAAGTTCTATTAACATAAGAAATTCCCTTTTTCAATGTATTATTTATTTCACTATTATCATTACGACCAAATATCATTGATATTATAACAAAAACAATTTTAATAGCATTAACTACCGTTAAAACCACCAATAAAAATAATAATGGAATAGTAATAAACAAATAGAAAAAATGTAAATCAAACAAATACTTATAAATTACTACTATTCCTGCTCCATAAAATGCAATACTCAAGATGTAAACTAATAAACTAAGTCCACGATGTTTTTCTAAATTCATATTATCACCCTATTTTATACTATATAAATCTATTATAACATACTTTTTATAAATGTTTTATTAAAGATTCATATAAAATATCAACTATATAATTAGATGGTTCTAATTCGTACTTTTCTATCAACTCTTCAATAATTCGATCATTATACTCCGTATCTAAATATTTAAATACTGATTCTTTTTTATTTTCTAAATCAACTAAGTAATTTTCAGTATACAAATTATCAATAATAAGCAAAGGTAATTCACCTACCCATTCTTTAAACGCCGTTAATATTTCTTTGGTACTATCTTTATATACAAATGACTCTTTATCATAATCAATTAATTTTTTAAAATCATCTAAAGCAATTAAATCTTCACGTAAGCGATAATCAAATCGATCTAATAAATTTAAGCCCTTTAATTTAATCGCAGATAACTGAATAATATCACCTTTTTCTTTCTTAATCGCTGTCGGAATTATTTCTAATATAATGTATTCATCTTTTAATAAATCCATAAATTTCCACCTCATTTCCAATATTATACTATAATTTTTAATTTAATTTTATCATAATATGTTTTATAATTATCTAGAAAGGTTGTGTATTCTATGAATAAATTCTGTCCCAACTGTGGTAATGAAATTAGTGAAAATGCTCAATTCTGTACTAATTGTGGTGCCCAAATAAACGCTAATACACCAAATCAACCAACCACAAATAATGCACCCAAATCTAAATTAGTTGCTGGCCTACTAGGTATTGTATTAGGTTATATAGGAATTCACAATTTCTATTTAGGCTACACTGAAAAAGCAGTTGTCCAACTATTAGTTAGTTTAATTGGTGGTCTTTTAACTTGTGGTGTCGCTACTATTGCTATTGAAATATGGGGTTTAGTCGAAGGAATTATGATTTTAACTGGTTCTATCAAAACCGATGCGGATGGTATTCCTTTAACTTAATCTATCAAAAAAGTACTCATAATTGAGTACTTTTTTTATTTTAATCGACAATATTAAACATAATCCATAAAGAGTTCATTCTATAATACCCTATATAGAAAGAACCTCTCTTTCTTATATTTATTTTTTTTAATTTTTTATTTTATTTTTTTCTGTATTTCACGTTGTCTAAATTAAATAGCTATAAACTAATTCATATGTTATTAGTGATGGTATAGTTATGGACATATAAATTATCTATAAGTATTTAATTTAATCATTACCAACTGCCTGACCAATTGACAACAGCTGGTGCAATAGTGTCATAGTAGTCCTCGACACTTTTATCGTGTACGATTCCTGCCGTGTTAACACTAAGTTTCATGGCATTATTTTGCGTTATTTCTTTAGTAGCATGAGCATAATCTCCCACTGCTGTTTGGTTTTTAACTGTTGTTGAACTACTCTTTTCAGCATCAAAATAAAGACTTTGATATAAAGAAGTTATTTCAATCGTTGGTAACATAAAAATCGCCGCATGACCATGGTCACCATTAACTTCCGCATGCGTATTTATCGTCGTACAAGTTCCATTAGTACGACAATAACTATTTTCTAAATATAAAAGTCCCGCTGGTTTAACCGTCGAATAATGGCCTATCGCAATAATATCATAACTACGCACTTTAGGAATATTTTTCCAAGTTAAATCTACAAAGTAACGAAAAGTCGTTCCATCCTTATACATTACTGTTCTTAAAGATTTATAATTAGTTTCAATATAACCTTCGCCATTTAAATGATATAGGTCGTGGAGATCGACACTATCATATTCTTCTTTCGTTATTTCAGTTGTAAAAGAAGATAATTCTGGAAGAACACTGGCTGTAACCAACGAATCATTTAAGATGCTAACTGTTTTGTAATACTTAACACTTTCACCAATGATGGTAAATCCATCAAAAGCTGGAACATCACGAGCCATAACCATTAAAGGTAAACTTAAGATAAGTATCCATAAAAACTTAATGTATTTCATATACTACACTTTTTCCTCCTTTCTACTTTTTCATCCTATCATATAAGCCTTTAAAAACTCTATTGCTCTTTTAGCGAATAACTCGTTATTTTAGCGAGTCCCATTCTAAAGGCTTTCTTCTAGGTAAATTTGATAATCTATTTCTTTAACAACTTTTTTCTCATTAAAATATAATAACGATATTTTTGTATTCTGAAATTCCTTTCCTTCTGCTAAAGATATATTTTGCGTTTCAATGTTATCAAAAATATAATCGCTTCCTTCAATTACAAGAGTATCATTCTCATTACTTTTATAAATCATAGTACTATCATTAGCAATTGTTATTTCTAAACCAATTGTATATTGTTTATCAGCTTTAGTCTTTTGAACATTAAATAAATGTAGTTTTTTAACAACTAACACATACTCGTTATTTTGTTCAAAAATATAACCTTCAATAATTAAATTATTATCACCACTATTTATTTTATAAATATTTGGTTCATCAACTACCTGATCATTTTCTTTAGATTTAGGTTTAAGAAAAAACATAAAGGTTAAATTAACAAATAATAATATTGCCAAAATAACTAAAAATACTTTAAATATAATTCCTTTCTTCTTAACTGGTGTTACTATATCAGTTTTTTCTTCTGTAATTACTTCGTTTCTTTTACCAGCAAGTAGTTCATCAGCTGTCACATCTAATACTTTACACAATTTGGGAATTATAACAACATCTGGTAAATATATACCTGTTTCCCATTTTGATATTGTTTTATCATCTATTCCTATTAGTTCACCTAATTCTCTTTGCGTTAATTTCTTTTCTAGCCTTAAATTCTTTATAAATTCACCAAGATTATTATTCACAATAAACAACCCCTAAATAATTAACTGTATTATAATATGAAACATTTTATTAATTTATAAGTTATGGCTATTTTGGAAAAATAATAAACAAAAAAGTACTCTAAACGAGTACTAATATATTTTTTCTACTTCAATAATATCTTTATCTGTCTCATAGTAACCGATTTTTATTTTATCTCCTACTTCAAGTAGAGGTAAACGATCACTTAATGAAATAGAAGCCTTATAAGTTTTATTTTCTGTTGTTAAATAATAATGTGTATAACCACCAATTATTCCAGTTTTAATCTTACTAATAGTTATTTCTTCAATCTTTAATTCATCATCACTAGCTTCTTTTTTGATAGCTTTTAAATAATTATCTTTAGCTACTTCAATTCCTTTTGAAGCATCAGTAACAACTACTTTTTGATAGTCTTTTACATCAACAAATCCATACATTTTAACTAAACCACTAGAATCTTTTAAACTTACTAAGTAAGTAGGATTTCCTTTTAAATTAATTAATAATGGGAATGTTGAAGTATATCCCATATCTTGGACTTGACCTTCAGCACTACTCATTGCACTAAATTCTTCCGCTCCTGGAACATTATAGTATGTTGTTTTACCAGTTCTCATATTCGTTAAAATAAATCCTAAATTAGATTCATCGCTAACTACACTAGTTATTCCGGTATATAAATAAATATCATCATTCATCGCTAAATAATTATAACCTTCTGTTGTATTTACAACATTCTTTTGTCCAAAAATACTATTAAAGAAACCATTTTTGTAGTTGCCCCAATCGTCAACTTGTTCAATTACTAATGATGCTGAATAAGCAATATCGACCCATGAAGGTATATCTTCTTTTTTATATTTAGTTGATTCACCTGTAACTGGATCAAAAATAATAACACCAGTTACTTTAGCTTTTAAACCAACTGCTGTATAACTAATAGTCGGTACAATATAATAAGGATTTCCCTCATTATCTATCTCAAAAGAAATATTGCCAAAATTAGTAGTTGGATAAGTAAATCTTAATTTACGTTCTAACTTTTCATTAAATAAAGCACTAGATGAATACTTCATTCCTTTTTTTAAACGCGTTAATTTAGACTCGCCTGTTACACTATCAACGGTAATATAACCGACAATTCCCTCTTTACGATTTGTAAACCATTTAATTGCATCAGCATACTCTAATGGCGTTACTCTTAAAATAGAATCATTATAATTAATTTGCGTATATAAATTAGAAACACTAAACTGACTTACTAACTCACTTACTTGGCCCATTACACGATCACCTAAAACTTCTGAAGAAGCACGATCAAGTAAAGGCAAATGATTAAAATTAACTTCAGCAATATCTTCAGTAAAATTACCACTCTCATCAACACTAATTCTTTGTTGATAACTCTTAGCATTAAATAATGGAGAACAAATAAAATTAACAATTAATATTAAAACAAATACTGAACCTATTCCTAAAATGGCATAAATCATTGTATTAGGTAATTGATAATTTACTTTTTTACCTTTTTTAAATAATTCCACACTATTAAAACTACTCAAACTATCTAAAATAGCATATATGAAAACTAAGAAAGCAATAAAGGCATAAAAACCAAAGTTATTTAAATTAATAGCTGGCAAAGTAATATAATAAATTATAAAACCTAAAACTAAAGTAATTAAAATATTTATTATTTTTCTCATATAGTATCACCTACTTATATTCTACCATACTTTTAATAATTTAGAATTATTATCCGTAAAATATCTTTGATATCTTAAAGCTTGATAACCGACCATATTAGCTGCTTCTAATAACATCTTATCATCGATATCACTAAGTATTGGATTTTCTTTTAATATAACTACTAACTTATCCCAATCTAAACTAAGATATTCACTATTAGATAAGATAATTGTTTTTATTATTTTACCTAGTTCTAATAATTTCATTTCTTTTTCCGTTTTATGTACAATATCTAATGAATTACCTTTTATTAAAGCAAAATCAACTGAACTACGAAGAACTAAATATTTATTATATAATGACCAATAATCAATCTCCTTCACTTCATAATGTATACCTTCAATATAATAACCATTTTCTAATATATAATTTATAATATCTAATAAATTCATTGTATATATCTTTTCTTTTAAAGTTATTATTAAATAATTAAATAATGTATTATACTTATTAGCTACATCTTCTTTATAAAGAGAAAGATAATATTTAGATAGATTTTCCCTAGTTTCTATTTTATTTGTAAATTCTTCTAATTCTGTAAGATTATTGACTACATAAGCTTTATTATCTATAACTATTATCAATCCTACATCATCATTAGAATTATCGAACTTAATAAACTTAGCCTCAAAATTATCTACTAATCTTTTTAATAATTTATTAACATTATCATCTTCAATACAATGCTCAACATTAACAATTAACGAAACCATTTTTTGTAAAAAATCTAGTTTCCCTTGTGCTTTATAAAATTCGTAATTTGCAAGATAGAAATTTTTCATATATAAAAGACGATGACGACCATTTTTTATTTCATATTTACCATTGAATTTTTTGACAACAAAATCATAAGTATCCTTTATTTTTTGAATATTAACATATGATGAAGAACTTATCTTACTTCTTGTCCCATTAAAATCCAACGCTCCATAAATTAAATCAACATCATAATCAGTATCACCCGTAAATTCTGAATTACTATAAATAAAATCCATATTTATTGGTAATTCTTCTAAACGTGAATAAGTAACGTAATATCTATTTTCTTCTTTTTTAGTTTCCTGCGTCTCCTCTTTTGCTTTTTTCTTATTACATATCTGTTCAATAGTATACCAAGTAGGAAGTTCAATATACGTTAAATTGAAAGGTAATATTTTATCTTTAACTAATTTCCTCGGTATTACAACAATATTTGGTTTTTGCCCAATAAAAGCATTAAACCATTTTTTGGCTTTCCTTACAATAAAAGCTCCTGTTTTTTCTGGTACATTCTCAAGTCTTTTTTCTAAAATTGCATAATAATGACTAACTTCATCAACCGTATAATCTTGTTCTTCTGTTTGTGGTACTTTTAAAATGCTTTTATAAAATATTTTTGGAAAAGTAAATGCCGTTATTAGCGCCTTATCTAAATCACTAAATAACTCTCGTTCTTCTTTACTTGCTACACCATTAATTGTTACTTCTCTTTCTATTTGCTTTAATTCAAAAAGATATTTCAAAGAATTTTTATTAAAATCAATACCCTTTTTTTGTATATCTTTTTTTAAATATTCGTTAGTTACATAAAAAATATAATTATTATCAAATTCACTAGGTTTTATTATCTCCAATAAATGCTTTACATCCTTACTAACAATAAAATTCTTACTATTTAAATAATAATTTATTATTAAGCTAAGATTAGATATAAATCGTGCAACATCATTATTTCCATAATCACACAAAGAAACTAAAAAATTTTCATCTTTTAGTAATTCATTAATTATTTTAACTCTTTGTTTTAAATTTTTCTTAAGTGCTAATTTCACAATTAATATTCCTCTTTAATGAGTGATATTATACTATATTAATTGTCTTTAGTAAAATACAACCTACTGACACAAATCGGCTACTTTTTGATATAAATCTGACTCATAAATATATAGTGCTTGCATATCTCCACGATAAACTAAATAATTATTTCCATCAAAAGCAATATAATCAGTTCCCTTTGTAATACGATAAGTTCCATTAATTGATGCTCCTGGATATTTATAACTATCATCTAATAACATAATATTACTAAATTCACTATTAATCTCTATCAAATCATCTGTCGTTATCTTACATTCTCTATATTCTTTAGTTTCACCATCATCATAATGCTTATAAACTTTAATTTCTGAAGTCTCTTGCGCACTATTTTTAGATGAAACATTGGAAACGACAATTACAAAACAAACTGTAAGCATAATTGCTGCGACAACAACTGCAATTTTAATTTCTCTATTATTAGTCATTACTATCACCAAATCAAGTATATCATATTAACTAATTTTTGGCATATTTTTTGCAACGAAAAAAGGAAGCAAAGCTTCCTAATTAAATTTCTTTGGACGTTTTACAATTAGTACAATACCAGATACTATTATAAATGTTGCAATTATAACAAAACTAATACTACCAATTGTGTTTGGATTTTCTACATATGTTACTACAATATTTTTACTACTATCAATATTTCTTTTTACTAAGTTGCCACCAACCATAGTTTGTGATTTGTCTTTACCTTGAGTAGATTCAAAAGCATAAACTTCAACAACTTGTTCTTCTCCAGAAATATTAACTGTTAAATTATAATTATAACTTTTAATATCATGTAATTTAACTACATAATCACCATTTGAATTAATAGGTAATGAAGATAAATCAAACTTAGCTAATTCTTCACCTTTTTGTGATACAGTAACATTTAATTTATCATTAGCAGTCGCTTTACGATTTGTTTTAACATAGAAAGCAAAATCACTTTCTTCTTTTTCGTAAGTAACATCTTTAATAGCTATTGGATCATTTGTTTCTTTTAATGTAATTAAATAATTATAAATTGCTTCAATATCATTTTGAACATAATCAAATTTCTTTTTCTCTGTAATATCATCTGTTTTATAACCATTTTGCTTTAAAACAGTATTTGCTGATAATTGAATAGTATTATAATAAACATCTATTACCTTTCCAGGATCAGTAAAATGATAAATAGCCATTGAAATAGCATCAAGAAGTTCATCATCAGTAACACTTGCTACTGGAGTTTCATTCTTAGGAGAAGTAATGTATTTTTTACCATCAACTTCTTTTTCTACTAAAACATTATTAGCAAGTAACTCATTAATCATTGTCTCCCTAGAGATATATGGCCATGAATGTCTTAAAATTGCTGTTATATTATCTTTAATATTATCAGCAATAAATGTTGTATCACTTAATGATACTTTACGATATGCAATTTGTGAATAAATATCTGGTCCCATATCAGCACATAATACAACAAAATAATCACTCATTGTACTATCCCAAGGAACTTGATGACTCTCCTTGAAATTACTATATTTTAAATTTTCAACATCCTTAGTAACAACATAAAGACGAGGTGTAAAATTATCCAAAACTTGTTGTTCTTCTTTGGTTACATATTTACTATAAGTATGTTGACCTACTTTATAATAACCGGCATTGTTAAGTGATGGAACATAATATTCATCTTCTTCTGCTTTGACAGTCATAAATCCACAAATTGACATCAATACTGTCAAAAAAATTGCAACATAAAAACTTTTACTCTTAATTCTCATTAATAAATTCCTTCCCTATCTTATATTAATGATATTGTAACCTTTATGTCTATTTTTGTCAACGAATACGAATTATTTTACTCTTTAACTTTGTCAAGTACACAAAAGCTTTCGATTCCGTGTGTGTAAGGGAACATATCTAAACCTTTAATTAATTTGATATTATAAAATTCCTTTAATATTCCTAAATCTCTAGCTAAAGTCATCGGATCACACGAAATATAAATTATTTTATCCGGTTTAAATTCTCTTAACGTATTTATTGTCTCTTTATCTAATCCAGCTCTAGGTGGATCAACTATCACTGTATTAAGATGTTCTTTTATCTTCGGCAAACACTTACTAGCTTCTCCTAACATATAATAAACGTTATCTCTTTTATTAATCTTTGCATTAGTTATAGCATTTAATACCGCATTACGAACTATTTCAATGCCAAAAGTTTTTTTCGCATTCTTTGAAGCATTAATCCCTAAAGTTCCGACTCCACAATATAAATCTAAAATAACTTCATTATCACCTATATATTCATTTACTAAATTAAATAATTTGGCGCAAATATCTCTATTTATTTGAAAGAATGAATCATAAGAAACGGTAAATAATTGATGATTAATAAGTTCTATAAAAGATGAATCACCATCAATAACTTTATCATTTACTATAATCCCTGCTATCTTATGCTTTGTTTTTAAATAAGCTATATCCGGTTCTATTTTATCTTTCGTTTTAATCCATAACAATAATTCATTATTATAGTTACTCCTAATTACTAACTCCCCATTATTAACATTTAAATATTTAATATCCTCTATAAAATCATTAATTGCTTCTTCAGCAATTGGACACTTATCAATCACCACAATCCTATGAGTTGCTTCCATATAATATCCGACTTTTTTCTTCTTTATCTTTAAAGTAACTTTATTACGATAATTAAAATCTTTCGAAGCAACCATTTCTATCTCTTTATCAATCTTCGCATATTTATAAATAATACTTTTTAACTTATCTTCTTTAAATTTTAATGTATCTTCATACTTCATATGTAGTAAGTTACAACCACCACACAAATCATAATAAGGACAAATACTATCTACTCTCTTTGGACTTTTTTTAATATATTCCGTTACAACCGCTTCATTATATTTTTTATATTCTTTAGTAATTTTAATATTAACTATTTCCTCTGGTAAAGCATTAACCACAAAAGTTATTTTATCATTAACATAGCATATTCCTCGTCCAAAATTATCTAATTTAACTATTTCTAAATTATTCATATTAATACCTCATCTTAATTATACTAAATTATAAATTATAAAGATAATTATTTTCTTATATTTTAACAATTATTGGTAATAATATTACTGGTGAATTATATGCTATATGACAGAATAAAAAAAGAATTTCATAATTCTAGTGACTTAAAACATAAAAAGATTAACGAAGTACATGTTATTTATTTAGAAAGTTTATGTAGTAGTAACAGTATTAACGATTTTATTTTAATGAATCTAACTATTGGTAAACCATATGTCTTTTTAAAAGATATAATAAGTGGTCCAAATGTTATTTATTTAACTAATGAAAACCAAATTAGTGAATACTTACTTAACGGTTTTGCTCTAATATATGATAATAACGACATGCTTGTTTGTGAAGTAAAGGGTGACTTATATCGTAGTGTTAGCGTTCCTCTAGCTGAAACCTCCGTAAACGGTCCTAAAGATGCTTTTAACGAAAATATTATCGTTAATTTAGGTCTTATTAAACGAAGAATTAAATCCCCTAATCTTATTAACATTGATTATGATTTAGGACGAAAAACTAAGACTAAAGTTTCTCTCTTATATATAAAAGATATTGCTAAAAATAAATTTGTTAAACTAATTAATGATCGTCTTAAAAAAATTGATATTGATGGTATTATCGATATCGAAATACTATACACTATTTTAAGTAGTAAACACCCTCTACCCACTATCTTAAAAACTGAACGACCAGATAAAGTATGTAATGCTTTATTAGAAGGAAAAATTGTTTTAATCGCTGATAACTCATCCTATGCCTTAATCCTTCCAGCTTTCTTTGTTGATTTTATTAATCCGCAAGGTGATAACTATGTTAAAGCCATTAATGCTAACTTCTTAAAAGCCTTAAGATTTTTATGTTTAATTATCACTATTACTCTCCCAGCTTTATATATTTCGATAATTAATTATAATTCTGAATCAATACCTTTAAACCTTCTTATTTCCTTTCAAGCCGCCCGTAGTGGTGTTCCCTTTCCTTCAGCCTTCGAAGCTTTCTTTATGATAATTCTCTGTGCAATCTTACGCGAAAGTGACATGCGTTTCCCTTCTAATTTTGGTAGTTCCATTTCTATCTTAGGTGCTTTAATTCTTGGTGAAGCAGCCGTTGCGGCTAACATCGCAAGTCCTATTATGATAATCATTATTGGTATTACTTTTATAACTGGCTTAGTCTTTAATAGCGGCGATATTATTGATGGCTTCCGTTATTATCGTTTCTTACTTCTATTTATGGCTACAATCTTAGGCTTATATGGCCTTGTACTAGGTCTATTCCTTGTTCTTCTTCACTTAACTAGTTTAAAAACTTTAGATGAACCATATTTATATCCTATTGCTCCTTTTGATAAAACATACTTTTTTAAAACTGTTTTAAAAAATAATAAAGATTATAAACGTAGTAAAGTCCTATCTAATAATACAAACAAGGTGAAACTATGAAAAAAACAATTATTCTAATTATCATTCTATTAAGTCTTACTGGTTGTTATGATTATCAAGAATTAAACGATACTAGCATTATCGATAGTATTGGTTTAGACTATCAAGATGATAAATACATCGTTAGTTTTGAAATAATAAAAAGTATTAAAAATGGGGATTCAGCTACTATCTCAACTGAAATAGTTAAAGCTGAAGATGAAATACTAGCTAATGCCATTAACAAAGCTATAATGAGTGCTAATAAAAAAGCTTCCTTAAAACATGTTAAATTACTATTAATTAGTAAAGCTATGGCTCAAAAAGATATTAATCCCTTAATCGATTATGTTATTAGAGATGTTAATATCAGTACCAATCTATACACTTTAGTATGTGATGATCCTGAAATTATCTTTAATACTAAAGTTGAGAATAATACTATTAGCCAAGTAATAATTGATACTATAACTTATAACGTTGAAGCTACATCTTTAGACAATATTGATATTATCGCTAGTAATATAATTAATTCTAATGTTGATATTGCCCTACCTTATATAACTTTAGAAGATACTAATGTCATAGCTAATCAAATAGCTTATTTCCATGATAGTGCTTATGTCGGCCTTATTAACAATAAAATATATAACTTTCTCCTCCTAGATAGCAAAAACATTGAATTTAATAGTAATGAAACAGTTTTAAATATTTATCAAAAAGATATTAAATACGATGTTAAAAAAGACGAAATAGATATCATTATTGATGGCCAAGCTAAAGTTAAAGAAATAAACCCCGGTTATAATTTAAAAGATAAAGAAGTCTATCCTAAAATTGAAAAAGCTATTAATAATGTTATTGAACAAGAATGTCAAGAATTCTTAGAAACAACTCTTAATAACAATTCTGATTTATTAGGTTTAAAAGATAAATACTATAAACTATATAAAAGAAAAAAAGAAAATATAAAATATAATATTAAAGCTAATATTCAAATAAACCGTAATGGAACAATATATGAGGTGCTAAATGATAAATAAAAGACAATATATTATTTTAAGTTTCTTTTTAACGAGAGTTTTATTTGTTGGTGGTGGCTTTAGTATTCTCATAAATATTAGTAATAATAATACTTTAATATGTTGTTTCTTAGGTATGTTACTAGGTTATTTTTTACTATATTTATTTTATAAAAAAGGTTCCCTTAATAAATATCTAATTATTATAATCTGTCTTATTACTCTTTTACTAAATACCTTAGCTGATACTACTTTAACTAGTACCTACTTACTATATAACACCCCAACTCTTTTTGTTCTATTATTCTTTGTATTAGTTTTACTCTATGGTAGTAAAAAAGAATATAGTGTTATTGGTCGAGTTAGTGAAATATGTATTCCTACGTCAATATTTGTCTTCTTAATCGCTCCTATTTCCTTATTTTCTTTAATTAAACTTAACAATATGTTACCCCTATTTAATACTTCATTTTGGTCTTTTACCAAGGGTATCTTAATCTTTACAGGTACTTCTCTTCTTCCTAATTTACTTCTTCTTAATTATAAAGAAAATTTAAAATTTAAAGATATATCATTAGGTTATATCCTAGGTTGTCTTACCTTAATCCTTGTCTCATTTTTTATTATAAGTATCTATGGTAGTTCTTTTGCTAGTATTGTTCGTTTTCCAGAATACTTAATTTTAAAAAAGATTGAATTCTTAGGCTACATAAGTCATATCGAAAATATTTTAGTTATGGAATGGATTATTAATTTAATTATTAGTGGTTTATTCACCATTAAAGTCTTAAAAGACAATCTTCATAATTTATATCTTTTTGCTACTACTATTTTATTTCTTATTTTAATTAATGAATTTTTCTTAAATAAAAGTTATGTTAATATTCTCCTCGTTAAAAATAATATTTCTTATATTTTTCTCCTTGTAATATTTTTAAGTTTAATCATTAAAAAAAGTAAAAAGGCTTAACCTTTTTACTTTTTTTTCATCCATTTAAATATTCTTTTAGGGCCATAATCCGTATCTATTGTTTCTAAATATTTAAAATCAAACTTTTCATAATAATTAACATGTTTTGAATGTAGATATAAATCGTTATAGCCCATCTTACAAGCTTCTTCTTTAGCTGATTCTATTAATAATTTACTATAACCATTACCACGATATTCTTCTTTAATAAAGACATTAGCTAAAAAAGGTTTATATTCTTTTTTAGAAATATTATCATGTTCATTTAATTCATAAGCCCCAATTACTTTATCTTTATCTTTTAAAACATAAAGCTTAGGTAATTCACTTTTAAATAAAATACTTTGATATTCATTAGTTAATTGATCCAAAGTTTTATTTTTCTTTTGACCCCACCAATTATAAAAGATCAACATTACTTCTTTAAAATCATCATTAAAACTTTTTAATTCAATTATTTCCATCTTAACCTTTAAAAGTCTTTGAACTATTTGTATCTCCTTCTATTTCATAAACACTCATTGGAATCGGATTTTCCGCTGGAATATTATGTAATCTAATCAAATAGCCATAATTATTTTTTAAACCCATTTTGTCTAACTGTTCTAATGTTCTATCAATAGCTGGTTGATATGTATCTTCTGTTCCAAAATTAGGTGAAGTAATCAAAATAATATATTTAAATTTATACTCATTAACAAAATCAGTATCATTCATTGTTAAATATTTAGATAAATCCATTTTAGAACTACTATTAAATTGATTTTTAGCATCAACTTCTTTAGCATAATTTTCATAATAATCTTTATTATCCATACAGTCGCCAATAAATGTACAATTTTCTTCAGGATATAAATATAAAATAACATTAGTAGCTGATAAAGTTTGTTTTAAAGCTTCTGTAACCTTTTCTTTAAAATTGCGTAGCATTAAAACATCCATATAATCATCTTTAACAATATATTGTGTTCTACTTTCATCATAAGTAATACTTTCAACAATAACACGATCGTTTTCTACTTCGGAAGCTCTACTATGTAAATTACTTTCATCAATTCCTCTATTTTTTAAAACATTAGCATCATAACAAAGTCTTTGATTTTTTCGACGATTTTGTTGATCAGTACCAGCACGAATTGACTGCATATCACATACAAATTCCACATTATAACGATTATTCAATGTTTTTAAAATATACTCATCTTCTGTTTCAGCTTTTACAACAGCCTTTTTTTGAAAAACAAGACGATACATATCTTCAGGATTTTTATGATAAAAATAATATGGCACTCCTACTAACGCCACTAGAAAAATAACCATTACTAAAGTTTGCAACGCTTTCAGATTCTTTCGATCAGCTACTACTTTTGTAAACATTGTCGTTAAAATAAAACCAACAAAGGCTATTACGGCACTAGCAACAGCATAATAGCTCCATAAATCAACTTGCTTAGCATCAATTGCCGATATCAAAAATGATATAACAGCAACTCCCATTCCCCCAATAATTAAAGCTAATGATTGAAGGCTTTCTTTTTTATCCTTAATCGCCCAAATAATAGCCATTACAATAATATAAACAGGAACAACTAAAATTAACTTTTCATTATACTTTAAATAAGCACTAATTAAGAAGAAAATAATAACAGCATTCAAAAGGACTAAGAAAATCAATTTTCCAAAAAGGTTTTTAGCCTCTTTAACTTCGGCATCTTGTTTGTTTTGTTCTAACTCTGCCCTAGCTTTATCCTCTTTTTCTTTAGCAATTTTATCATAGTATTCTTGTGGAATTTCAATTAATGGCTTATTATTAACCGGCTCATTATTAACATTGTTGTTATTTAAATTAGGAAATTCAAAATTATTATTCTCATTATTTGGCATTTAAATCACCCTATCTTTTTATCTTAACCATTTATATTTACGATACAAATAAATCGTTATCATACCAATAACAACAAATCCCCCCAAAACTATAGTAATTATATCTAAGGTCTCAGGATTCACTACTGTATTAGTATACTCTACTATAATATTAACATCATAATCAGGCATTGTAAACGTTCTATTTGTTGTATCTATCACATTACCTTTACTATCTTTAACTATTATTTTATCTACTTTATACCCAGAATTTGGCTTAATATTTAATTCTACATCTTCATTAGGTAAAGCACTTTCTTTAACTATAACACTACCATATTGCTCATCTAAAACATTAATATAGCATTTATATTTATATATTCTAACTTTCTTATCTTGAACTAAAAGTAAATTATCTTTAATTCGATAAAACTTATTTATCCCTATTCCTTTATCTATTGCTATCTTATCTATATAATCACCATTTAAATCATATAGATACATTCCATCATTGGCTAAAGCGACAATCTTATTATTTACTATTTCCCCATCAGTAAATTCTTCTACTCCATTTTGGCCAATTTCTTTTATTAACTTACCATTAGCATCAAAAAAACTTATTAACGAACTCTTTGTATTATCACTATTTAATTTATATCCAACTAAAACATTTCTTTCTTCTGTATAACTAGATTTCAAATAATAATGATTTTCTAATCCCGTTTGATGAATCAAGTAATAATCACTCTTAAAAATATCTTTTAGTTTATCACTATCATATGAGCTAAAACTATTTTCTTCTATCTTTAACTCTTCATCTATTTCATAGATATTTGTTCCATTTAAATTACCATCTACTAAATCCAATAAATAGACCTTACCATGATTTATATATACACTAAAATCAGTTAATGAAGATCCGCTAAATTCTTTTGTCTCCAAAACATGTAAATAACTATCTAAATAATATACTTTTAAAGTCATATTATCTAAACCTATTAATAAATATTGTTTATTATAAGCAATAATCTTCATATGAGATAAATCACTAAATTCTTTTTCCGCAATTAATTTATCTCCTGAATACGAATAAACTATTTTATTACTAACAACAAAATAATTATTATTATCATTATACAAATAATCTATTTGATACGAAGTATCCTTAACACTATTAAAAGTTAACGTTTTATCCGCCGCTTTAACAATTAAACAAGTAAAGAACATAATAATTATGAAAAAGATATAACTTAGTTTTTTCATTTTATCATCTTCCTTCTACTATATATTATAAAATATTTTACGTCAGAAAAAAAGAGAAATATCTTCTCTAATTAATCAATTGGTCTTAAAAAATCAAAATAAGGTATATTTCTTAAAATCATAAACACAAATAATAATACACCCACAAATACTACTGCTTTTACTGACGGGCTTATTATTTTACCATTCTTAATATACACAATTATGGCATAAATAAGATAAAAGAATAAAACAAAAGATAAAATAAAGAATATCTGGTTATACTTAAAAGCCTTAACAAATTGACCTTTTAATAATGCTTTTACCATTCTCGTAACACCACAACCTGCACAATATATCTTAAAAAAATGACGATAAAAACATTCATAGCCGATGACATCTAAAAACATTACAGATATTGCTAAAAAAGAAGTTATAATAAGCCCCGTTATTATAACTTTTAAAATTCTTTTTTTCATCAATTAATATTAAACGAAAGCAGCAAATACATATATAGCTATATATAATACAGAAACAACAAGCATTATACCACTTACTACTATACCAGCTATAGCTAAACCTTTGCCATCTTCCCCTTTATTACTTGCATCTTTTAAACCAATTATTGAAAAAATAAGACCAGGAATAGCTAAAACAAGACCAGCGCAACATAAAAATATTGAAAGTATAGATAGAACAAAACCAGTTATCGCAAAACCATTAGTCTTTTTTCCAGTAACAGCGACATTTTGATAAACCGGTTGATTTACTTGCCCAGGAATATTTTGCACTGTTTGGTTATTCTGTACTGGTTGTGCTGGTGCATCTTGTATAGGACTACCACATTTTTCGCAATACAAAGTTCCCTCTGCTACTTCATTTCCACAATATTGACAAAACTTCGCCACTTTACATCTCTCATTTCCTTATAATATAAATAATTATATCATGATTAAAAAGAACTTGTAAACAAAAAGAAAGATAAATAAATTATCTTTCTACATCAATATAACATTCATGACCATTTAAGTCATATTTTTCTTTTAATTTATCTTTCTTAACAATATCTAAAGATAAAGTTTCATTCTGAATATATTCTTTAAATTTAGTAACACATTCTACTACTTTATCATCACCATCATAATATAGAGTAATACGATCCTCTACATTAAAGTCTTTATTCTTACGTAATTGTTGTACTTTAGATACCATTTCACGAGCAATACCTTCTAAAATTAAATCTTCAGTTAATGTTGTATCTAAGATAATAAAGTTATTATTTTCCATTCCAACATTAAATCCTTCTTTTGAAGTAATACGTACTTCAACCATCTCAGAAGTTATTTCCTTTTCCTCGTTACCTAATTCTAATTTAATAGCTTCACCCTTTTGTAACTTATTAATACTATCAACATCTAAACTTTCTAGTTTAGTTTGGAATTCTTTGATTAATGGACCAAATACTTTACCAACAACTTTGAAGTTAGGTTTAACTGAGATATTCATATATTCATTTAAGTCATCAACGAATTTAACTTCTTTAATATTTAATTCTTCAGCAATTAATGGTACTAAGTCAGAAATCAATTCTTTATTCTTACCATCTAATAAAGCTTCGGATAATGGTTGACGAACTTTGATCTTAGCTTCTTCACGAACATAACGACCAATTGAAATTAAGTTACGGATTAAGTCCATACGTTCTTCAACATGTTCATCAATTAATTTCTTATCTACTTTAGGATAATCAGTTAAATGAACAGATTTTTCATTAGTTAAATTACGATATAACTCTTCAGATAAGAATGGAGTTATTGGGGCAATCAACTTAGCTAAACCAACTAATACTTCATAAGTTGTAATATAAACAGATTTTTTAGAATCATTTAATTTACTACCCCAGAATCTATTTCTATTTCTTCTAATATACCAGTTAGATAAATCTTCAGAAACAAATGATGCTAAATAGTGAACAGCTTTATTTAAATCATACTCATCAAATGAAGCTCTAACATCACGTACTAATTTATTATACTTAGATAATAACCATTTATCTATTTCTTCACGTTTCTTATATGGTACATTGCATTCATCCGTATCAATATGATCGATATTAGCATACATTGCGAAGAAACTATAAGTATTTTTTAATGGATTAAAGAATTTAGAATATACTTCTTTTAATCCTTCAATATCAAATTTTAATGGCGTCCATACTGGTGATACATAAGGTAGATAGAATCTTACTGTATCAGCCCCATATTCTTTAATCGTTGTAAATGGTTCAACAATGTTACCACGACTCTTACTCATCTTTTTGCCTTCAGCATCAAGTAATAAATCGTTTACTAAAACATTCTTAAATGGTGAACAACCTTTAACAAATGTTGAAATAACCATTAATGTATAGAACCAACCACGTGTTTGATCGATACCTTCACAAATGAAGTCAGCTGGGAATTGACTTTCCCATAATTCTTGATTTTCAAATGGATAATGATATTGAGCAAATGGCATTGAACCTGAATCAAACCAGCAGTCTAAAACATCTGGAATACGAGTCATTGGTTTACCACACTTAGGACATTTTAAATGAACATTATCAATATATGGCTTATGCAAATCAAAATCTTTACCAATTTTTTCGATTGCCATTTCTTTTAATTCGGCAATTGAACCAACCATATGGGTATTACCACATTCACATTTAAAGTATGGAATTGGACTTCCCCAATATCTACTTCTTGAAACATTCCAATCACGAGCATTAGCTAACCAATTAGCAAATCTCTTCTCCCCAACATAAGCTGGATACCAATTAACTTTAGCATTAGCTTTAACTAATTTATCAGTCATCTTACTTACTCTAACATAATAACTTGGCATTGAGTAATAGATTAGTGGAGTATCACAACGCCAGCAATGTGGATATTCGTGTTGAATCTTTTGACGTTTAAATAATTTACCATTTTCTTTTAAGTATTCAACAACTTCTTCATTAACATCATGAACAAATCTACCATCCCATAAACCACCAACATAGCAGCCATCTTTACCTACAGGATTTAAATATGGTAAATCATATTTCTTACCAACATTTGCATCATCTTCACCAAAGGCAGGTGCAATATGAACAATACCAGTACCATCTTCCATTGTTACATATGTATCACAAGTAACATAGAAACCTTTTTTATCAACATCGAATGAAGGAATTAATTGTTCATATTCCATGTATTCTAAGTCTGTACCTTTATATTCCTTTAAGACTTTAACATCATCACCTAAAATACTACTTACCAAAGCTTTACCTAATATAAATTTTAAACCTTTAGATTCAACTAAAACATAATCTTCATTTGGATTAACACATAACGCAACGTTAGCAATTAAAGTCCAAGGAGTAGTTGTCCAAGCAAGGAAGTATACATCTTCATCTTTTTTCTTAAATGGTACAATAACTGTAATAGCTGTATCATTTTGGTAATTTTGGGCAACTTCATGAGTTGCTAAACCAGTACCACAATGTGGACAATAAGGTACAACTCTTGTTCCTTCATAGAACATATCTTTTTTCCACATTTCTTTTAAAATCCACCATTCAGTTTCAATATAATCATTCTTATATGTAAGATATGGATTTTCAACATCAAAGAATTGACCCATTTTTCTTGTTAAATCAGTAAAAGCTCCTTCATTTTCTCTAACACTTTTACGACATTCTTCGTTGAATTTTTCAACTCCTAATTCTTCAATTTCTTTTTTAGAAGAAATACCTAATTTCTTTTCTACATGATTTTCAATTGGTAAACCATGTGTATCCCAACCTATTTTTCTAATTACCTTTTCCCCATTCATTACATGATATTTAGTAACTGTATCCTTTAAGTTTTTAGATACCATATGATGTAATCCTGGAAAACCATTAGCAAAAGCTGGTCCATCATAGAAAACAAATGTCTTATTATTTTCTCTTAACTTAACTTGAGCATCATGCATCGCATTAATACTTTTCCAAGATTTACTAATAGATTCTTCGACCTCACTAACTGGTCTTTTATCTAATTCTTTAAAATTCTTCATTATTTCTTCTCCTCCATTTCAAAATTTAAATCAGTTAAATTATCTCCATCATAACCATAATGTGTATATATACTTGAAACATCTAATGTTACAATTTCATCTTTACTAATTCCCAATTTATTTAAGCAATCATAAACTTCCTTTTCATTCTTTCCTTCTATTTCCATATATTCGGGGATTAATGGCCATCTATCTAAATCTACTTCAACACCATCTAAAATATACTGCGTACGTCTATTTTGTTGAAAACCACGATTATGATAACCTAATACTTCTAATAATTCATTAGCTTTTTCAAAGTCATCAACTTCTATTTCTAACTCTTTGGTTCCATCAATCGTTTTAGCCTCTAAATCTTTTATGGTAATTGTTGATTTAACCCCATTCGTTCTTAATCTTATCCATTTATTAGGATTTACTGGTTTAACATCATAAACATATCTTTGTTGTAAACTAGAAAACTTAAAAGTAGCACCTAGCCTTTCTAATTTCTTAACCATTTCATCATGATTAATTTCTAACACTCTTACTTCATACTCTGTATTCAATTTATCCCCTCCATTAAAAAAAGTTCATATCTAAGGACGAGAAATACCCGTGGTACCACCTTAGTTTATGAACTTATCATACACTCAAACTCTTAACGCGAGAAACGTTTACTTCTACTATTTTCAAAGTAACACATTAGAAGTGATTTACAATATTCTTTCATTTATTACTATCTCACCATCCAAGTAACTCTCTTGTAACTACTTAAATATTGCCGTCTTCATCAATTGCTTTACTTGCAATAGTATACAACAAGTATTTTAAAAATGTCAATTTAAATATTAAATATGATATAATTATAAAAGAATAAAAGGAGATGAAAAGATGGATAGAAATATCTTTCGTGAATATGATATAAGAGGAGTTTATCCTACTCAAGTAAATGAAGAAGTAGCTTATACTGTTGGTCGTAGTTATGGTTCATATATTCAAGAAAAATTAAAAAGAAATATTTGTGGCGTTGGAAGAGATAATCGTTTATCTAGTCCCCAACTTGCTAAAGAATTAATTAGAGGTATTACAGAATCTGGTTGTAACGTTATCGACTTTGGTCTAGTAACAACTCCAATGTACTACTATGCTTGTTTAAAAGCTAACGTTATTATTGGCGTTATGGTTACAGCTAGTCACAATCCTAAAGATGATAATGGCTTTAAATTTAGCTTTGATCATTTAGGTAATGCTCGTGGTGAACAAGTATATGACTTTAGAGATTATACCCTAGCCGGTAAATTCTTATCTGGTAATGGTAAAATAACTACTTTTGAACCTCGCGACTACTATTTCAGTTACATAAAAGAAAATATTGAAATGGGCGAAAGAAAAATTAAAGTTGTCTTAGATTGTGGTAATGGAACTACTTCATTATTTGCTAAAGACCTCTTTAGTATGTTCCATAACCTAGATATAACGATGATATGTGATATAAGCGATGCTACTTTCCCTAATCATCACCCCGATCCATCCGTACCTGAAAATAATAAAATGTTAATTGACAAAGTCTTAGAAATTGGTGCTGATATTGGTATTGGTTTTGATGGTGATGGTGATCGTGTTGGTTTCGTTGCCGAAACTGGTGAATTTATTCAAGCTGATAAAGCTATGATAGCTTATATTAGAAGTATTAACGATAAAGTAAGTAATAAATCATACTTATACGATGTTAAATGTGGTAAAGCATTAGAAGATGAAATTATTAGATTAGGAGGAACTCCTGTTTGCTTTAGAACTGGTAATTCCTATACTAGAGCCGAAGTTAATAAACAAAACTATCCATTTGGTGGTGAATACTCTGGTCATATGTACTTTAAAGATCGCTGGCCTTGTATTGACTCTGGTTTCTACAATGGCTTACGTATGTTAGAAATATTAAGTCATACCGATCAAAAATTTACTGATTTATTCGCCGGTATTAATACTTACTATAATACTCCCGAAGTTAGAGTCCCTGTAAACGATGATATTAAATTTAAAGTTGTTGAAAAAGTCATTGAATATGCTAAAAACAAACAATATAAATATATTGATGTTGATGGTATTAGAGTTCAATTTCCTGATGGTTGGGCTTTAGTAAGAGCCAGTAACACTGGACCTAATCTAACCTTAAGATTTGAAGCTAGTACTACTGAAAGATTAGAAGAAATAAAAAAAGAATTTGAAGACATTGTTAATAATGCTATTAATACATTATAAAAAGGTACTTTATCAGTACCTTTTTTAATTATACATAATATTAATATCAACGTCTCCGTTAATACCATCTATCTTACCATTACTACATAATTGCCAATACTTATAATCTCCTTCATATGAAGTTTGTTTCGTATAATGAGCAAGCCATACTGGATAACCTGTATCATACCATGCTTTTTCTAAATAAGTTTTGCTACTATATAACATTCCTTGATATCCAGCATCTTCAATAGTATCTAAAAAAGCTTTAGCTCCTTGTGTTAAACTATAAAAACTTTGATGAAACTCATTATAAAAAGACCAACTCTCCCAATCATATGCAATTGGTAAATCAACCTTATATCCTTTTATTTGTTCTAAAACCCAATTAGCATCTTCAACCGCTTTTTCTTTACTATTAGCATAAGAATAATAATATAAACCAACTGGTATACCTACTTCATTAAATCCCTTAATATTATTTATAAATTGTTTATCAACAAAATACTCACCATCAATACCTCTAGCACTACCAACACGAATTATAACAAATTCTACTCCAGCATTTTTTACTTTCGCAAAATCAATATCACCTTGCCATGATGAAACATCAATCCCAATCATCGTGTTATCAGTCTTATAATCTTTTAGAACATCAGCAAAATTAGTATGAACTGTTGGTTCACTACTACTAGATGGTTTACTTGTAACTGGTTTTTTAACATTTAAAGTAAACTCTTTAGTTGTTACATTATTAGAAGCATCAGTTGCTTTAAACGTTAATTTATAACTACCAACTTTTTTAGTGTCATAATCACCTATTATTTCACACTTAGGATTATCATCTATATTATCAGCACACGTAATATCTTCTAATAAACTACCATCATAATTAGTATTTACACTATACGTACTATTAAGCCATATAACCGGTGCAACATCATCAATTACTTTTATTTTAAATGTATAAGGTACTTTTATATCTTCTTCATTAACATATTCAAAAGCTACTTCCTTATCTCCAATAACTGATGTATTAATCTCATAATCATCAATTATTTCCCCATTAATATCCGTAATAAAATCCGAAACTTTTACTGAAGATAAAAAAGGTACTTCTAATTCATCTTTTAAAGTAACTTTAATTGTTGCTTTTTTAATCTGTTCTAATTTTTCTTCCTCTTCATGACTTTTTTTATAAGCTGGAATAATTATTGTACATATCAAAATAATACATATTATAGTGCATAAAACACCTATTGAAATTAAAATTTTTTTATTCATTATTTCACATCCGTACTATTTTTTTTCCTTCATTGTAAAATTCATTGGGTCAACCAATTTAATTTTTGGTACTATTGAATCCAAATCGACATAATAATTACCAGAATTATTCTTATCAATTAAAACAACTACCCCTTTTGCATTATATTTATTAACTACACTACTTAAATCAACATAATAATCTTCACTTTCAAAAACATATTCTTGATTATTAGCTGGATTTAAATATTTACATCTTAATTTATAAGGTTTCATCCCTTTAGCTTTTTTACCATTATTATTCACAAAAATATCCGTTATCATTGCATTTACATATATGCCCTTTTTATATAAGTTATTAATACGTATATTTCTTTTTAAATCACTAACAAACTTAGGTAAACCAATTAATAAACTAAATATTCCCAATAAAACAAAAGCCGCAATTAATATTTCATGATTATTACTTATTAATTTATTAGGATTATTAATATCATACTTTATTTTTGTCTGATCTTTAACAGATAATTTACTATTTATAGGTAATTTAATTTTTTGTTCATAATTTTTATCTTCTACTTTATATCTTACAATGGCTTTATTACCACCATCATCATAATCAATTGAAACAATCATCGCACTTACATTAACTGCTTTTTGTTCTAAAGCATAATCATATATTGCTAAAGAAACACAAGAAAATAGCAATATAATTCCTAGGAAAGTAAATACAATATTTTTTATTCTTTTCATTTTAGTAACATTATCTTTCATATCATCTATTCCTTTTTTATTCTTCTCTTTTAATTATAATATCTAGTGTTTCTAATGTAAAGTTAGTTATTTATTTCTCCATCTAAACTAAAACTTTTAGCATCCGTAATACATACATCCACTATTTTACCAATCTTATCTTGACCATTACTTACATTAACTAACTTCATTGTATCCGTATAACCAAATACTTTATTTTTATCTTTTTCACTAATTCCCTCAATTAATACTGGTACTACTTTTCCTACATATTTCTGATTAGCAGCTAAACTATATGAATTGACTAATTCATTTAATTTCTGTAGTCTTTCTTCCTTAGTATGCATCTCAATCTTATCTTCCATACGTGCTGCTGGTGTCCCCTCACGTGGGCTAAAAATAAAAGTAAATGCACTATCAAACTTACAAGTATTTACGACATCTAATGTTTCAGCAAAATCTTCATCTGTTTCATTAGGAAATCCAACAATAATATCAGTAGTTACTGCTACATTAGGAATAGTACTCTTTATTTTATTAAATAACTTTAAATATTCTTCTTTCGTATAACGACGACCCATTAATTTTAAAATACGTGATGAACCAGATTGTAATGGCAGATGAATATAAGGCATTATATTTGGGTATTTAGCGATTACTTCAATCATTTCATCTGTAAAATCCCAAGGATGTGATGTAACAAATCTAATACGTGGTATTTTAGTTTCTGCCACTGCTTTAAGTAATTCAGCAAAACTCAATTCATCAGTAAGATCTTTACCATACGCATTAACATTTTGACCAAGTAAAGTAACTTCTTGATAACCATCTTTAACTAAGTTTTCTACTTCACTAATTATCTCTTTACTTTTACGACTTCTTTGTTTACCTCTTGTATAAGGAACTATACAATAAGTGCAAAACTTATCACATCCATACTGAATATTAACCCATGCTTTTATATTAGAATCTCTTTTATAAGCTATATTTTCATATACTTCCCCTTCACATGAGTATACACTAATATCTTGTTTACTTGTTCTATTTAATATTAAATCTTGTAACTCATGAATATTATGAGTACCAAAAACAATATCTACATAAGGATGCTTTTCCATTAATTCTTTAACGACATTTTCCTCTTGTGCCATACAACCACATATTCCAATAATTAAATCTTTATTATCTTTTTTAGCATGCTTACAACGACCTAAAAAGCCATATAACTTATCGTGCGCATTCTCTCTAATAGCACAAGTATTTAATATTACAATATCAGCATCTTCTAACTTTTCTGTAGGTCTAAAACCTAATGACTCTAAACGAGCTGCTATTTCTTCCCCATCATGAACATTCATTTGACAACCATAAGTCCTTAAAAAATATTTTTGTCCTTTAAAAGTATTTTGATCATAATGTTCATCTAAATATATATGCTCTACTTCTTTACTCGTTCTTTTTCTTGCTTCAGTTAGATTTGGTAATTTCATATAAATCACTTCCAGTAGTTAATTATAACAAATTATAGAACTAAAAAAAAGGTTTAATAACCTTTTATTCCTTCTAATGATTCATCATTTTCTATATATTCTTCAACCATAATATGACGATATTTATCTTTCGTATCTCTTATATATAAATCCTTTAATCCTGAATTAATAATCATTCTTTTACATAAAGCACAAGGATTAGAATTTTCTACATAAGCCCCATCACTATAGTTTTTACCTACCAAAAATAAAGTACCACCTAACATTTTATTACGTTCAGCACTAATAATTGCATTTTGCTCCGCATGAACACTACGACACATTTCGTATCTTTCACCACGTGGGATCTGTAATTTTTCACGCATACAATATTTTAAATCACAACAATTCTTACGACCTCTTGGCGCCCCAACATATCCAGTTGATATTATTTCATCATTCTTAACAATAACTGCGCCAAAATTTCTTCTTAAACAAGTTCCTCTTTCAATTACTGTTTCGGCTATATCTAAATAATAATTAATTTTATCTCTTCTTTTCATATCTTACTTCACCCTACCTAAAACAATTATAACAATTATGTCACAAGAAAAAAAGTAGATTTCTCTACTTTTTAAGGTTGTATTATAAATAGTGTTGGTGAGAAATCTCTTCACTATTTTTTATTTCATCAAAAAGACATAAGTTTGTTACA
>CANQQV010000004.1 GCA_947626095.1 uncultured Bacilli bacterium
GATCCTTTTATTCTCAATTTAACCGGATTAAAACAAAACTACATTGAAACTGAATAGGAACAAGCTATGGTCGAAAAAATAAAAACTGTATTATTAGAATTAGGAAATGGATTTAGTTTTGTTGGAAACCAATATAAACTAGAAGTTGGAAACAAAGAATATTTTATTGATTTATTATTTTATCATACTAAACTTCATTGTTATGTTGTGGTTGAACTAAAAAATACTGAATTTAAACCCGAATATATAGGAAAAGTTAATTTTTATCTATCAGCAATAGACGATTTAGTCAAAAATAAACAAGATAATCCAAGTATAGGATTAATACTTTGCCGAGATAAAAATAAATTTTCGGTCGAATATGCTTTAAAAGATATACATAAACCTATTGGAGTTAGTTCATATGAATTATCAGAATATCTACCACATGAAATTTTAAAAGAATTACCAACTGAAGAAGAATTAAATTTACATATTGATCTAGAAGGTAAATAGAGTCATTTTGATATTTATAAAGTAAAAGAATTGACGAAGTATTTGATCATAAAAAAGCAATTAAAAGAGTAGTTGATTATTATCGTCAAAAAGGATATTCTTTAGAATGCATAGTAGCTAAATTAAAAGCTATGCTAGATTGTTATAATTTTAATGATGTATGGCAGGAGTGAGAAATAAAGAAGATAACTCTAGTAAATAGAGTTATTTTTTTACATCTTTATAAATTAGGGGATTGACAAGTGTATAAAGTACGCATATAATTAAATTGTAAATAGAGGAATAATATTATGGCCATAAATTTCTAGATTTACAATACAACTTAAAAGATATTTTAAGAAGAGCATTTAACAATGCTTTAAAATTTTCATTATTAATGTGTACAAAATACACATTGGAGGAAGAAATGAAAAAAGATTGTAAATTAATTGGAACTTTGCCATCTTTGCATGATAATCAAGGTCTCGATTTAATGCTTAGTTCCAAAGAAATAGCTGAAGTTAGATTTAATAGTGGAATAAATGAATTACTTAAAGCAAAAGAAATTATTGAAAAACTAAAAATCCTGGAAGAGTGGTATAAAAAGAAAATATGGCTTGATTTAAAAGGAAGACAGTTAAGAGTTACAGCTTGGGCCGATCCTTTTTATGAAGCGGTTGAATTAAATCATGAAATAGAAATTGAATATCCTGCTAAAATAATCTTTCGTGGTGATAATACTTCTAATATTATTCATACTTTAAAAAACAAAATTGTTTTAGATCGTCCACCTGAAAGAGCTGTTGGTAAAGGTCAATCAGTAAATATTATTGCTAAATCATTAGAAATAAAAGGCTATTTAACTGCGCATGATCAAGAACTAATAAGTTTAAGTAAAGAATA
Source organism: uncultured Bacilli bacterium (assembly GCA_947626095.1). GTDB lineage: Bacteria > Bacillota_I > Bacilli_A > RF39 > UBA660 > Coprovivens. The sequence goes on from CANQQV010000004.1 coordinate 1,378, forward strand.
TGGCTTAAATAATTATATGGCGTCATTTGTCGAAAACATTACTGACTTAAGTGAAATAACTAAATTAAATCAAGAAGCTCATATAATAGCTAAAATTGAATCCTTAAAAGGTTTAGACTTCGTCAGAAATACTAAAGAGATTCATTTAATGGCCGCCAGAGATGACTTATATATTGAAACTGGGGAAAAGATAGCCATGCTTAAATACTTAAAAGAAATTATTCAAAAAGATCCTGAAGCTATCTGTGCCTCACGAATATTTCAATCCTTAAATACATCACCCAATATTTCATTATCTGATTATGAAGATTTAGAATTGATGTATCGCTATGGGTATCGTAATTTTATGTTAGGTGATGAAATAAGAGGTCCAAAACTAGTAAAAGCCCTAAATGCTTGGAGGAGTTTTGTTAATGACTAAAGCTTATATTGTCAGTGGTTGTTGTTTTGGTGATGAAGGTAAAGGTACGTTATCAGATTACTTGGCTCATAAATATAATTTAAAAGAAAATATTCGTTATAACGGTGGTAGTCATGCAAGTCATACTGTAATTGTTGATGGTATCTTACATAAATTTAGTCAACTAGGATCTATCTTCTTAAATGATGATACTAAAACATATTTATCAGCCAATACCATTGTTAATCCCTTTAATCTAGTTACGGAAGCGCAAAACCTAGCTATTAAAACTGGTCTAAAAGTTGAAGATATCTTATCTCGTGTTTATATTGATAAAAATGCTAGTGTTGTAACTCCATATCATAGTTTAATTAACAAGGTCAGAGAATTAAGTGATGAAAGTAAACGTACTGGTAGTGTTGGTACCGGTGTTAGTGAAGTAAACAAAGTAAAAAAGATAACTGGTATTGATATTAAAATGAAAGATTTTCTTAATGGCGAAGCTAGATACAAATTATTAGAACTATTTATGTATACCAGAAAATTTGTTTTACAAAACAAAGATAAAATAGCTGAAGATAAGTATTATAAATATCTTGATGTTCAAGAACTAGAAAAATTAATTGCCATAAGAAATAAATACTATATCATTAATTGCTATCAAAATATTATGCATAGTAATTTATTAAATATTGTAAGTAGTATCAAAGAATTTCATCAAGGAAAAGATATGTTATTTGAAGGATCTCAAGCTGTTTTAATCGATCATGAATATGGTTTTAAACCTAATACTACTTCTTTAGATACAACTAATCACTATGGTGTTAAGTTAGCTCATGATTTAAATGCTAATATTATCAGATATGGTGCGATAAGTTCCCTTGCATCTCGTCATGGAATGGGACCATTACCAACATATGATGATTATTTAGAAGAGCGAATCTTTGATTGCAATCAAACTCCATCATATTTTCAAGGTGTTCCAACTTACGGTTGGTTTGATGCGCTTTTAATTAGATATTCTTTAAAAGTATCCGAAAATGATTGTTTATTCATGTCTGCCTTAGATCGTTTAAGTAAACTTGATTATCTTAAAATTTGTAATGAATACTTGTATAAAGGTCCAATCGATGAAGAATTTAAAGAGCTATTTAATTATGAAGAAGATAAAGGCCATGTTATTATTCATGATATAAATAAACCAAGTGCTAACTTAAAAAAATATATTGTTAATTGTGTACCAATTTATCTTACCTTACCAAGTTTTAAAGAAGATATAAGTGATATTAAAGACTTTAAATCTTTACCGCTAGAGTGTCAGCATTATGTCGCCTTAATCGAAAAATTAATTAATAAAAAAATTACCTTAGTAGGTATTGGACCAGAAAGAAATCAAAAGTTAGAAAGGAAGCCTTTAATATAATGAATATAGTAATCGCCGGCATGACTTGTAGTGGTAAAAGTACTTTAGCTAATTTAATTGCTACTAAGTTTAGTAATGTCACTATTTTAAGAGAAGATGACTACATGAAAGATTTAAAAGATATTCCTCATCTAAGAAATTATTATCTTCTTGATTTACCACGTGCTTATGAAACAGAAGAATATTTAAATGATAGTCTTACCCTAATTAGGGAAGGCCAAATACTATACCCAACTTATGATGTTCGAAATAATCAAAGAATATCTAAAACCGAAATAAAAGTAAGAGGGGACATTAATGTTTTTGAAGGCTTACATACCATCGATACTTTAGCAAGTATTCCTGGGACTTTAAAAATTTTTATGGATATTCCCCTTGATATATGTTTACAAAGAAGAATTGCTAGGGATACAAAAGAGTATGGTCTTAGTGAAGATTACATTAAACGATATTTTAAAGAGATAATTGAAAGTATTTATTGGTCGCATATTTCGAAACAAAAAGCCGCATCCGATATCGTTATTGAGAAAGAAAGTGATATAAAATGTCTTTTAAAGAAGCTGTAGATATCTTAACTTCTGCTAAACGACCATTTGAAGTATTTGGCGGGTATTCGGAAGAAGAAATTAAAAAAAGCTACCATGGTTACGTTAAAATCTGTCATCCTGATATCGTTAATAATGAGTACAAAGATATGGCCGAAAAGATAATGAAAATTTTAAATGATTTTTATAAAAGAGCACTTCTTGAACTAAAAAAAGGTATATATGATCTTACTGATGAAAAAGAAGTTTTAAAAGCTGAAGAACCATTATTTACCTTTACTATTAGAAATAAAGAGTATAAATTTTATAAATATTTATATAGTGAAGATATCGCTGATATTTACGAAGGATTATGTGAAGATGATATCGTTTTAATTAAAATATGTAGTGATGAAAATGATAATGATTTAATTAAAAACGAATATCAAACATTACTTAAACTTAATCATGCCTCAATTCCTAAAGTTATTACTAGATTAAAGGTTAATGATAAAGAAGCCCTTATTATGTATAAACCAGATGGTTTAAGTATCGAAGAGTTATTACGTGATTACGGTTATTTGAGTGGCGAACATATCTGTTGGGTATTAGAAAGATTATTATCTTGTATTGGTTATTTACATTCTTTAAAAATAGTTCACGGTAATATTAAAGAAGATAATATTTTAATTAATCCTGATACCCATAATGTCATTTTAAAAGATTATAGCTTATGTATTATTAATGCTAATGAAAAAGATAGTACTTATAAAATAATCAACGATTCTTATACCCCAACTTATGTTAGTAAAGACAGTAAAGTAATACCTAATACTGATATCTATGCTGTTGGCAAAATAGCTATTAAATTACTTGGAGGTGATATCGATAGAGTAGGATTACCAATTAATTGCGATATTAGAGTAAGACAATTTATTAGAAAATTACTTGATCAAAATTCCAATGACGCATGGCAGTTATGGGATGAATTAATCAAAATAAGAACTGAAGTTTATGGAAGTAAAAGATTTCAAACATTAAGAAAAGTAAGGAGGAATGTTTAATGGGTGGATCTAGTTATGATAGAGATGTATATAGTGGAAGTAGTTATGATAATTGGGGGACAAGTGATTATTCAGCAACCAGGTTTACAAGGCGTACAATCGATAGTGATTTAAATCCGGTCGGCAAGAAAATTATTAGTCAAAGTAAACATCCCATAGTAATTGTTTTAGATGTAACCGGCTCCAATATTAATTTTGCTCGTTTGGTTTATGATAAACTACCAATGTTTTATGGTAATATTGAACAAAAAGGTTATTTAAATGATTTTGATATATGTATTTGTGCTGTCGGTGATGCTAAATACGATAGTTATCCAATTCAAATCGGAACTCCAGCTAAAGGAATCGAAATTGATTCATGGCTTGAAAAAATAGTCTTAGAAAGTGGTGGTGGCGGTAATGAATATGAATCATACGAAGTAATGGCTCATTATTTGGCGACCAACACTGAATTTAAAGAAGATGCTGAACCAGTCTTATTCTTTATTGGTGATGAATCAACTAGTGAAATAGTATCAAAAAGAGAATGTGATCATCTTGGTATACCATGTCCTGAAGATTATAATCCATGGCCAGCTTTAAGAAAGAAATTTAAAGATAATATCTATGTTATGCTAAACAAATATTGTGGTAATAGTTTTAATGAACGTTTTACCAAAACTTGGGAAAAAGTAATGCCCCCAGAACATACCATCAAAATCCCCGAAGAAAAAGCTATTGTCGATTTAATGTTAGGTGTCCTAGCCTTACAAAAAGAAGAGTTAGATGTTTATGCGTTAGATATGGGACTAAGAGGTCAAACAACCAAACGAATTACTGGGGTTACTGAAGCCTTAAAAGATTTAGCTAACACAACCGCCTTATCAACTAATATTTCGACTAATCTTCCAACTGATACGGTCATGAAATTAACTAAAAAAGGTAAAAGACTATAAAGAAGCAAAGAAATTTGCTTCTTTCTTTATACCCCTAAATTTATTAAAGTCTTTTCAAATAACTCATTTAATGATAAAATTATAGTGTACTTAAGAAGGTGTGTTATATGAACGATAATACAAGTTTATTTGATGTCAATGTCGTTAAAAAGCAACTAATTTCCACAACTTTAAAAGAAATTTCTGTTGCTTTAACCGAAAGGGGATATAATCCTACTAATCAAATAGTTGGTTACTTAATTAGTGGTGATCCAGGTTATATATCTAACTATAAAGATTGTCGTAGTAAGATTTTAAATCTTGATCGTGCTGAAATAGTTGCTACTATTATTGAAGATTATTTAAAGTAAGATGAGATGCTTAGGACTTGACTTAGGAACTAGAACTCTAGGTTTGGCTTTATCTGATAAAACTAATACTATTTCTTCACCATATAAAGTTTTAAGATGGAATGGTGAAGATTATAATTTATTATTTAAAGATTTAGATAATATTATCAAAGAAAAAGAAATAACTGATTTAGTTTTAGGTCTACCCAAAAATATGAATAATACACTAGGTTTTGCGACGGAAAGAAGTACAAAATTTAAAGAAGCTTTAGAAAGTAGATATCATTTAGAAGTTCATTTAATTGATGAACGTTTAACAACTATTATGGCCGAAAATACTTTATTAGAAGCTGATATGAGTCGCGCTAAAAGAAAGAAAGTAATCGATGAGATAGCTGCAAGTATCATCCTTGATACCTATCTAAAAATGAAAGGAAAATAAATATGGAAGAAAAAAAAGGAGTTTTTACAATCGTCAATGACCAAGGAGAAGAAGTAGAATGTGAAATACTATTTACTTTTGATTCTGACGAAACTAAGAAAAGTTATATTGTCTATACTGACAATACTTTAGATGATGAAGGTAGTACTAAAGTATATGCTTCAGTATATGATCCAACTGGTCAGGACCCAACTTTAATGCCAATCGAAACGGAAAAAGAATGGTTAGTTATTGAAAATATTTTATCTTCTGTTCAAGAAAAAATAAACGATGCTCAGGCTGAAAACTAATATATGAAAAAAGTTGTTATAGTTTTAAGCGTTTTATTAGCTGTAATATTATTATCTATTGGCGGATCTGTTATTTATTATAATAATGGTTTAAAAGCTGTCGATGAATCCATTAAAGATGTTAAAGAAGAAGACACCATCTTCTTTATTGTTAAACCAGGTGATGCTTCTAAAACTATCATTGATAATTTGGCTAATGCTGGTTTAATTAAGAATAAGCAAGTAGCTTATATTTATATCAAACTTCATAAAGTAAGCTTACAAGCTGGTACCTACGAATTAAATCGTGGTATGAGTTTTACTGAAATAGTTGATAAAATGGCTAATGGTGAAATAGCTGATAATACACTTAATGTAACCTTTATTGAAGGTAAAAGACTAGTTAATTATGTCAAAGTAATTAGTGATAACTTTGGTTATAGTGAAGATGAAATATTAGAAACAATTAGTAATAAAGATTATCTAAAAGAACTTATAAATAATTATTGGTTCTTGACGGATGATATATTAAATGATAAGTTATATTATGCCCTTGAAGGTTATCTATCACCTGATACTTACACTTTCTATGAAGATGCTAGTATTAAAGATATAATAAAAGTTTTATTAGATGAAACTAATAAAAAACTAGAACCTTATAAAGAGCAGATAGAAAATAGTAATTATTCTATTCATGAAATATTAACCTTAGCTAGTATTGTTGAATTAGAAGGTAATAATAGTGATGATCGTGCTGGCGTAGCTGGAGTATTTTATAATCGCTTAAAAGCTAATATGAGCTTAGGTAGCGATGTTACTGCTTACTATGGAGCTCGTGTTGAACTTAGTGATCGTGAACTATATCAACAAGAAATAGATGATCCCAACGCTTATAATACACGACCTGCTAGTATGGCTGGTAAATTACCAGTTGGACCTATTTGTAGTCCTAGTATAGATTCATTAGTAGCAGCTATTAAACCAGAAGAACATGATTATTTCTTCTTTGTCGCTGATATTAATAAAAAGACTTATTTTACTAAAACTAATGAAGAACATGTTGCTAAGATAGCTGAACTAAAACAAAAAGGGTTATGGTTTAATTACGATTAAGGAGAATCGATAATGAAAGAACAAATAATTGAAATGGAACATTATGCTAAAGAACATAATGTCCCAATTATAGAAAAGGATTCAATCGCCTTTATCTTAAAATTTATTAAAGTAAATGACGTTAAAGAAATCCTTGAAATAGGTAGTGCCATAGGTTATTCTGCTATTTTAATGGCATCTGTTAAAGATGATGTTAAAGTTACAACTATTGAACGTGATGAAACAAGATATATGGAATGCCTTAAAAATGTTAAAAAATGTGGCTTAGAAAAAAGAATTGAAGTAGTTTATCAAGATGCCTTAGAAGTTAATTTATCTGGTGTAAGCTATGATTTAATTTTTATCGATGCTGCTAAAGGTCAATATACTAAATTCTTTGAAAAATATAAATACTTCCTAAAACCTGGTGGTGTTATTATTTCTGACAATTTAAAATTCCATGGCCATGTAGGTAATCGAAGTCAAATCGCTAGTCGTAATTTAAAACAATTAGTTGGCAAAATTGAAAATTACATTGATTTTCTTAAAAATAATGATGAATTTGAAACTAAATTTTATGATGTAGGAGACGGCTTATCTGTAAGCATCAGAAAAGATGATATCTAAAATATTAATTTATGTTGATGATATAAAACACATAGAAGATTATAGAAAAGTAGGGGTCTCTACTTTTCTTTTTGCTTTAGAAGGATATTGTGTTGGTTATAATACTTATTCTTTAGAAGAAATCGAAAAAATTGATGTTTCAAATAAATATATTATTTTAAATCGTGTTCTAACCTCCAATGATATTGATAACTTAAAACCTTTGTTGCCGCAATTTAAAACTATCAAAGGAATTGTCTTCGAAGATATTGGTCTTTACCAAGTCTTAAAGAATTTAAACCTTAACTTAGAGTTAATCTTATTCCAAAATCATTTTGCAACAAATACTAAATCAGTTAATTTTTGGTTAGAAAAAGTTGATAGTTTATTTATTGGTAATGAACTTACTAAAACCGAATTAGAAGTTATTACTAAAGAAGCTATTAAACCAGTATGTCTTCATTTATATGGTTACAATCAAGTAATGTATTCTAGAAGATTATTACTAAGTAACTGGTCAGATGAATTTAATATTCCTAAAAAAAATACTAATGTAATTACTGATAAAGCGACTGGTATTAAATTTAGAGCAATAGAAAATGAATATGGTACAGTTATGTATTCCGAAAATATTTTTAATGGCCATGATTTATTAGATCTTAATAACGTTAAATACTTTTACGTTAATCCAATACTAATTGATCATAATAAAGTAATGTTCTTCTTACAAACATTTACTCAAACAACCGGCGAAGATAATGGCTTCTTAAATAAAGAAACAATATATAAATTAAAGGAGCGTAAATAATGGAAAGAATTGAGTTATTAGCGCCCGCTGGGGATTTAGAAAGACTTAAAATAGCATGTTTATATGGCGCTGATGCCATATATATTGGCGGCCAAGATTATAGTTTACGTGCTAATGCCTTAAACTTTAGTCTTGATGATTTAAAAGAAGCTGCTATCTTTGCTCATAACTTAGGTAAAAGAGTCTATGTCACAGTTAATATTGTCTTTCACGATAAAGATTTAAAAGGTTTAGAAGAATATTTACTTAAATTAGATGAAATAGGTATTGATGCCATTATTGTTTCTGACGTTGTTGTTATGGATTTATGGCGTAAACTAAATTTAAAATTAGAATTACATATTTCAACTCAAGCTTCGTCTTTAAATTATGAAGCTGTTAACTTTTATAAAAGCTTAGGTGCAACTCGTGTAGTCTTAGCTAGGGAAGCTTCTAAAGAAGAAATAAAACGTATTAAAGACGAAACCGGTATTGAACTAGAATGCTTTATTCATGGGGCAATGTGTACTAGTATCAGTGGTCGTTGCGTATTATCCAACTATGCTACTAATCGTGATAGTAATCGTGGTGGTTGTGCGCAAGTCTGCCGCTTTGTTTTTGATGCCGATAATAGTAACGAAGTCTTTAGTATGACGCCTAAAGATTTAAACATGGTTTCTAATATTAAAGAAATGATTAATATTGGTGTCAACTCTTTTAAAGTCGAAGGCCGCATGCGTAGTGTTTACTATATTGCTACAGTTATTGATGTCTATCGTCATTTAATTGATATGGTTGTCAATAATACTATAAATAATGCATATACTAATTATTACCTAAGTATTCTAAATAGATGTGCCAATCGTGATTCAACAGAGCAATTCTTTAATAAACTACCTGGTAAAGACGAACAATACTTTTTAGGTCGTGATGAAATAAGTAATAAAGATTTCTTAGGTTTAGTAATAGATTATGATAAGAAAACTAAAATGCTTACTTTAGAGCAAAGAAATTACTTTAAACCAGGTGATATTGTTGAATTTTTCGGTCCTAATACCGAAGTCTTTACCTTTACAATTCCTCACGAATTATATGATAAAGACGACAATTTAATCGAAGTAGCTAATCATCCCCAAATGGTTGTTAAATTCAAAATTGATAGGGAATTATTTAAATTCGATATGATGCGAATTAAAGTGTTTGACATTTCTAACTTTTTGTAGTATTCTTAGGAAGATATTTTTGAAGGAGATGCTTGAAAATGGCAAAACAAGACGAAATCTTACTAACTGCTAAAGGATATGCAGAATTAGAAGAAGAGTTAAATGATTTAAGAGTAAATAAGAGGGCTGAAAATGTCTTAGCTATCAAAGAAGCTAGAAGTCATGGTGATCTATCTGAAAATTCCGAATATGATGCTGCTAGAGATGAACAAGCTAAAATTGAAGCAAGAATTCAAGAGCTAGAATATAAATTAGAACATGCAACAATAATTGATAATAAAGATAAAACTCATGTTAACGTTGGTTCAGTTGTAACTATCGAATATGTTGACGATGATGAACAAGAAGTATATACAATCGTTGGTTCCCTAGAAGCTGATCCATTTGATAATAAAATCAGTAATGAATCTCCAATTGGTGCTGCTATTATCGGTAAAAAAGTTGGCGATGTCATTCCTGTAATCGGTCCAAATGGTTCATACGATGTTAAAATTATAAAGATAGCTTAATTGCTATCCCTTTTTATTGTAAATATCCTTATTTTAAGATATAATATGGAAGTCAAAGGAGAAATGTGATATGAAAAACGTACATGATATTGAAATCGAAGTCAAGGGTAGTGACTGGGAAAAAATCCTTGATGCTGCATTTACTAAAAGAAACAAAGATTTAAAAGTTGATGGTTTTAGAAAAGGTAAATGTCCTAAAAATATTTATTTACAAAGATTTGGTATTGAATCACTATATATGGATGCTGTTGATGTAGCTGCTAATGATGCCTATACTAAAGCTATTCGTGATAATGAACTAATCCCTGTTTGTGAACCAAAAATGGATGTTACTGAAATCGATAAAGAACATGTTAAATTTAAATTTACGATTATAACTCGTCCAGAAGTTAAATTAGGTAAATACAAAGATTTAGGTGTTAAGAAAGATGAAGCAAAAGTAACTAAAAAAGAAATCGATGAAGAAGTTGCTAGACTAGCTTCAAGACTTGCTGAAATCGTTGTTAAAGAAAATGGTACAGTTGTTGAAGGAAATACAGCTGTTATCGATTTTGAAGGCTTTGTCGATGGTAAACCTCTCGAAGGTGGTAATGGTGCTAACTATCCATTAGAAATTGGCTCTCATACTTTCATCCCTGGTTTTGAAGAAGGAATCGTTGGTATGGCAGTTGGCGAAACTAAAGAATTAAATCTTAAATTCCCAGAAAACTATACTAAAGAATTAGCTAATAAAGAAGTTAAATTTAATGTTACTGTAAGAGAGATTAAGGAAAGAGTTCTACCAGAATTAAACGAAGATTTCTATGCTGATTTAGGTTATGAAAATATTAAAACTGAAGAAGAATTTAGAAAAGAAGTTAAAGAAGCTTTATTAGAACGTAAAAATGAAGAAATTAAAAATAAATACTTAGATGACGTTTTAGAAGCCGCTTCTAAAAATATGGAAATTGACATTAATCCTGAAATAGTTGATGATGAAGTTCATCGTATGTTAAATCAATTCAGCGAACAATTAAGAATGCAAGGTATCAGTTTAGATCAATACTTACAATTTACTGGTGCTAAAGAAGAAGAACTTCATAAACAAATGGAACCAGAAGCTGAAAAACGTGTTAAATATCGTTACCTAATTGAAGAAGTAGCTGATAAAGAAAAGATTGAAATCAATGATGCTGATGCTGATGCTGAAGCTGAAAAGATGGCAACTGAATATGGCGTTGATAAAGCTGAATTCTTAGCTCATTTTGGTGGCTTAGATGTTGTTAAATATGATATGAGAATGCGTAGAGCATTAGAAATCCTTGGTGGTGAAGAAAAGTAATTTAATTACTTTTTTTCTTTTGTCATTATTTTAAAGATATATGATATAATAAAATTACTAATACTAAAGGTGATAATATGAAAAAAATAAAAAAAGAAAAAAATGAAGAAACAACTAATCGAACATATCTCTTTTTCCGTGCTTTCTTCACTAATCTAAAAGAAAATAAATTATACTTTTTATCATTAGTTGTAACAATTTTTACAATTGTCATGTTTTCTGTAACTAAAGTTCAAGAAGCGGAAGGTTTATATAATAACGAAAATAAAACTAGTCCTAATACTCCAGCTACACCAGTTGTTGATACTAACCCTAGTAAAACCGAGAAGACTCCAATTGATGAAGAAGTAGATGTTAGTGATTACATAGGTATTTATAGTCGTGAAGTTAAATTATCAACCGCTTTATCACTATCTGATACCTGTCAAATTGAAAGTTACAAACTAGTTTATCAAGTTAAAAAAGATAAAACTATTACTAAATATTTAGTTAATGATTGCTTAGGAACAATTAAGATGTGGAGTAGTAAAGCCGGTTATGTTACTAGTGGTGGCGCCAAATACATAAGTGCTAACAAAATCAATTATTTATTCTCCCCAACTAGTATGAAAGAAGTAGATGGTGAGACTTACTCAAGTGATAGTACCATTACAACCATTAAAGAGAAGAAAAACTCAAGCGACATTACCACTTATTTTTATAACGATAACATTGTAATTCAAAGTAAAACAAACTTAGCTTTAATTAAAGGCAATACTATAAACTTTAACCTTAATGATACATATCCTAATAATGGTGGAAACTTAGAAAAACGTGTTTATAAAGCTGGTGCTACTAATCAATTTAATTTTATTGTCTTTAATAATAATGACCAAGAAAATAATTGTTATACTGAATACACTGAAAGTGAAGAAGATAGCTTAGTTTATACAATTTATAGTATCAAATACAATACTACTTCTAATGCTTTTGCTGAAGCAAACAAAATAGTATCACGCAATAAGAGTGATAAATGTGCAAATTATGAAGATGATCTTAAACTTTTAGAAGAATAAAAAAGTTAAAAGTTATAAAAAGAGTAATTGAATTAATTAATAGTTATAAGAAGAAATTTATTTAAGAGCAAAAATAATTTTTTTGCTTTTTTTTCTGTAAAAAATTGTAAAAATCATAGACAAAAAAAATCGAAAAAATTATAATAGATTTTAATGTTAATCTGAAGGAGGCGGAACATGAAAAACAATTTACCAGTAATGCTTCTAAAGAGGATTGTTCTTCTGCCTTTTCAAGATGTTAGACTTGATTTAAGTAATGATATAAGTAGTAGAGTAATCAACCTTGCGATGAATAAACATAACGGTGAAATCCTTATCGTCTGCCCAACCGATCCCTATGAAGAATCACCAGATGTAAGTGACTTACCAGCTGTTGGTATCGTTGGTAAAATCAAAAGTAAGATTGAATTACAAACTGGTAATTTACGTATCGTTGTTAGTGGTGTTAAACGTGTTAAAATTCTTGAATACATCAATGAAATAGCTGATGGTGATATCTTAAAAGCTCATACGATGGACATCGAAATTCCAAACTATGACGAGGTAGAACTAACTACATTAAGAAGAAAAATTTTTGAATTATTAAACGACTATATTGAATGTTCTTCCAAAATAAGTAATAGTGTTCTATCTAGTATTAACGACTTAACTGATTTAAATAAAATAACTGATATTATTGTTTCCTTCATGCCTTTTACGATTGAAAAGAAACTTTTATACATGCAAGAAGTAGATCCATATCATCGTGCTAATGCTTTAGTTTATGATTTATCAATCGAACTTCAAGTTGCGCAATTAGACTCTAAATTAGATGATGTTTTACGTGAAGATTTTGAACAAACGCAAAAAGAAATAGTTCTCCGCGAAAAGATGGAAGCCATCAAAAAAGAACTAGGGGAGACTGACTTAAAAGATGAAATAATTGGTGACTATCTAGAACGTATTAATAATTTAAAATGTGATGGTAAACTAAAAAACAAATTAGTAAACGAAGTTAAAAAATTAGATTATACTAACGAAATGAGTCCTGAAGTAAGTATTATTAGAAACTACTTAGACTTAGTTTTAGATTTACCTTATGGTATTACATCTGAAGATGAAACTGATTTAGAAAAAATAAAAAAAGATCTTGATAAAACGCATTTTGGTTTAGGAAAAGTTAAAGATCGTATTATCGAATATATTGCTGTTAAAACCCGCAATAAAAACTTAAGAAGTCCAATTCTTTGTTTAGTTGGTCCGCCAGGTGTAGGTAAAACATCACTTGCTATGGGTATTGCTAATAGTTTAAAAAAAGAATTCTATAAAATAAGTGTTGGTGGTCTTAATGATAGTGCTGAACTAAATGGTCATCGTCGTACTTATATCGGTTCATCACCAGGTAAGATAATTCAAGCCTTAAAAAAATGTGGTACTGCTAATCCCTTAATCTTAATCGATGAAATTGATAAAATGGTTAAAGACTATAAAGGTGATCCTGCATCTGTTTTACTTGATATTCTAGATCCAGAACAAAATAATAATTTTGTTGATAATTATGTTGAAGAAGCTTTCGATTTATCAGAAGTTATGTTTATATTAACCGCTAATTATGAAGAAGATATTCCTGAAGCCTTACATGATCGCTTAGAAGTAATTGAATTATCAAGTTATACTGAATTTGAAAAATTAGATATCGCTAAGAATTATTTAATTCCTAATATCTTTAAAGAACATTTAGTATGTAGTAAAGAAATTCGATTTACTAACGATATAATTATGGAAATAATCAATCGTTACACTAAAGAAGCTGGTGTACGTGATTTACAACGAAACTTAAGTACTATTGTTAGAAAAGTAGTAACTAAATCCGTAAAAGAACTTAATAGTCCAATTAAAGTAACGATTAAAAAGAGTGATTTAAATACCTATCTTGGGCCATATAAATACGATATTAAAAATGAAGCTATTACAAATCACGTCGGTTTAGTTAATGCCTTAGCATATACCCCAATGGGTGGTATGGTAATGCCAGTTGAAACAACTATTTATGATGGTAAAGGTGAATTTAAAGTAACTGGTATGATTGGTCAATCAATGGACGAATCCGTAAATGTCGCTATTAGTTATGTTAAAGCTCATTCCAGTGCTTTTAATATCAATGATAAAGCTTTTAAAAACAAAGACATTCATATTCACTTCTTAGAAGGTGCTATTAAAAAAGATGGTCCATCAGCTGGTGTTTCGATTGCTACTTCCTTAATAAGTTTATTAACTAATATTGAAGTTCCCAAAGAAATTGCTATGACGGGTGAAATATCCTTAAAAGGTGACATTCTAAAAGTCGGTGGTTTAAAAGAAAAAGTAATTGGTGCTTATAACGACGGAGTTAAAAAGATATTTGTTCCATATACCAATTCTTGTGATTTATCTGAAATACCAAGTGCCATTAAAGATAAAGTAAAAATTATTTTAGTTAAAAATTATCAAGAGATATTTAATGCTATTTTTAGTAATTAAATATCTCTTTTTTTCATAATATAAACTAGGAGGAACGTATATGAAACAAGTTATACCTTTTAGTAAAGAAATAGTATTTAAACATAATATTGCCAGTATTACTAGTATTTCTCTAGAACATGAGGAAAAAGTATATGATGGTGAAGTATCTGGTGATTTTATCATCTTTGGTGATTATAAAAGACATAACGATACTACCGAAAAAGAACTTTTTAAATATCGTTTACCATTTACCGCTATCTTACCAGAAAATGTCATTATAAATACCGTTAAAGTTGATATTGAAGATTTTACATATGACCAAATTGAAGATGATGTTATTAGAGTTAATGTTGATTTTAGTCTTAGCTATGAAGAAGAGGAAATCATCGCTAAAGACGAAAAATTAGCAGAACCAAAAGAAGAAGCAGAGGAGCGAAGTGAAATCGCCTCAATCGATGAAGATACCATCGCTGAAATTGAAACCTTTTTAAAAGATAAAGAAGAAAAACAAAATCCGTCTGAAGATATCATAAATCCAGATTTAATCGCCGACGAAAATGAAAAAGTCATAAGTGAAACTAAAGAGAGCGAAGAAATAAAAGAAGTTAAAGCAGATAACGATGAATACGTAATTTATCATATTCATATCGTTAAAGAAAGTGAAACAATTGAACAGATAGTAAGTCTATATGATACTAATCTTGAAACCGTTAAAAAATATAATGAAATTGATAAAATTAAAGCTGGTGATAAAATAATTATTCCTGAATATATCGATGAGTAGAAGTTTAGAAGTCTTTAATGAAATATATAAGCCATATAAAATAACTCGTAAAAATAATGCTTATATTTTAAATACGATGGATGGTGATTATGTCGTTAAAGAAAATCCTCATATCAATTATCAAGAACTATATAAATACTTAAAAAGTCGTAATTTTAATTATCTTCCTATAATGTCTATAGATAGTCGTGATGATTTATTAGTCTTAGAATATCAAGAAGATATAAGTATTGATCAAGAACAAAAAGCTTTAGATTTAATTAGTGTTGTGGCTTTACTCCATAATAAAACTAGTTATTTTAAAAGTATAACTAACGATAAATATAAAGAAATATATGAAAACATTAACAATAATATTTTATCTCTTACAAATAAGTACGAAGACTACTTTGCCAAATTTTTAACTGAAGAATACTTAGTTCCTAGTCATTATCTTTTCTTAAGAAACTATTCTTTAATATTCAAAGCTAATCAATATGCTAAAGATAAACTAGACGAATGGTATAGTATGATTAAAGATAAAAATAAAGAACGTGTTGCTTTAATTCATAACAATTTAAGACTAGATCATTTTCTAAAAAATAGTGAAGAGTATTTAATTAGTTGGGATAATTATACTATTGATACGCCAATCTTAGATTTATATCATTTCTATCAAAATGAATGGATGAACATTTCATTTAATGAAGTTTTTAGCTTATATAATGAGTCATTTACTTTACACCCAGAAGAAAAAGCTCTCTTAGACATTTTAATAAGTCTTCCCCTTAATATCGATTTTAAAGCTACCGAAATGGAAAACTGCCAAAAAGTTCGTGAATTAATCAATTATTTAAATAGTTCATCTAAGATTGTTTTTAATAATTAAAACGGCCATAGTAAACGGAATAATAAGAAAAATAAAATAAATGTTTCAATTAACAAAATAATTATATTAAAACGTAAAGGTAAAACTAAAGTAATGATAATTTGATAAAAGATTAAAATACTTAAACAAAAGATAAATATTAAAGTTAAAAAAGAATTTCTTGGACGTCCTGGACGCATATTTATCACCCTAATATAAAATATGATAAAGAAACTTTATTTGTTTCTTTTTTTATGTTAAAATTAATCTAGATAGTAGGTGATATAATGAACAGAAAATATTACTTAATCTTAATCTTAGTTTTAAGTGTCTCTGTTTTATTATTAGGACTTTCTTATTCCAAAGATTCAAGTATTAATAAATATACTGACGAATTTACGACATATGATCATAATTTAAAGATTGTAACATCTGATAAAATTAAAGAAACAACCTTAACTGATTCTTTAATACGAGATATCAGTGTTATTAACAAAGGTCCATACAAGACTAATTTTGCTATTGAAGTAATAACTGACTCTTTAGAAGATTTATCTTATACGATTAATGATGGTCAAAAAAATGAATTAAATGACAAAATAATATATACTCAAGAATTAGATACTTTAGGTAGTAATAATGATTTAGCTACTCTTCGTGTAACTATCTATAACGAGAATAACAAAGAACGTAAAATTACTTTACGTATCCATGAACAAGTTAATTTATTAAAAGATAAAATAATAACTTCACCAGATGTTTATCATCAAACTGAAGTTGATAATTACATTTATTATGGCGAAAATGCAAACAATTACGCTAACTACAACGGTCTTACTTATCGTATAGTTGGCTTAGTTAATAATAATATATATCTTATATCTGAAAGTCAGACTAAAACAACTTATAATCCAACCGACGATAATTATTTGCCAATTGATCTTTACATAGCAACATTTAATAATTCATCAGTAACCATTAATAATTCATCACAATATAAAACTTGGTTAAATGATTCTTTCTGGTTATTAAATACCTATGGTCAAAATATGGCCTATTACGTTGATAATGGTAAAGTTATCTTAAAAAATAAAAATACTAATTTATTTGCTAAAAAAATAATAAAAATATATATTGATACGGAGATTATCTTGGGGGACGGTAGTAAGAATAATCCTTATGAGGTAGTATATGACGGTTAATAAAGTATTAAAAAAACAAATTGTAATTGAAATAATTGCTTTACTTTTTCTTGTAGGATCTATCTGTTATGCTTTTTTTGCTATTAATAGAGGTCAAGCTACTAAAGTCATTGAGTATCAAGGCTTTGTTTCTGTCTTAGATGATACTAAACAAACACCATTTAAACATTTAAGTAATGGCGAAGGCCTAAGTCAAGAAGGTATAACCTATACTGTAACTAACAATAATAAAGAAACAACAATGTATAAAGTAATCATAAGTCCTAATCTTCTTGATGAGGCAATTCTTTCCAAAGTTCGCATCGGTGTTGATGATTTATACGTTTATGAATTAGAAGATTTAACCAAATATGGTAATGGTTATGTTTTAATCACTAATGAATTAGAAGCTGGTTATACCAAAATTCATAATATTAAAATATGGTATAGTGATGAAGTTGAAGAAAATAACTTAAAATTCACTTATAACCTAATTAGATAACAATTGCTATTATTACAAAAGTTAAAAAGCCAAAGATTACTAAATGCAGCAAACGATATAATAAATATTTTCTATAATTAATTGAAGTATCTTTAATGATACTTTTTATTTGGCATTCAATACATAAACCACAAGTAGATAACGAAATAATCGTTAAAAATAATTTATATGTTAAAGAAATATTTACTGTACTTAAAAAGTTTAAAGAAGTCGTAATTTCTAAAAAACTTAATATTAAACCATTTACATAATTATTTTCTATCATTGTTAAAGGTAAAGTATTAAAGAAAATAATTGTTCCTAATATCATAATTAATGTATTAATATTTTTGGTTATACTATTAATAAAAACTTTTAATAGATTAGTATGTTGTTTATCAAAGTTAATTGCTGGTGGTTTTATTATTTTAATTAATAATAAGTTCGCCACAATATTTGCTATCATTACAATTAAAGCTACTTTATTATTAAATATTAATTTAAGAAAAGTATAAGTAAATATTGGCGAAGTATACTTTGTAACAGCTAATAACTTTGTTAAATCTCCATCATACTTATTAAGGATATAAGCATTAGTTGGACTTCCTGAGATAATACTTAATAAATAGATATAATTAAAATGTCCATATTTATTAACATAATATGGTATGTTAGAGTTATAAATAAGATCAACGATAATAAATGTTGGAAATAAAGTTGGTAATATTTTATGTAGCCAAATAGTAACACTATAAATCGTTTTACTAGTAATAAACTCATTATTTGTTAATACATAGTAAAAATAAATAATTAAAATTGTCAACAAAAGCAAATTTTTTAGGATATTTTTCATATATTGTCCTCATCAATGATATAATAAAATAAGGTGATATAATGTTTAATAATCTATATGAAAAATTAAAAACATTTATGAAAGATAATTTATTATTTGTTATTGTTATCACTCTTTTAATTCTTTCAATGTTTATTAAACTTCCTTATGATGTTGAAATGCCTGGAGGAATTATCGATTTAGAAAATAGAGTTACCGTCGATGGAAAAGAAGTCAAAATTGATGGCTCATTTAACATGGCTTACGTTTCAATAATTAGAGGCAGGATACCTTACATCCTAATGGGACTTATTCTCCCTGATTGGGATGTTGTTAAAGAAAGCAATACGATGTACGAAAATGAAAACGTCGAAGATGCTGATAATCGTAATCACCTTGAATTAGAACAAAGTAAGGATTATGCTATTGCTGCTGCTTTAACTGCTGCTAATATTCCTTATGAAATAACTAATAAACAAAATTATGTTGTCTATATTGATCCCAAAGCCCATACTGATTTAAAAATAGGGGATAATATATTAGAAGTAAATGGTCAAGAATTATTTGATATTAATGAATTAACTGATATCGTTCAACAAGCTAAAGTTGATGATATTCTTACAATGAAAGTCTTACGTGATAAAAAAAAGATCGAAACAACTGCTAAAGTCTTTAATGAAGATGATAAGCAATATATTGGTATTTCATCACTAACCACTTTTGATATCGATAGTGACGTCAAAGTTGATATCAAATCGAAAGAAACCGAATCAGGACCTAGTGGTGGTTTAATGATGACTTTAATGATTTATAATGCTGTTACTAAACAAGACTTAACCCATGGTAAAAAAATCGTTGGTACCGGAACAATTAATTTAGATGGTAGTGTCGGCGAAATAGGTGGGGTTAAATACAAACTAATGGGTGCTGTTCATAATAAAGCTGATGTCTTTCTAGTTCCTGAAGGAAATTATGATGAAGCCATGAAAGTTAAAAAAGCAAAAAAATATAAAATTGAAATAGTCAAAGTTGCTAAATTACAAGATGCAATTAATTATTTGGAGGGATTATCATGAATTACTACGACTCTAATGTTATAAAATATCTCGATTCTTCAATTGTTTTAAATCCTTTTTTCGATGAATGGTATAGTATCGTTGAAGAAATTTTAAAACATCCTGAATTTCAAAAAAGAAAACTATTTATGCATCATCATAATCTATCTGTATGGGATCATTCAACCTTAGTTTCTTTTAAAGCTTTTATGGCTAGTAAATATTTTAAAGCAGATAAAAGAGTCTGTGCAATTGCCGGACTACTTCATGACTTCTATAGTCAAGCCTGGATAAGTACTCCTGAAATAGAAGCTTTAGAAGATGGTAAATACACTAAAGCAATGAAAGAACCAAAACCATGGTATAAAATGCATGGTTTTACACATGCTAAAGATGCTTCTATAAACTACATCAAGTATTTTCCGCATTTAGAAGATAAAAAAATAACTAATTGTATCTTAAGACATATGTTTCCTTTAAATATTATTCCTCCACGTTATCGTGAAGGCTTAATAATTACAGCTGTTGATAAATTAAATAGTGTTCATGAACTACCAAGTATTGTGTATGTCTCTAAAAAAGTTATTAAAAAAACTTACCATATTTTATCAGATGTTAATCGAATTTAATTGACGTCAATTAAAAACAAATTATGGTGATTTGGTTGCGATATAAAAAATATTTTTGTATGATAAATATGAATGTTAGGAGGAATAGTATATGAAACAAGAATCAATATCAAGATATTTAATTATACTATTTTTAACTATAATCGCAATTTTAATTACGATTAGTGCTTAGATTGATTGTATCAATCTTTTTTATTTGCTTTTTAACTATTATTATTGTAAAATTAAAGAAGATATGGAAGTGTATATGATATGAAGAAATTTGATCCAGATAAAGAATTAGCCAAAATGCAAAATAAAAATCAATCTATATTTAATGCCAGTAAGATAAACAATATGTATGTTCCTATTTTAGTTATTGCTTGTTCAATCTTATCTTTTGTTGGTATTACTTTTTCTGCTAACTTAGTTGAAGATAATAAAGCTGAATACAACGTAGAAGTAACGGTTATGGGAGATGAAGAATATACTTACACTAAAACCGTTAAAGAAGGAGCATTTAGCGATACTATTAATACTAATGGTAGTATAGGCAACATAAACTGTACATCTGGCAACCTAAATTTTGATCCTTTAACATCAAGAATATATAGTCCTTATCTAAGTCAAAATACTACTTGTTATATTGTATTAACCGAAACAACAAACAATATTAATGTTGATGAATTAGTTCCAATTGCTGATGGTGATGGCACATCATATTATTATAAAGGTGATGCTTACAATAACTATATTATCGTTAAAGATATGGCCTTTAGAATAGTTAGAATAAATGGTGATGGTAGTTTAAGATTAGTTCTTAACGATGTTGTCCTTTCATCTTCATATGGTACAAATAATGAATATTTAGGAAGTAATTTACAAAAAGTTCTAGAAAATTGGTATGATTCTAATTTCAAAGATGAAAGTTACTTAATTGAATGGGAATTCTCATACTTAAATAGTGTTGATTTTAGTATTGAAGATTTAAGAAATGATGATGGATACATTCAAACTAAAGTTGGAACTTTAAGTGTTAGTGAAGCTTATGTAATAAATAAAGATGTTGAAAACAGTTATTTAAATACACCAAACGGTTTCTTACTTATGAACCCAAATGGTATCGATGAAGTATGGGCTTTCAAGAATAATAAAATAACTAGTGTATCTAAAAATGCTGTTTTAAACGTTCGCCCAGTTATTAATATCAGAACCGATAATATTACTGGCAGTGGTACTAAAGCTGATCCATATGTTGTAGAAGAAGATTAAATCTTCTTTTTTTTCTGAGAATTTGTTATAATAGTCCATGTGATGGATATGAAAAGAAACGAAGTAGATAGAAGTAAATTAAGTCCTGGTATGAAACAATATATGGAAATCAAAGATGAACATCCAGATGAGTTATTATTTTATCGTTTAGGTGATTTCTATGAATTGTTTTTTGAAGATGGCATTTTATGTAGTCGTGAATTAGAATTAACTTTAACTGGTAAAAATGCCGGTCTCGAAGAACGTGTACCTATGTGTGGTGTTCCTTTTCATAGTGTTAAACCTTATATTGAAAAACTTGTCAGCAAAGGTTACAAAGTTGCTATCTGTGAACAATTAGAAGATCCTAAAGACGCTAAAGGCATGGTCAAAAGAGGCGTTGTTCAAGTCGTTAGTAAAGGTACTGTAGTTGATTATGAAATGTTAAATGAATATGATAACAATTATATAGCTAGTATCCTAAAGATAAATGGAACCTATACTATTACTTACAGCGATATCTCTACTGGTTCCTTATACATCCTTGATGTTTATGACGATAAAAACAAATTAATCGATACAATTCTTAATTTAAATCTTAAAGAAATAGTTTTATATGATAATGAAGAATTTGAACTAATAGATTTACTTCGTAATACTTATGGTATTGATATTAATATTTGCGGCAACTACCTAGAAGATAAATACGAATACTTATATAAAGATATTAAAGAAATGCGTTATATCCTAGGTATTAAACATCTTTTATACTATTTAGTCGTAAAAGAACTAAAAGAATTAGATCACTTAGAAAAAGTTACTATCGTTAATCCTTTAGAATACTTAGAAATGGACGTTCACACTGTTCGCAATCTTGAATTATTCGAAACTTTAAGATTAAAAGAAAGAACATATAGTTTAATTTGGTTACTTGATAAAACCAAAACCGCTATGGGTAGTCGTATGTTAAAAAACTGGCTAGCAAATCCCTTAAAAGATAAAGATAAAATTACCAATCGTTATGATATGATTGGTAAATTACGTGAAGAATTTATTTTAAAAGATGAACTATTAAACGATTTAGATCAAGTATATGATTTAGAAAGATTATGTGGTAAAACAGTCTGCGGTAATTTAAATGCTCGTGATGTTCTTCAAATTAAACGCAGTTTAAAAGTATTACCTAGTATCTTAGAAAAAATTAAAACTTTAGGTTTTAAATATCAATTTAGTGATGAACACGAATTATATAACTTACTAGAAGAAAGTATTTATGAAGATCCACCTATTGGTTTAAAAGAAGGATACTTAATTAAAGATGGTTATAATAAAGAACTAGATGAATTAAAAGCTATTCGTAGTGGTGGTAAAGATTTTATCGCTTCATTAGAAGAACAGGAAAGAGAAAGAACCGGTATTAAAACTTTAAAAGTCGGTTATACCAAAGTCTTTGGTTATTATATTGAAATTAGTAAAGGTCAAGTTAAAGATGTTAAAGATGAATACGGTTATGAACGAAGACAAACTTTAACTAATTGTGAAAGATTTATTAGTCCTTTGTTAAAAGAAAAAGAAGCTTTAATATTAAATGCTGAAGAAAAAATAATCGAACTAGAATACAACTTATTTATGAGTATTAAAGAAAAAATCAAAAAAGAAATCTTCACTTTAAAAGCTATTGCTAATGATATCGCCGAAATTGATGCTATTTGCAGTTTAGCAACTGTTGCCGATTTATATAACTTAGTAAGACCTGAAATAACTGACGAAAGAATCGTTGACATTGAAGAAGGACGTCACCCAGTTGTTGAAAGAGTTAGTAAAAATGAATATGTAGCTAATGATTGTAAGATGGATAAACATACTAACACCTTACTAATTACCGGTCCTAATATGAGTGGTAAATCAACCTTCATGCGTCAACTAGCGATTATAATTATTATGGCGCAAATGGGTTCATACGTTCCGGCTAAAAAAGCAATTTTACCAATCTTTGATAAAATATTTACGCGTATTGGAGCTTCTGATGATTTAGTATCCGGCGAATCAACCTTCATGGTTGAAATGATGGAAGCTCGTAATGCCATTGCCAATGCTACTAGTGATTCCTTAATTTTATTTGATGAACTAGGTCGTGGTACAGCTACTTATGATGGTATGAGTTTAGCGCAATCTATTTTAGAATATGTTAATAATGATATTGGTTGTAAAACATTATTTAGTACCCATTATCATGAATTAACCGCCTTAGAAGAACTTAAAGGTATTAAAAACGTTCACGTAGAAGCTTACTTAAAAGATGGAAATGTTACTTTCTTACATAAAGTAAGTCCCGGAGCAGTCGATAAAAGTTATGGTATTCATGTTGCTAAACTAGCTGGTATGCCTCCAAAAGTCTTAGAACGTGCTGAAGAAGTTCTAAATTATTATGAATCACAAGATGAAAAAGCTCCAAAGCGTAACTCTGAACAAGTTTCCTTTGATTTTGATGAACCTAAACAAAATAATAAAGTTATGGACAAATTATCAGAAATTGATCCATTAAAAGTAACTCCTATGGATGCAATTAATCTTTTATATGAATTAAAGGAGTTATCAAAAAAATAATGTATCAAAAAGATTACTTTTACGGTATAACCGATGTTATGCATTATAACGTTTATGCTA
The DNA here is from genome assembly GCA_947626095.1 of uncultured Bacilli bacterium. Classification (GTDB taxonomy): domain Bacteria; phylum Bacillota_I; class Bacilli_A; order RF39; family UBA660; genus Coprovivens. Next base: position 25,544 of record CANQQV010000004.1, read on the forward strand.
TTTTGTTAAAAAATTATATCACAAAAGAAGAGCATGTTATTATTAAAGTCTTTAAAAAAAATGATGAAATAGTAATTATTGAAACAAATAATTTTAAAGATACTATCATCAAAGATACGCGAAAAGATCCAAGTACAGACTTAATGACTTTTGATTTAACCTACTTACATACTCTAGACCGTTATTATAGCGACTACGAAATACCTGGAATGGTATATGAATATATCGAAGGAGTAGGTAGCTGGTATCGTGTTAAAATTGATAATTACAGTCCCTTAGATAAAGATTTAAAACCATTTTATTTAAAGAAAAAAATTACGAAAGAAGCTCTAATTAACTATGCCAAAGACCAAGATACTTTAGATAAACTTTATAAATTTTATGATATAACCAAAGGTTTAATCAAATTTACTTGTCCAAATAAAGTAAAAAAGCTATTCGAATTAATAGAAGAATAGTTTTTTTATGTCTAATTATGATATACTTATAAAGTATACAGTAGGTGATAAAATGGCATTAAGTATTTTCGAAAAGCGCTTGGTTCAAAGTATTATAAAAGACTTAAATGTAAATCAATATAAAAGATCCAAATATCTTCTTTTATCATTTGATGGTGTTAAAGCTTTAATTGAAGAAGAAAGCTTTGTTCCATATCGAATTAATTATCTAAATAATGATACAGTTTATCGTTTATTAGAAGATATTAATAATAATCCATCTTTTTATTATAAAATAAATCTTACTAGTATTTATGAGAATGCCTTTATAAATCGCAATAACAATTTTATTAGCACCCTTTTAAAAAATTTTCCTGATTTAACAACTAAATGTCTTTTTCACAACAGGGACTTTCGTAATAAAGATAAATTTATCAACTCTGCTTCTCCTGACGAAATATTAATTATATTAAATTCATATCGTCAAAACCGAAATGATTATAGTCTTATTTTTGGTGTAATGGATGATGATCAAAAAATAACTCTATTAATATCTCGTCTTAATGATCAAGATAAAGCTCAATTTGTTGATTTAATACCATATTATGATACATCTTTAGAACAAATCCTTTCATCCGTTAAAGACCATGAAGTACTCAAAGATATATTATATAACTATATATGTAATAGAGAATATTCAATATCTGAAACAGAACAATTTACCAATTTTATTAGCCATGAGGAACTATTTGAAATATCATTAAAATATGCTTCAGAACATAAAGATAATATTCCTAAATATTTTAATTCTTTCACTATTTCTGAACGCCTTCAATTATTAGATAGTATGAAAAACATTGGTGGTGTATATCAATATGAATTTATCAAAAAAATTATTTCTGATTCCCTTGATACTGAAAAAAATCTATTGATCTATGACCAAATAAAAGATATTTTTGCTAGACACAATATAAACAATTTTAGTAATTTATATGGCTTTGATATAAAGATAAATGATATTGTTTCTACTATGAGTACCGATGAACTTTTAAATTTGATAAAAGAAATTAAGCACTCATCTTTACGCGAAATAATTATTAAAAATGATAATGTTTGGACCAAAAAAGAAATATTTTCCTATCTTTTAGAAACAGATATTGCTTTTATCTATGATAAAATCATGAAAAATATTGACTTTAGCCAATATTCCGATGATGTAAAAGATTTATTCTGTTCAAAAGAAGCAACAATTGCTTTAGCTAAATATGGTAATGTTGGTTTACTTAATTTAAAACTAATGAACAATTCAAATGCCCCAATAGATGAACATTATGCCAAAATCTTATCTCATTTTGCGGATGATGACTTTTGCTACGAATTATTAAAACAAAATCCTCAAACTTTAGCCTTATGTTTGAACTTAAATCCTAAACCCGAATTAATGTTATACGCCAAAGACCAAGGCTATTATCCAGAATACTCAACTTACTATTTTTTAAATAACCACCCAGAGTTTAAAGAAGAATGGTTCAATATTCTCAAATCTTTTGATCCACATAATCCTAATTTTAATACAGTCTTTTCTAGTTTAATAATGAACACTGATGAAGAAGTTAAAGATATTTTATTCCATAAAGCTGCCCAAAGTATAAATATTACATATAATGATTTTGTTAGTAAATTTAATGCTTTAAAGAAAGTAAATTGTGAAATACTAAGTACTTTTGATTATCGTTTATTTGGTGAAAAATTTAATTTCCTAACCATGGATAAAATTGAATTTATTGGTGCTCATCGTAATATCTCGCAAACCCTTTGTGACTTAAGCGATAGTAAAATTGAAACTATCAAAAGAATTATTAGTTATTCTTCAAATATTAATTGGATTGATTTACTAGATAGAGCTCTAACAAATATAGATGATTATCAAGCTCTAATTGATAATCTTAAAGGTCAAACCTTATCTGTTGATGATATTGGCCTTCTAACCAAAGCTTTAGTCCAAAAAAATACCTTAAATATTCAAAGTTATCAAGATTTACAAAATTATAATCAATTAATCAATAATCGAATTGCTTTATTCTCTAAGAGTGACAATATCAACGAGCTTAAAGAAGCAATATCATTATCTGTGTTAGGCTTGGATTATACAGAATTTGTTCGTATTTCCGAGGTTTATTGTTCTGACTTAGATAATTTAAATAAATATAGTAAAAATGAAGATTTAATTAAAGCTTTAACCTTTATTAAAAAAGTTTCTACTTGCCAAGATATAAACGTTTTAAGAGAAATACTCGCAAATACCCCAAGAATGAACTTAAGCAATGAATTTATTGTTAATTTCGACTCTGAAATCCGCCGCGAATTTGCTGGTTTATATAACGCCACTTTATACCATGTTAATGAAAAAGATAAAACTAATACCTTATATTTTAAAGAGGTAAAAACCGACGGTGATAAAACCGTAGTTATCGAAGTCCCAAAAGGCGAAGGAGAAGCCGTATCTTTTTACTCTCCAATCGGTTTGGATCCCAACAATCAATCAGAATTTTCAATTATGATGACTTCTCTTGGTGCATATTCTGATCACCAAGAACCAGATGATTATTATTCTAATTGGAATGTCGATATGATCAGTTCCCATGGTTTTTGTTGTAGTTATTTAACTAATGACAATTTGGGCACAGCTCGTATATGCCACGCTGTCTTAGGTTTTACTGATTTTTCATTAGATAGTTTATTATTATCTGCTCCATATGATATTGGTTCTAATAACGCTAACAGAAGTTTTAATACCTCCAGAGCAACTAATACTTGTTATTGTACACCCCGTGGTATGGTTGATAATACTCGTCATACGCATAATGAAGTTGTTTGGGAAAGAAGAAATTTAGGAGCTGGTGGTAGTTTCAAAAAAGAACCATCATATGTTATCTTCTTTTGTGAAGATATGGCTAGTCTAAGCCCTGAAGAAAAAAATATTTATCAATCAACGATTAAAGCCGCTGTCCAATTAGGTCGCGGCAAACCACTACCAGTCGTTGTCATTGAAAGAGCTAAAATTGCTAAATATCAACAACAGGAGATTATAAGTGATTTAAGAAGTTTAAAAGATCCATACGAATCAGGCTTACTTAAGAAAATAATAACTAGAAGTATTAGTAATGTCGTTGGTAATACCTATGCACCTAATATTAATAACTTATATTTTAATGAAACATTTCAAGACTTCGTAACAAATCAAATTCAAAATTACATTATATCTTTAATGAAAAGTGGCAATTCTCAATCTGCTATTCAAGCAATTAATGAACTTAATGAGACGATGCAACATGAAATGAACAACACTGTCTCTCATGATGTATCATCTATCTCTATTAAATTAAATAATTTATCTATGAACTTACAAATGATTCTCAAACTGTTTGAGAATAATAAAGCTCTTAATAGCCCAACTGTCTCTAATTTAATTTCTCTTATCATGAATATAAATGATGATAATTATACTAAACGTTGGAATGATTATTTATCAAATCACCACAATAACGATTGCTATGACTATTCAAGTATTAGATCTAATATAATCCAAGCAATTCAAAATAATACGTTAATCGATAAAATCGTGGAATTAGAACAAGACAATATATACAAAGATAATACACCATACAATAATCGTCACTTCGCTAATATGTTCTTGTATGCTTCATTATTTTATAATACTTCGTCAAGTTATATATATAATATTAAATTGGAAGAAATCTTAGATGCAATTAAGTTTTCACAATGCTCATATATGGAAGGTAATGATAAAAAGAATACTGCATCAGCTTTAGCTAAAGCTGAAACAATAATGGATAGTAAAGGTTATAATGATGAACAAAAAGAAAAAATAAAAATTTTAATTCTATTACAAAATGAAAAAAATTTAACTCCTGAAAGAGTAGATGAAATCTTCAAAGAACATCGTATCGCAAAAAATCCATTTTATAATACACAAGATCTTGAGCATGCCGTTAATATCATGCATGACGCTATGTGTCTAGAACATACTCGCTTTATTACTGATGGCGAAATAGAAAGCAGATATTTTTACGATCAATCATTCTATAAATTTACTAAACTTGCATATCAATTACAAGAAGGATATGCCATGATAGATCTTAATGAATATATAAAAGATCATCCAGAAATAAGAACAGATATTTTACAGGCCGAAAAAAATCAAAACCCTCAAACAATTATTAGGAATTTACGTAAAAAACGTTTTGTCGCTCCAGAATATTCAAACAATACTTTTGAAGATGCTTTTTTAAGTCTTGATGTTCCTGAAAAGACTGATCCATTAAATCTTATATCAGTCAAAATGAAAGCATATGGTGATTTGCCACCTCAAATAAGTCTATTAGACTTCTATAAATTAGTTAATAAAATGCCTCTATATTCTTATTTAAAAGAACAAATTGCTGCCAGTCAAAACTTATATTTAACAACTTCTGCCATTCATGGAGCAACTCATGCTAATAATGTTACTTTATTTGCCACCTTTATTGCTAGTTCAATTGGTTTAACCGACCATGATATTAAAACAATTATTGAATCATCTATTTACCATGATATTGGTCGTATCGACGATAACAATAACAAGAGCCATGGTCGTTTAGGCGCCATCAAATATGGTACGTTAGTTGAAAGCCCAAGTGACATCAATAAAGAAGAAGTTCAATTCTTAATCGAAGCTCATGCGGCAAGAACCTTTGCTGATGTTAAAGAAATGTTAGTCGCATATCATTTCCCTGAATCTGATTATGAACGACTTCTAAAAATGGCCGCTGTTATTCGTGATGCTGATGCTCTTGATCGTACTAGATTCCGTCTTAATCAAAAAGATAATAATCTTAAAACAGATTATTTGTGTTATGATATAAGCAAAAAAATGATTGAAGCTTGTCAAAGATTAAATTATATTATATACGAAGATTTCATCAAAACTAAAACAGAAAGCGATAATATTACTTTGTCGTAGGAGGGTTATATGGAAACTAAAGAAGAAAAAGAAATAATCGATTTATCTAAATTACCACCCAAAGAAGAACTAAAAGAACTAGCTAAAATTTGTCAAAAGCTAACTAAAATCATCGATGATCAAACATCTAGCAAAGCAGAGCAACCCAAAGAGGAGCCGGAAGAAGAAACTAAAAAATTAAAAAGATAAAAAAAACTAATTAATTATCTTAAATTATGTTATAATCTTAAAGAGGTGCAACAGTATGGGGAAAACTAGAAGTGAGTTAAGAGAAACAGCTATGATTATTTTATATCAAGCTGATATATTAAAAAATAATAAAATCGAATATAATATTGAAGAATTAATTAATGAAAATCTTGAAGTTGATAATGAATTTGTTAGAAACTTAGTTTATGGGGTTATTACTCATGAAGAACAAATAGATGAGTTAGCTAACTCTCATATGAAAGATTGGACAATTCAAAGAATTGATAAAACCGGTGCTGCTATTTTACGAATTGGTATCTATGAAATCTTATATGAAGAAGATACGCCAAACATCGTTGCTATAAATGAAGCAATCGAATTAGCTAAAAAGTATAGTGATGATAATGTTCGTAAAATGGTTAATGCTGTTTTAGATAAGATTAGTAATGAAAACTAGAGCAATCTAGTTTTTTTTCATTAAAAAAAGTCTCTAAGAGACTTATATCGAACGATATCTATTTTGATCTTTAAAAGGATTCTTTGGATCAATACGATCAGTAAATAATATACCATCTAAATGATCTAGTTCATGTTGAAAACCAACGGCTAATTCTTCTCTAACACGTAATTCCTGTTCATTACCATTTTCATCATAATATAGAACGGTCATACGCGCATGTCTTGGGACAATTCCTTCTACGGGGCGATTAACACTTAAACATCCTTCGCCTTCAGCAATATATACCATTTCTTCACTCATACTTTTGACTTTTGGATTAATTACAACATATCTTTTAAATTTACCTTCTTCATATTCATGTACCATAACAAATATTCTTTTAGGTACACCAATTTGAATATAAGATAAACCCCAACCAGCACGTAAATCATATTTTTCTCTAGTTTCTTCTATTTGTGACATTTCCAAATAATCCATCATATCATTAATATCTTTTAATTCTTCTTTAGTTAAAGGAAAAGTAACTTCTTTACTTTTCTTTCTTAAAGTTTTATCTTTTTCATCTAATATTTTAATATCAGGTAAATTATTAGGTAATTTACTCATATACATCACCAACGCTATACATTTTACCAAAAAAAACATAAAAAGACAAATTTAAAAAGGATTTTAAAATCCTTTTTAGTTATTATTATTCCAATTCCATCCAGCTCCAATAATTATGACTAAAAGAATAAATAAAACAATCCATATAGCAGCGCCAATACCATTACCTTGAGTATAACCAACATATCCACCGCAACTAGGAGCTGCACTGTAGTTACCATAGTAACCATTATTTCCATAATAATACATACAATAACCTCCTTTATGTATCTAATATAGTTTATTAATTTATGTATAATTTTGACAACAAAAATACTTAAATTTTTCAATTAACTTTTGCTCTCTATGTATTATATGTTAAAATTAGAATAGGAGTGAAGGTATGAAAAAGATATTAGCTAATATAAATTATCCATTACTTATCTTAATGATTATTTATTCTGCCTTTGGCTTATTAATGATTTTTTCAGCATCATCTGTTGCTGCCGTTTTAAGATACGATTATTCAACTAATCATTTCTTTGTAAGACAACTTATCTGGACTATTTTTGGTTATGCTGCTGGTTTAGTTGTTTTGATTATTCCGACTAAATACTATCGCTTTATTAGTAAAATAGCTATGTATGGTACCATTGCTTTATTAGCTTTAATCTTTGTTGCTGGTAAAGTTGCCGGTGGTGCGCAAAGCTGGTATGATTTAGGTAAATTTAATTTTCAACCTGTTGAATTTGCTAAAATAGTTTTAATTGTCTATCTAGCTGTTTATTTTCATAAAATCGCATCACGTAACAAAACCTGTTTAATGGATTTTTTATATCCCTTAATCTTAGCTGTTATTGTTTTCGTCTTAGTTGCTTTACAACCTGACTTTGGTGGTGCCTTTATTATCTTTTTAATTACAGCTTTAATCTTTTTTTCTATTCCTTTTGGTAAAAAACAAAAAAAGCTGATTATTAAAATAGGTGTCGTTGGCGTTGTTATTGTCTTAATATCTTTAATGGCTTTAGGCAAAAACATTTTTCAATCATATCAAGTAAGTCGTATTCTTAACTTCACTAATCCATGTCAAAGATATTCTGATGATTCCGGTTATCAAGTATGTAATGGTTATATAGCTATTCATAACGGTGGCCTTTGGGGCGTTGGCTTAGGTAATTCAACACAAAAATTCCTATATTTACCTGAAGCTCATACTGACTTTATCTTTCCCATAATCTGCGAAGAATTAGGCTTAGTCGCTGGTATAATCGTTGTTATTGGTTATTTTATTATGTTATTTATCTTACTAAATATTGCTAAAGAAACCGGTACAATACGTGATAGTATTTTAGTATATGGCATCTTTGTCTACTTACTAGCTCATATCTTAATTAATCTATTAGGTGTCCTAGGTCTTATCCCATTAACAGGTGTACCATTACCATTCTTAAGTTATGGTGGTTCATACAATTTATCTTTAATCGTCGCCTTATTTATTGTTCAAAGAGTTAACTACGAAAATAAAGATTATAAAATAAAAAACAAAATAAGAGCTATGTAAAAAGTATCTATAAACGATACTTTTTTTATTTTTTTTAAAATAAAAAAAGGAAATAGGGGTAGTAATCGCGAATAATTAAAATAGAAGGAGGAAAATACATGAAAGATTTTTTAAAAGAACATATCGAAGAAATATTAATGGCAATAATCATTCTTTTAACTATTATTATAATTGTTATTATTGTCTTTGATATTAAACTTCCTAAAAAGGAAGAGGAGGTGAAAGAAAACAATAATGTTGCTTTAGTATCTAAAAAAGAAACTGAAGAACCAGAATCTGAAGAGACAGTTACTATAACTGAAGAACTAAAATATTATGTTGATATAAAAGGTGCTGTTAAAAAACCAGGAGTTTATGAAGTAGAGAAGGGAATGATTATCAATGATGTCATAAAACTAGCTGGTGGCTTAAAAAGCAACGCTTCAACTAAATATCTTAACTTAAGTAAACATGTAACTAACGAAATGGTCATTAACATTTTTACAACTACCGAAATCAAAGAATTAGATGTCAAAGAAGAAACTGTTTGTTCATCATCAACAGCTGATATTAAAGATTGTGCTTCATCAACTATTGTTGAATCAAATGAACTACCAACTACATCTTCACCATCTGATTCATCATCAGAAACGCCAAAAACCGAAACTCCAACTAATACTAAGATTAACATTAATACTGCTAGTTTAAACGAATTAATGAATATATCTGGTATTGGTGAATCTAAAGCTCAAGCTATCATTGAGTATCGTAATACTAATGGTTTATTTAAAAGTATTGAAGATATAAAAAATGTTTCTGGTATCGGAGACGCCCTATACGAAAAGATTAAAAATAGTATTACAATCTAATATTTTTTATATCTTATGCTTTATTATCATTGCTATTTGGTGTCTTACTAATTACACTGTTTTACAAAAAGATTCCATCTATAATCAAGATAATACTCAATTTACAATGACTATTACTGATTATAACTTTGATGGTAATAAACTATCATTAGATCTAAAAGGTCAAGAAAACTTAGTCGGAACTTATTACATATCTACTAAAGAAGAACTTAATAATTTACAAGAGCAAATAAAATATGGCGTCGAAGTCGAGTTAGAAGGCGAGTTAAAAAAGCCGCTTAATAATACTATTCCTTATGCCTTCAACTATCAAAAGTATTTACTTAATAAAGACATTCATTATACTTTATCTATCTCTAAAATTACTATTAAAAAGGAAGCAAATTTCTTTTACCAAATAAAAAATTGGGTTAATCAAAGAATTACTAAAATAGATTCATCAGGATATATGAAAGCTTTTATTCTTGGCGATAAAAACTTAATTTTAGATGATACATATTCTAATTATCAAAAGATTGGTATTACGCATTTATTCGCTTTATCTGGTATGCATATTGGTTTATTTAGTGCTATTCTTTTAAGCCTTTTTAAAAAGTTTAAAGATCAAATAAAGTATCCTATCGTTATCATTATTTTAATTAGTTATGGTTTCTTAGTCGGTTATCCATCATCAATATTACGTTGTCTTACTTTTTTTACTTTAAATACGCTTAACAAACTATTTAATTTAAAAATAAGTTCAATCAAAGTTTTATTCTTAACTATCTTTGTCATTCTACTAGGTAATTATCACTTACTTACTGATGTTGGTTTTATCTATTCCATAAGTAGTGTCGGAGGTTTACTTCTAAGTACCGAATTTATTAAAAGTGATAGTAAATTATTACAAGCTTTAAAACTAAGTATTATTGCTTTTTTCTTTACTTTACCAATCTCCCTAAGTAACTTCTATGAAGTAAATATTTTTTCAATTATATATAATATCTTCTATATTCCTTATGTTAGTATGATTGTTTATCCTTTAGCTTTAATTAGTTTTATTTGTCCCTTTATCATTCATATATTTAATTTATCTATAACTTTACTTGAATGGAGTAGTAGTATCTTAAATAATATTACTCTAGGTAACTTATATTTATCTTTTAATCAAATTGAAATAATTATTTATTATACTATTTTGTTACTGGCAATTATTAAAAAGAAATATATCTTATTTAGTTTATTATTTATTCTAATTATTATTGATCTTCAACTTCCATATTTTGATTCTAAAGCTTATATATACTTTTTAGATATTGGTCAAGGTGATTCATCACTTATTATTAGTCCATACCATAAAGATGTTATTATGATTGATACTGGTGGTATTGTAAGTTATAGTAAAGAAGAGTGGATGAAACGGGAAAGTGAATATATGGTTAGTGACAATGTTATTACTTTATTAAAAGCCTTAGGTATTAAAAAAATAAATCTTCTAGTTTTATCCCACGGGGACGCTGATCATGCTAAAGAAGTAACTAATATTTTAGAAGAAATAAATATCGCTTGTGTCAAAATAAATAATGGTGATTTAAGTAATTATGAAAAGATAGCTGTAGATAATATTAAAGAATGTAACTATCAACCTCATAATCTAGATTTAAGTTATTTAAATTACAAAGATTATCACGATGAAAATGGTAATAGTCTTCTAAGTTATCTGCAAATATATAATACGAAAATAATATCTTTTGGCGATGCTACTAAAGAAGCCGAAAATGATATTATCAAAAAATATGATTTAAGTAATACGGATATCATTAAGCTATCTCATCATGGAAGTAAAACAAGTAGTAGTTATGAATATCTAAAAGAAGTAAATCCTAAAATAGCTATTATTAGTAGTGGCCGTAATAATCGTTTTAACCATCCCTCACAAGAAACAATCGATAATTTAAATAAACTTCAAATTCCCTATTTAAACACTCAACAATCTGGTACTATCGAGTTTATTATAAGTAAAAATGGTTATCAAAGAAAAATTTATGCCCCTTAAAAAGTCACATAATTAAGAATAAAGCATACAATATAGTAACATCAGCTGATGATTTAATAAATTGAAAGAAGAATTTTCTTCTTTCTTTTTTGTGTTATAATTAAATTGGTGAAACACTATGAGTAATATCTATCTAATTAGTTCAACAAGTCTTCATTTAATAAATGAAGAAATTAATAAAATAGTCAAAGATAATCAGTATACGACTTTTGACTTAAACAATGTCTTAATTGATGATGTCTTAGAAGAAGCTTCATATTTCTCTTTATTTGATGATATTAAATATATTGTTTGTAAAAATGCTAATGTCTTTTCTACTAGTAAAAAAACTGATAGTGAAAATACTTTTTCCAAAAAAGATACGCGTTTACTAAAATATCTTGAAGAACCAAATCCTAAGACAGTTTTAATCTTTACTGTTAATGGCAAAGTTGATAGTAAAAAGAAAATAGTTAAAACTATTAAAGATCGTTATACGCTCATTGAAATCCCCGATTTAAAACCTAAAGAAATGTTTACTAAAATAAATACTTTACTTAAAAAAGAACAATATACCATTGATAGTGATACCCTATATTACATTATTAATAATTGTCTCAATAATTACGATTTAATTATTAATGAATTAGATAAAATAAAATTATATTATCAAGATCAAAAAGTAATAAAATACGATGATGTTATAAATATCGTTAGTAAGAACCTAGAAGATAATAACTTTAAATTTATTGAAACTGTTATGAATAAAAACATTAAAGAATCTTTTAAAATATATGATGATTTAATGCTCCAAAAAGTTGAACCAGTTATGCTAATCATCATGTTAACGAAAGAAATTAGAAATACGTTATTAGCTAAAATGATGAAAAATTATTCTCGCAGTGAAATAATGAAGCAACTAGGTTTATCATATGACTTTCAATTAGATAAGATTCTTAATTATACTAAGTTATATTCTAAAAAAGAATTAGAAGACTATCTCCTTTTAATTAGTGATTTTGATTATAAAATTAAAAGAGGGAAGATTAGTAATAAATTAGCTCTCCAAATGATTATAATGGATATGTGCAAATAAAAAGCAAGATATTATCTTGCTTTTATCATTTCATAAATTTTTTCCGTATTTTTAAAATTCAATTTAGCTATTTCATTTAAAATCTCTTTACCATATTTTTTAACTAATGTCGTTCCAACTTCATCGACAATTGGTGCCGCTCCTAAAGGTATTTCTATATTAAAGCGTTCACTTAACTTTTTCATTTCTTTTAAAAAGATATAACGACTAATAATAGAAGAAGCTGCTACCGCCATACATTGATCTTCAGCTTTTGTCATAAAAGTAATATTAGTTACTTTTTGTGGTATTCCATTTAAATGCGCATAATAACTTTGTGGACTTTCAAATTGATCGACAACAATCTTTTCACAACTAGGTTCTTTTTGGGTCATTGAAAGTAAACATTTATTATGTAATATCGCTTTAATCTTATTCATATTTGCTTGACTACTTTGTAACTCATTATATTCTTTATTAGTTAATATAATTGTTGTATGCGGTATTTTCTTAATTAATTCTGGGGCAATTTTAATAATCTTTTCATCAGTTACTTTCTTAGAATCTCTAACTCCTAATTCTTGCATATAGGCAATATTATCTTTTGATACATATGAAGCTGTAACAACAAGTGGTCCAAAATAATCGCCCGTGCCAACCTCATCAGAGCCAATACTAGATACCGTAATAAAAACTTTCTTTTCTTCCTTTTTATTACTATCTTTTTCTTTACCATCAGCATCGATTATTCGCTTATTTAATATACGTTCTTGTTCTGTCCAGTAACTAGCTTCAATATCCGCTCCAATACCTTGAAACATAACTTTTCCTGATTCATATAAAGTAGTAACACAATCGATATCTCTTACTTGAAATATTGCATATGGTGGCGTCTTCTCGCATTTCATATCTTCATAATATTTAATCATCATATCTTTAACATTGTCACTTACTTTAAAGACAATAGTTACTTGTTTTGGTTTATCAAACTTCATAAGGACACCTCATAGATATCTTAACATATTTTACTTTTAAATTCATTAATAATATAATATAATAAAAATAGAGAAGGTCGATAAAATGTTAAGTTTAGTTTTTAATAATGTAGGTAGTGCAATCGTAAATGTCATCTTATTAGTTCTATTAGCTGCCGGTATTTATTCAGGGTATAAAAAAGGATTCTTAGAAAGTAGTGTTAGATTTATTGGTATTGATATTGCCATAATTGGTGCATACATGTTTAAAAATCCTATATCTGTTTTCTTATATACCCATTTGCCTTTTTTTGAAATGAATGGTGTCTTTAAAGGTATATCTATTTTAAATGTTATAGTTTATGAATTAATTGCTTTTATTTTACTATTTGTTCTTATCATGCTTGTTATTAAAATAGTTTGCAAACTAACCGGCTTAGTTGATCGTTTATTATCCTTTATTTTATTATTTGGTTTACCAAATAAAATACTAGGTGCCATCGTTGGATTTGTAGAAACAATAATTATTTTGTTCTTCGTTTCTTTTGGCGTTAAATTTGCCTGTAACTTTAATAACATCAACTTACCTGAATCTCTAATGGATGATATCGTTAATATGCCAGTTTTAAAAAATACCTTTGGTGATACTCTAAGTTCATTAGATGAGATAACTTCTTTAGCTAAAAAATACGAAGATCAACAAGATAAAGATGAATTTAGTCGTGAAGCTGTCGATATTCTATTAAAATATGACATTATAACTGAAGAAAATTTACAAATACTAATAGATAGTGGTAAAATAACAATTCCAAAAGAGGAGAATGCAAATGCTTAAAAAATTAACTGCTAAAGATAACTATGACGAGATAATTAAAGAAGGTTCATGGTTAGTTGACTTCAGTGCTTCCTGGTGTGGACCATGTCGTATGTTAGAACCAGTATTAGAAGAATTTAGTAAGGAAAATAATGTATTACAAGTTGACATTGACGAGTTCGAAGATTTAACAATGAGTTTTGGTATTATGAGTGTTCCAACGCTATTTGCTTACAAAAATGGTGAACTTATAAATAAAAGTATTGGTTTAGTTGACATAGATACAATAAAAAATATGTATAAAAAAAGTTAGGAAATCCTAACTTTTATTTTGGTCACTACGTGGAATAAAGTATAATTTAACACCTTGTTCATCAGTTTTTCTTTGATTAAGATATTTAGAAGCTTCAACCATTGATGTTCTAACATCATTAGCAAAGTAAGTATTTACTGTATGATCTAGGCGATAAATAATCACCCAATCATCACCTAAAACAATACTTTCAATATCATTAGTATTATTAATTAAATGATACTTTTTCTTATTATCTTCAATCCTATCTTGTTTATCATTAAAACAAGCTAAAGCTCTAATACGATTAATTCTTGCTAAAATATCATCTGTTATTTCATCACGCATATAAACTTGTGGTGCTAATCTTGGACGACGATAAGTTTCAGGTTGATCTTTGATTTCAATATCTCTTGGACTTAATAAACCACGAAAGTCACGTGATGCAATAAGCAAAGCAGGGTAGTGATCACCAAAATCGGTTGTAAAGCTATGATTAGGATTATTAGGAACTTCTAATAATAATTGCTCAGGTTCCTTATCATACATATGAACAAAATCTTGCCATTCTTGGGAATACACATTTACTGGTTCATTAAATAATACTGGATTTAATCTTTCAAATCGTTCTTCAAAGTAGGCGTTTTCTAAAATACCAGCTCTATTACATACAACATAATCAATTGGGCATTCGTCATCTTTTGTCATATTAATCATCTTTTGCGCCATTAACTTAACTAATTCAACTATTTTAATTAGTTCTTTTAATTCTTCTTGATTTTCTGGAACAACCTTATTATTTTTCAATCTAATCCCATTAATCATGAAGACATTATTTTTTCTAAAGCAAGATGCACGTCCGATTAATTCGTCTTTTTCATTCGTTATCTTAATAATATAACCATCTTTATGAATTAAACTATAAAAGAAGAAATCATTTTCATTTACACCGACAAAGAAACATGTCTTTGTATCTACGCCACTTGTAAAAACCGCTGGATCATTATTAGCATATCTCGATAAAGTATATTCGCCTAATTTAATACTACAATCAAAAGGTAAACTACTATATTTATAACGTTCACTACGAACAGCTAAATCAGTAACTTTATTCAATCTTTTTTTAATAACTTCATCAGTTACTGTAACACCTGAAAATTGATTATAATTGATTATTTTTGATACATTATCAATACCTATTAAACCAATTAAAACTTCATCAGCATAACTATATAAATTAGCTCTTTTTATTATTTCATTTAAATTTTCTGATGTTAATCGTTCAATATTAGCTATTTTAGCAATATATTCAAAATTATTAATAATTGCTGCCATATCTCTTAATTCTAAATTATCCGCTAAATAAGCCCATAATAAACCTTTATTAATTAATAATTCTTTTAATACTTTAAAGTCTTCATCACTTAAATCAAGTATTTTACGAACATTTAATTTACTTAATAATTTAACAATCTTATCACAATTAAACCAAGGTGTCATATCAATTGTATAATTTTGTTCTTGACTAAAATAGTATTCAGAAGAATTTGAAGCTACTAACTGAAAGTTTTTATTTTGATGAGCATATTCTTTTTGAATAATATTATGAACTCCTTTAATATAAGCTAAAAATTTTAAATAACTTTGACATTGTCTACATTCATCTCTCGTTAATACTTTAGGTATATTAAAAACAAACTTACCATCTTTTAAACTAATAGAGCAGTCATCACACTTACTCATTACGGCACTAATTTCTTCACTTAATAATAAATCTCCAGCTCTAACAATTGCTTTTAATTGATTAAATTCTGGTGTATTCTCATTACCATTAGTTCTTTTTATCTTTGTACGATAAATAATTATTTTTAAAAGAGCTTCTTTTTCTTCTAAAGAGCAATCTTTCATTTGATTATTTAACTTACGTTCATAATTATTTTTTAATCGATTACCATTTCTATTTGAAGTAAAAAGTGAAAAACTAGCTGGCTCATTAAATTTAAGATTTAAAATAGATTGTATCTGTTCACTATAATCAGGTTGAAAAGAAGCAACTATTAATCTTACTATCATACTATTATCAATTCTAATTCCTAATTTCTTTTGCACATAAGATCTAATTAATTCGGTACTTAATTCACTACCAGTAATTTGTTTAATAAATTCTGCAACTGGTAATTTAGCTTTTTCTTTTTTATTAAATTCAACGTGTTGTAAAAGAAGTTTTTGTCTTTCTTCAATAATTCTTTTTAAATAAGCTTCTTTATATTTCGAAGTAAATTTACGAATAATTTCTTTAAATTCAGCTTGCGATTTCATACGCCTTTCGCGTTCTATTATACTTTCCTGTTTAGGTTCTCTAATATCTTTAATTAACATTTTAATTTCAGAAACTTTCATTCCCATTGTTTCTGCTATTAAATTAATTTCACGATCATATCTTTTTAATGTTGATATTAACCCATTATATCTAATTTCTTCAACTAAAATTCCGAAAAAACCATGAGGAATAATTTCATTACTTTCATTTACTTGATCATATTTACGATTAGCATAGTTTTCTGCTGTTACATTAAATACTTCGATTGTTGGAATAGGTAAAGTCTGAAATAATTCAATTAAACGTTCGTTACCTTTTAAGTATGGTCTTATATTATCTAATTCGCCCTGAATTTCCCTAGTAATCTCACTCATTATAATCCCCCTTAATCATTAAAATTGTACCATGTTGCTTAAAAAACCGTCAAATTTTACTAATAAATACTATTATAAGTAAAAAAATTAATTACTTATTGCTTTATTAGCCGCCTCGACATAAGCTCTAAGTAAATTACCAGCTCCTAATTTAATTCCCCCAAAATATCTAACTACAACAACTAAACAATTATCTAAATTTTTACGTTCAATTAGATTATATATTGGTAAACCAGCTGTATTAGAAGGTTCTTTATCATCACTTTTCTTTGCCATACTACCAATTTTATAAGCATAGGGCATATGACGGGCCTTTTTATGTTCTTTTTTTAAATTTTCTAAAATAGCATTGACTTCATCTATACTATTAACTTCATAATATAAACCAATAAACTTTGATTTTTTAATTTCTACTAAAGATTCATTAATTAACTTCATAATTTCACCTAATAGCTATTATACCACTTATATTTTTCTAAAAAATAAATAAAAGCATGATATAATAAAAAAGAAATTAATTAAGGAGAAGTAAAATGAAAAAACTAATCATAAGTATTATATTATTATCAATTATATTACTACCATTAACAACAAATGCTCTTGCTACTAATGCGGATGACTATGAACCCCTAGAAATTTTTGTCTTTACTAAAGATAAATGTTCTTCATGTGATGAAGTAAAAACTTATTTAGATGATTTAAGTAAAGGTAAAATCAATTTAAAAATCACGTATTTAAATAATAAAGAGAATAAAGAAACACTAAATAAATTACAAGACGAACTCTCTATTAAAAAGATTAAATATCCATTAATAGTAGTTGGTTCTAATTACTTAATTGGTTATGATGAAGAAAAAATTAATGAGACTATTACTGAATATCAAGAGCATCCTAATTATTGTAATTTAGTAACTAAAATTCAAAATAATGAAGATTTGTCATCATGTCTTAATAGTAATAAAGATATTATAAAACAAGTAGAATATAATGAAAAAGATTTCCCATGGTTTATTGTTGGTGTAGTAGTTGGTTTTCTAGTAGTAGTAACTATCATCAATGTTATTCGCCGTAAACCTAAAAAAGTAATTGTATAAATATTTATATAAATCACCAATTGGTGATTTAATCTTTATAAGTGATGGTACATATCTTACCAAAATTATTTTAAAAAACGAATTAACAAATGATAACTACCAAAACAACAGTAATTTAAAAATCTTTAAACTATGTCAAAAGTATTTTGATAAATACTTTAACAACCAAATACCTAATATTAAAATTCCCATTAAATTAGAAGGTACTAAATTTCAAAAAGCCATCTGGACTATTTTAGAAGGAATTCCATATGGCCAGAGTACAACATACAAAGACATAGCTAATTTATATCTTCAAAAATATCACTTACCAAATATTTCTTATCAAGCTATTGGTCACGCCATAAGTAATAATCCTATTTTAATCTACCTTCCATGTCATCGCATTTTAGGTCAAAAGAACAAATTAACTGGTTTTAGAGTAGGTATAGAAATTAAAAAGCAATTATTAGATATTGAACATATCAAGTACCAAGAATAGATGTGTTTTTGACAATTAATCCCCCTTAAGTTACAATAATTAACTTAAAGAAAAGGGGGATTATTTATGTTTGCTGAAAAAGAAATAGTTGGCGAAGGTTTACTTAAAGTCAGCAAAGGAAGACAAATTATTTTACCAGATTATACCTTTGCAACCCCTGGCGATAAAGTAGGCTTATTCTATGGTATATCAAAAGAAAAAATCCCCGAAATTAAAGATCATCTTCAACGTATTAAAATAACTATTATGCGTTTAACCGAGTTTGAAGAACGTCTAATTAATTTTCATACTAAGTTAATAGAGCAAAAACAAAGTGGAGAGATTAGTTATCGTAAATATCTAGAATTACAACGTATCTTTTTTGGTATGTTAGCTATTTCCCGTGAAGAAGTATCTAAACTAGGTAAAATAACAATTGAACCAGTACCTATTAAAAATTTAAATATTTCTGATTCCGTTTATGCTGTTGGTAACGGCTACCACCTAGATCTATATCCCTCAAAAGAAATATACATTAAAGCTAAATCTTTAAAAGTAAACTAAAAGTTGAGATTAAAAATGCATAAAATCTCCTTTTTTTATGGTAAAATAAATAAGAAAAGAGAGTAGATGAATTATGAAAAAATATCTCATATATCTGTTAATTTTATTACTACCTATATCTATAAAAGCCTTAGAATTTCCTGAAATTAATTCTAAAAAAGCCATTATCTATGATTTAACAACTAATGAAGTTATTTATGAAAAAAATAGTGAAGATGTAACTAGTATTGCTTCTTTAACTAAGATAATGACAACCATCAACGCTATTGAAAATATTACCAACTTAGATGAAGAAGTAACTATTACGGAAGATATCTTAAATCAAGTAAGATGGGATGCCTCTGTTGCCGGCTTAAAAAAAGGTGATGTTGTCACTTATCGTGATTTACTATATGCTTCCATCCTTCCATCTGGAGCTGATGCTACAATTGCCTTAGCCGTTTCAACAAGTGGTTCCGTCAATAACTTTGTAAAAAAAATGAATGCTAAAGCGGAAGAACTAGGTTTAGCTGATACTCATTACATCAATGTTACTGGTCTAGATGCTACTGGTCATAAAAGTAGTGCTAAGGATGTTTTAAATTTATTACTATATTGTTTTAAAAATCCTTTATTTAAAGAAATATATACAACTAAACAATATACCTTATCTAATAATCTAGCTGTCTATTCAACCTTACGAACTTATAGTACTAATGGCTTAGATACATCAAGAATACTAGGTAGTAAGACCGGTTTTACTAACGAAGCTGGTGTCTGTATAAGCGCTTTATTTACTTCTTTAGATCATGACTACTTAATGGTCTTACTAAATGCCGAAAGAATCGGTAATAAAGCTTATAATGTAATTGATGCTCTAGAATTAATTGATTTTATTGATGATAATTACAAAAATATAACTTTAATTAAAAAGAATGATGTTATAAAAACTATCAACGTTAAATATAGTGATAACGATACATACGATATTAAAGCTTTAAAAGATATAACTTTATATTTACCATCTGACTATGATAAAAGTCTTATCAAGATAGAATATGATGGCCTAGATACTATATCATATCAGAATAAAAAAGATGAACTACTAGGAACAGTAAAATATTATTATGATAATAAATTACTTAGTGAAGAAAAAGTTTATTTACAATCTAAAATTAACTTTAATTTATTAACTTTCATTAAAGCTAATCTTGCTATGATAGTGACAACTATCTTAATAGTAATTATAATATTAGTAGGCTTTAAAAAAATATTTACTAAGAAAAAATTAGGAAGTAATTAATATGGAATTTATTTTAACAAACAAACATCGTAAGTATTTAGGCTTATCATTAATAAATGATAATTACAATCAAGTTACATTAACTGATAACCATCAAACAATGTACTTATATTTTGCTAATAATATTATCCAAAAAGTTATCATAATCGATAGCCATAGTTATTATGAGTATGATACTAACTATGAAATAAGTAACGATCATACCTTAGTCTTACCCCAAAAATTTAAATTAACTTGTTCTTCTGTTACCAAACTAAAAGGTAAGGGTATGTACTTCTTTTGTCAGTATAAAACTAACGAAGACGATTCATCGCATCTTATGATAGGCAATTATAATAACGAACAATCATATTATGATAGTTTTAATGATAATATCAAAAATAGTAGCGAATTAAATAGTTGGTGTGATAAATGGGTATTAGAAAGTACTGAAGAAGATTTAAATAATATCAAAGAATTTACTAAAGCTCCTAAAAAGCATCTAAAATACCAAGAAGGCGATTACTTTGTCTTTAAACTGAATCGCCATGAATATGGCTTTGGTAAAATTCTTCTGGATATTAATCGTTTACGAAGGGAATATCAAAATAATCTGCCGGCAGAATTACCAGGTTTAGCTCTTGCCGGTAAACCACTACTAGTCTCTGTATTTAAAGTAATTAAAGATACCCCAATTGCTACTATCACTGAATTAGAAGCCCAAGGATCTTTACCATCGGAATACATTTTTGATGATAAAATATATTATGGCGAATGGCCGATTATCGCTCACCAAGAACTAAAAAAAGACGAATCGATTATCCAATCACGTGCGCCAAATGTGTAGTTCACGATAAACAAAAATTAACAATTTATCTTCAACGAGGTTTTTCCGTTAAAACTAAGAGTTTCATGATAAAAGATATTGAAAATAACAATTTAACGGAAAATGATAAAAAGATATTATCAGCTATGGGCTTCGGCCCAAGTCTTGGTTTTTATTTAAATATCCAACGCTTTTATAAAGAAATAAAAAAGTGTATTGCGCACCATCAAGAATATTACCAAAAAGATGATTTACGAAGCCCTTTAAATTCTCAGTTAAAGGAATTTATATATAAATATTTTAATGAATAAAGAAAGGATATGATAAAAAAATGTTCAGTAAAAAAATCAAAAAGGAAATCAAAATTGAGGGTATGCACTGTGATCACTGTGTCAAAAAAGTAACCGAAGCTTTAGAAAGTATTGAAGGGGTATCTAAAGTTAAAGTTAATTTAGCTAAGAAAGAAGCAGTTATAACTTCCGCTAAAGAAATTGATGACCAAATAATCAATTCTAAAATTGATGAATTAGGTTTTAAAGTAGTAAGCTAGTTTGCAAATTATTTAATAATAAATTATAATAGTTAAAGAGGTAGGTGTAAAAAATGAATTATAATGAATATAATAATCAAAGTAATAAGAAAGGTAGTAATATTGGTATTCTAATATGTCTTGTCATAATTATCGCTTTATGTGGTTATATAGCTTATGATAAGGGCTTATTTGGTTCTTCTAATAATGAAACTAATACAGTAAATAAAAATGAGTTATCTAACGAAAAAGAAGGTAAGGAAGAACAATCAACTGAAGAACCTTCTAAAGAAGTTGAAGAATCATCTAAAGAAAGTTATCGTCCATCATTTGATTTAAGTAAATGTCTTACTTGTGATAGCAATTATAATTATCATTTAGCTTCTAATTCTGGTGATTTAGCTCATGTTCAACTAGATGATAACGATCATAAAAAAGTTACAGTTACTATTTACTATGATGCTATAAAAAATACCGGTAACGAAGTAAAAACAACTGGTTCCAAAGAATATACAATAACCTTTACTAAAAACGTCACAGATATCGTATATAGTAATTATGGCTTAGATATTACTTTTGGTACTATTTTATACTTATTAGAAGATGGTACTGTTGAATATACTCCAGTATTAGACGCCGCTATGAAAGGCCAAATAAAATCATATGGTCAAGTTTCTGGTTTAACAAATATTGTTAAATTCTATCTTAATGCTTCTGCTACCAGTAAAGGTGAAGTAGGTGCTTTTGATACTACATTAGCTCAAAGTAGCGATGGAACATTATATGATGTCATGACCACCTTAACTAAAACCAATAACTATTCATATAGTGGCTAAAAACTTAAGTAAGGAACTTCCTTACTTTTTATTTGTCTTAAAATATAATTAATAATAAAAAAAAGAATATTATGATATAATTAACTAGGTGATAAAAAATGATAGAAATCTTAAAAGCAATATTATTTGGTCTAGTCGAAGGTATCACTGAGTGGTTACCAATATCTTCTACTGGTCATATGATCTTATTAAATGAATTTATTAAACTAGATGTAAGTCCTGAATTCTATAAATTGTTTGAAGTTGTTATTCAACTGGGAGCTATCTTAGCTGTTGTTATAATGTATTTTAAAGTAATATGTCCTTTTGGTTTTGGTAAAAGCAAAAAAGAACGTCAAGAAACTTGGAATCTATGGGGCAAAATATTAGTTGCCTGTATTCCTGCTGCGATTATTGGTCTTTTATTTGATGATTGGTTAGATGAACATTTATATAATAGTGTAGTTGTATCATTAATGCTTATTATTTATGGTCTTGCTTTCATTATTATTGAAAGTAAAGGTCTAGGCCGTGGTAAAACCAAAGAGTTAAACGATATAACTTACAAACAAGCATTAGGCGTCGGTGGTTTTCAATTACTGTCTTTAATTCCTGGTACATCTCGTAGTGGTGCGACAATCATTGGGGGTCTTATCTTGGGCCTAAAGCGCAGTGTAGCTGCTGAATTTACTTTCTTTCTAGCTATTCCTGTAATGGCCGGTGCCTCATTTTTAAAACTTGTCAAATATATCTTAGAAGTTGGTTTTACTTTTACAACTAGCGAATTGCTTATTTTAGGTCTTGGCTGTCTAGTCGCCTTTATTGTCAGTATGTTAATTATTAAATTCTTAATTAATTATATTCGTAAACACGATTTCAAAGTCTTTGGTTGGTATCGTATTGCTTTAGGCATCATCGTCTTATTATATTTTATCTTGAAGTAGGGTAAACTACTTCTTTTTTATGTTATAATCTATCTATAAGAGGTGCTATATGATTCCAGAATACTTAAATAATCTTTTAAATAATTACTATGATTCAAAAACAGTTATTAAAATAATCGATGGTTATCAAAAAAGAGTAGTTAGTTTTCGTATTAACTCCTTAAAAACAACTAAAGAAAACATCTTAAATATTTTAGAAAATAATAACATTAAATACGAAGAAATTCCTTGGTATGAAAATGCTATCGTCATTACAAATGCTAACGAAGAAGACATTAAATCACTATCAATATACCAAAATGGTGAAATCTATTTACAAAGTTTATCATCAATGTTACCACCATTATTTTTAAATCCTCAAGAAAACAATCTTATCTTAGATATGACTGCTGCCCCTGGTGGTAAAACAACAGAAATAGCTGCTTTAACTAATAATAAAGCGATGATTACAGCCATTGAAAAGAATAAAATAAGAACAGATCGTTTAAAATATAATCTTGCCTTACAAGGTGCTAAAAAAGTTTCTATTCTTAATACTGATGCCAGAAATCTTGATGAATATTTTATGTTTGATAAAATCCTTTTAGATGCTCCATGTAGTGGTAGTGGTACTCTTATTAAAGATAATATCAACGAAGAGAACTTTAATCTTGATTTAATTAATCGCTCAGCAAACATTCAAAAAAGTCTTCTAGAAGAAGCTATAAAACATTTAAAAGTTAATGGTGAATTAGTTTACTCAACTTGTAGCATCTTAAAAAGTGAAAACGAAGAAGTAATAAATTATATTCTGAATAAACATCCAAATCTTAAATTAGTTCAATTGTCATTAGAAAATGTTCCATTATTACCATCTACAATTCCAGAAGCATTAACAATTCTTCCAACTAAATACTACGAAGGTTTCTTTGTATGTAAGTTAATTAAAACTAAATAAAAAAAAGAATACTTTATAACAAGTATTCTTTTTATAACCAAACACCATATGTAATTGCTGCCATCGCTAAAAGTAAACCAACTACATAAAAGACTTTAACTATGTCACCTTCTGACCAACCAAGTTGTTCAAAATGATGATGTAATGGTGCCATTCTAAATATTCTTTTCTTAAAATAAATAATTGATATCATTTGAATTAATGATGATAAAGTTTCAACTACAAACACACCACCAACTAATGCTAATGAAAGTTCATGCTTCGTTAAAATAGCTGTTGCTGCTAATGCTCCACCTAAAGCTAACGAACCAGTATCTCCCATAAATATTCTAGCCGGATGAGAGTTAAAGAATAAGAAGCCTAATAAAGTTCCAACTAAGACAAAGCAGAATATTGCAACCTCTTGATTACCAATCATCCATTTAGCATTCATGGCAAGCATTCCATAAGCTAAAAACGCAATAGCTGATAAACCAGCTGCTAAACCATCTAAACCATCTGTTATATTAACCGCATTAGATGTTCCAACTAACAAGAATAAAATAAATAAGCCATAAAACCATCTTAAATCAATATCTAAACCTAAAGCTGATATCTCCAAAGTAGGGGAACCACCATTAGTAATATATATATAGAAAAATACTAATGCTATTGCTGTTTGACACAATAACTTAAATAAAATACTTAATCCTTCATTATTATGAAACTTAAGTTTTACAAAGTCATCAGCAAAACCTAAAGCCCCATAACTAGCAAAAACAATTAAAATAATTTGTAAGTTATAAGATAGTTCAATACTACCTTTAAATTTTAAAAGGAGTAGAGTAACAATTGTTGGAATTATAAATATTACTCCCCCTAAAGTCGGTGTTCCATTTTTCTTTAAATGTCTTTCGCCAATTGTTGTACTAACATTTTGTCCAATTCTTAATCTTTTTAATATAGGTATTAATACCAGCCCAGCAATAATTGAAAGAATAAACCCAAGCATCATCGCCATTGCTGCCTTTGCCAAAACGAGCATAAAAACACCTCTTTCTATCAAAAATTATACTACAAAACATATTATTTAAGTTTAGCAAAGTATAAAATTGACATATTTATAGACAATTAATCTAACATTATTTTTATTGTTCCATTTTCTTTAATATATATGTCTGGTTCTGGATCTTGATAAATAATTTTATCCCCACTACCATTATATTCAACTTTAAACCCTTTAAGTAGGGAAGTAGCTTCCTTTTTAGTAAGCCCCACAACATTAGGGGCTTTAACATATTTAGTATCTAACCAAGTATATTCCCTTGGTGTTACTTCACTTGCTGGTTTAATATTTCTAATACTTATAATATTTTTCATTATTGCTTTAGCAATAGGTGCAGAAACCGTTCCGCCATACTGGGTAATTCCCTTTGGATTATCAATAGCGACATATACGACATAATCAGGTTTATCCGCGGGAAAAAATCCCATAAATGAAACAATGTAATTACCGCTCATGTATGTTCCGTTATTTACTTTTTGCGCTGTTCCTGTCTTACCACCAACACGATAATTTTCAATATAAGCATTTTTACCAGTTCCATTTGCTACAACACTTTCTAAAGTATATCTAACTAATTTCGATGTTTCTTCACTAATTACTTGTCTTACTTTAGTCGTCTTATTTTCTAAAATAATTGTTTCCGTTTCTGGTTCCGTAATATATTTAACGACATATGGTTTATTTAAAATACCGCCATTAATCGCCGCTGATACTCCTGTTACTTGTTGAATAGGGGTTACACTTATTCCTTGACCAAAAGAAATTGTCGCTTGTTCAACTGGTCCAATATTCTTTTTATTAAACATTATTCCTTTACTTTCACCATTTAAATCAATTCCCGTTTTATCCATAAAGCCAAAATTCTTCACATAGTTATATAATCGATTAGTCCCAAGCCTTTGCCCCATAACTACAAAGCCTGGATTACAAGAATTCTCAACTACCTGTAAGAAAGTTTCTGCTCCATGTCCTCCAGCTTTCCAACACTTAATCCTCGCTCCTTCAACATTTATTCCGCCACCATCATAATAAGTATCTGTAAATAAATTAACTGTCTTTTCTTCTAAAGATGCTGCAAGCGTAAGGATTTTAAAAGTTGAACCAGGTTCATAGTTTTTCCATATTGGTAAATTTCGATTAATTGTTTCTAAATCATAATCTTGATAATTATTTGCATCAAAAGTAGGTCTTGAACCCATTGCTAGTATTTCCCCAGTATTTGGATCCATCACAATTGCTAAAGCTGATTCTGGATTATACTTACTTGTAGCATTAGCTAATTCTTTTTCTAATGCTAGTTGAATATCAATATCAATTGTTAAAGTAATATCCATTCCATTCTGTGCTTGTTCGTATACTTCTAAATTATTTAATCTATTACCTTTACCATCCGAAGTATACTTAATTGAACCATCTTTACCTGTTAAATAGTCATCATACTTTAACTCTAAGCCAGATAATCCTTGATTATCAATCCCTACATAACCTAAAACATGCGCTAGTACTTCATTATAAGGATAATACCTTTTAGCTTCTTTCATTAAATATAAACCATCAATATTAAGACTATTTATCTTATCCGCCGTTTCACTATCTAGTTGTCTTCCTTCCGGATT
Organism: uncultured Bacilli bacterium; assembly: GCA_947626095.1. Classification (GTDB taxonomy): domain Bacteria; phylum Bacillota_I; class Bacilli_A; order RF39; family UBA660; genus Coprovivens. Next base: position 52,601 of record CANQQV010000004.1, read on the forward strand.
AACTTTTTCTAAAGACGTTCTTTTAGTTAAATGCTTTAATATATCATCATACGAAGCATCAAGTATTTCACTTAATTTCTTCGCTGTATCTTCTTTATCTTTTATTTGATTAGGTACTACATATAACGTTGTTGTTGTAATATTAGTCGCTAAAACTTTACCATTACGATCTAATATCTTTCCGCGATCAGCTGTAATCGGTAAATTTCGCTGCCACAATGAATTAGCTAAATCATTAAGTTTATTATAACTAAATACTTGTATCCAAAATATTCTCCCTAAGATAATTAATAAAATACAACTAATTCCTATAAAAACAATTTTAATTCTTACTTGCTTATCTTTAATAAACATCTAATCACCACTAAATAATATGATAAAAATAAATATTTAAACACTTCCAAGATTGAATATAAAACTATAATTTGCTAAAATGTTATAGTAGCAAGGAAGTGATTAAATGAAGAAAATAATTTATTCTATAATCTTATTCTTTATTTTTATTACTCCTTTAAAAGCTAAAGAACTACCAGTCGATGTAACTGCTGATGCTGTTGTCTTAATGAATGCTCAAACTAAGCAAGTAGTTTATGAAAAAAATCCTGATAAAAAAGAAATAATGGCTAGTTTAACTAAACTAATGACCGCCTATACAGCCATGAATCGTATTAAAAATTTAGATCAAAAAATTACTATTAAACAAGCAGATATCTATAATTTATGGGGATATACAGTTTGTGGCTTAGAAGTAGGAGACAAAGTAACTTATCGTGATTTACTATATGGCGCCTTACTAAAATCTGGCGCTGATGCTGCTTTAACTTTAGCTAACCACATTGGTGGTAATGAAGAAAACTTTGTTAAATTAATGAATGAAGATGCTGCCTCATTAGGTATGATAAATACTCATTTTGCTGATTCTTATGGTGGTAAAGAAGAAAATATTTCGACTGCTCGTGAAATGGCTTTATTTTTAAAAATAGCCTTAAATAATAAAGACTTTAAAAAAATCTTTGGTACTAGAACTTATCATATGACTAATGGTCTAGAAGTTATTAATTATACAAGTGCTATTGAAACCTTCCATGGCCTAGATACCAGTCTTCTAACTGGTAATAAATCTGGTTTTACTTTACCAGCTGGTTTATTACTAGCTTCAACTGCCAAAATAAATGGTATCGAATATATTTTAATTGTCTGTAAGTCTGAAGTTAATTCTTATTATAGTACAGCTATTGTCGAAACTCATAAAATATATGATTATGTTAGTACCCAAAAATTCATTGAAAAAACAATTATTCCTAAAGGGACAATATTAAAAACCATTAATGTTGAAGGTGGTACAACTAGTGAATATGCCGCCATAGCTGATGAAGATATCAAAGCCACCATCTTAGAAACTGACCAAGATAAAATAACTTATGACTATAATTTAACTGATACTATTACAAATGAAAATAAAATAGGGGATAACCTCGGTTATATTGATGTCCTAGTTGATGGTAACATCATTTATACTTATAATATTTATTTAACTGATAATATCTTCTATGAACACGAATCTCATACCATTATTTTAATTTTTGTTGGTTTAGCTCTTATCATAATTATTCTCTTTAGTGTTAATATTTTAAATAAACCTAAGAAATCGAAAAAGTAATATTTTAAAAATATTATTTTTTTTATCGCCCATTAATATTATTTAATAGGTGATTAAGATGAAAATCGATAAAGTCTTATTATTTTCCACGATTCTTTTAATTCTATTTGGTATTATCATGGTCTATTCTTCTAGTAATGTTTGGGCTTTATATAAGTATAATGATGCTTTTAAGTATGCTAAAGCCCAATTCATCTTTTTTCTTATTGGTTTATTTCTTATTTATTTTATAATCAAAATCAATCCTCATCTTTACGAAAAATACGCCAATAAAATCTTACTATTATGTTTTAATTTACTAGTTTTAGTCTTAATTCCAGGTATTGGTAAAGTAAGAAATGGTTCTCGTAGTTGGTTTGGTCTAGGTCCTTTAGGTATTCAACCATCTGAATTTTCTAAACTTGGTTTAATAATCTATACTTCTAAATATCTAGCTCATAATAATAAAGATATTAAAGATATCAAAAAAGGTTTATTGCCCTTATTTCTTATTATTTGTTTATTCTTTCTTTTAATTATGCTCGAACCCGACTTTGGTACAGCGATGGTTATTATTTTAACTTTAATCGGCTTAATATATATATCAGGCCCTAAACTTGGTTTCTTTATTAAAATTGGTTTTATTGGTTTAATCGGTATTGTTATTCTAATCGCTATCGCCCCATATCGTTTACAAAGAATAATATCTTATTTAAATCCGTGGAGTGATCCTTTAGGAGCCGGTTTTCAAATAATTCAAAGCCTATATGCCATCGGCCCATCTAGTTTACTAGGTCAAGGCTTTGGCAATTCCATTCAAAAAAATTTCTATCTTCCTGAGCCTCAAACTGATTTTATCTTTAGTATTATTGCCGAAGAATTTGGTTTTCTTGGTGTCTTCTTTGTTATTAGTTTATTCTTTATTATTTTTTATCGCTCGATTAAAATTGCTTTAAATGAAAATGACTTATTTAAAAAGTACTTAGCTTTTGGTTTATCATTTGGTTTAATTCTTCAAGTTATCTTAAATATCTTAGTTGTTACTGGTACTATTCCCACAACTGGTATTACGTGCGTCTTTCTATCATATGGTGGAAGTAGTTTACTCGTTAGTATGATTTCCATCGGTCTTATTTTAGCTATTAGTAATAAAGATTATATGTTAAAATAAAAAAAGAAAAGGAGTTATAACTATGAAATTAACTTTAGCCAGTACTTCGAAATATAAAAGAAATATCTTAGATCGTGTTATGTTAAAACATGATAGTATTAAACCACTATGTGATGAAATATCTGATAAACAAGACCCATATGAATATTGTATGGATATCGCTAAACAAAAAATTTTAAGTATCGAAAATGAAATAAAAGAAGGAATTATTATCGCTTTAGATTGTATCGTTTTAATTAATAATAAAGTATGTGAAAAACCAGCTTCTTTACAAGAAGCCAAAGAAAACCTAAAATTATGTTCTAATAATTCTTCTAAAGTAGTTACGGGAATTGCTATTAAAAATCAAGAAACCAACGAATTAGTTTTAGATTACCAAGAATCAACCGTCTACTTTAAAACTATCATTGATGAAGACATTGACTTTTATCTATCCCATGAAGAGGATATTTTAGAATCAGCTGGTTTTATAATTGAAAACGTTGCTTCTAATTTTATCGATCATATTGATGGCAGCTTCTATAACGTATTAGGTGTACCTGTTGAAAAAATATATACAATATTAAATAAAATGGATATCTATTTAAAAGATCTTAATTAGTTTTTTATAAAATGTTAAGAAGAATTTGACATATTCCTTATATAGTACTATAATCTAGCCTACAGAAAAGGGAGTAGTTCTCGTATATATACGATATAATTCGTCATATCGACATTGTCCGGATTATATTTAAAAGAACAAGACTTTTATGATAAGTAAAAGTCTTGTTTTTAATTGCCAAAACTTCTTTCTTATCATTTAAGTCGTAACTTTTCTGCAAATAGAAAAGGAAGTGTTTTAAATGAAAGAAAAAGTAATCTTAAAAAGTACTCATCCAGAAGAATATGGGGATTTAGTTATTGAATGTCGTGTAATCCCTAATGAAGAAATCGGTGCTTATCTAGCTACAATAAGTGACGATAAAAAACAAGTAGCATATAAGAAAGGAAAAGTTAGTGCTCGTTATGGTACTCCAGGTGAAGTAGTTCATACTGTTTTAAAAACAATAGTTGATGGCCGTGAATATATTTTAAGTGAAGAAACAGCTCCAGTTGCTGCAAGACCAGATGAAGATGGTACATTAATTCCAGATGTTGTTGTTAAAAATATTTCAAGCACATCAAATGAAGAATATGTTGTTAAAGCAAGTAAATTTGTTAAAATGTATTATCAAGACGGTGAAGAATATGTTCCTGAATGTGAACCTCGTTTATTAACGGAAGTACCTGAAGACGTAATTATCATCACTTCATGGGGTGCTAAAGCAATTTGTTTAAAAGGTAGTTTTATTGTTACTTATAATGCTGAAGCCAATGATTACAACACTCTTGAACAAGGTGCTTATAAGTCTACTTATGTCAAAGTAGAAGACAGCCCTAAAATTACTTTATCTTAAAATAACTTAATCAGGTTTAAACCTGATTTTATTTTTATTATTTTACTCTCTAAAAAATTTGACAACAAAACTATTAAAGAATATAATCTAAGCTATAAACGGAGGGTTTATAATGGGAATTAAAGAATTAAAAGAAAAAGCATCTGCAAAAACATTCTTAACTGGTGCCGCTAAGGTTGCAACTACTACAACTTTAATTGCTGCATTACTAGTTGGTGCTCCAACAGTTGCTCATGCTGATGTTCCTGCTAGCGATATTATCGCTGATGCCGAAACATGGGAAAACAGAAGTGAAATTAAAGCTCAAGATGGAACTGATGTTAGAAATTATTTCGAAGGTTATAATCGTTATGGCGAATCATATGTAACTGAAGAAGAAATTAGAAAGGCTATTGAATTATCAAATGCATTAAACGCTTATTATTTATCTCCACTATATTATACAAATACTACTAAAAATGAAGTATTATCATTAGATATAGATGGTATATATAACTATTATCAAGATCGTGTTAATCATAATCGTAGTAGTGAATTCCTTGACAATAATCTAGAAAATAAACCAGCTATTGATGCTTATACTTTATTTGCTTGTGGTACCTTATCTAGAAATCTTAAAAATGAACTAGCTTCTAATGTTTATAGCATTATAAGTAGTGAATATGGTAGTGCTGTAACATATCCTACAATAATTGTTAATAGTAATGAAGCATATGCTATTTTTACAATTAATGGTACTATTCAAAAAGTTAATTTATATGGTGACTTAATTGATAGTATTAAAGCTAATTGTTCGTCTTTAGATTATAGATACAATACTGGTATAAATAATCTATCTGGCTATAGTGATAATTATGAGAATTCTTTTGCTTATAATGGTGTTGATCGCTATACTAGTGAATCAGTATGGTTATCATTTCCTGATGATGAACGTAAAACAGATCTTACTACAGCCTTAAATCTAAGTGCTATTATGGTTAATTCTGACAATTATGATTTCACAATGGATGCTTATAACAGTGCTACATCTTTATCACAATATGAAAAAGATGAACTAAGAAAAATGGGCTATAGTAGAGATGCTTTAAGATATGCAACTGAAAGAAATGCTTATCTAAACGCTGTTCCTACACTTCAATATAAATAATTGAATTACTAGTATATTTATTGTATTATATTGAATAAGGAAGTGATGATTATGTTAAAAACTAATTATTTAATATCTTCATCTCTACTTATATTTAAGACTTATTATCTTTCGTGGTAATAAGTCTTTTTTTGGAGGAAAAAAATGAAATATGAAAGAATATTATTAAAACTAAGTGGTGAGTCTTTAGCTGGTTCTAAAGGAACAGGCATTGACTTTGAAAGAGTATTAGATATCTGTCGTGAAATAAAAGAAATAGTCACTTTAGGGGTTGAAGTTGGTATCGTTGTCGGTGGTGGCAACTTCTGGCGTGGTCGTAGTAACCAGCAAATGGATCGCTGTACTTCTGATTATATTGGTATGTTAGGTACTACTATGAATGCTCTAGCAATTGGTGATGCTTTTAAACAATTAAATGTTCCCGTAAGAGTTCAAACTGGTGTTGAAATGCGTCAAATAGCTGAATACTATATTAAAGATCGTGCTTTAAAACATCTAAGTAATAATCGTGTTGTTGTCTTCGGTTGTGGAACTGGTTCACCATTCTTTAGTACCGATACAGCTGCCGCCTTACGTGCTGCCGAAATAAATGCTAATGCCTTACTAAAAGCTACTAATGTTGATGCTATTTATGATAAAGATCCTAAAAAGTATTCTGATGCTAAAAAGATTAACGAAATAACCTATCTTGAAGTCTTAAATCAAAAGCTAAATGTCATGGATACTACAGCCACATCATTATGTATGGATAATGACATCCCAATAATCGTTTTTGATATTAATAAAAAAGGCAATTTAAATAAAGTTGTTAATGGCGAAAAAATCGGTACTGTTGTAACTAATAAAGAGAAGTAATACTTCTTTTTTATTTTAAATATGATAAAATAGTGTAAGTAGGGTGATAAGTATGCTTAGATTAGACAATATAAAAGTATATCGTGATATCGAAGATAATGAACTAGTAAGAAGAACATTACTTAAAAATTGGATTGAACTAGAAGATGTCTTAAGTGCTAATATTGTTCGCAAATCTATTGATGCACGTGATAAAAAGAATGTCCATTATACTTACGCTATTGACTTTGAGGTTAAAGACGAAACTAAATATCCTAAATTTAAACATATTGACTACCCCGAAGAAGAACCAATTGTTAAAAGACGAAAATCTAATTATAAACCAATTATCGTTGGTTCCGGTCCCGCCGGTTTATTCTGTGCTTTAACCTTAGTTGATAATGGCTACGAACCAATTATCATTGAACAAGGTTCTAAAGTAGATGAACGAATGAAATATGTTAATGAATATCGTGAAACTGGTAAAATAAACGAACTATGTAACGTCCAATTTGGTGAAGGTGGCGCAGGTACTTTTTCCGATGGTAAATTAACTACCGGTATTAGTTCACCATATATTAAAAAAGTTCTAAATTATTTCTATAAATTTGGTGCTCCCAAAGAAATTTTATATTCTAATAAACCCCATATTGGTACTGATAATTTAGTTGAAATATTAAAAAATATTCGTTCATATATTGAATCTAAAGGTGGTAAATACTACTTTAACAATAAATTAACTAATATTCAAAAAGGGGAAAATCTAATTAAAGTTATCTGTAATAAAAATGAGTTTATTACTGATACCTTAGTTTTAGCTATAGGTCATAGCGCTCGCGATACCTATAAAATGTTATTAGAAAATAAATTAAATATTGAAAGAAAAAACTTCTCTGTTGGTGTTCGTATTGAACATAAACAAGATTTTATCAATGAAGCTCAATATGGCACAATAACTGAGCTTCAATTACCACCAGCTGAATATAAATTTGTTTATCACGGACCAAAACGCAGTTGCTATACATTCTGTATGTGCCCAGGAGGCGAAGTTATTGCTTCTGCTTCTACTAACGAATCAATTGTCACAAACGGTATGTCTACATATAAAAGAGATAAAGAAAATGCTAATAGTGCTTTACTAGTTAATGTTTTGACTACTGATTTCAAAGGTAATGACCCATTAGCTGGTATGTACTTCCAAGAAGAGCTAGAACATAAAGCTTATATTTTAGGTGGAGCTAATAACAACGCCCCAGTTCAAAGAGTTGAAGACTTTTTAAACAATGTACCTAGTACAAAAATAGGTGATGTTATTCCGTCATATAAACCAGGATATACTTTATGTAATTTAAATGATATATTACCTGAATTTATCTCTAGTACTTTAAAAGAAGGCATCTTATCATTTGATAAAAAATTAAAAGGTTTTGCTAATCCTGATGCTATTTTAACTGGCGTTGAAACAAGATCATCATCCCCAGTTACAATCGTTAGAAACGAAGATTTAATGTCCAATATTGAAGGTATATATCCATGTGGTGAAGGAGCAGGATACGCTGGTGGTATTACATCCGCCGCTGTTGATGGTATTAAAGTGGCTATAAAAATTATTGAAAAAGCCTAAAAAATTTGCCAAATATTAGAATTTAAGCTAAAATAAAAAACAACTTAGGGGGCTTACTATGGAAAAACAAGATTTGATAAATTTAAAGAATCAAATAGATAAACTTTCAGACAAAGAAAAAAAACTAAGAGATTTATACTTAAGACAATTAGCTACCGGAGAATTACAAGGCCCACCAGTTGGATATCCTAGCCTTGATAAAATATGGTTAAAATGGTATAACGAAGAACAAATATCATTCCAAGTACCTAAAAAAAAGATTTATGATGTAGTTTACGATAGTAACAAAGAACACTTAGATGAAATTGCTTTAGAATACTATGGCAAAAATATAACTTATCGCGAATTATTTACTAACATAGATCGTTTAGCTGCTGCCTTTAAAGCTAATGGTGTTAAAAAAGGTGAGATTGTAACAGTTGGTATGTTAACAACACCTGAATCATTATATGTAATGTTAGCTTTAAACAAAATTGGTGCAATTTCAAGTATGATTGATCCAAGAAGTAATGTTGAAGGATTGCATAAATATTTAACCGACAATGGTTCAAATATAGTTATTATTACCGACTTATTTGGTGGTAAATTCAAAAAAGCATGTGAGGGGACTAAAACTACTAAGATAATTTCTACATCTTTATTAGATTCAGTTAAGAATTGGCCACTAAATAGTGAGAGATTAATAAAACTTTACGAAAAACTTAATATCACTAAAAAAGTTGATAATAGTTTTACCACTCGTTATACAGATTTCGTTGCTAGTGGCAAAGATTATCACGGAAAACTTGATAGTGAATACATTGAAGATAGCCCAGCATTAATTGTTCACAGTGGCGGAACTACTGGATTTCCTAAAGCTGTAGTGATGAGTGATAAAGCAGTATTATCTTCAGTATATCAAGGAATAAATTCTGGAATAAAATTCAAACGTGGTGAAACTTGGTTAGGAATCATGCCATTATTTATTATCTATGGTGCAAGTACAGGAACATTACTTCCATTAATTAGAGGAATAACTATTAATCTTGTTCCATTATTTGATCCTAAAAAATTACCAAAACTTCTTATAAAGAAAAAACCAATTCATATGACATTAGCACCATCTCATTTTGAAAACCTAATATATAGTAAAAAACTAGCTAATGAAGACTTATCATATATTGTCGCTCCAACTGTTGGTGGCGATTCAATGGATACTAAATTAGAAGAAAAATCAAATGAATGGTTAAGAAAACATGGTTGTATATACAAAGTTGCTAAAGGATATGGTTCATCAGAAACATGTTCAGGCGTAACTGTTAACGTTTCTAACGAATGTAATAAAATCGGTAGTGTTGGAATTCCGTTACCTCTAACTACAGTTGCTATTTTTAACCCAGATTCCGAAGAAGAATTAACTTATGGAGAAATTGGTGAAGTATGCGTCCAAGGTCCAACAGCAATGAGTGAATACCTTAATAGTCCTAAAGAAACTGAACAAGTATTAAAAACTCATTCTGATGGTAAAACATGGGTTCATACCGGTGATTTAGGATACATTACTAAGGATGGATTTATCTACATAACAGACCGAATCAAAAGAATGATTATTAATTATGGAGGATTCAAAATCCTACCATCATATGTTGAATCTATTTTAAACAATTTCCCTGCAATAGAAAAAAGTGTTGTTATCGGTGTTAAAGATGAATTGCATGCTCAAGGTGAAGTTCCTGTAGCTTGTATCACTCTAAAAGATCCGTCAGCTAAATTATCTATAGAGGAAATTAAAAAATATTGTAAGCAATATATTAAAGATGAACATCAAATTCCAATTGATTTTGTTATCTTAGATGAAATTCCTTATATTCCAACTAATGGAAAAATAGATATTAAAGAATTAAAAAGAATAGTTAATGAATCACAACATAAAGAGCAACCAGAAAAAAAATTATATCAAAAGGTTATGAAAAAGGTATTACATAAGTAATACTTTTTTTAAATATTATGATATAATATACACATACGATAGGGGTAATTAATATGATGATAGCAATTAGTTTTGAAATCTGTTCTTTTTTATTTATTTTTTTAGCATCATGTTTTTATTTTTCTAAAGAAAGAGTCGAATCAAAAGAAAATAAGATATATACAATAATTGTTTTTTGCACTTTCTTTGCTTTAATTGTGGAATTTCTTTGCGTGTCATCATCATTTGAAAACCTTAGTACAAACAGTCTTTATATATATATTATTTCTAGATTAATGTTGATTTCCATCTTTTGGTGGGGTGCTTTCTTTCTTGTTTATTTTTATAATATTACACTTGGTGAAAATAAAAAATTCCCTAAAGGTATCTTTATCTTGTATCTTTTAATTATTACAGTAGTATTGTTATTAGCACCATTAGATTTCTATTACGATGGTGAAATGGCCTTTTCATACGGCTTAGCAGTAAACTTATTATACATAATAAGTGGTGTTGAACTAATACTTGATGTTATCTTTATTGCAAAGAAATTTAAAAGCATTGATAAGAAAAAAGCTATTCCTCTTGTTTCGTTAATTGTTCTAATGACTTTATCTATAATTATTAGAACTATTTTCCCAGGCATAAATCTAATAGCAACATCATTTGCTTTAGTTGTCTTTGTCATGTACTTCACCATTGAAAATCCCGATGTTAAAATGCTTGAACAAGTATCAATCGCTAAAGAAAATGCCGAAAAAGCTAATCATGCTAAAACTGACTTCCTATCAAATATGTCCCATGAAATAAGAACACCATTAAATGCTATAGTCGGTTTTAGTGAATCTTTAAAAGAGGATAAATTACCTGATAGTGCCAAAGAAAAAGTTAATGATATCATCATGGCTTCAAATAACTTACTTGAAATTGTAAATGGTATTTTAGATATCTCAAAGATAGAAGCTAATAAATTAGAAATAATTAATAAAGAATATGATATTAAGCTAATGCTAGATGAACTAGTGGCTTTAACTCAAGCCAGAATAGGGGATAAAGGTTTAGACTTTAGAGTTAATATTGATAAATCAATTCCTCGTATTTTATATGGTGATTCGTCAAGATTAAAACAAATATATTTAAATATTTTAACAAATGCGGTTAAGTATACTAAAGAAGGCTTTATTGAATTTACCGTTTCTACCGTTATTAAAGAAAATGTTTGTCGTTTAATTGTCTCTGTTGAAGATAGTGGAATTGGTATTAAAAATGAAAATATTGATAAAATATTTTCTAAATTTGAAAGATTGGATGTTGAAAAACAACAGACAATTGAAGGAACAGGATTGGGCCTTGCTATCACCAAAAAACTAGTTGATCTAATGCATGGTAAAATAGTAGTTCAATCAGTATATGGTAGTGGTTCCAAATTTACCGTTTCTATAGATCAAAGAATTATCGCTGTAGATCCTCCTAAACAAAAAGAAACAATTCTGTCTGACAGTAAGTTGATTAATGCTGAAGGAGCTCGTTTATTAATTGTCGATGATAATGAATTAAATATTAAAGTTGCTATTACTTTACTAAAAAAATACAATTTTAATATTGATTCATGTACTAGTGGTGGATTGTGTCTTGAAAAGATTAATAAAGGTGAACAATATGATATGATTCTTCTAGATGATATGATGCCTAAATTAAGTGGTAAAGAAACCTTAGAAAGATTAAAACAAATTAAAGGATTTAATACTCCTGTAATTGCTTTAACAGCTAATGCTATATCTGGTATGAAAGAAGAATACTTAGGTTTAGGTTTTGATGATTATTTAGCTAAACCAATCGAAAAACTAGAACTTGAAAGAGTTATAAGACAATTCTTAAACAAGAAAAATAGTAATTCAACTAATACAACTTTAAAAAACAATATTTCATCCATTGTTAATACCAAAATAATTGAAATTAGTAGTGATACAGCTTCTAAAAAAATTCTCATTGTCAATGATGATAAAGAAATAACCAACAAATTAGAAAAAATCTTTATAACTAATGACTATTCTGTAATAACCCTAAATAGCGGAGTAAGTGCTATTGAAAATGTCATTGATAACAAATACGATTTAATGATCATTTCAAATAAATTACAAGATATCGATGCCATTGAATTTATGGAAAATGTAAACTCTATCGAAGGTTTTAATATTCCAGTTGTCCTACTTAAATCTAAAAAAGATAAAGTAGATAAAGAAACTATATTAAAACAAGGATTTAGTGCCTACTTAAATAATGAAGCCGATGAAGAAACTATAATTAATATTATTGAAAAAATATTGAATAAATAAATATATTGTAATAAAATTAAGATAGGATATGGTGGTAAATATGAAAGATATCAGTTATTTAAAAGAACATAATGTTGATGTCAATAGTAGTCTAGAACTATTTGGTGATATAGATACATATAATGAAACCCTAATTGAATTTAAAAATGGTCTTGATGGTAAGTTAGATCAAATTGATAAATTCTTAAAAGATCAAGATATGCCAAATTATGCCATTTATGTTCATTCATTAAAGAGTGATTGTAAATACTTCGGCTTTCTTAAACTAGCTGAAATAGCATATGAACATGAAATGAAAAGTAAAGCCAATGACTATGCCTATGTTAAAGAAAGCTATCCATCTTTATTAGAAGAAGCTGCAAATGTTAAGAAAATTGTTAATGAATACTTAGGTGGAACTGAATCAATATATCAAGATAAAGAAGAATCAAGTAAAGACGTTATCTTAGTTGCTGATGATTCAAAAGTAATAAGAATATTTGTTAAAAAGATTTTTAATGAAGAATATGAACTTGCCTTTGCTAAAGATGGGGAAGAAACCTTAAATATCATCAAATCTCATGAAAACGATGACCATCTTAAAGCTATTTTACTTGATTTAAATATGCCTAAAGTAGACGGTTTTGCAGTCTTAGATTATATGAAAGAAAATAATCTATTAAGTAAGATGCCTGTTACCATTGTAAGTGGTGATTCATCAAGCGAAGCTATTAATAAAGCTTTTACATATGATATTGTTGATATGTTAAATAAACCATTTAGTGAAGCTAAAATAAAAGAAGTAGTTGAAAAAACAATAAATAAAGTAAGCTAGTTTATCTAGCTTTTTTTTGGAAAAAATTGCTGAAAAACGCATTTAATGTTAAAATAAGGCAAGTAATGGGGGATACATATGTCTACAAATGATTTTGAATATAAAAGTTTTATTGCCAAACAAAAAATGACTTTAAATGAAATAACTGAATATTATTTGTCTTTAAGAAAATATGAACATGAGCAAGGAATAGCATTAACAGATCCAAAATATCGTGATAAAATTCACTTTATTTTGTATAGTTTAATAAAACTAAGCCGTATTTTATCTGGTGAAAAAATTATAATTGTTAACGATAAACATCACAAAACATCTAATCCAACAATTTTTGCCTCAACTCATGTCGGCGGTGACGATGTTCAAATAGCATTTGAAGCAATTAAAGAACGCGCTTATTTATTCTTAGGTGACCCTAACGATATCTACCAAAGAATCGAAGGGTTGTTGCTACATTTAAATGGTGTCATATGCTTAGAAACTAGAGATAAAGAAGATCGTCAAATCGCCTATAAACGTGCAATTGAACTACTTAAAATGAAAAAGAACTTATTAATTTTTCCCGAAGGTGCCTGGAATGTTTCAGCAAATTTACCTGTTATGAAATTATTCAATGGTACAACTCGTATGGCCCTTGAAACGGGTGCCGAGATTGTTCCAATGGCTTTAGAGCAATATGATAAAACTTTCTACGTAAATATTGGCGAAAATTTATCGTTCTCCCAATCTTCAGCAATCACAGTAAACGATTATACATCAATTCTTCGTGATGCTCTAGCTACTTTAAAATGGGAAATATGGGAAAAATATGGTCAATGTCATCGTGAAGATATTCCTGAGCATTATGAAGATTCATTTGTTACAAGTATAATGAACCGTTCTGATTATGCATACGATGTTAACGATATTTATGAAACATTATATGTTGATAAAAAAATAACTCGTCCTGAAGATGTATGGTCTGGCATTTCAGAAATCGAAAAAATCACTAAAGATAACGCCGACGCCGTAGCTTATGCACATCATTTAGTTAAAGAAAGAACATCAGGTATCTATAAATATAAATTTTAGAACATTTCTTATGTTCTTTTTAATTGAAAAAAAAAACTATTAGTGATAACCTTATAATAGAGGTGAAATGCAATGAGCGATATCCTATTAACCTTTGCATCACTAGCAATAACAATAGTTCTCATTACAATTTTTATTGTTAAAAAGAGTAGTAACAATATCGAAACAAAAATTTACATTCGTATGCTAATACTAAATGTAATATTTTGCCTAACTTGTATTGCAACATTTTATATTGCAAAGTTAAATAAAGATGTTTTTTTAATCGCAATCTTTCAAAAAACATTTATGGTTGAATTGATATTTTTAACTATTTGCATGCTCATATACAATATTTATTTATTAAAAATTAAAGAAAATACCAAAAAAATATTTTCTTATGCCTTATTTTTATTTGGAACATTTATCGCAGTTGCTACATATATTGCTCCATTGACAGTTATAAATACCAAAGATCTTTTAGATGGATATGGCGTATCCTACGATATTGTATATACAGCAATCATTATTCTCTTTTTAATAATCGTTTTTACTTGTATCAAACGAATAATTGAAGAAAAAAAGCTAATAAAAAATATTCCATCATTTGTTTTAATAACTTTATTTGTAATAGGCTTTTTCATTAGAGAAATGTTCCCATCTGTTATGTTTGAATGTTTCTTCTATTCATATGTTCTTCTAATTATGTATTTCACCATTGAAAATCCTGATATAAAAATGCTCGAACAAATATCTTTAGCTAAAGATCAGGCCGAAAAAGCAAACGCAGCAAAAACTGACTTTTTATCAAGCATGTCTCATGAAATAAGAACTCCATTAAATGCTATAGTTGGTTTTAGTGAAGCGATTAAAGAAGAAGATACATTAGAAGCTGCTAAGCAAGATGCTAGCGATATCATCCTAGCTTCCCAAAATTTGCTAGAAATAGTTAATGGTATTCTTGATATATCTAAGATCGAAGCAAATAAAATGGAAATTGTTAATTCTGAATATAATCTTGCTGAAGAATGCAAGCTCCTAGCAAAATTAGTTAAACCTCGTATTGGTGAGAAACCAATTGAATTAATATCAAATATCGCCAAAGACATTCCTAAAACTCTATATGGTGATAAATCCAAGATAAGAGAAATATTAAGTAATTTACTTACTAATGCCGTAAAATATACTGAAACTGGGACAATTGAATTCAATGTAAGTTGTATTAATAAAAATGATGAATGTTCACTTGTTTTTTCAGTCGAAGATACAGGTCGTGGTATTAAACCAGAAAAAATAGATAAATTATTTACTAAATTTGAAAGATTAGATGAAGATCGTAATACAACAATTGAAGGAGCAGGATTAGGTCTTGCTATAACTAAAAGTCTAGTTGAAATGATGGGTGGTAAAATAATTGTTCAATCAGTCTTTGGTAGCGGTTCTAAATTTACTGTTTATTTAAAGCAAAAAATTGTTCCTGAAAAGAGATATCATCTAAACAATGATTTTACCAAAGAATCATTAAATCTTTCCGGTAAACGTGTTTTAATCGTTGATGATAATAATTTAAATATTAAAGTAGCTGATCGGTTACTAAAAAAATATAATCTTATCGTTGATTCATGTGAGAGTGGTCGTGAATGTCTTGAAAGAATTCAAGAAGGTGAAATATATGATTTAATTCTCATGGATGATATGATGCCTAAAATGAGTGGTACTGAAACCCTTCACTTATTAAAAGAAATTCCATCTTTTAAAGCAAGAGTAGTCGCCTTAACTGCTAATGCTATAGAAGGTATGAAAGAAAAATATATTACTGCTGGTTTTGACGATTATCTATCAAAGCCTATGGATAATAAAGAATTAGAACGAGTACTAAGAAAGTTCTTAAACAAAGAATATAATAATTCATCTTTTGAACCATTACCAGATGACTTCTACGAAATAAGTGAAACAGCTATTATTAACATTAATAATATTGATAAAGAAAAATAAAACATGCTCGGTAAAAGCATGTTTTTATATATTCTCCAAATATTTTTTATTTATATATTTGTTAATAAAATCATCTTTAATTTCAATATATTCAATCGATAACATATAATAATCATTATTTAGATTATCTTTCGTCTTATTAAATTTATTTTCTAAAATATCTAGCTTTTTGCTGATTTTCTTATAAGTGTTTTTTCCTAATACTTTATCAAATTCTTTTTCTAAAATATTATGCGTAAACAAAATATTCTTTTTAAGTAATTCTTGTATTTCAGAATAGTTATATAAAGGTCTGAATAAATTCACTAAAATATCTAAACCTTCAATTTTATATGTATCCAAATCAATATTTTTAAATTTTTGTAAAATATTATTAAACTTTTTATTTTTAATATTTAATTCTCTTAATCTTAATATATTTTTAATTATATCTTCAACGAATAATAAATTAAATATTTTATCAATTGTATAATTATTGTTATCAATAAGACCAGTTTTATAATAATCGTATCTAATTTTTATTTTATCAGTTAAAGAATATTTTTTATTTTTATTAAATAAAATTAAATTTAATTCATAAGTTAAATATTCTAATGTTTTAATAAATGAATTATCGATTTTTCTAAATAATAACTCGTTTTGAATGTTAATTGTCGGAAAATCATAAGATAAATCTAACCACTTCGTTTTATAATTGTTATTTGTCGGATTAATATAATAGTTTAATTTATTAAATGCTCCATGATAGTTAAAATTAGTGCAAGTAATAACCGAATATATATCGTCAATAAAATCATCACCATATTTAAGAATCATTCCTGTTGTTATTAAATATAAATAGTCGTGCAATTCTTGCGGATAATCTTTTTTATCTAGTAAAGCGTCTAAAGTGAAGGTGACATGATTAACTAAAGTATTAATATTTATCTTTTCATTCATGATATTTCCTCCCTGTTGCCGTGTATACTAGCACTCATAATTTAAAAAAGCAAATTTAACTTAAATTTAAAAAATAAAATAATTAACTAAAAAAACATAGAACTTAACACATTTATTTAATAAAAATAAATAATATCGAAAAATAATTAAAAATATATGCTATAATATAGAAGAAAATAGATAATAGAAAGATGGTGTAGCCATGGCAGGATGGGATTTTACGGCTGATAGTGATATTCAAAAAAAACTTGCTAAAAATCTAAATGATGGAGCCGATAATTTTGATACCAGAATAGGAGAAATGTATAGTGAGATAGATTCACTAAGTACACATTGGGTAGGCGAGGATTATGACGCCTTTAAAACAGGGACAGAAGGATATAAGACTGCTTTACAAGATTTATCTAACGGAATAAGAATGTTTAGTAAACATTTTGATTCGATAGCAGAAGGTACTGAAGCCTTAGCAACAGATTTAATAACTACTATCTTAAATGCAACCAGTGGTGCTTCATCTGCTGGTAGTGGTACTGGTGCAACCGCAAATACTGGTGCAACACCAACTTCTGCAGGTAATGTCACAGCTGGAGCAAGTGGCAATGAAGAAACAGCCAATCTCGATCCAACAAGTAACGAGGCACCTGTTTCTCAGATATCTGATCCAGATTCAAATGCGCCAGCAGTAACTGAAAATCCATTATCCGCCGATAATGGCAATTCCGAAAACTCAAATACTGGAGACTCTGCATTAGAAGATGCTTCTTTAGTTGTTCCTTTAGAAGATTCTAATGCAAGTGCAAATATTGAAGCTCCTGGTTCTGAATATAATATAACAACTGATAAAAAGGATATAAATGTTAATAATATCGCAAGTGGTAGTAGAGTTGCTTCCGCTTTAGATAATTATTCTGCTGAGTTAGATAATGCTGAATATGCTAAGGTAAATGAAAATATCTTCATGACCATTACACCAACCGAAGTCGAAGGTAATAGTTGTTATCTAACTCATGTTGTAGTAAACAATCCTAACCAAATATTTGGTGAACCAGCAAACGGTCAATATGCAAGTGGCCTTGAAACCGCTACAAGTGCCGCAAAAAGATTAGGAACAAATACAGCCTTAGTTTTAAATGGTAGTCATTTTTCCTATGCTGATGGTAGTGAAGACTTAAAAGGTGCTAACCACATAGTTATTGTTAATGGTGAAATCAAAACTAATGGTAATGCCGGTGGTATGGAAATATGTTTAGATCGTAACGGTAATTTATTTAATCCTCCAGCTGGCGCATCAGCTCAAGACTTAATTGATAGAGGTGTAGTTTATACTTTCTCAAGTCACGATTCTCATTTAATAACTGATGGTAATAAAACATATGAACACCAAGATGAAGCTTATAATAGTACTGTAATCGGCCAAAAATCAGCTTGTGATTATTATATCTTAACTGGACCAACCTCTAATTTTGGGGCGGCTGACTATCTTTATGATAAAGGTTGTACATTTGCTAAGAGTATGGACCAAGGTGGAAGTGTATCTCTAGTTTATAATGGTCAATTAATAAATACACCAACTGATGATAGTGGTGAAAGAGCAATTGGGGATTTCCTTTGTATAACATCTTAAAACTACATGAGACATAAAACATGTAGTTTTTTATTAAACTAATATTTTGGCTAAATATAAATATAATTCTTGTTTTACATACTTTGAATTTATACTAGTCAAAAATCTTGAATATTATAGTATAATTATAATAGGTGATATTAATGAAAATTATCGTCTCAGCTGGAGGAACAGGAGGGCATATCTATCCTGCCTTAGCTATAATTAATAAATTTCAAGAACATGAAAAAAATCTCGAAGTCTTATATATTGGTACTCATAATCGTATGGAAAAAGATCTTATTCCTAAACGAGGAATAAAATATGAACCAATTGAAATATATGGTTTTTCCAAAAAAGATTTGTTGTTAGATTTTAAAAATATCTTTTTAATTAAAAAAGCTGAAAAAAGATGCCTAAAGTTAATGCAAGATTTTAAACCCGATTTAGTACTAGGAATCGGTGGATACGTAACATATCCCGTTATTAAAGCTGCTCATAAATTAGGCATTAAAACTTTTATTCATGAACAAAATAGTATTCCTGGTAAATCCAATTTAGCTTTACAAAATAAAGTTGATTTAATTGGTGTTTCCTTTAAAGAAACTATTAATAAATTTACTAAAGCTCAAGGCAAAGTTTTTTATTCTGGTAATCCTTGTGGTGAAAATGCTTTATCACTAGAACCAATGGATAAAACAACTTTAGGTTTTAAAAAGAATAAAAAATTAGTTGTCATAGTTGCAGGAAGCTTAGGATCTGCCACTGTTAATGAGAAAATGACTGAGTTTTTAGCTAAAGTCGAAAACGAAGATTACGAAGTTTTATATATAACTGGCAAAGATCTATATGATGAATTCGTTAAAGATAAAAATTTTCCTACGAATGTTAAAGTTTTACCATATTTAGATAATTTACCAGCTCTTCTTAAAAATACTGATTTAATAGTTACTAGAGCTGGTGCCTCAACAATGAGTGAAATATTATCTTTGAACTTACCAGCTATCTTTATTCCATCACCATATGTTGCTAATAATCACCAGTATTATAACGCATTGGAAATCAAAAATAATGGTGGTGGCGAAATCATTGAAGAAAAAGATTTGACTTCTTCTAAATTGCTCAGTACAATTAATGATGTGCTTAAAAACTCAACTAAATATGCTGAGATGCGTCATAATTTAGCTAAAATGAGTATGAATAATAGCAGTGATTTAATCTATAAAAAACTAAAGGATTTGATAAAATGATCGAAGAATTAACAAAATATGGTACTGTTGAAGAACATGCTACCTTAAAAAATTTAAATACTTATCATATTGGCAGTACTACAAGATATCTTATTTCACCTAATTCAGTTCAAGATTTAATAAGTATTTTAAAACTTTTAAAAGAAAACAATATTAAATATTTTATTCTTGGTAATGGTTCTAATATCATTCTAAATGATCGTGAATATGCTGGTGCAGTTATTCGTTTAAATAATTTAAATGGTTTAGAGATTCAAGAGGATAAAAACTTAACATATGCGGAAGCAGGTGTTATGTTACCAACTCTGGTTAAAGAAGTTATTAATCGCTCTTTAACTGGTCTAGAATTTGCTGCTGGCATCCCCGGTACCATCGGTGGGGCAATATACGGTAATGCTGGAGCTTATAACTCATGCATTATGGATTATGTCGAATCAGTAACAGTTTTAGATGAAAACTTTGAAATTCAAACTATTGAACATGAAGATATTACTTATAGTTATCGTACTAGTATGTTTAAAGAAACTAAAAAATATATTATCATCGCTGCTAAATTCTTCTTAAAAAAGGGTGATAAACAAAGCTCATTAGAATTAGTTGAAGAACGTCAAAAAAGACGTGTTGAAACTCAACCATTAGAATATGCCTCAGCCGGTTCTGTCTTCCGTAATCCTGAAGGTGACTTTGCTGGTCGTTTAATCGAATCATCTGGTTTAAAAGGTTATAAAATCGGTGGCGCTGAAGTATCAGAAAAACACGCTAATTTTATTATCAATAAAGGTAATGCTACTAGCAAAGACGTTTATAAACTAATTAATTATGTCCATGATACCGTTTTAGAAAAAACAAAAGTTGATTTATTAATCGAACAAGAATTTATAGATTGGGAGTAATAATATGGGAAAAAAAGTCCAACAACCAAAGCCTAAAAAAAGAAGACGTTTACGTGTCAAATTCCTTTTAAAGTTATTGGCTTTTATCTGCCTAATTGTTGGAATAATTCTCTATTTAAAAAACTACCATATTACTAATATTTATATAACTGGCAATGATACAATTCCTGATGTTAAAATAATTGAAACCTTAGAAATTAAAGACTATCCTAAAATGTCTAAATTAAAAGTCAAAAAAGCTCAAAATAATTTATTAGAACAGAATCCTATAATTGAAAAAGTTTCGATTAAAAGAGGTTTATTTGGTAAACTAAGTATTAATATTGAAGAATCTAAAATCTTATTTTATTACAAATATAATAATAAGTATATAACTACCTCTGGTAAATCAATTGATGATGTCAATAATGAATATTATGGTTATCCATCCTTACTTAATTTTACCCCTGATACGATTTTTGAAGATCTATTAAAAGGTTTAAACAAGGTTGACTATAATATTATTAAGATGATAAATGAAATTGAATATAATCCCTATAAAGGTAGTGATGGTACAATAATCGATAATAATCGTTTTACCTTAAAAATGAATGATGGTAATACTGTAATCATCGATATTGTTAATATTAAAAACTTAAATTCTTATAATAAAATTTATGCTTCATTATCCATGGATCAAGAAAAAGGAGTTTTATATCTTGATACCATAACCGAAGATAATATTTATTTTAAAAGTTATGATACAATAGCTAAAGAAGAAGAGGAAGCTGCGGCTAAAGAACAAGAAGAAAAAACTGAAGAAGAGTAGTGATTATATGAATTATGACAAAATAATGCATGAAACAATTACTAAAATTAAAGAAGATAAGGTTATCCCTCGTCTTCTTTTGCATAGTTGTTGTGCTCCATGTTCATCTCACGTTATTGATACCTTAACCCCATATTTTAATATAACTATTTTTTATTATAATCCTAATATTGAACCATTTGCTGAATATGAAAAAAGAAAAGAGGAAGAAATTCGTTTTCTAAAAGAATATCCAGCTCAAAATAAGCTAGATATTATCGATTGTGATTATGATAACGACTTATATCATGAAGCCATCAAAGGTTTAGAAAACCTAGGTGAAAGAAGTCCAAGATGTCATAAATGTTATTATCTGCGTCTTGAAAAAACTGCTCTTAAAGCGAAAGAACTAGGTTATGATTACTTTGGTACTACTTTAACTGTTAGTCCCTACAAAGATAGTCAAAAACTAAATGAAATAGGGGAGTTTCTAAGTACTAAATATCACGTTAACTATTTATATTCCGATTTTAAGAAAAATAATGGTTACTTACATAGTATCGAACTTGCAAAAAAATATAATTTATATCGTCAAGATTATTGTGGTTGTATCTATTCTAAAGCCGAAAGAGAATTCCAAAAGAAACAAAAAAGTACGGAAACTTAATTTCGTACTTTTTACTTTGTATAAAAATTATTTATATATTCTTGATAAGCTTTATAAGCCGGTTCACTTAAATCAGCTTTTTTATAAGTAATTGCTAAATATTTACATATTTCCTTAACTAAATAATCAGTAAAATATGGATTTCTTACTAATAGTGGTCCAATTAAATAAGTACCATAAAAGTTATTATAATGAATTCCTTCATTTTTTTCTTTAGGATTATATCCCGTACCATCAATTACTTGAAATAAACTTTCACTAGCGTTATTTAACACACTATTTCGATTTTGAAAACCAATAATCTTTTTATCGATAAGTGAACATTCATAATACTGTGGACCAACTGTTCTAAACTCTTCTTCAACCGCCTCATAAGTAAATGCACTAAGACATTTCAATACTTTATCTCCTTTAGTTAAAGATTGTCCAAATAAATCAATCGCATTACCAGTAATTAAGAAAAATTTATTCTTATTAATTGCTTCAATAACTTTATCTTTATATTTTATTAAATTATTTAAGACAATTTCTTGATTTTCTAAACTGCCCATTCCAATATAATAAAAATCATACTTATCAAAATCTATTTTATCTTCAATACTTAAGAAATGAATTTCTGGTTCAATATCTTGCTGTTCTAATTTCTTCTTTAAAAACCTAATATTTCCATTCTCACCATATAGATTCATTAAATCATAATACAAATGAGCTATCTTAAACTTTTTCATTTTCATCATCCTCAATTAATTTTAAAATATTAGCAGTCATATCAAAACAAACCATTGTATAAATATCTCCAACACTATCTTTTTTAACTAACTTAATCAAATTACTTAAATCATCAACTAAAACAATTTTATCTTTTGGTATATCTGTAAAAGAAAGTCTTGTCATTACATCATATCTAAATCGACCAATACAAAATATCTTATCAATATTCTTACTATCTAATAATTCAAAATCAACATCCCAAAGCCATGATACATCATTAAACTTATATCTACGTGAGACATTATCAAATCCTAAAATAATTGTTTTTTTACCTTTTTGATTATTTATAAATCTAATTGATTGGTAATAACTTAAATTATTTTCATTTTTACTTTCTAGCATTGTTAGATTACGTCCATCTAAATCTAATACTTTAGCTCTTTTAGAAGCTATCTTATCACTATTAATCGCTTTAAGAATAACTTCATCACTAACCCCAATACTACGACATATTGCATAAGCAGCTACTGTATAATAAACAGCATACAATACATCTTTATTTAAATATACGTCCTGACCATTTATTTTAATACTATGTTTACAAAAATCGACATCAGTCGCTTCATAATCGACAACTCCACGTTTATAATCACATTTCTTACAACGATAATTACCGATATGACCATAATGATAATAATCATAAGTTAATTTACTTTTACATTTAGGACAATAAGCATAATCCGTTGCTTCAATATTACTTTTTATATAACTATCTTTCGTTCTAGCAACTCCATAAGTAACACGATCATTTTTAAATAAATAAGTCATACGATTAACTAATGGATCATCAGCATTAATAATTAATTTCGTTTCTTTACTAACAGCTTTTAAAATATCATTAAAAACTAAGTCCGGTTCACCATTACGTGGTGGCTGATCTCTTGTAATATTTGTAATCGCTAAATGAGTAACTTTATTTTTCCCAAATATTCTCTTTAAGTGTCTCTCATCACATTCTAATAATAAAACATCATGTTTAAATTCACCATTTAAAGAGCAATTATTTAAGATTAAAGTCATCGCTGCTAAAACACCATTACTACCATTTTTGTTATAACAAACATCATACCCCGCATCAGTTAAAACATGATTAACTAATTCTGTAGTTGAACCCTTACCAGAAGATCCACTAATCGCTATAACATATTTTGGATATTTAACTTTCTCTAATATTTTTTGTTGTCTTAATATTTCATGAATAAACCATCCAGGATATACTGATCCATTTCTCCCAAACAATTTACAAACTTTTGTAATTAATCGACATATTATAATCATTATTGTTAAACGCATTTAAATCACCTAAACAAATTATATCAAATTATAAAAACTTTATGTCACAAACCCGTATATTTTTACATATTTTGTCGAACTTCTAGCTTCCAAATCTTTCTTTTGCTATTATACTAATGGTGATAATATGGAAATGATTTATACTAATAATACTTTATATATCAATATCGAAGATCGTATTAATTTTTCTTTAATAAACAACTTGCAAAAGAAGTTATATCGTATCATTGATTCTTACCATATCAATAATATTGAAATAAATATTTTAAATGATACTCATTATGATCATAGTTTACTAAATGATTTAGTTAATGACTATCAAGGTAAGTATAATGGCAAAATAATTGTTAAATAAATCAATATTTATTGTATAATAAGTTCATGAAGAGGGATGTATATGGAAATATTTATTAATTATTTAACTTTTATTCCTTGGTTATTATATTGTATTGCTTTATCTAAATATGCGATTAAAACAGTTAATACAACCAAGATAAATAAAGAATGGGTCAAAAAGAATATCCTTAATATATTTCGTTTTGATAGTTTAATTTTAATTGCCATCTTTATTTATTTTACCATTAGTTATAAAACATCTAAGCAAATATGGTTAGTCGAAGTCTTATTATTTTCGGCGATTAATTTATACTTATACTTTAATTCTTATTATGATAAAAATAAAAGCAATTACGAAATTGATACTAAAGACTTAAGTACCGTTCTAATTATCTTAATTATCTTTTTAATTCCTATAATTTATTTTATATCTACTCATAATACTAGTATTACGTATTACATTTTATTCGCTTATAATTTCTTTAATTTTGTCATTGTCTATATTTCAAAGCAAATAAATGATTTATTTATTAAGTTAATTCAAAGTAAAAAACATGAAAACAAATAATTATAATATCGAAAAAATCGTTGATTCCTTGCATAATCGTGGCTTTACTAACTTTCTTACTCGTAAAGAATTAATGCTTGTTAAAGGAAGAATTAATAAAAACGAATATCAAATATATGAGTTATATCCTGAATGTAGTAAGATTATTTTATTTAAAAGTCATTTACCAGAGATTAAACTATTTAAAATCGAAAATTCAAGTACCTTAACTCATCGTGATATCCTTGGAGCAATCTATTCTTTAGGCTTAAACGAAGATACTTTTGGTGATATCATTAAATACCAAGAATCATACTATTTCTTTATCTTATCTCATCTTGAAAACTATTTTAAAAACAATTTAACTAATATCAAAAATAGCAATATAAGTTTAATAGAAGTTGATTTAGAACTAAAAAATAACTTTGAACTATCATATTATGCCAAAGAATATATTGTCTCATCTTTAAGAATTGATAATATCGTCAGCACCATTACTAATGAAAGCCGTAAATCAGTTCTTGCCAAATTTACTAATAATGAAGTTAATTTAAATTATAATGAAAACGTCAAACCAACTAAAATTATCGAAATAGGGGATATCTTTAGTATCAGAAGATATGGTAAATACAAATATAATGGTATTAAAAAAATAACTAAAAAAGGTGGCTTCATCATTGAAATATTAGTATATAACTAAAGATAAAATTGACTTATTTGTCCCAATAGTGTACAATCAGTCTCATCATTTATTTATGGGGGAAAGAAAAAAATGAGTAGAAGACATCTTGCAGAAGATGAATATAATAAAATTGAAAAAAAAACTAATACTAAAAAGGTTGCTAAAACAGTAGCAGCCATAATAGTAATTGGTGGTGTCGTTGTCGGTAGTATTGCAATTGCTGCTAATAATGCCCAAACTAAAATAAGTAAAAGAACAGAAAGCTTAATCGACGAATATACCGTAAGTGATTGCTTAACTTTACCAGAAAATGTTACTATAACTCAAGCTTATGACTTACATTTCTGTGATGGCGAAGAATTATATAAAGGTATAACAAAAAACGGTATTAAATACTGTGAAGTATTAGATGAATACTATACTGAAGATGGTCGTGATATTGCTGTTTTAACTATTAATGGTACATATACTGAATATATTGAAGCTGACTGTGTTGAAGTAAACGGCGCTAAAATATATATGGCACCAGAAGGTTACGAATTATATGGTGAATATGCTTATCGTATTATTAATAAATCATATAAGCAAATAATTGAAAAACAAAGCGATTATTCAAACATTCAAATTAAAGATTTAGACAATGTTACAATCGACGTTGAAGAAGTTCATAGTCGTCCATTTACTGATATCTTATCTGAAACTTTAATTATTGATGTTCCAGATGGAGCTGTTCTTAACGAAAATCAAGAATGTAGTGCATCATTTAGACTAGTTCCAAAAGAATAAAAAAAGTTAAAAAAGTACTTGTTATAAGTATTTTTTTTTGGTACAATATTACCGGCTTTAAAAAGCAAATAAACATGTTTGTGGATTTTATTCTCGAGTGCTTAAAATTAAGTGAGGATATTTAGAAACAAACAGAAGTAAAAACGAAGGAGGGAAATTTTTATGGCCGTAGTTTCTTTAAGTTATTTATTAGAAGCTGGAGTTCATTTTGGACATCAAACAAAAAGATGGAATCCTAAAATGAAAGAGTATATTTATACAACAAGAGATGACATTTATATTATCGATTTGCAAAAAACCTTAGCAAAAATCGAAGAAGCATATGCAGAAATCAATAAGATAGCTGCAAATGGAGGTACATTCCTATTTGTAGGAACTAAAAAACAAGCGAATGAGGCCGCTAGAGAAAATGCCGAAAGAACAAATTCATATTATGTAACTGAAAGATGGTTAGGAGGAACATTAACTAACTTCCGTACTATCAGAAGTAGAGTAAAACGTCTAGAAGAAATCGAAAACATGGAAAAAGATGGAACATTTGATGTTTTACCTAAAAAAGAAGTTATTAATCTTAAAAAAGAATATGAAAAATTAAACAAATTATTATGTGGTATCCGTGCTATGGATAAATTACCCCAAGCTTTAATTATTGTTGATCCTAAAAAGGAAATCAATGCAATTAGAGAAGCAAGAAAGTTAAATATACCTATATTTGGTATTGTTGATACAAACTGTGATCCAGACGATGTAGATTATGTTATTCCAGGTAACGATGACGCTGTAAGAGCCGTTAAAGTTGTTCTTGGTGTTCTAGGTAATGCTATCGCTGAAGCCAATGGTGGTGAAATCATCGATTACGTTACTGAAGATGATAAAAAAGCTAAAAAGCCAGAAAAAATGGAAGATGTAATGGCTGAAGTAGATAGAGCTAAAGCTGAAGCTGAAAAAGCTAAAACTCATGCTAAAGAAGCTCCAGTTGAAGAACCTGCTGAAGAAGTAGTTGAAGAAACTACTGAAACTGAAGATTTAAGCTCTAAAACTTTAACTGAATTAAAAGCCATGGCTAAAGCTTCAGGTATCAAAGGATACTCTGCAATGAAAAAAGATGAATTAATTGCATCTTTAAGTGAATAATATAATATTTAATTAAGAAAGAAGGGTTACATATGATAAGCGCAAGCTTAGTTAAAGAATTACGTGAACAAACAGGAGCCGGAATGATGGATTGTAAAAAAGCATTATCAGAATGCGATGGCAATCTAGAAGCTGCTGTTGATTGGTTAAGAGAAAAAGGTATTGCTAAAGCCGGTAAAAAAGAATCAAGAATTGCTGCTGAAGGCTTAGCTGATATCTTTGTAAAAGGTAATAAAGCTGTTATGATTGAAATCAATGCTGAAACAGACTTCGTTACTAAAAATGATGAATTCAAAGAATTAATCAAAACTGTTGGTGAAACTATTTTAAAAAGTAAAGCTGAGACTTTAGAAGAAGCT
This sequence comes from uncultured Bacilli bacterium, assembly GCA_947626095.1. GTDB lineage: Bacteria > Bacillota_I > Bacilli_A > RF39 > UBA660 > Coprovivens. The sequence goes on from CANQQV010000004.1 coordinate 80,639, forward strand.
TTAGAACTACCTTGTGGTGAAGGCACAATAAGAGACTTAATGGTAGCTAAAACTGCTAAAATTGGTGAAAAACTTGATTTCCGTCGTTTAGCTGTTATTAAAAAGAAAACAGGCGAAAATTTTGGTACATACCTTCATATGGGTGGAAAAATTGCTGTTGTTACAGTAATTAAAGGTGCTAATGAAGAAGTTGCTAAAGATGTAGCAATGCAAGCAGCTGCTATGAAACCAAAATATGTTTTCAAAGAAGATGTTCCTGAAGCTGAAATTGCTCGTGAAAGAGAAGTTCTAAAAGAACAAGCTATGAATGAAGGAAAACCTGCTGATATAGCTGAAAAAATGGTTGATGGAAGATTAAATAAATTCTTTAAAGAAATTTGTCTATCAATGCAAGCATTCATTAAAGATGGCGACATTGATGTAAATAAATACGTAACTAACAATGGAGGAGAATTAATTGCTAGTACAAGCTTTGTCGTAGGTGAAGGTATTGAAAAACGTCAAGATAACTTCGCTGAAGAAGTAATGGCTCAAATTAACAATTAATATAAATTAGACACTTTTTAGACAAGTGTCTTTTTTATTGGCCGATAAACTCATTCATTCATGATATAATAACAAGTAGGAAGTGAAATTTCATGAATCCCAAAACTAAAAGTATTATAAGAAAAATAATCTATATAATTTTATTTCTCTTAATGGCTGTGGCTTTTGTTTATTTAAGTGAAAAATATGCTGCTAATAGCGAACGAAAAGTATACACTATTACAGATTATTATACTAATAACACCAATAAATACTATGAAGTCGTAACTGGTAATAAAATGATCTCTTTAATTCGTAATGGTCATAATATTATCGTCATTGGTAGTAGTAACTCAAAATATAGTCAAAGATATATTGAAGAAATCGATAAAATCTTCAATAGCCTTAAAATCGATAAAGTATATTACTATGATTTAAACAATGATAAATCCCAACAAAACTCTAATTATTATAAAATCCGTGAATTACTAGAAGGTTATTTAACTTCAACTGATGATAATGATAACAACTTACTAGCTCCAAGCTTGTACATCATTAATAATGGTCAAGTCGAGTATTATAATACTGAAACTGCCGCTATTAAAAATACTACGGACATTAACTCATATTGGAATGAAGAACAACAACTAATCTTCCAAGGTGAAATAACAAACGCTATAAATAAATATTATTTGAATAAATAGTAAATATGCATTATAATTTAATCATGAAGGAGAGAATAAAAAAATGATTGATACAGAAGTTGAATTTAAAATGATGAGTGCTCTTGAAGTAATGGAAAACCGATTTACAACAATTAGAGCTGGCCGTGCTAATTCATCAATGGTTAATGGTATAAATGTTGATTATTATGGAACACCAACTCCTATTCAAAGTTTAGCTAACATTACTGTTCCTGAAGCTAAAACCTTAATGATTAAACCATTTGATCGTTCATGCTTAAAAGATATCGTTAAAGCCATTCAAGAAGCCAATCTTGGTATAAATCCAACTGATAATGGTGAGTCAGTAATACTAACTATGCCTGAACTTACTGAAGAAAGAAGAAAAGACTATGTTAAACAAGCTAAACAAATAGCTGAAGAAACAAAAGTTGCTTTAAGAAAAGTTCGTCAAGAAGCGAATGATGATATTAAAAAAGATGAATCAATAACTGAAGATGACGAAAAGAGAATGCTTGATGAAGTTCAAAAACTTATTACTGAATACAATAAAAAAGTTGATGAAAAACTAAAAGAAAAAGAAGACGAATTAATGGCTATCTAAGCAAACTACTAAAGTTTGCTTTTTTCTTTGCATTCAAACCACTTTTAATATATAATAAAGGCTATTAAAAAAAGGTGAGAAATATGGCAGATCATACAATCGAATATGGAATTATATATAGCAAATCTAACATCGGTCCTAATAAATATCTTTTATTTCCTTTAGATCTAGTTGAAGGCTACCAAATGGGTGGTACATTTCTAAGTGATCCCATCTATAAAACCGCTGACTCTAAAGAAAATATTAGTAATAGCGACTTCCTAGTCGATAATATCTTTACCTATAATGATTTATTAAGACATTACGAATATGATGATATCGACTTTGTCAAAGAATACTACTTAGCTGATGCCAAAGATTATTTCTATTATGTTGAAATAACACCTAAAGAAATTATTAAACGCAAACTTAATATGAGTTTATTAAGTTCTTTAAATCCTCGCGAAACTTACGAAGCCCAAAATAAGGAAGCGGCCGTTGCCTTAAATAGTGATGCCTTGAGTATCTTACTTAGTATTGATGACCTAGATGCTCTTCGTAAAGAAATTCTAAGATATCAAAATTTAGTAAGTAAATTTAAAAACGAAGAGATGAAAAAAGGTACTACTAAAATTGTTGTTGAACAAGGTCATGTCGTTGAAATTCAAACAACACGTCAATGTAAAAATAACCAGCAAGTAGTAACCGAGCCTGAAGAAGAAACTATTAAAGAATATACAAGTGATGTTAGTTTAAAAGGTTTAGAAAAATACATCAAAGAACGTGTCTTTGGTCATGATGAAGAAATCAAAATCATTGCTAAAACTCTCCTAATGAACTATCGTGCTAATGCTAAATATGGTACAGAACCAATCTTAATCTTAGGTCCAACAGGAACAGGTAAGACAGAAACCATTAAAGCCGCTTCTGAATATTTAGGTATTCCTTTTCTTGAAATAAATACCGCCAATTTAGTTCCTCAAGGAATTAAAGGAACGTCAATTGAAGATTGTTTATATTCTTTACTAGCTTCTTGTAACTATGATATGGATAAAGCTGAAAGAGCTCTTATATTCTTTGATGAATTCGATAAAATAGGAGAAAGTGACTTAGATATAAAAAGTGCTGTTAAAGAAATAATGCTTAAATTTTTTGAAGGTTCAACCTTCCTTATCGATAAACCAAGTGATGATTATAACTTCAATACGCGAATGTTAAACAAAGTTTATGCTGGTGCCTTTCAAAATCTTTTCGATGCGAAAAAAAATATCGGTTTTGGCGCCTCTCCAACTATAACTACCTTAAATCGTAGTCGTATCTACGAAGATCATTACTTTGGTAAAGAATTAGTAACTCGTATTCCGCATATCTTAACATTTAATCCATTAGACCGTGAAACGCAAAAAAGAGTCATCTTAGAATCAAAACTAAGTATTTTACTTCGTAAAAAAGAAAGATATGAAGAAGAGTTTCATACTTCTTTAGTTGCCACTGATGCTTATATCGAAGCTGTCTTAACTAAATTAGCTGCTTCCGAAAAGAGTATGCGTGATCTAAATAATATAATTCTCGATAGTTTAAATCAAGTTGAGTATGCTTTACTAGCCAATGAAGGTCATACTAGTGAAGTCATCTTAACTGATGAAACAGTCGAAAATCCTTATAAATTTACTTTAAAATAACAAAATAAAACGTACTTCAATGAAGTACGTTATTATTTTATGGTGTCCCCGAAGTGATTCGAACACTTGACCGATCGCTTAGAAGGCGATTGCTCTATCCAGCTGAGCTACGAGGACATAACTCACAGAACATATTGATTATATAATAAAAAACTTTAGTTTTCAAGTCTAAATTCGTCGATTTCTTGTGAATCAACTTCAAATATAACTTGATCAATCCCTAAAGTATCATGGATAGAGTAGAAGATAGCATATTTTACTTCTTCCTTTAGTTTACCATCGTATACACTCTTAAGTAAAACATCATTAAAATTTAACGCTAATGAATTTTCACTTGCTTCATAATTCATTAATTCAACTTGGTAATCTAAATGGCTTAATAAATTACTACTATTTAAACGATTACTCTTTAAACTATTAATAATAATTTCAATTTTATCATCACTACTATTAGTTACATAACTAATCGGAACATAATAATAATCATTAGCTTTCTTCAAATAATACACAGTTACCATCTTACTATTATTAATTGTAGTTAAATCATAAACTTTATTAATTCCATAACTACGTGTTAAATATAAATCTAATTTTTTCTTTGAATTAGGTAATTCTAATAATCTTTCTCCTTCTACAAAAACCATTACCTTTTTAATACCATTAATTGATGTTAAAGAAAAAATAAGCGCTTCCATCATCTTTTCTTCTTTATCTTCCTTAATAGTTAAAAACTCTTTACTAAAATTAACTTTTAATAAGCCGTTATCTAAATCATAACTTAATACTTTAGTTCCTTTAGGAATAACTGCCTTAAATCCATCTGGTAATTTAATATTACTATCAGAACCAATAATTAACGCCTTTAAAATATTTCCTATTTGCTCATTAATATCATCACCACTTGAATTAACTTCCGTCATCCCAATAAAATCATTCTCATCAATTAAATAAATATTAATATTTTTCCCTTTATTATTTGTCTCAACTTCTTCATTAATCTCTTCTGGATAATTATAAAGTAAAAAAGCTAGTAATAAGAGAAGAGTGGAAATAGCTATTTTATTAAAAGTCAGACTTTTTAACATCTAATCACCTAATTAATTATATTTAAAAAAATAATTTTAAGAATAAAAAACCCTTAAAAAGGGTTTATAAATTAATTTCATTTAATTTTAATAACTCAATAATCGCTTGACCACGACTACTAACACCTAACTTTTGTATAACATTTGATATATGATTTCTTACAGTCTTTTCACTAATGATTAACTTACTAGCTATTTCATCCGTCGTATAGTTAAGTATTAAAAGATCAAACACTTCTTTTTCTCTTTTTGTTAATATATTCTTCATATAAATCTCTTCCTTACTACTATATTTTATGAAGAATACAAAAGAGTGTTAATTAAACTTAACTGTAATATACTTATCTTCTTTAAATTCCGTTCTAACCATTCTAATAATATCATTAGCAATTTTATAATCACTCTTATCACTATCTATTACTATTGTTACATTATTACCATTAACTTTAATAAACGAATCATACTTAAATTCCTCTTTAACAATCTTTTCTAACTTTTCTTCAATACTCTTATTATTTGAAATAGTAAGTAATTCATCATAAGCACTATTTTTACTTTCTAAATCAGTAGTTTCACTAAGTAAGATATTCTGTAAATCATTAATCGTTTCCATTACTTCTTCATCACTTTGTACTCTTAAAGCTACTAATTCTGTACTTTCATTTACGACTAAACTCGTTTCTTCTTCATCTTCTGGTAACGTAAAATCACTTAAACTGTTTTCATTCATACTTACATAAAAAATACTAAGAACTAAAATAATACTAAATAAAAAAGTAAACCAAACACTTTGCTTACTGACCATTTCCATTCCTCCAATACTACTATATTTTATTAATTGACAGCCAAAATTATACATTTTATTTTACTATTTATTTAATTTATATTATTATATTAGTAGGTGATTAAGATGAAAAACTTCTTAAAGAAATATCAATTTGTTATTATTTTAACTTTACTATTAATTGTCTTATGTGTAGGCCCTAAACTAGTCTTTGCCGCTACTTCATCTAAACTTAATTTTTGTCAATATCGCGGTACTAGAAGAGCTTTTAAAATCTTAGGTTTAGTTATTAATTTTATTAAAATCCTTGTTCCAATAATTTTAATTATCACTGGTATTATGTCCTTAAGTAAAACTATCTTCTCCGGTAAAAGTGAAGATTTTACAGCCAGTTTAACACTTTTAGTTCGTAAATGTATTGCTGGTATTGTTATCTTCTTACTACCAACTGTTATTAATTATGCCTTTGATAGTTTAATTGGTTATAACGATGCCTCCTTTACTGCTTGTACTAGATGTATGTTAACTCCAAATAACTGTCAAATACCTGATGAAGACCCCGACACTTATACTGATTAATAAATGATTCTAACTCTAGAATCATTTTTTTGCTAAAAATTTAAAAAATTAACCAGAAAAAAAAGGAAATGACCCCCTTTATCGCGAATAATTAAAGTGAAGGGAGTAAATATGAAAAAAGATTATATAGTTAAACAAAATGATATAAAAGATTGTGGCATATGTTCTTTAGAATCAATTATCAAGTATTATAATGGCTTTATTCCTTTAGAAACCTTACGTTTAGATACTAATACTAACGTAAATGGTACAACTGCTTACAACTTAATTAAAACCGCCAAAAAATATGGTTTTAGTGCCCAAGGTCAAAAAATAAAAGAACTAAATAATAACATTATCTTACCAGCTATAGCTCATATTGTAACTGCTAAAGGTTTAAATCATTTCTTAGTAATCTATAAAATAACTGATAAATATGTCCTCGTTATGGATCCAGCTTATGGTTATAAAAAGATTAATAAAAATGATTTTATAAAAGAATGGACAAACATTATTCTAATATTTAAACCATACAAACAAATACCTCTGTTTAAACTAAAAAACAAACTAAAAACAATATTCATAGACATCATATCAAAAGAGAAAAAAATCATCTCTAAAATAATCGTTACTAATATCATCATAACCATTTTGTCCATTCTTATAAGTTACTATATCAAAACTATAACTACCATAATAGAAACTAATTATATCAATACTGCTTATCTTTTTATCATTATCTTTTTTATAATCAATATCTTAAAACTATATTACGATTATATAAAAAACGAACTGACTATCTATCTTAATAAAAATATAAATCTAAGGATTATTCCTGATTTTATCTATCATATTTTTAATCTCCCTTTAGATGTTATCAAATCTAGAACCACTGGTGAAATACTTACTAGAATTAACGAATTATTTAATATTAAAGAGTTATTCTCTGAAATATTTATAACCATTATTTTAGATTTATTTCTTACTATTGGTTCAATCTATTTTCTTAATTCATTAAGTAGCGAATTATTTTTAATTCTTTGCATAATCGCTATTCTTTATATTTTAGTAGGACTCTTTACTAGTTCTATCATTGAGAAAAAGATTAATAATAACATCGATCTAGAAACGGAATTTAATTCTTGTTTGACCGAACATATTAATAGTTTAGAATCAATTTCTAACTTAAGTTTAACTGATTATTATGAAAATAAAGTCGAAGAAAGTTATCTTTCTTATGAAAAAGATACATTTAAGTATTCTCTAACTTTAAATAATATTATAACTATTAAAAATGTTATAAATGAAATAGGTCTTTTTTTCATAACCAGTTATGGTATTTACTTAATAAGTATAAATAAACTATCTATCTTAGGCTTAATAACCTTTAATAGCTTATTAACTTATTTTATAAATCCTATTGAAAATGTTATTGATTTATTACCTAAGTATCACTTAATTAAAACATCATTCAATAAAATATCTGAATTCTATAATATTGGCAAAATAGTTCAAGGAAATAATGAAAAGTTCAATAATGGTGATATCTCCTTCAAAAACATTACTTATTATTACGATGATTTCCATAAAGTGTTAAAATCCCTAAACCTTCTTATCAAATGTCATTCTCATATCATGCTAAAAGGTCCTTCTGGATGTGGGAAGAGTACATTATGTAAAATATTAAATAAAACAATTAATAATTATAGTGGTGAAGTAAAAATCGATAATATCAACATTAAAGATTATTCATTAAGTACAATTAAGAAAAATATTTTATATGTATCCCAAACTGAAAGTATTTTCTCTGATACTATTAAAAATAATATTACGTTAAATAGATATGTAAGTCCTAAAGAGTTAAATGAAGTTCTAGAAATTACTAAAGTTAATGAAATAATTGCTAAAAAATCATTGCGTTTAGATTCGTTTCTATATGATAGCGGCTACAACTTAAGTGGTGGTGAAAGGCAAAGAATAATCTTAGCTAGGTCCCTTCTTAAGAAACCTAAAATTCTTATTTTAGATGAATCTCTAAGTGAGATGGATACTGATTTAGAAACCGAGATATTATCAAACATCGATCATTATTTAAAAGATACAACTGTAATCTATATATCCCATACTAATAATAATTATTTTAAGACAGTTTACGAAATGGAGTTAGTATGATTAATAAAATAATATTCCTTAACCTTACGCCCAAAAAGCATTTATTTATCTATTCTATATCTATTACTTGCATATTCATAATAGGACTCCTTTCTTCAAAATTAAAAACATACGATTCCTACTATGTAACTGGCTTAGTATCTTGTGATAAAAATTGTAGTATTACGGTATCTTTTCCCTATGATAAAGTTGATATTTTAAAAGAAAATCCTCACATTGAATATCTAAACAAAGAATACGAAATAACTTCTATTATTTATAGTGAACCATATTTAAACGATCAAATCCCTTACGAAGATATCAAGCTAATAACTGATCTTCAAAGTGCAGATCCAATAATTAACTTTAAAATTTTATATAATAAGCAAAGAATAATATCCAAAATAAAAAATATAGTCAAAGGAGAATAAAATGGAACTAACAAACGAAGAATTAAAAGCAGTTGACGGTGGCAGTTTAAAAGTAACTGTTGGTGGTGTCTTATTAGCTGTTGGAAGCGCCGCAGTTTTTGCCTTAGGTCTATTAAAAGGAGTAATGGGTAGTCCAACATGCTCATTAAAAGGAAAGTAGGTGAATTATGACTAACGAAGAGTTATTAAATGTTCAAGGTGGTAGCATTAGTGCATCACTTCTAAATGCTATTGCTAGAGGTGCAGAAGTACTATATAACATCGGCTCATCACTAGGTAAATGTATTAGATTATTTATTAGTGGCAAAAAATGTAACTAGTAAAGGAAGAGAGTAATCTCTTCTTTTATTATTTAGTAAAAAATGTCGAAAATATAACGAATAATACTCTTTTTTCCCTTGTCAAGGCATTTATGAAGTGTTATAATCATTTATAGTTATGAAGGGAGGGAAATTTATGACTAAAGTAGTAGTACAAAACGGTAACATTGATGCAGCTCTTAAAAAATTTAAAGTAAAAGTTGCAAAAAGTGGAGTCCCTTCAAAACTAAAAGAAAAAAAATGCTATGATAAACCTGGCGTTAAAAGACGTAAGGCTAAAGAGGAAATGATTAGAAACTCTCGTAGACGTAGAAGAAATGATAGATAGGAAGTGCTAATATGGCCTTAACGGATAATGTAGTTAAAGATATGACTGCTGCAATGAAAGCTCAAGATAAATTTAATTTATCAGTACTTCGTATGCTAAAAACAGCTTTACAAAATGAAAAAATCAATTTAAAACATGATTTATCTGATGATGAAGCTATTACCGTTATTAAAAGACAAGTAAAGCAAAGAAAAGATAGTATAACTGAATATGCTAAATATGGTAAACAAGAAGAAGTCGATAAATTAAATAAAGAAATCGAATGTCTATCAAAATATTTACCAGAAGAACTAAGTGAAGAACAAATCAATAAAGTTCTTGATGAAGTATTTGCTGAACTTAAACCTGAAAGTATTAAAGAAATGGGTAAAGTTATGAAAGAAGCTACTGCAAGACTAGGTAGCGCAGCTGATATGTCATTAGTAAGTTTTTTAGTAAAACAAAGATTAAGTTAATTAGATGATGCAAATCATCTTTTTTTATTGAAAAATTAGCAAATTATTTGCCATGTTTTTTCAAAATGAACCCTCCTTAATTGCAAAGGCAACATATAATTGTTATAATTAAAAAAGAATGGAGTGGAATTATGTACACAATTACCAATATATTTTGGGAAAGAGTAAATTTACACATTATCCTAAATAAAGAAATAGAAGAAAAAGTATATTTATGCAGTAAAACTGAGAGTATTTTACTCAACTCAAAATCAAATGAAATTGTAATAAATGTAACCAATACTCCAGAAGGAACTATGCTAGATGCGAAAACCTGGACTTTAAGCATAGAAGATTCACAAATAACATTAGATCCTTCGTTACTTCAAACTTTAGATGATAAATCAAGAAATTTTTTATATCGAGGAAAAAAATATGCATATTTAGTAAACCTTTATGCAACTGAAGAACTAAATTTGACAATTACAACTAAATTTATGATCGAAAATACCAAGCCAAAAGCCTTTTACAATCTATCTGAAACAAAAAGATTATCTAGTAAAATAAAAATTATTGCCAAAAGAACATTAGTATCATTATGTAATATTTATTATAAAATATTAAATTTTGTTAAACCTGGTTCTAAAAATATTTTATTTTTAACGGAAAATAGTGATAGTTTAACCTGGAATTTAAAATACTTATATGAATATCTACCAAAGGACAAATATAAGATTAGAATTTACTCTCAAAATAAATATGTTAATAAAAAGAACTACATAAGCCGAATAAAAGAAACTACAGCAATTGCTCTAAGTGATATCATATTTGTTGATAATTATACTTCAATTCTATCATTCTTAAAACTATCAAAAAATGTTAAATTAATTCAACTATGGCACGCTGGAATTGGCTTTAAATCAGTTGGTTATGCTAGATTCGGTCTAGATGGATCACCACATCCATACATTTCTTGTCATCGAAAATATACAGATGTAATAGTTGATCAACCAAATTTAATAGAAGTTTATTCAGAAGTTTTTGGTGTCCCAAAATCAAGATTTAAAAGTTATGGTATTCCAAGATTAGACAACTATCTAGACAAAGCAAAGATTAATGAGACTACTGAAAAATTATATAAAATAAACAAACAGATTGAATCATCAAAAGTAATTCTATTCTCTCCAACATATAGAGGAACAGGAAGTAACACGGCGTATTATGACTTCTCATTAATTGACTTAAATAAAATCTATTCTTTTTGCGAAGATAACAATTTTATTTTTATTATAAAAATGCATCCATTTGTAACAGAAAAAATAAATATTCCAAGTAAATATCAAAATAAAATATATGATTATTCAAATTTAGATATTAATGATTTGATTTATATAAGTGATATTATGATAACAGATTACTCATCATGTGCATATGAATTTTCGTTATTTAATCGTCCATTAATTTTTTATCGTTTTGATAAAGAATTATATGAATATCAAAGACCAATGCATACAGTCGATAGTTTCACTAAAAAACAATATGAAGTTAAAACACTTGCCGAACTAATGAAAATATTAGATAAAAATAAAGATATAGAAATTAAAGATCGCTTTAAAAACATCAAAAAAGACGAAAAAGAATCTTCTTGCGAAAAAATACTAAAAGATATAATAGGTGATGAATAATATGGTATTAATTTTAAGAATCGCAATTATTTTTTTAAACATAATATATTTTTTTCTAAAACTATTACCAACACAAAACAAAATAGTTTTTATGAGTAGACAATCAAACAATCCAAGTCTAGATTTCAACTTACTACAAAATAAATTAAAAAATAAATACAAAGTTGTTATCCTATGTAAAACTTTAGATGGTAAAGACAAAGCAAAAATTAAATCAATAATAAGTTATGGTTTTCATATGTTAAGGCAGATGTACGAGCTAGCAACTTCTAAAGTATGCATATTAGATAGTTATATTCCAACAATAAGTATTCTAAAACACAAAAAAAGTCTAACCATCATTCAAATGTGGCATTCTAATGGTACTATGAAAAAGTTTGGTTATACCGCCTTAAAAAAAGCTGAAGGTAACAACAGTAAATACGTTAAAATTCTAAAAATGCACAAAAACTATGATATTGTTTTTGCTTCTGGCAGTGCATATAAAAGTCATTTAGCCAAGGGCTTTAATATATCCGAAGATAAAATTCTAACGTATTCATTACCAAGAATCGATTTGTTATCAGATAAAGAATATGAGCAAAAAACAAAAAGAAAAATATTCAAGGAATATCCAGAATTAGACTCAAAGAAGAAAAACATTGTCTATGCTCCAACTTTTAGAAAAAATGAAGAATCTTTTAATGAAAAATTTAAAGAATTAATAAAAAATATCGATATAACTAAATACAATGTCATTGTTAAACTTCATCCGTTATCAAAAGTTACAATTGAAAATAGCGATGTAATAATTGATAATAAATTTTCTACATTTGACATGTTATTCATTGCCGATGCTCTAATAAGTGATTACTCATGTGTAATCTATGAAGCAGGAGTAAGAAACATCCCTCTATATTTTTATGCTTATGATTTAGAAGAATATGAAAAAAATAGAGGTCTTGCCCTTGATTATAATGAACTACCAGGATATACAGAAAGAAGTGGCAAAAAATTAGCATTATCTTTAGAAAAAGAATATGATAAAACATATTTAAAAAAGTTTATTAAAAAATATGTTGAAAACACAAAAAATTGTACTGAAAAAATAGTTGAATTAATTGAAACAAAAATGAAATAGGTGATTATATGGAAAAACACAACGGTATTATCAGTTTTTGGAAATTTATTTTTTGTTTAGTTATAATAATATTTCATGCTGGTGAATATTTTATCGGAAAACAAGAAATATTATTTAGATATGGTTCAATAGCCGTTGAATTTTTCTTTATAGTTTCTGGCTTTTTAATGTGTAAAAAAGCCTGTAGTACCAAAACAAGTTCAAATACTTCAATCGGTCAGGAGACTTTTCAGTTTGTCATATCCAAATTTGCAAAATTATTTCCCTATATTTTAATTGCCTTTATTGTTGATTGTTTATTAAGATGTTTAGCCGACATAAGTAGTATTAAATATTATATAAATGGTTTATTTGATCTATTTATGTTAAAAATGGCTGGTTTTAAAACAACCGGCTTTATTGGACATACATGGTATATATCTGCTATGTTAATCTCCATGGCTTTAATATATCCGCAAATAAAAAAATTTGACAAAAATTATTTCTATTTAATTGCTCCTTTATCAATTATATTAATCGGTGGCTGGTTTAATCAAAGCTATGGAAATTTAAGAGAACCGACTATATGGACTGGCTTTGCCTACAAAGGTTTAATTAGAGCATATATTGAAGTAATGATTGGCAGTCTTCTATATCCATTGGCAGTAAAACTAAAAAGAGTCAATTTCACAAACACAGCAAAATTATTAAGCACATTTTTCGAGTGGGGGGGGTACATCTTTGTAATATTAGTTAGTCATTTTATTAAAGATACAAGTCTAGACTATATTCTCGTAGTCGTTCTTGCTTTATCTATATTAATATCATTCTCAGAACAAACACTAGAACTAAAAATAATGAGTAACAAATTTGTATTCTTTTTAGAAAAATTAAGCTTAACAATGTACCTAATTCACATTCCATTTAGGTCATATTTTAAAATAATCAATAGTCCCATAACATATAGACAAGAACTTATTTTTTTATTAACTATATCACTTATTTTAGGGACAATTATGATATACTTTGTTGAATACTTAAAAAAGAAAGAATACTTTATTCCTCAAATTAAAAAGCTAATAATTAAATAATCAGAATAAGGAAGTGAAAAGTATGAAAAATACTTTACAATCAAAGTTAAAAAGAATCAAAAATAAACTAATTACATACTATAAAAATGAAAATGCAGGTAAATACCTTTTTGATAATCAAAGAGTAATAATTAATGAAGACGACAAACGAAAAGTTTGGGCATTTTGTTCTGGTCAAAACAGCCAAGATTTTCGTGGTAATCCTAAATACTTATTCTTATACATAAATACTTATCGTAAAGATATAACAGCATACTGGCTATGTGATAATGATGACACAATAAGATTTGTTAGGAAATTAGGTTATAAAGCTTATAAGATTGGTACAAAACAATCTGAAGAAGCCATAAGTAAAACAGGTGTTTTAGTAACAGAACAAGTTAAAGAATACATTCCTGAAGGCCTAGAAAATGCTATATATGTTAATTTATGGCATGGAGTAGGTGGTGTAAAAAACGTTGAGCGTTGTATATATGATGGAATCCTAGGCGAACCAATTATAAAAAAATATATAAAGAATAACTACATATTTTTAAGAAACGAACTATATTTAGCTCCATCTAAATTCATCGAAGAAATTGCTATTGATCAACTAGGATTAGAAAAAAACAAAATAATAAGAGCCGGCTATCCCAGATGTATATACCAAAAAGAATATAATTTTAAACCAACATTTGATACCAATTTAATTCAAAAAAATAATCTTCCTGAAGATACAAGAATAGTTGCTTATACCCCAACATGGCGTAGTGAAAGTGATGGTGATTTTTTTACTAAAGCAATTCCCGACATTAATAGTTTGATTGAAGTATGTGAAAAAAATCATCTATTATTTATTTTTAAAATGCATCCAATCCTAGAAAATGAGAAAGGCTTTCTTGAAGCTAAAGAACATTATAAAAACAATCCTTGGTTAATATTTTGGGATAATAAATACGACTTTTATGAAGTTATGCCGCAAGTTGATTTATGTATCATGGATTTTTCATCAATCTATACCGACTTTATATTAATGGGAACAAAACACTACATAAGATACTTGTTTGATAATGATAGTTTAACTATGGATTTTCCAATGAATTATGATGATACAACACTAGGGAAAAAATGTTATACATTCACTGATTTACTTAAAACTTTAAGCAACTATCAAAACGAAAATTTAGATAAAGAAATTCAAAAAATAACGGAACTATATTGGGAATACTCTACACCAAATGATATGGATAATATCATTCAATCAGTGTTAGAATTTAAACCTGAAGAAAAGCCACTAAACATCTTATATAGTTATGATATATTTGATACTTTAATTTCGCGAAAAGTTTTAGAACCAACAGGAATCTTTTATTATGTTAAAGAGAAAATGATTGCTTCAAATATGAATTTCCCTGAATATCTAATAGTTGACTATCCGAATATTAGAAAAAATGCCGAATTAGATGTTAGAGAATATTATACTAGGACAAAAGAAGAAAGAAAAAGTGATAAATGTGAAATTCAATTTGACGAAATCTTTGAACATATTCAATCAGTTTTTAAAATATCCAAAGAACAAACAAATAAATTAAAAGAGTGGGAACTAGAAGCTGAACTAGAAAATGTAATTCCAATAAGTGAAAATATTTCAAAGGTAAAACAATTATTAAAAGATAAACAAAAAGTAATGTTGATAAGTGATATGTATCTACCAAAAGATTTTATCATTAAATTACTGAAAAAAGTTGATCCCGAACTTGCTAAATTAGATATGTATTTATCTTCTGAATATGGATACATGAAAGCCGACAAAACTTTATTTATGGAAGTATACCGAAAATATGGGAAAAAATATTTCTTTGACAAATGGATTCATGTTGGTGATAATCCTAAATCAGACGATATAATGCCTAAAAAATTATTCATAACAACATCACCAGTAACAAAACTAGAATTTAATCAATACGAAAAAGATTTAATAAATTGTATTAATAATTATGATGCTTATTTAGTAGCTGCTTCTTTAGCAAGATTTAGAAATGAACATCCAAGTTTAAAAGAACAATTTGTTTATTCGTACGTATCATTACTATTTGTTCCATATGTTTTATGGGCTTTAACAAATGCTAAATCCGATAAAGATAAAGTAGTATATTTTGTATCTAGAGATGGTCATAACTTAAAGAAAATAGGGGACGTCATAAACGAAAAGCTAAAACTTGATTTAGAACTAAAATATATTTACGCCTCTAGAAAAACATGGCGTATACCTTCATTTATTGATCAAATTGATGATGATTTCTGGGGTGAAGGACACGGTAACTTCAATGAAGTATCGACATTTAATAAACTTTTACTAGCTCTTGATATAACTAAAGAAAAATTTAATGAAATCTTTCCGGAATTAATAAAATATGAAAAAGTTGAAAAAATAACCCCTAAAGATATGAAAAACATGATAAGTATATTTCGTTCATCCAAAAAATACAATGAATATCTACTAAATAAAGCCAAAGAAGAAAGAGAATCTGTTTGCGGATATTTAAAACAAGAAATTGATTCTAAAAAACAATTCTCAATTGTCGAATATTGGGGAAGAGGGTATACTCAAGAAAACTTTACAAGACTATGGAATGAAATTACTGGCCAAAAAGAACCAACAAAGTTTTATTATTCACGAAGCACGTTACCAAGTAATGAAATGAATATTAGATATAATTTCATTATCAATAATCAAGCTCAACAATTTATCGAATCAGTATTTGCTTGTATAAACTATAAATCTATTGCCGAATATAAAAAAGAAAATGATAAATGGGAACCAGTTATCAAAGAGCAATATTGTGATTTAGTTCTATTTAAAGCATTAGAAACTTTGTTGCCGCAATTTGCTGAAGAATACTGTTCAATTAATTTTATAAATAGGAATGATATTGGCCGAGCACTTGCAGAGTTTGCTTTAAAATATTATCAAAACAAACCTACATGGGAAGGATTTGTCAATATTTTGGCTGAACAAGTCGATTCTGTTCAAGTATATGGTCAAAAGACAAAATATGCCCCTAAATTAACCGTCAAAGATATTTTAGAAGTTAGATTTAATAAAACTAAATTAAATTTAATCACTAAGAATCCAACAATATCAATTAATAAATCATCACCTAAAGTTCAAAAAATGTTTACGGAACTATATCAAGTAAAAGACATAAACAATATAATTGAGACTCAAAAATACAAAAAATATGAAATAATTGAAAGCAACAAACAACAGAAATTACTAACAAAATATGAAACAGCAAGTAAGAAACTAAATAATTTCTACGAAAAATATGCTAAAGAAATAAAAATAACTAACAAAATAGTAATATTAATGTTAGACAACAATTTTAAAAATTACTATCAAACATTATGTGATAAATTAGCAACGCAGAACAAATACAAGGTTGAATATATTAAAATAAATAGAATAAGTAAAAAGAATTTAGCCAAAAAATTATTAGAATCTAAATATATCATTTTAAGCGAACCACATTATTTATTTAGTGATTTAGACTTAAAACAAGAGACAAGTGTTGTTATTTTAGGCAAGTATGCATTCTCGTATTTACCAGAAGGTTTATCTAAAATAAACAAAGTAGATTCATATAATCGCCTAAATGACTATATTTATAAAACAAATATATCAATATTACAATGTGCCTCTAATGAAAACTCTTTAATAAAAAAGAAAATTTACAATACCAATCTTACTACTAATATCTTAAAAAACGGTTCAACTATCACAGATATTTACTTTGATGAGCAACAAAAAGCTAATATTAAGAATGCTATTTATCGAAAATATTCTATTCCTAAAAATAAAAAAATTATTGCTTATATAACATATGCCAGATATCGAAATAATAAAAGTCAATTTATAGAATTACTTAATATAAATGACTTAAATAGAAAATTAGGCAATGAATACGTCTTATTAATAAAATACATTTCTAATGAAAAAGTAGATTATATTGGTAATAATTTTAATCTTAAAGGTTTTGCAAAAGATATATCAAAAGATCTTTCAACCCGCGAATTAATGATTGCTGCAGATATAATCGTTGGAGATTATGCTAACGAATTATTTGAATCGCCACTATTACATAAACCAGTATTTATAACTGGCTGGGATAAAGATGCATTCGAATCTATATATAACACCTTTATAAGTATTAGTAATGAACCATATGGTCAAATTATCTATAATACCGAAGAATTGATTAATAGTATCAATGACATCACCAATTATAATTACGAGATTCAAGAAAAATTCAAAGATAAATATTTGGAAAATTGCGATGGTCACAGCGCAGAAAGATTAGTAGAATTCTTAACTAATGAAAAAAAGTAAAAATTCTACATACTATACCATGAATATATTTTATGCTATAATAAGCATATAAAAAAATTCAAAGAAAAAAGCATTTTTATGGAGGTTTTATGAAAAAAATTGCAATAATCTTTGCTGGCGGAGCAGGAAAAAGAATGGGTGGTGAAATACCAAAACAATTTTTAAAAGTATGTGGTAAAGATATCATCATTCATACGCTTGAATTATTTGAAAATAATCCAGATGTTGATGAAATTGTTGTTGCTTGTATTGAAAGTTGGATACCTTATTTAAAGAAACTAATCAAAAAATTTGAAATAAATAAAGTAGTTAAAGTAATACCAGGTGGGGCTACAGGTCAAGATACAATTTTCTTAGGTCTTAAAGAAGCTAAAAAGAATAATGAAGATGCAATCGTTCTAATTCATGATGGAGTAAGACCATTAGTATCACAAGAAACGATAAGCAATTGTATTAATAGTGTTAAAAAATATGGCAGTGCAATTACTGTAACACCATGTTTTGAAACACCGATAATTAGCTATGATGGTAAAGTCGTAAATGAAATGCCTCAAAGAGCAATAATGTATACAGCCCAAGCTCCTCAATGTTATCATTTAAAAGATATTTATGACGCGCATATTAAAGAACGAAAAGTCAATCCTAATTATGAGGGAATTGTCGATTCATGTGGCTTAATGTTTAAAAATGGTTTAAATCCTCATCTTGTAATAGGTAATCGTGGTAACATCAAAGTAACAACTCCAGAAGATTATTGTACATTAATAGGTAATTTAAATGCTCGAGATTACCAAGAATTCTTAAATTTAGAGTCAAATATTGAAACAAAAGGAGAAAAATAAATGAAATATACAAAAATAGTTGACGAAGATGCTAAGTATATTATCAAATCTTGTCAGCCTGAAATCCTATTATCTAAATTAAAGAACAAAGTTTTTTTAGTAACAGGTGCTTCAGGAATGATTGGTTCATACATAATTTATACATTGCTAAAATTAAACGAAGAATACAAAGCTGATATTAAAATAAAAGCTGTTGTAAGAAACATAAATAAATTAGATGAATATATAAAAAATAATAAAAAAGTTGAAGTTATAGTTCAAGATATAATTAAACCATTAGAAATTAAAGATGAGATTAATTACATTGTTCATGCTGCTTCTCCAGCTAGTCCTAAAATTATGAAAGATCAACCAGTCGAAACTAACTTTGCTAATACAATCGGAACTGCTAATACTTTAAACTTAGCAAAAGAAAAAAACGCAGATGGTTATTTATTCATTTCATCAAGAGAAATATATGGTGAACCAGCTGATGGTCAAGAGCTATTTACCGAAGACGGACCATTGGGTCAAGTTAATCCATTAGTTCCCCGAAACGGATATGCCGAAGGTAAAAAAGCTGCTGAAAATATGTGCTCTGGTTTTAAAGAAGAGTATGGATTAAATACTAAAATAGTAAGACTCGCTCATACCTACGGTCCTGGAATGTCAATATATGATGGTAGAGTCCAAGCTGATTTTCTTAATAATATATTACATAATCAAAATATTATTCTTAAAAGTGATGGCTCATCAGTAAGAACATATACCTATATTGCTGATGCTGTAGTTGCCATGTTTTTAGTATTGCTAAATTCAGAAGATATGGTTTATAACATTGCCGATGAAAATTCAAAGACAACAATTAAAGAGTTGGCAGAAACTCTTATAAAAATTAAAGCAGAAAAACATTTAGAATTAATATTTGATATACCAAAAGAAAAAGATAAAGGCGCCGCTTCATTTAAGAACGGTATTCTATCAACTGATAAAATAAGGAAAGAATTATCATGGAATCCTAAATTTAGTATCTATGATGGTTTTGCAAGAACAGTTAAACATTTAGAAGAAGAACTAAAAGACGAATTATAACAATTAATTCACTAACATTTTGGAGAGTGATTCAATGAAAAGATTTTTCAATAATATTAAAAAGTATTATAAATATGCTATAAGATCAGCCAAAGCTGAACTAAAAAGCGAAGTTGCTGATTCCTATTTAAATTGGTTATGGTGGGTAATTGAACCATTGTGCTTTATGCTAATTTATACCTTTGTTTTTGGTATGATATTTGGTAATAAAGAACCATACTTTGCTTCATTTATAATGATAGGAGTTGCCTTATGGGATTTTGCTAATAGAATGATCACAGGAAGTGTCAGACTGATTATCAATAATCGCGATTTAGTTACGAAAGTTTATATTCCTAAATATATATTGCTATTTTCTAAATCAATTACTTATCTCTTTAAAATGTGTATATCTTTAGGATTAGCCTTTGGTTTAATGCTAGTTCAACATGTTCCACTAACATGGCACATTATTCTATTAATACCAGTAATATTAGTTTTATATATTGTTTGTTTTGGCATTGGGCTTATTCTTATGCATCATGGTGTTACCTTTGATGACTTAAGTAATTTAACCAATATCGCCCTAAAAATGATTTTCTACGTTTCTGGTGTTTTCTATAATATTAAAACAAGATTAAAAGGCAAAGCTGGATATCTTCTTCTTCGTGTAAATCCCTTAGCTTTCCTAATGGACGAAGCGAGAAAAGTAACAGTATATGGTCAAATGTTCAGTATCCAAGGATTATTATTTTGGTTAGCAATTGGCATTCTTCTATGTGTATACGGTATACATGTAATACATAAATACGAAAATAGCTATGCGAAGGTGATATAATGGCAACAGAAAATAAAAAAGATATAGCAATAACTGTTAAAAATCTTCATATAACATATCGTGGTTTGAAAAAAACTTCTATAAGAGCATCGTGGAAAAATTTTGGTAACAAAATAGAAACTTTTCATGCTTTAAAAGGTGTAAGCTTTGAACTAGAAGAAGGTAAAATACTTGGCATAATTGGAAAAAATGGTTCAGGAAAATCAACTATGTTAAGAGCAATAGCTGGTATTTTCTCACCTGATAAAGGTGAAATTGATCTTCATGGCCGAACAATATCTCTTCTTTCTATTGGTGTTGGCTTTAATAAAAAATTAACTGGTCGCGAAAATATTTATCTATCAGGAATGTTATTAGGCTTTTCTGAAGAGGAAATTGCTGCTAAAGAAAAAGAGATAATAAAATTCGCTGATATTGGTGACTTCATCAATAAAAGAGTAAAAACATACTCATCAGGAATGTATTCAAAATTAGCTTTTGCTATCACAGCTATCTTAGAAACAGACATAACCTTAATTGACGAAGTATTATCAGTTGGTGATGCAAAATTCAAGGAAAAAAGCTATAACAAAATGAAAGAATTAATTTCTGATGAAAAAAGAACTGTTTTAATAGTTTCTCACAGTTTAGGAACCATCAGAGAATTATGTGATGAAGTACTATGGTTAAATGATGGCAAAATAATGGAAATTGGTAAACCAGATGTCGTTATACCTAAATATGAAGAATTTATGAAAGAAAACTAAGAATACTAAAAAGT
Source organism: uncultured Bacilli bacterium (assembly GCA_947626095.1). Lineage (GTDB taxonomy): Bacteria > Bacillota_I > Bacilli_A > RF39 > UBA660 > Coprovivens. The sequence goes on from CANQQV010000004.1 coordinate 101,937, forward strand.
ATTCTTTTTTCATACAATTATATAGGTGATTAAATGATAATAGATAATTTTAAAAATATCTTTATAAATGAAGCCTATTCAATTAATTTAACTAATAATAAAATATATATTCAAAACTACGATAAACTATTATCAATAACTGATAAACAAATCTTACTTAAATTAAAAGATTTTAATCTTAAAATAAAAGGGCTAGATTTTAAAATTGTGAAAATGCTAGACAAAGAAATCTTATTTAATGGTCATATTGAAAGTATGGAATACATCTATAACTAATTTAATAGATATAAGTATTAATACTAAATCACCTAATAAGACCATTAAATATTTAAGAAATTTAAATATAAATATCTATAATATTAAATATAATAAAGATTATATAATCGTTAAAATAAAAGAAAATGAACTAGAAAAAGTCGCTAAATACTATAATTATGAAATTATAAATTATTATGGTAAAACCAAGTTAATTAACTATTTAAAAATAAATAAATTATCTTTAACTATGTTATTTATTATTCTAATAATTATTTTCATTTTAACTAGATTTATTATAAATATTAACGTTATTACTGAAGATAGTGAATTAAAAAGTCTACTTTTAAATGAACTAGATAAAAATGAAATAAAAAAGTATACCATTGCTAAATCCAATCAAAAAATAAACGAGATTAAAAAAAACATTTTGAATAATAATAAAAATACTATCGAATGGCTTAATATTGAAAGAAAAGGTATGAAATACATCATTAATGTTGAACCTAAAGTAAATAAAGAGAAACAAGAAGAACCACCATATTGTAATGTTATCTCCCTAAAAGATAGTATGGTAACTCGTATTATTACCAGTAAAGGCATGGAAGTTGTTGATGTAAATGATTCAGTTAAAAAAGGGGATATTTTAATTTCTGGTGATATTAAATTCAATGAAGAAACAAAAGAACAAGTATGTGCTAGTGGTCAAGTATATGGTCATACCTGGTATACAGTTAATATCACTATTCCTCGTAATTACGAAGAAATAACCAAATTAAGTAAAAAAAGATATAACTTAGAAATAAGCTTTAATAATAAAAAATATCGTTTATTTAAAGATCGTTTAACTAAATATCAAACACAGAGTAAAGAAATTGTTAATCTTTTAGGCTTTAAATTATCTTTACTAAAAGATACTGAAATAGAGAGTAATACCAAAGAATACACTGATCATGAATTAGAAAATAATATCAAAAAACAAATCGAAGATAAAATGAAAAATATCTTAAAAGGGGAATATAAGATAATTACGCAAAAAGTTTTGAAAAAAGAACTAAATGATAGTAAAATAGATATGGAAGTATTTATAGTAGCCGAAGAAGAAATAAGTACAACCAGTACGGAATCACTAAATACTGAAGAAAATGAATAAGGAGTGAGCTTATGGGGAATTTGTCGCCATTTTATGATACATTTTATTGGGCTATTAGTGAAACATGGCCTATGCTTACTTTATTCATTGTTATAATGACTGTTTTAAAAATAACTAGAGTTATTATTAATAACGACAAATTCGTCTTTTATAAAGAATTTTACTCATTATTATTTATTGTATATATCTTATTACTGTACTTCCTTTTATTAAGTACTGAAAATGCTTCAAACGGCATAAACTTAGTTCCATTCCACGAAATGACTAGGTATTCAATAGGTTCAAAAGCCTTCTTTTACAATGTAATAGGTAATATTGTCTTATTTATACCATTTGGTTACTTTGTCTCAGATTACTTAAAAGCTAAAAAAATACCACATATTTTAGTCGTTTCAATCATCATAAGTTTGACAGCTGAGCTAATTCAGCTTAAAATAGGCCGTGCTTTTGATATTGATGACATTATTTTAAATGTAATCGGCTCAATAATCGGCTTTATGGGTTATATAAGCGTTAGAGCTATTAAATTACATTTACCTAAATTCTTACAAAATAATGTTTTCTATAATATTTTAGCTATTTTAGTTATTATTGTAATAATATTATTATTTGGTAGTATATGGGGGCTTAGAGTTTAATGAATAACGAATATAGTATAATAGATAATGATTTATATAAAGATTATGACTATTTATATAGTTTGTTAAATCATACGTTAGAACATGAAAAAGTAAATAATGCAATTTTTTCCATTATTTTTGTGGAAGATGAAGAAATTCATCGTATAAATAAGGAATATCGTCATGTTGATCGTGTAACTGATGTTATATCTTTTGCATTTGAAGATAGTGATGATATATTGTATAATGATATACGAGTGCTAGGAGACATATATATATGTATTCCACAAATGAAAAGACAAGCCATAAGTTATGGTCATAGTGAGAAAAGAGAATTATCATTTCTGGCCGTTCATGGTTTATTACATTTACTAGGTTATGATCATATGAACGAACAAGATGAAAAAGTAATGTTTGAATTACAGGAGTTGATGTTAGATGACGAAAATATCAAGAGATGATATCAAAAGACATGGTTTAAAAAGATTTTATAAAAGTTTTACTTATTCAATAGATGGTTTAAAATATGCTTATCGTTATGAGCAAAGTATGTTGATACATGTTATAGCAACTGTTTGTGTAATTGCCGCTAATATTTTTTTTGGCGTAACTGCCTTTGAATGGTTAATTACAATGTTAGCTATCGGCATGGTTCTATCATCAGAACTAATGAATACCGCTATTGAAGCTGCCGTAGACTTAGTAACTTTAGAAATTAATCCTTTAGCCAAAATAGCTAAAGATTGTGGTAGTGCTGCAACCTTTGTTTTAGCTATTATGGCCGCTGTAATAGGATGTATAATATATATTCCTTATATTATACAATTGTTAGGTTTATAATGAAAAGCGGTTTTGTAAGTTTAATTGGTCGCCCTAATGTTGGTAAATCAACATTACTGAACTCAATTATCAATGAAAAAATAGCTATAACATCTAACAAACCTCAAACAACAAGAAACATCATTCAAGGTGTTTATAATGAAGATGGCTACCAAATAGTTTTTGTCGATACTCCAGGTATCCATAAACCAATAAATAAACTTGGTAAAGTCTTAAATAAAGAAGCTCAAAGTCTAACTAAAGATGTTGATGTAATATTATTGGTTGTTGATGCTAAAGAAGGTTTAGGCGCTGGTGATAAACGAATAATTAGTTCTCTAAATGGTACTGATTCTAAAGTAATCCTCGTTTTAAATAAAATAGACAAAATGACCGAAGAAGAATTATATGAAGCTATAAACTCATATAAAGATTTATTCGATTTTGCTGAAATAGTTCCAATCTCAGCTTTACAAAATAATAATGTTCAAACCTTAATAAATGTTATCAAAAAATATCTAACAGATGATATTCGTTACTTTGATGAAGATACGATTACAACTAATCCTCTAAGTTTCATAGTTAGTGAATATGTTCGTGAAAAAATATTTAGAATGACTGAAGAAGAAGTACCTCATAGTATAACTTGTATTACATCAAAATATGAAGAAAAAAAGAATATCGTAAATATCACTGTTGATATAATAGTTGATCGCGATTCAATCAAAAAAATAGTAATAGGAAAACAAGGTTCTTTACTTAAAGCTGTTGGAACAGAAGCTAGAAAAGATATCGAACGCTTAATAGGAAAACAAGTATATCTAGAATTATACGTTAAAACTATCCGTAATTGGCGTGATAAAGAAAGATATTTAAATGAATTAGGCTTCAACGAAAAAGATTATATATAATTGAATAAAAAAATTTAAAAGAACCCATTATAATAGTAGAAAGGATGGGTTCTTTTCATGAATAAAAAGGAAGCTTGGGAATTATTTAAAAAAACCGGCAAAATAGAATACTATCTTAAATACAAAGGGAAAAAATAGAAGTGATTAATATGATAAGTAAATTCGAAGGAATAATAATAACTGAAACACCATATGGTGATAATTCTAAAATAATCAATGTTTTAACCAAAGAAAAAGGTTTAATCGGCATTATGTGTCATAATGCTAAAAGTTTAAAAAACCCAATTCGCTCAAAAACAATGAAATTTACTTATGCTTATTTTCACGTTAAATATAGTGAAAAAAAACTATCAACTTTATTAGATGTTGATTTAATAAATAATCTATCTAATATTAAAGAAGATATTGAACTAATTAGTTATATGTCCTATATTACCGATTTAACTTATCAAGTTATCAAACAAAATAATGACAAAGAAATATATAACATTTTTATTAATACAGTCTTAAAACTAAATGAAAAGCAAAATCCTCTAATTCTAACTAATATTTTAGAACTAAAATATTTAGATTTCTTAGGAGTAGGGTTAAACTTAGATTCATGTATTAAATGTGGTAATAAAACTAAAATAGTTACCTTAGATCCTGATGAAGGCGGATTTATCTGTCAAGACTGCTATACTAACGAAAAAATTATTTCGCCAAAAGCGATAAAATTAATTAGAATGTATTATTTAATTGATATATCTAGTATTTCCGATATCAAAATCACTAAAGAAATAGCTAACGAAATAAACTATTTCTTAGATAAATACTATGACCGATATACTGGTCTATATTTAAAAAGTAAAGAATTCTTACGTAAAATTAATAGTTTAGCTTAGCTAAACTTTTTTTATCTTATAGGAAAGTTCTTAAAAACATTGAAAAAATATTGACGAACACTAGTTCGTTATTGTATAATTGTCTTACAAGGGGAAGATGGTTATGATTATCAATAAAGCTTATAAATTTAGATTGTATCCTAATGACAAGCAAAGAGAATTAATTAATAAAACTTTTGGTTGTACTAGGTTTATATATAACTATATGCTAGATAAGAAAAATAATAATATTTTCTTATCTAATTTTGATTTAATTAAACAGATTCCTTCTTTAATTGTTAATTATCCATTCTTAAAAGAAGTAGATAATAGTGCTTTAAGATGTTCTTTGTTTGATTTAGATAATGGTTTTCAAAAGTATTTTACTAAGAAGGGTGGATATCCTAGATTTAAAGCTAAAGGAGTAAAAGATAGCTATCGTACTAATTATATAAAAAATAAATATAAAGATAAAATATATGAAAATATAAAATTAGATTTAGTAAATAAACAAATAACTTTGCCTAAACTAAAAGAAGTAAAAATAAGAGGCTATAGGCATTTAAATAAAATAAATGGAAGAATATTAAATGCTACTATTTCTAAAGTAGCTAATAAATACTATGTATCAGTATGTGTTGAAGAGTATTTAGATATAAAAGAAATAATACCTTCAAGTGTTGTAGGAATAGATGTAGGTATAAAAAGTTTAGTAACTACAAGTGATGGTATTTCTTATGGTAATCCTAATTATCTAAATAAATATGAAAGAAGAATAAAAAGATTACAAAGAAATTTATCGAGAAAAATAAAAGGAAGTAATAACTTCTATAAAACTAAAAGCAAATTAGAAAAAATATATAGAAAATTAAAAAATGCTCGTATTAAAATAAATGAAGAAATTGTAAGTAAAATAACCAAAGATTATGACATTATAATAAGTGAAGATTTAAGTATTAAAAAAATGATAGAAGAATCAAAAAAATATCTAAGAAAATCTATTACTAATTCTACAATGGGCGACATTATAAATAGACTCAAGTATAAATGTAAATGGCTAGGTAAGAAATTCTATCAAGTAAATAGATACTATGCCAGTAGCCAGATATGTTCAAGATGTAATCATAAAGAAGTAGAAATGAAAAACTTAAATAAAAGGAAATATAAATGTAGAAATTGTGGATTAGAAATAGATAGAGATATAAATGCGAGTATAAATATAATGATTGAGGGATTATTTAGAAGTTATCAAACTAGTTAAAGAATAAAAGAAAGAATAAATAAAAGTATTGTACGGTGGCGACCATCGGAAGTTAGGCTTGTGGAGGAGGAGACTCCTATGAAACAAGAAAAAGAAATCGTGAGGTTTCTTAATGTAAAATAATTTTAATTATTTATTTTACTTTTGTTCTTTTATAGACTACACAATCGTAAAGTGTTAAAATATACTTAATGCTCAAAAATAGCTAATAAAATAGGGCAACTGGAGGAATTACTATGAAAAAATTATTTGCTAAAGAAAAAATATGGCGAGCCTTTTTAATATATACAATAATTTTCGGCTTATTATCAATAACCATCTATTTATGTTTTGATTATGGCGGAAGGACATTTGTAAGTAGCGTAGATGGTATCAATCAACATTTAGTCACCTTAAAGACATGGCGTAGTTTACTAATTAATTTTTTCCATACCGGTCAATTTAACACCTTTACTTGGAATCTCGGTAATGGTATCGATTTATTTGCTGATTTCGGTTACTATATCATCGGCGATTTTGTTAGCTACTTAAGTATTTTATGTCCCGAATCTAAATTATATTACTTTTACGTTATTGCAATATTTTTAAGACTATATTTTTCCGGAATAAGTTTTATAATTTATTCCAAATATAAAAAATATAATAATTACGCAACAATCATTGGGGCAATATGTTATTCATTTATGATTTTTTCTTTATTTGCAACATTCCGTCATCCATATTTCGCCAATGCCTTTGCCATATTTCCATTATTAATGATTGGCATGGATAAAATAGTGTTAGAAAACAAAAAAACATTTTATATATTTATTATCTTTATATCATACTTATCGAGCTTTTATTTTGCCTATATTATGTCATTCTGTTTATTAATATATGGCACAATATTAATAATAAGCACATATAAAAAAGAAGGTTTTAAAAGAATTATTAAAGAATTTTTTAAAGTTTTCATTTGTTCCTTAATTGGTATAGCTTTATCATCATTTGTATTAATTCCAATATTGAATCAATTCTTGCATTCAAACCGCGATACAAATTTATCAATTTTCGATTATCGTTATGGTTATGAATTTCTATCAAGTTTAACTCGTTCACTTGCTAGTTTCTCTGCCAACCAATGGGGTGCACTTGGTATAAATGCTATTGTTTTCGTAGCTTTACCAATTGCAATTAAAAATTATAAAAAGAATTTTCAATTACTTTTATTTGCGTTAATCCTATTGATTACTTTATTATTTCCATTTATATCAAGTATTATATCCGGTTTTTCATTTCCAACTAATCGCCATACCTTCGTAATACCATTTATTATGTCCATTTTAATTATGGAATTCTTAAACAACTACAACGAATTAAATAAAAAAGATATAATAATAATCGTTTTATTTAATTTAATATATTATATTATAGCTTTTCATTTTGGTGATTTAAATAAAGTCATAGTATTAACAATTATGTGTACTGTATTATTAACTTTAATTTTTCTATATAAGAAAAACATTAATAATTTCTTTAATAAATATCAATTATTAAAACAATATAATTGCTTTAATATTTTAATAACAATAATAGTAGTTGGCATCACTGCTAATTATGTAACATTATTCTATGACTATAATAATTATCTAGATGAATTCATCGGTTCTGGTAAGATCAAAAACATTTATGATACCAATTATAATACCACGCCTTTATTTTCATCAAAGATTACCGAAATAGTCGACCAAGACAAAGACTACTATAAAATTGGTAAGACTCAAAGTAGTATTCAAAATGATGCTTTATATTTAGGCTACAATTCAACAGATTATTACTACAGTATTGTTCCTAACATCATTCAACAACTAGGATATGATTTATCTAATTTCACTTATTATACCAGTAGTGAAATAAAACAATTTGATTATCGAACTAGAATCAATACGTTACTTGGTAAAAAATATTATGTAATGGAAGATGATAAAAATTTACCATATGGTTATGAAATAATTGAAGAAGATAAATCAAATATTTATCAAAATAAATATTATGTACCATTTGCTCAGTATTACGATAAATATATCACAAATGAAGAATATGAAAAATTATCCAATATTGAAAAAGAAAATAGCTTACTTAATAATGTTGTTTTAGATAAAACAAATAATAATGATTTAACCCATAATGATAATTACCAAGAAAAAATAGATAAGAACATAAAACCATTATTATTTACTATGTCAGATTATAGTAAAAAAATAGTCGTAACTAATAATGAGGAAAACGATAAGAAAAATAATGAAATAGAAATTACTATCGATCCAAATCAAGAATTTCATGGCGAAATATATTTAAAAATCAACAATTTAAATTATCAACCATACACCAAAAGTGAATTATACGACTTAAAAACTACTAAAGACAAATATTCTAAACGTGGCTTTAATAAAAAGTACGAGCATTACGAAGAGCGATATTCATATAATTTAGAAATTGATTTTAACGAAGAAACATATGAAAAACCAACACGTGATAATCGTTACGACTCATATTCAAGTGGTAGCAATAACGTATTACTAAATCTTGGATATTTCGATAATTTGGCTGACCTTGAAGACAACAAAATAACATTAACTTTATCAGCTCTTGGTACCTATACATATGATAACTTAGAAGTCCTACTAGTTACATTTGATGATTACGAAGAAGATGTCGCCAACTTAAATAAATCAAATTACGAAACAATTGAATATAAAAATGGTTACATGAAAGGTACGGTTGATTTAGAAGAACCAGGTATCATCCAATTTGCTACTGCTTATGTTGATGGCTGGGATTTATATATCGATGGTAAAAAATCAGAAATCTTAAACGTAAACAAATACTTCCTAGGTACTTATATGGATAAAGGGAAACATACCATTGAACTTAAATACCATACTCCTTTAATTAAAGAAGGAACTATAATATCTCTTATAAGTTTAATAATATACATAATAGTTATTATATTTGATTATAGGAAAAATAAAGTTGACTTAAAAAAATAATTTGTTATAATTAGTTCATACAAGCGATGAGTGGGTTGGCAACCATGAGCTATATAAAATAAGGTGATTTCTTCTAGAAATAAGTAGGATGGAACCGCGGGTTATACTCGTTCCTACAATTTCTAGAAGTTTTTTTATTAAAAAATCATTAATAAATGAAAGTGAGGAATTGATTATGAAAGAAATTAAAATGGATGATATTGTCAATTATTGCAAACAATATGGTTTCATCTTCCAAGGAAGTGAAATATATGGTGGTTTATCAAATACTTGGGATTACGGACCATTAGGAAGAGAATTAAAAGAAAATGTTCGCCGTGCATGGTGGAAAAAATTTATACAAGAAAATCCTTATAACTATGGCTTAGACGCTGCTATTCTTATGAATCCAGAAGTTTGGGTAGCTAGTGGCCACGTTACAAACTTTAATGACCCTTTAATCGATTGTAAAAAATGTAAAAGTCGTCATCGTGCTGACAAATTAATCGAAGAATTTACTAAAGGTAAAGAAACCGGCGATGGTTGGGATAATGAAAAGATTGAAAACTTTATTAAAGACAATCATATTACTTGTCCAAAATGTGGTGCTGAAGATTTTACCCCAATTAGAAAATTCAACTTATTATTTGAAACTCACCAAGGTGTAACAGAAGATACTAAATCTAAAGTATATCTACGTGGAGAAACAGCACAAGGAATATTCGTTAACTTCTTAAATGTTCAAAGAAGTATGCGTGCTAAAATCCCATTTGGTATAGGTCAAACTGGTAAAAGTTTCCGTAATGAAATAACTCCAGGTAACTTTACTTTTAGAACACGTGAATTTGAACAAATGGAACTAGAATTCTTCTGTAAACCAGATACCGACTTAGAGTGGTTCGGTTATTGGAAAAATTACTGCATCGATTGGTTAAAATCATTAGGCATGAAAAAAGAAAAACTTAGATATCGTGATCATTCTAAAGAAGAATTATCCTTCTATAGTAAAGCTACAACTGATATTGAATTCCTATTCCCAATGGGTTGGGGTGAATTATGGGGTATAGCTGATCGTACAGACTATGACTTAGGTGTTCATATGGAACATTCAAAACAAGATTTAAGATACTTAGATCCTGAAACAAATGAGAAATATGTTCCATATGTCGTTGAACCATCACTAGGTTTAGATCGTGCTATCTTAGCTTTTATTTGTAATGCATATGAAGTAGAAGAACTAGATAATAATGATTCTCGCGAAGTATTAAAAATTCATCCAGCTTTAGCACCAATAAAAGCTACAATCTTACCATTAATTAAAAAAGTTCATAAAGATAAAGCTATGGAAATATATTCATTATTATGTAAAGATTTCTATGTTACATATGATGAATCTGGTTCAATTGGTAAACGTTATCGTCGTAATGATGCCGTTGGAACACCATTTAGTATTACCGTTGATGACGAAACCTTAGAAAATAACATTGTAACAGTTAGAGATCGTGATACTATGGAACAAATTAAACTTAATATCGACGAATTAGCTGATTATATCAAAAGTAAAATTGAATTTTAATGTCAAATTCCAGTAAAGGCAGAAAAACTTCTGCCTTTTCGTTTGGTCAACTAAAAAAAATATTATATAATAGACAAAGTATTTTAAAAAGGGCGTGATTAAAATGGAATTAATAAAATTTAAAGAATATCTAATGACAATAGTAAATGAATTAAGCATCAAACTAAATGAAATTGAAACCGAAATTTCTTCACTGCCGCCGATTAAAGAATTTGACATAACTAAATATGGATCAAAAGAATATTTTATAAAATTGTATTTGTCAAAACAACCAAGACATCTTTTTAATATTCATTTAAAGCCATCAGAAAACATACTAAGACAATTTGTTTATACTCGTGTTAAAAACGATTTGGTAGCAACTAAAAACGAATTATATAAACAAATTAGTGAATTAAAAAATACAATATCATCCATCGATAAAAATGGCGAAATAGTAGGGGAAGTATATCCTCTTGATAATACTATCAAAGAACTAATTAACTATAGCATTAAAAACCAAATTCCTAATGAAGTATTCTTTAACCTTCTAGCTAAATTAGTTCACTATATTAATAAGAATCCACATAATATCAAAAGAACAATCTTAAGCGATATCAATGTCTATTTATCAAATGGTAACTTAGTAAATTTCGATGCTCCTAAAGATAATTTCCTTTTTTCGTTAAAAAAACTATTTTTAATCATTAACGTTGATCAAAGTAATCAACAAATTAAAGAGTTTCTAACTAATCTATATAATGATTTAACTAAAGAACCAAATAAACAAGAGAAAAAAGGTCAAATAAGTCAAATTGAAGAATATATTAAAGATGGCAAAATAATCAAATTACCAGTTGATCAAAAGAAATTTTATCGACTTCTAAAAGATTCTGAACTTCCAGAAGAAACCAAAAAAGAGTACGAAGAAAAAATGAAGCAAGCTATGTCTAGGGTAGAAAAGCAAAAAAAACGCAAACAAAATTTAAAAGTCCTTCATAAATATCTTTTAGAAGAAGACCTTAATACAATGAATGAAGCCGAAAAACTTCTTCTAAACTTAGAAGATATAACTCTTGCATCAATTATTTCTCGTCATTATGAAGAAATAATATCATTATGCAACTATATTGAATTAATAGCTGGTTCCTATGAAGAACAGATATCATTAGAAATATTAACGCAAAAATTATCCTCATTAAAAATTATAATAAATAATATTAAAAATCCTCAAAAACCAACTTCAAAAAGTTTCTACTTTATCACTAACAAATTCAATATACCTATTATTCTTTCTCAATTAGAGTTAATAGATATTACTCAATATGAAGAAATTTATGTCTTACTATATAATTTAGCTAATGACATGATAAAAGGAACAAAAGTAAAAGAAATAAATGGTATTGAGATATATCATTTATATGGTGAAAATATTCAAATAACATATACAAAGCATCGAGACGAAATAATAATAGCTTCTATAAAAACAACCTCAGAAATTTATAGTTCATCAAATAAAGATCTTAGTGCTAAAGAAATAGAAAAAGTAGTAAGACTACATCAAACACCAAAAAATGAAAAAATCAAAAGTCTTCATTCAATATATGAATGTTTAATCGCCAACCAACTTGATTTACGTAAAAATAGCCCTAAATTAACTTTTCATTTACCAACTGAATAAAAAATATAGTTCTTTTAAAATAATCATATTGAAAAAATAATCAATATCATATATAATTAAAAGGGTAATAAAGTGTAGGAGGCATATTATATGGCATTTAGTATAAAGAAGATATTTGAACCAGTTGATGAAGATGAAAGAAGTTTAAATGGAACAGAAGATAACTACTATGAAACAGATAGTAAAGAAGTAGATAATAGCTCTAATAAGATGATTTTACTTGAGCCCCGTGCTTATTCAGAATCTCAACAAATCGCTGATCATCTAAAAAATCGTAATAGTGTTGTCGTAAATTTAAAACGTGTAACATCTGATCAAGCAAAAAGAATTATTGACTTTTTGAGCGGTTGCATTTATGCTATAGGCGGAACTATGCAAAAAGTTGGTGTTGGAATTTATCTTTGTACACCAAATAATGTTAATGTTCAAGGTAAAATAAGTGATGATAGTGCCAAAGAACAAGAAAAAAGCGAAGAAGAAATAGAATGGTAATATCATACTCTTTATAAGAGGGTGAGTCATGAAAAACTTTAACATAGTAACTAATGGCTATGACAAAAACGAAGTAAATAATTTTGTTAATGAAGTAACAACCGAATATGAAAGCATGCTAAACAAATTAAAAAGTAAAGATGAAGAAATAGCCATGCTTAAAAATGAACTAAACCGTTATAAAGATATTGAAACAACAATGAATAAAGCGGTTTTAGTTGCTGAAGACTCATCAAATCAAATAAGAAAAATAGCCAAAGAAGAAGCAAATTTAATTATTGCAAATGCCAAAAAAGACGCATCACAAATTGTTAACGATGCCTTAATTAAAGCTGAAAAAACGGAAATAGAAGTGGATAATCTCCGTCGTAGTATTAAACTTTATAAAGCTCGTATTAAAGAAGTTGTTTCTGAACAACTTACTATGGTTGATGACGTTGATAATATTAATTTAGACGAAAGAGAGTAATCTCTTTTTTTTAATTGCGATTATTCTTAAAAAATTCTTTATACAATTTGGTTAAAGCTCGTTTCTCAATTCTTGAGACATAACTTCTTGATATATGTAATTCTTTAGCTATTTCTTTTTGCGTATAAATATCTGTATTATATAAGCCATATCTTTTAACAATTATCTCTTTTTCTCTTTTACTTAATACTTCTAAATACTTATGTAATAACTCAATATTAATATTATTAAAGATTAATGTCGGTAAATCATCCTCAGTATTAGGTAATACGTCCATTAATGATATTTCATTACCATCCTTATCAATTCCTATATAATCATTTAAACTAATATCATTACCATACTTCTTATTACTTCTAAAATACATTAAGATTTCATTCTCCGCACATTTAGCTATATAAGTCGTTATTTTAATCTTCTTATTAGGATTATAACTATCAATTCCTTTAATAAGACCAATCGTTCCAATACTAATTAAATCATCACTAGATATATTTTTATCTTCATATCTTTTACATAAATGGGCCACTAAACGCAAATTATGTTCAATTAACTTATTACGTGCCTCAATATCTCCATTCATCATTAGTTTAATGCATTCATCCTCCTCATCACTACTTAGTGGTTCCGGAAATACATTATTCGAATAACTCCCAGTAAAAGCAAATAAACCTTTAAATAGATTTAATAATCTTAAAAACATCTAATCACCTAATTAATTATATTTAAAATAAAAGGTAAAAATGATATAATCAATTCAAGGAATGATAATATGAAAAGATTACTTAGAATAACTATCTTACTGCTATTTTGTTTAATAATACCAGCTTGTAAATCTGAATATAAATATGAAGTAGTAGAAATAACCAGTCATGATCTATTAGCCAATATTAACGAAAACAAATCATTTGTCTTTGCCTTTGTTAATAGTAAGAATAATAATTATGATGCCTTTATGAATGATTTAAAGACTTTTTCTGAAAAAAACCATTCCAAAATATATTATGTCGATTATAATCACATGGATTATAAAACTTTCGCATACTTTGTTGATAACATAGATTTAACTTATAATAAATGTAGTTACTATGTTTACAAAAATAAAGCATATGTTGTACAAAGTGAATATACAAATTATCAAAATCTCTACAAAGATCTTAAAAATTATACTTTATTAGACAATCTAAACCTTTCTAGTGAAGATGAATTAAAAGAATATTATAATAAAGCTGTAACTGAATATAATAATGGTAATATTGGTATTGCTAACGATAATTTGAATTTGGCTTGGACTTTAGATGAAGCTAAGGAATTCTATAAAAATAATGAATACTTCAAACTAATTCAACTATGGGAAAACTATGAATTTAGAGATCCTAAAAAATTAGATTATACAACATATCATAGTCTTTTCTTTTCTAACCATACTAATTACTATGTTGAAGCAATTAAAAGTGGCGACTATGCTACATTTGTCAAACCAAATACAATAGATGAACATGAATTTATCTATTATTACATAAAAGATGATATAATATATACAGCTGAAAAAGATAATATTGATCATGATAAATATAAAGCAACGTATAGATTAATCGATGTTTCTGATGACTTAATGCATTTAATTGATTTAAAAAATGATAAAGAATATGAATATATAAGAGGTGTATAAAAGTGGAAATAGTTAGAGTAGAAAAAAGAGTTAAACAACCAAAAACAAACAAACCAAAAACAAAACAAACGCCAAAGAAACAAAAAGAAATGACAAGTAATAAAAAATTTTTACTTGTTATCGTTATCATTGGCTTATTTCTTATTATTTGTGCCTCAATCTATCGTTGGCAAAGTAATAAAAAATATCAAGGCTACTGGTGTAGTTATACTGAACATTCTCTAGTCGTTGTTCAACTTAAAGATGGTCATACCGAAAAGCAAGATCAAGAGTTAGAAAAACTAGCTGAAACTTTTGAAAACGTTATATCAGTTAATCCAGCCCCAAAAGAAGGATATGAAGACGGTCTAGGACCAAATCCTGATATTAACGATGCATATGTTATTAGCTTCTCAACCTTAGATAATGTTGGTACTTATATCGAAGAAATTGAAAAACTTGACTTTGTCGTTAATGTCAATCAACAATCAGCCAAAAGTAACATGTCCTTATATAATTTAAAAAGTTTTAATAATTATACTTTTTCTGATTCCGATGAAGCTTTAGAAGAAGATATCGAAACTGGTAAATATAAAATTAAAAATGGGGTAATAACATTTACTCCTAAAAATAAAGATGAACAAACTAAATTGTTATATATCAAAGATAAACATTTATGTTCTGATCCAGAATGTACAAGAATCTTTGCTTCAACTAATGAAACATGCAATACTGATTAATTAAGGAGGCAACAAATGAAAATATTAGTAACTGGTGGTTGTGGTTACATAGGTAGCCATACCTGTGTTGAATTACTCGAAAACGGCTATGAAGTTGTAATCATCGATAATCTATGTAATTCCAAAAAAGATGTTATTGATAAAATTAAACAAATAACTAATAAAGACGTAACATTCTATGAAAATGATGTTTGTGATAAAAATGCCTTAGAAACAATTTTTAATGCAGAGAATATCGATGCGGTCATCCATTTTGCTGGACTAAAAGCGGTTGGTGAATCAGTATCTAAACCTCTAATGTATTATCGCAACAACTTAGATTCAACTTTATCTTTATTAGAAGTAATGAATAAATATAATTGTAAAAAACTAGTCTTTTCATCTAGTGCTACCGTTTATGGTAAACCACATCAATTACCAATAACCGAAGATTTTCCTCTACAAACAACTAATCCATATGGCTCAACTAAATTAATGATTGAAAATATCTTAAATGATTTATATACTTCCGATAATACTTGGAGTATTGCCATTCTTCGATACTTTAATCCAATTGGTGCTCATAAAAGTGGTTTAATTGGGGAAAATCCTAATGGCATTCCAAATAATTTAATGCCATATATCGTTAAAGTAGCTACTGGGGAATTAAAAGAATTAAATGTCTTTGGTAATGACTATAATACTAAAGATGGAACTGGTGTAAGAGATTACATTCACGTTGTTGATCTAGCTAAAGGTCATATCAAAGCTATCGAAAAAGTTATAAAAGACGAAGGCCTTGATACATATAATCTAGGTACTGGTAAAGGTTATAGTGTTCTAGAAATAGTTAATACCTTTGAAAAAGTTAATGGTATCAAAATTCCTTATAAAATTGTCAATCGCCGTCCAGGTGATATCGATGCTTGTTATGCTGCTACCGATAAAGCTGCTAGATTACTTAATTGGCATGCTGAATTAGAAATCGAAGAAATGTGTAAAGACGCTTACAACTTTGTTAAAAACAATCAATAAAGAAACTACGAAAGTAGTTTTTTTAAATTGAATAATAAGTTATAATATAGATGAGGTTTTTGTTTATGACTAGTATTTATCAACCAAAAATGTATTATCAAAATATCTTTACTATTAATTACGACTTATTAAAGAAGCAAAACATTAAATACTTAATCTTTGATTTAGATAATACTATTGCTGATTGTCGTACTATAACTCCATCTAAAGAAGTAATAACCTTATTTAATAAACTTCAAAAACAAGGTTTTCAAATATATATTTTATCAAACGCTTTAAAAAGACGTGTTAAACAATTTGGTAGTGCTCTTAAAGTTCCGTACTATTACTTATCTTTAAAGCCATTAACTATTACTTTTAAGCGCTTAATAAAAAATAATAACCTTGATATAACTAAAATAGCGATGATTGGTGATGAACTATATACTGATATTAAAGGTTCAAATAAACTAAAAATCCTAAGTATTTTAGTTGATCCTTTAACTAAACACGACTATATTTTTTCTAAGATAAGTCGTCTACGTGAAAAACACTTAATTAAAAAAACTAACATTATTAAAAGAGGTGAATATTATGAATAAATGTATCGGCTGTGGTAGTGTTTTACAAAATCAATATCAAGATAAAATCGGTTATACGCCCAAAAAAGATCTTAATGAAGTAAAATACTGTGAAAGATGCTTTAAAATCAATAACTATAACGATAAATTTATTACTAAACTAGATAATATTAATGAATATCTCATAAAAGAAGTAAATAAAAAGGCGGAATACGTTTATTTCATGATTGACTTTCTAAATATTAACACTGAAACTTTAGCATCATATAATAAAATTAAAGTTCCTAAATCTTTAATAATTAGTAAACTAGATATTATTCCTAAATCAATTAATAAAGCTAAACTTACTAATTATTTAAAAGAAACATATCAAATAACTGATAATATCTATTATCAAAGTACTAAGAAAAACTTAAATACTAAAGATTTAATAAGTAACTTAGAAAAGCATCATCTTAAAGAATGTTATATACTAGGCTATGCTAATAGTGGTAAATCTAATCTTATTAATAAAATAAATACAATGTATAATGAAAATATAAATAAAATAACTACGAGTTCAATACCTAACACAACTATTGATTTTATTAAAATTCCGATAAACGATAATCTTACTTTAATCGATTCACCTGGTTTTACTTTAAATAATGTTATATATGAAAATAACGAATACGATTTAATTGAAAGAGTAAATCCTAAAAAGTATCTTAAACCAATAACATATCAAACCAAAAATATTACTTCATTAGTCATCGAAGATAAATTAAGAATTGATGTTAATAGTATTAATAGCTTAACATTCTATATTAGTAATGAACTTAATATTAAACGTATCTTTAATGATAATCCTGAATTAACTACCTTACAAAGTATTGAATTAGATATTCCCGATAACTCTGATTTAATAATTAAATCATTAGGTTTTATTAATATCAAAAAAGCTTGTCATTTAAAGATTTATACTGTAAATGATAATTTATTCGAAATAAGAAAATCATTATTCTAGGAGGTTAAAAATGGCTAAAATAAAAGTAATGAGTGAAAACTTAGCAAATAAAATTGCTGCTGGTGAAGTAGTTGAAAAATGTGCATCAGTTGTTAAAGAATTAGTTGAAAATAGTATTGATGCTCATGCTACTAGTATTAAAGTCGATTTAATTGATGGTGGCTTAAAAGAAATAAAAGTAACAGATGATGGAATAGGGATGGAACATGATGATGCCTTATTATCATTTCAAAGACATGCTACTAGTAAATTAACTAAAGAAGATGACTTATTCTTTATTAATACCCTAGGTTTCCGTGGTGAAGCTCTACCATCTATCGCTTCCGTATCAGACGTTGATTTAATTACTTGTGCTACCCAAATAGGTACTCACTTACATATTAAAGGTGGTAAATTAGAAATTGACGAACCATCTGATAGTCGTAAAGGTACTATCATAAGCGTATATAACTTATTTTATAATACTCCAGCTCGTTTAAAATATCTAAAAAGTGAACAATACGAACTAGCTAATACCGTATCGTATATTGAAAAATTAGCTTTATCATATCCTAATATTCAATTTGAACTTACTAATAACGATAAAACTCTTACTAAAACTAGTGGTTCTAATAGTCTTCTTAAAACTATTCACGAAATATATGGCTTAAGTGTATCTAGTAATATGTTAGAAGTTAAAGCTAGTATTGATGATTATGATATGGAAGGTTATATTTGTAAACCAGCTATCTTAAAATCTAATCGTAATCACATGATAACTATTGTTAATGGTCGTGTTGTTAAAAATAATGATTTAAATCGAGCAATTAACGACGCTTATTATACCTATAAACCAGATATAAAATATCCAATTGTTGTCTTAAAATTTGAAACAGATCCAACTTTAATAGATGTTAATATTCACCCAACTAAACAAGATATTAAACTAAGTAAAGTTGAAGAACTATATAAAATGATAGTTGATACAATCAAAACTAAACTATATCAAGAACTATTAATACCCAATGCTTTAAAAGAAGAACAAAAAAGCCAAATATCATTACCAACCTCAATGGTTAAAAACGAAATAGTCGAAAAGAAAGTAGTTGAAAAAGAACCAAAAAGAGAAGAGTACCAAGCTGAATTAGATTTAAGTGTCCAAGAAGAAGATACACCATACGATGAACCAAAAGATATAATCATTAATAACGAATTTAAAAAACTTGTTTTATATCCTGTTGGCTTAGCTTTAGGGACATATATTATCGCTCAAAACGAAGAAGGAATTTATTTAATCGATCAACATGCAGCTCAAGAACGTATTAATTATGATAAGTACTTAAAAGCTTTAAAAGAAAAAGAAATAACGACAGTCGCCCCATTATTTCCCATTAATATCGAACTAAATACTAGTGATTTCTTAACTATCAAAGAACATCTAGATATCTTAACTAATATGGGCTTTGTTATTGAAGAATTTGGTCTTAATACTTATACTATTAAAGAACATCCAACTTGGTTAAAAGAAGGTTACGAAGAAGAATCAATTCATAAAATCTTTGATACTATTATCAGTATCGGTTCTCGTTTTGATCCTGTTAAATTTAATGAACATATCGCTATTACTTTAGCTTGTAAAATGTCTATTAAAGCTAATACTAGAATAAGTACTGAAGCACAAGAAGAAATCTTAAATGAACTAGTTAATACTGACAATCCTTATAATTGTCCTCATGGTAGACCTACCATTATTAAATTTAGCGTCTACGACCTAGAAAAAATGTTTAAACGTGCTATGAATTAAAAAAAGAATCAATTAATTTTGATTCTTTTTAAGTTCCATATCATATAACTTCTTATATTCTTTATTATTCTTAAGTAATTCTTCATGTGTACCAGTTGCTACAATCTTTCCTTTATCAACCATCATAATCTTATCACTATTAATAACTGTTGATAAACGATGGGCGATAATTAAGATTGTATAATCATCTTTCATATTATTAATTGCATCCTGAATACCTTTTTGTGTTTCATTATCCAAGGCTGAAGTCGCTTCATCAAATAAGATAATCTTTGTCTTTTGCACTAAAGCTCTTGCAATTGCTAGTCTTTGTCTTTGTCCACCTGATAAACTTAAACCACCTTCACCAACCAAAGTATCATATTTATCTGGTAAACTTTCAATAAATTCATCAAGCATTGCTGTTTTACAAGCTTCAACTATCTCTTCATCAGTTAAACCTTCTTTAACTATCTTAAGATTATCTTTAATCGTCATATTAAAGATATATGGATTTTGTGTAATAATACTTATATTACCTCTAATTGAATCACGATCTAATTCTTCGATATCAACACCATCAATTAGTATTTGACCTTCTTTAATATTATACATTTTAGCTAGTAAATTAAAGATGGTTGTTTTACCAGCCCCTGATTTTCCGACAAAAGATACTGTTTCATTATGTTTAATCTTAAAACTAATATTATCTAAGACTTTCTGTTTATCATCATAACTAAATGAAACATTTTTAAATTCAAAGTCACCTTTAACTTTATCCAGATGCTTAGTTCCAAATTTTTCTTTCGCAAACACATCACTATCAATTATTTCAAAAACACGAGAAGCCGATAAATTAAAATCTTTATACCATTCCATCATTTGTGAAGCCAAAGTAAGTAAATTAAATACTCTGCCACGATACATATAAATAATAACAACACTAGCTATTGTAATATCTCCATGACTTATCATAAAAATTGCTAGTAATATTAAACCAAAATCTAAGATATCTCTAACACTACCAGTAATTAATGAATATCGACGCATCACTTCGCTCATTTTATATCTTTCTTGATTTAATTCCGTTATTTTTTCACTAGTTGAATTCATAAATGATTCACTAGCATTTAATACTTTAATGTCTCTAATACCTCTAATTAATTCACTAGCTAAACCAGTTGTTTTCTCTGCATGACGACGATATTCCTTATCCATTGCATTATATTTTTTTATACGTATCTTTTCTAAGATAAAAATCAAAATAATTCCTACAATATAATAGACAAATATCACTTTATTTATAACAAATATCGCAATTAATATGCCAATATTAGTTATTACATCGGTAACCGACATATTAAGTTGTAAGAATATATCAGATATTCTCGAAGTATCTTTTACTAGACGATCAATAAAAACCCCACTTGACTTCTTATCTAAATCTGCCGTTTCAATTTTTAATACTTCGTTAGCCATATCAATTTGAATATCTTTTAAGACTTCTCGAGCAAATATTTGTGAATATTTACGTGCCAAAGCATGACATATATTACGAGACAATTCAACCATTAATATTATAAGACTTAAATAAAATAAATTCTTTAATAAGCCATCTGTTAAAAAAAGCAATTCACGAGCTGAAAGTAGGGGAACAACCGCTCCAATGACAGCCAAACAAATATTAGCTAAAAAATAAAAGATAAAAACTTTCTTTTGTTTTTTAGCATATTTAAAAGCATTCTTTAAATTACTATTTTTCACTACTATCAACTCCATATATCACTATTTTATCATATTAATCTTATTTAAAAGGTAAATATCTTTTTACTTTACTAATTATCATGTTATAATAGCAAAGAAAAAGGGTGATTATCATGATTATAGTTATAACAGGACCTACAGGTGTCGGCAAAACTAAACTAAGTATCGAACTAGCTAAAATATATAATGGCGAAATAATTAATGCTGATTCCATGCAGGTATACAAAGAGTTAGATATTGGAACCGCTAAAGCCACATTAAAAGAAAGAGAAGGTATACCTCATTATCTTTTAGATATTAAATCACTAACAGAAGATTATAATATCTATAATTACCAACTTGATTGCCGTTCCAAAATTACCGAAATAAAAAATAAAAACAAAATTCCTATTATTGTCGGTGGCACAGGTTTATATATTAAAGGTGCCTTATATGATTACCAATTATCATACGAAGAAACTAAAGATGAAGAATTTAACGACTTATCCAATGACGAAATCTATGAAGAACTTATAGCATATGATCCAGATTTAAATATTGATAAAAATAATCGTCGTCGTTTAGTAAGATACCTAAATAAAAAACGCAAAGAAACTTTAATAACTAAAACTAAACCAGAACTATTATATAATGACGTTATCTTTATTGGTTTAACTACTGATACCGAAAAACTATATAGTATAATTGATAAAAGAGTCGATAAAATGATTTTAGATGGCTTAGTTGATGAAGTAAAAGCCCTTCATAAAAAGTATCCCGAAAGTCGCGCCTTAAATACAGCCATCGGTTATAAAGAATTAATCGATTTCTTCGAAGATCAAAGTACTTTTAACAATAGTATTGATTTAATCAAAAAGAATTCAAGAAACTATGCTAAAAGACAATACACCTTCTTTAATAATCAATTAAACTTACATTGGTTTAACGTTAATTACGAAAATTTCCAAGAAACAATAAATGAAGTAATAAATTATATTGAAGAAAAACAAAAAGAGCAATAATGCTCTTTTAATTTGTCTTAAATTCTAAATAGATATTTTCATCGAAATAATGATTATTTTGATCATCATTTGAATTATTATTTTTAAGATCTTGATTTCTTAATTCTTCCGTACTTATTAAGAAATAGCTATGTTCTAGTAAGTCTTTACCAGTCGTCGTAACTGGATCATCCCAAGTTAAATCTAAATGATACCATTTATTATCTAAATAAACGGCATTCCAAACATGATTAGAAGAAGAAACTTTAAAATTCGGAATCTCAAGCTTATCTAAAATAACTGCCATCGTATCAGCATATCCACTACATATACCATAATGATCAAATAAGACCCCATTTATTCTTGCTGAATCATAAGGACTATCATCTTCATTAGCTTTCTTACTATCATATTTTGTATTATTAACGATATAATCATGTAATACTTTTATTTTTTCTCGATTATCCATCTTATCATTAACATTTTCTTGGATTATTCTATCAAGTTCAGTTTCAATGTCTTTAATTTCTTTACTATTATATAAATGGGTTACTTTAACTGTTATCTCCCCAGATTCATCATATGAAGTTTTAATTGCTTTATAACTATTATATGGATTAATAAAATCATTAATATTACTAAGTAAATCATTATCATTACTTAATTTACCTACATCATCCAAACAATCATCATAATCTTCACTACAATAAAAAGTAAATTCATCCCAACCATTATTTAATACAGTATAATATATATTAACTAAATCAGTATAACTATCAGGTTCAAAATAACTAACATCTTTCACAAACATATAATCATAATTACGTTCATATATATTACTATCTTTAATAACTGGTTCTCTTTTATTAGTAAAGAATTCATTTATTCTACTATATATTTTTTCATAGTTCATGCCAATTACTACAATAACAACTATCCAAACTATAATAAAGACAATTCTTTTAAGCTTTATCATCATATCACCATTACTATTATATCATAAGCACCATCTAAGTCCTTAACTTTTTCATATAGTAGACACAAAAAAATGAAGTATTATTACTTCATATCTTTTACTTTATTATTTAATCTTGATTTTTCTCTATCAGCAGTATTCTTTTTCATAATACCTTTGCTAACAGCTTTATCAATGTTCTTTTGTACTTTGTTTAAAGCTTCAGTAGCAGCGTCAACTTCTTTAGCAGCAATAGCATTTTCACATTCTTTAATAGAGTTTTTAACTCTAGCACTATAATCATGATTTGCTAAAGTTTTCTTAGCTATAACTTTAATTGCTTTTTTAGAACTTTTAATATTAGCCATATCTTCGTCGCTCCTTCCTTTAAATACAAATAGAATTATACTAAAGATTAGGATTAATTGCAAGGTAAAAGAACAAAAAACGTAATTTTTTTATCATTATATCTCTTATACTTAAACTGGTGAAAAGATTATGGCTAAAAATTTTAAACCCCGTAAACGTCTAAAACGTAAAATTATTAAAGTTTTATTTATTTTATTTCTAACATTTACATCATTTAATATTACATATCAATTAATATATAAAAATTATCTAAGTAAATTAACTAATGAAGAGATAATAACGCACATTATTAATAGTACCAAAAACAATAAAACCTCTAATAAATTCTTAGAAACTTACCAAAATCCCCAATATATCTTACAAAATAACTTTAAATTACTCGGAGATTCAACTCCCACCATTGAAGTAAATAATGAAGTAAAACCCCATCAAAACTTGGATATTTATATCTATAGTACTCATGAAACAGAAGGCTACTCAGATAAATACATAGAATTATATAATATAAAACCCACCGTTAAAACCATGAACTATATCTTAAAAGATTATTTAACTGATTACGGCTTAAATACATATATTGAAGAAGGTAGTGTTACCGACGTTTTAAAAGAGAATAACTGGTCATATCGCTATAGCTATGATGCATCTAAAATTCTTATTGAAAATAAAATAAAGGAAAACCCTTCATTAAAGCTTATTATCGATCTCCACCGTGATTCATCTTCTAAAACTGCCACAACATATACGAAAGACAATACCTCCTATGCTAAAATCCTCTTTGTAGTCGGTATGGAACATGAAAACTGCGAAACAAACTTAGCTTTAGCTACTAAGCTAAAAGACTTATTAGACGAAGAACTACCTGGTATAACTAGAGGTATTAGTAAAAAAAGTGGTGAAGGGGTAAATGGAATCTATAACCAAGATTTATCACCTAAATCAGTTCTAATTGAACTAGGTGGACAATATAATGAAATAGAAGAATTAAATAATAGTTTAAAAATTCTTGCTAAAGTAATCTTAAAATACATAGAAGGTGCATAATGAAAAATAGTCGCCGCGCGTGGATTATCTTCCGTACCATTTTAACTATCTTATTTATCTACTTTTTAATCAGTTACTACCAAGTAGAAAGTGGAAACTATCAAAATGAATTAACTAAAAAAACCATTATCACGGAAGAAAAAATTAAAGAATTCGAACAAGACGTCAAAGATGGTAACTACGTTGATATCAAAAACTATACCGAAAATAACTATGTTGATACTCGTACTCCTGTATCTAAGATTGGCAACAAAGTAGGTAGTAGTATTGATTCATTTATTAACGAAGAAGCAGAAGACTTTTTCAAACTCATCAAAAAATATTTCTTCTAACTTATTGACTTCCTAAATCCATCTATGATATAATCCCTCTCTTAAAGAGGTGGTTAGATGACAAATATAGAACCAAATAAATATCTTCTAGCAATCAAAAGAGGTAACAATGATTACCTCCCATTAGAGTGGAACTTAACTTCTTTTTACAATAACGAAAACTTAAATACTTTAGAAGGTATTGATGAATTTACCAAAAAAGTTACTAAAGAAGAACTTTTACTTGAAACAATCAAATTAAATATGATTAGCTTAGATGAACGTTTTATTGATTTTACTATCATCTATCCCTCTAAAGATCGTTTTAACGAATTAAAAGAAGGTTGTATCTTTAAAAACGACAATACTATTTTAGATGAAAATACGATAATTAGTTACATTATTGCCAACAAAAATAATAAAAGTGTTTTAAATAAAATAACTAATCTTTGTACTGGTAAAACAAGCGATAGCAAAGTAGAGGAGTTTAAATACTTAATTAAAAACTTAAAACTCTTTATTGACGCTAATCCTGAAGAAACAATTAAAGCTTTACAAAGATTTAAAACTATCAACTATGCTAATCGCCGTAGTATTCAAATAAAACTATCTAAAAGAGTAATTATTCCTGAATTAAATAAAGAATATAGTTAAAGACTACACTAGTAGTCTTTTTATTATAAATATTAAGATAAATTTGCATTATTATCTAAAATAACTTATATTTAATGTAGGAGTGATAATAATGGCTGATGAATTTAATCGCGAATTTATGATAGATTACATTTTAAGAGTAACAGACTATACAATGTCTGATATTGATAGATCTGCTAAAAATTTTGGTCAATTATGTCAAATGTATCGTCGTATCAGTAAATGTATGAGTGAATATCCCGAAGAAATATATAATTATTATATAATTAATAATATACCTCCTGAATATACTTTAGAAGAATTATATGAAATGAAATATCAAGAATTATCAGATATTCGTAAAGATTTGGGTATAGTTAAAAAAGGGAAAAAAGTTACAGCTGTTGAACCTGCAGAAGGCTTAGCTGAAAATGCCCAAATGACGATTGCTGATTTATTAATAGATATAGAAAAACAACCAAAACCACCAATAGAGCCTGAATATGAACCACAAGAACAATTCTTAACTCAATCAGAAATTGAAAGCATGTATGGTCCTGACTATAGTAATCATGAATTAGTAAAAATGGGTATCCATCCTGAAGGATATGAACCAGATGCTGAAAAACAAAAAGAAGAAGAAATATATCTAATGATTGGAACAATTGTTGATTTACATGTTACTATTGCTGGTCACGAACTAACTTATGAAGAATGTTATAAAATGCAGGAATATCAAATCAAAGCTTTATATGATATAGCTCTTCGTTTTATACCAAGCGATGAACAAAAATTTATTAAAAGGCCTTAAGCCTTTTTTCTTTGCCTAAAATATGATATATTAAAAAGGTAAAGAAGGTCGAATATGACAGATGATCTAACTAAAAATATCAATAATTTTATTAAATATCTAACTAATGAAAAAAGATATCCTAATACAACTATTACTAGCTATACTAAAGACTTAGATAACTATTATGGTTTTATTACCGCCAAAAAGATAAATTATAAAATAATAACTAAAGAAGAAATAAGAAGCTATTTAAAATACTTAGATGAACTTAAATACTCTAAAAGTACTATCTCTCGTATCTTAAGTGCTTTAAGACATTTTTATACCTACTTAGTAATTCATAACATTGTCACAATAAACCAATTTAAATTAATTAAAAATCCTAAAAAAGATAAAAAACTACCAAACTTCTTACAAAGCGATGAACTAGATAAAATCTTTTCTTCTATAGATACCAGCACCCCATTAGGTTTTCGTAATCGTCTTATTATTGAGTTATTATATGCTACCGGCTTACGTGTTTCTGAAATTACTAGTCTTAGGCTAGATGATATTGATATCAATAATCGTGAAATAAGAGTAATAGGTAAAGGTAATAAAGAACGTATCGTTTTCTTTGGTGATTATGCCAAAAAATACTTACAAGAATATCTATCTGGTCCTCGAGAAGAATTATTAAACGGCAACCATTCTAAATTCTTATTAATCAATCACAATGGTGAAGAACTAACTAGTCGTGGTGTTGAATACATAATTGATGAAATCGTTAAAGAATGTGCTTTAAAACATCATATTTCACCTCACGTATTAAGGCATACTTTTGCTACTGATATGTTAAATAATGGCGCCGATTTAAAAAGTGTTCAAGAACTTCTCGGTCATTCTTCACTATCTACTACCCAGATCTATACCCATATTACAAACGAACGACTACATAGTGTTTATTTAAAAAGTTTTCCACGTCAAGACAAAAAAGTTGACAAATAAAAATAAATGTGGTAACTTTCTAATCAAGTGAGAGCACATAAACATATTGCGAGCTGTGCTGAGTGAAGAGCTTACACGAGAAATCGGAGTCACGAATTATTTATTCGTGGCTTTTTTATATCTTTTAAACTACGAATAATAAGAAAGGAAGGTGATTTTATGAAATCATTATATACTTGGCTAGTCATGCTAATAAAAGAAATACAATTTAATGTGCAAAGAAAAATAGGTGAGGTCTATCTTGGTTTAGATAAAATCACTTATTTCCTTTGTACTCTGTGTGAGTATGTATAGTAAATAGCTACATAGGGATTGTTTCCTACACGAGAAATCGGAGTCAC